>JBGCEY010000001.1:0-184157 GCA_045106645.1 Ilumatobacter sp.
GGCGGCGGAACCCAGCGTCTTGCGCGTCTCATCGGCCCGTCGAAGGCCAAGGAACTGTGCATGACCGGTCGTCAGGTCAAGGCCGAAGAAGCGCTTCGGATCGGACTCGCCGACGAGGTCGTCGCTCCAGAAGAACTGCACGACCGTGCGCTCGCCCTTGCGACCGAAGTGGCCAAGGGTGCACTCGCTGCGCAGGGCATCACCAAGCGGGCCATCGACGCCGGGTTGTCGACATCGCTCGAGGCAGGTCTGGCGCTCGAAGTCGACGGTTTCGTCGAAGTGTTCGGCCCCGATGACAGCCAGATCGGTGTGAAGAGCTTCCTCGAGAACGGCCCCGGCAAGGCCGACTTCACCGGCAAGTAGCCAACCCACGTCTGACATCGGATGGCTTGGACAGGCTTGCGGTCAACGGGTGTCTGACACCGGGTGGCTGTCGGGTTCCTGCTTGAGCGACCAGGCGTCTTTGGCCAGCCACAGCCCGATGGCGGTCACGACCACGATCGAGCCCGCCACGACGGCATAGGCAACGGTGCGGCCGAACGACTCGTAGACCTGGCCGGTGACCATCGCCATCACGCCTGCCATCAGCGCCTGTGATGCGCCGAGCATTCCCTGGGCGCCAGCCTGCCGGTCTGCGGGAACGACCATGCCGGCAGCGACACCGGCAGCCGAGATCGTCGCACCGTCGCTGAGCGCGTGGAACATGGCGAGCGCGAAGATCAGACCGCCGGTCGGCAACAGCCCGTATCCCATCAGGAACCCAGCGCCGGCGATCAGGCCGATCGCCGCGAGCTTGAACGGGCCGAACGACTGCGCGAGGCGTCCGCCCCATGGTCCGAGGAAGATCAGCGGCAGCGCGAACAGCGTGATGCCGAGGTTGGCAATCCACTCTTCGGTGCCCAGCTCATCGTGTACGAGCGACCACAGGGCATCGAAACCACCGATCATGATGAAGGTCACGCCAGCGAGCACGGTGGCTCCGGCAAACGGGCGATGTCGCAACAGGTCGAGGGCCAGACGCTTCTTGGGACGCAACGCCGCAGAGGTTTCGTCCACCGGAACTCGCGCAACGATCGGCAGCAGCACGAGCGAGACGGTCCCGACCACGATGAACGGCGCCGGGATGCCGAATGGGCCAACGAGTACCGCAGAAATTGCGGGACCCATGGCGAAGCCGAACACATCCGCCGAGAGCAAGCGACCGAGGTTGGTCCCCAGGTTCTCCGGATCGGCCAAGATCACGATGCGCCGAATGGCAGGGCTCGCCGCGCCGACACCCAACCCGTTGATCATCCTGCCGATCACGATCGGCAACAGGCTGGTCCCAACCGCCATGAGGAGCAATCCGGCCACGCTGACGACCACCCCGATGACCACGGTCTTGCGGGCGTGGCCCCGGTCAGCGAACGGTGCGAACAGCACTTGGGAGATGAATCCGGACAGGAAGCCGATTCCGATGACGAAACCGATCGCACCGGCGCCGATGCCGTACTCGGTCTTGTAGTCGTCGACGATCGTGAACAGCACGCCGTACCCGGCAGCGAGTGTTCCGTTGAGCCCGCCGAATGCGAGCACCATCCGTAGGGGTGTGGGACGGGCGCTGTTCACCCGAGAGCGACGAGGCCGGTTTCGAACCGGCTGCTCAGCCCGACGTGAGTCGGCATGGCTCGAACGGCCACCCCCCAAGGGCCGGCGCCGGTCGGCACGAACTCACCCGTGAAACGGCCGGACCCGTCATCGTGCATCGCGACGGTTTCGAGCTGTGGACCGTCGAGGGCACCGGAGGGGTCGAGTGGTCCGTGGACGATCTCGACTGCGACCTCGTCGAGGCGCAGCTTGCCGGGGTCGACCGTTGCAGCGATCGAGCGTGGCGTCCCGGCGATCCCGTCACCGAGCGACGACGAGTCGTCGACGGTCACCGACACCGTGGACCACACCGAGCTGACGCCCGCTCGCCACGCAGCGAGCTCGCGTGCGGGGTTCGCGTCGTCGAGCGTTGCTGAATCGGCCGCGGCAGCTGCGGGTTCGTACAGCTCGGTCGTGTAGTCGCGAACCATCCGTCCGGCGATCACGTTCCAGCCGAGGCTGACCCAGTTGTTCTTGATCCGCTCGATCCAGCCGTGCGGCAGTCCATCGTCTCCGTTGTCGTAGTACAGCGGGACGAGCTGCTGTTCGAGGACTTCGAATGTGGCGTTCGCTTCGCGCTGGTCACGGCGAGCATCGTCGTGATCGTCTTCGAACGATGGGATGTCGAATCCGTTGGTGCCGTTGGACATCTCGTCCCACCAGCCGTCGAGGATCGAGCAGTTCAGCACGCCGTTCAACGCCGCCTTCATGCCGCTGGTTCCGCATGCCTCCATGGGGCGTCTCGGAGTGTTGAGCCAAACGTCGCAGCCGTGGTACATCGTTCGAGCGATACCGATGTCGTAGTCGGGGATGAGCACGAACCGATGCCGCATGTCCGCGTCGCGCGTGATCTGGTGAATCTGCTGCATCAGTGACTTGCCGGGGTGATCAGCCGGGTGCGCCTTGCCCGCGAAAACGAACTGCACCGGCCGGTCAGCATTCAGGACGAGTTCACGGAGCCGGTCGAGCTGGCCCAGCAGGAGGTTGGCGCGCTTGTAGGTCGCAAAGCGTCGAGCGAACCCGATGGTGAGCACATCAGGATCGAGTAGGTCGCCGCCGAGCCGGTCGCGAACGAGATCCACGAGCTCTTCGCGGCCCTGGCGCCGAACCGACCAGATCTTGGCGTGGTCGATGTCGCCAACCCGTGCGAACTCGCCCTCATCCGCCAGGTGCCAGCTGTCGCCAACGACATCGGACAGCAGTTCGTCGACGCGATCGCTGACCCACGTGCGCGCATGCACGCCGTTCGTGATGTGACCGATCGGCGTTTCCTGGGTCGGCAATTCGGGCCACATTCCCGAGAACATGTCGCGTGCGACCGATCCGTGAAGTGCGGCGACACCATTGCGGCGCGACGCCAAACGCATGCCCATGACCGCCATGTTGAACTTGCCATCGGGCTCGTCGTTGCGGCGACCGAGCTCGAACAGCTCCTCGAACGTGATGCCGAGCTGCGGTGCGAAGTCGGCAAAGTACCGCTCGAACAGGTCGCGTGGAAAGCGATCGATTCCCGCTGGGACCGGTGTGTGCGTGGTGAACACGCCGCCCGCTCGAACGGCTTCGACCGCCTCGGCGAACGTGAGCCCGCGATCGATCCACTCGCGGACCCGTTCGAGCCCGAGGAAGCCGGCGTGGCCCTCGTTCATGTGGAACACCTGGGGGTTGAGTTCGAGTGCGCGCAGGGCTCGCACACCGCCGATGCCGAGCACGATCTCCTGGCGCAGACGGTGCTGTTCATCGCCGCCGTACAGGCGGTTCGTGATCGACACGATCTCGGGCGGGTTGCCCGGCACGTTGGTGTCGAGTAGGTACAGCGGGATCCGGCCCACATCGACTCGCCACACTTGGACCAGCGCAGTCTGGTCTGCCAGGTCGACCTCGACGACGATGCCGGTGTTGACGATGCCGAGTGCGTTCGGGTCGATGGTTTCGTTGCGTTCTTCTTGCCAGCCGTCAGCGTTCAGCCGCTGCCGGAAGTAGCCCTCGGCGTAGAGCAGCCCGACGCCGATGAGTGGAACGCCCAGGTCAGACGATGCCTTGAGGTGGTCGCCGGCAAGAATTCCGAGCCCGCCGGAGTACTGGGGGAGTGCTTCGGTGATGCCGAACTCCGGCGAGAAGTAGGCGATGCTCTGGAGTGGCGATGTGCGGTCGCCGAACCAGGTGGAGTCGCCGAGCGCGCTGTCGAGGCGACGCTTCGCAGCGGCGACTTGTTCGACGAAGGATTCATCGGCAGCGAGTTCGACCCATCGTCGTGGGGCGGTCCGACGGATCAGGTCGGTCGGATGCTGGCCCGAGCGACGCCCGATCTGATCGAACACGGCAGCGAGTTCGCGATCCCATGCCCAGTGCAAGTTGGCGGCGAGTGCAGGCAGCGCTGACAGCGAGGCAGGGATTTCACTGGTGACATTGAACTGATGGGTTGGACGCACGCAGCGAGGGTACTGCTGCGCGTTGGTCAAGCGACGTGGGTTCGAGCGGCGCTTGCGTACAGCTGAACGACCGATGCAGCGATGGCCTCCCAGGCATATTTCGTCTCGATGAGCGTGCGGGCATTCGCGGTGAGCTGCTGGGCGAGCATCGAGTCGCGAAGCACCAGCTCAACGCAGTGTGCGAGGTCGTCCGGGTTGCCGGGCTCGAACGTGAGGCCGGCGTCGGTTCCCGCGATCAGCTCGGACAACCCACCGGTTCGGGCCACGATTAGCGGCGCGCCAGCGGCGAGCGCTTCGAGTGCGACGAGCCCGAACGGTTCGTAGAGCGACGGGATCACGACGCATCCGGCCCGATGGATCACCTGACGCAACTCGTCGTCACGCAAGAAGCCGGGAAGGTCGATGAGATCGCTCACGCCTTCGACGTCGATCTGAGTTTGGAGCTCTGGGAGATAGCTCCCTCGACCCGCAATCGTGCACGACACGTTCGGAACTCGCTGACGCAGGGTGGACATGGCTCGTGCGAGGACCTGAAAGCCCTTTTCGTACTGGACGCGCCCCCACGAAACCACGAGCGGTTCGCGGTCGGTGGGGCGATCGTGGCCGTCCCACAGCGCAGGGTCGATCCCGTTCGGGACGCGGGCGACTTGTTCGGGCGACAGCTCGAACCCATTCACGAGTTGGTCGATCATGAAGCGTGTCGAGGCAACGAGCCGGTCGGCGCGAAATGCCAGCCACCACTCGATGGCGTTGATGTCGGTGGGCTCGCCGGGCGGAAGGTTGCCGCCGTGGCGGACGCGCTCAGTCCCGTGCATCGTCAGCACGAACGGCACGCCGTGGTGCCGGGCGAGCGTTTCAGCGGACCAGCCCACCGTCCAGTCGTGGCCGTGAACGACATCGGGGACCCAGCCGGCGAGGGGCGAGTCGGCGTCGAGCGCCAGTTGGGCAATGGTGTGGTTCGCCGATGCAATCAGCGCGAGTCGCCGCTCGTCAGGAATGTGCGGGAGTCCCACGTCGGCTCTCAACACGCGCACGGGTCCGGCGCTCTCGGCTGCGTTGTCGGCACGTCGGTCGGCGATGGTCAACACGACGACGTCATGGCCCGCAGCGGCAAGCGCGTTGGACAACCCGACGACGTGCGCTGCCGTGCCGCCGGTTTCCCTGGGTGGATAGTCCCAGCTCAGCATCAGCACACGCACGGCTGGGACTGTAGCCGTGGGTCAGCTGCAGCAATGCCGAGGACGCGTTGAACGATTGGATCTTCGGCGGGACGGCGCTCGGCGAGCCTTGCTCGCCGTTGCCGACCGGCTCACGGCAGCGGACGATCCCCTGGCGAGTCTGGTGCGCGGGCTGCTCATTCCCGAGGGCCGCTACCGCGGTGAGGCGATGTTCTGATCGAGGGCAGGTCAAGGCCGATCTGGGGCGGTCGAAGCAGTTGGGTGTCGCCGTGTGGCGACTGCAAGGTGAAGTGACCGCCCCCGAGGGGCTCGATTCTCCAATGCTGCTCGTGCAGCAGATGGTGATGGAACCAGCACAGCAACACCAGGTTGTCGGGCTTGGTGTCGCCACCATCAAGCCAGTGGGTGGCGTGATGGGCGTCGCAGGATCCGGCGGGGATCGAGCAACCCGCCCAGCGGCATCCGTGGTCCCTGATGAGCAGCGTGTCGAACAATGGATCGGACACGACGCGCTGCGAACGCCCGTAGTCGACCACGGTGCCAAGTGGGTTGGTGATGTATCGATGCACGTCGCAGTCGCATGCCATCCGCCGCACGGTCTCGCCCGTCACGACGGTGGTGTCGATGTCGGTGTCGATCACGCCGCCGCCCGACCCTTCGACCAGATCGTCGTACGCGATCGTGGCGATCACCTTCGGCTTGCGACGCTTCTTCCCGGGAGCCGGATCGAGCGTGCGCAACGTGACGCGAGCCATTTCGACCAGTGCATCGGCACGGCGCTGCGCAGCGCTTCGGCTTTCCCCATCGACTGGTTGTGACAGTGCTCGAATCGCTTCTCGAAGCAGGGCAAAGCCTTCGGGGTCGATGACTCCGTCGACCACGCCGACGCCATCCATCAGCTTCGACAAGTGCAGTGCGCGCGAGTCGAACTGTTCCTGTGCGGTCGTGGCTTCTCGATCGGGGGCCGCGCGCATTCGCCATGTGTCGAGCACGAACCGAAAGTCCTTGAATGGCAGGGTGACCGCCCAGTCACGCAGCATCTTTTCGTCACGGGCGAAGGCTTCGGCAACGTCGTCGCTCCATGCCTGAGTGAGGAGTCGGAGCTTCGATTCCGCGAGGTCGCCAGCAGCGAAGGTGGCGTTGACGATGGGCATGTGGCGAACCCGGTCAGCGAGGTGCAACGTGAGCTTGCAGTGTCCGTAGCCCTCGCCGGTACTGACCACCAACCAATCCGTGGCCGAGCGGTACCCGTAGCGGTAGAACGCTGCTCGGTCGACCACATCACGGATTTCATCGAGCTGTTCGGACCGGTGGATCCGCATGGCTCGTGTAGCAGCAGTGACCTCGGGCGTGGGGTCGATCAGGCGATCGAGTTCCTCCACGCACTCGGCGATCACGGTCGGGTTCATAGGTTCCATTCAAGCGAAGGGGTACCTCAGAGTTCGGCCGAAATCAGGGGGTCGAGCGAAGAAATTTGAGGACGGCCTCGCCCGAGGCTCGAACAGATCCGTCCCGCCCTCAAGTGCCGTGCACGAGCGGGTGCGGATCGAGGTGCCGGTCGTTGTTCTACTCGATGACCATATGGGTTACCATATGGTCATGGCCCGACGTGAAGTACTCGTTCAACTCGACGACGATCTCGTCGAACAACTCGATGCATTGGCTGCCGGCCTCGGCACCAATCGATCAGAACTGATGCGCCGCGGCGCGCAAGCTGTGCTCGACGCCGAAGGACTCGCAGCGGCCGATCGCCAGCTTCGCTCCGCGTACGAGCGCCAGCCCGCCGACCCCCGTCTCGTCCAGTCCGCTCGACGACTCGCTGCTCAGACCACTCCTGCGTGGTAGCTCGCAACGACATCTTCTGGGCGGAGCTCGGTCCTCCTGCTGGCCGCCGGCCTGTGTGCGTGTTGACCCGAGATGCCGCGATTGCGGTCCTGACCTCGGTGACCTGTGCACCCATCACACGCACCATTCGTGGAATCCGATCCGAAGTCGAACTCGGTGCTGAACACGGCCTGCCCGAGGCGTGCGTCATCAGTTGCGACAACGTCATCACCATCCCGCTCGACGCCCTCGACGAACAGCGCGTCGGCCACCTCGACGAATTCACACGCGCTCGTCTCGACGAAGCACTGCGCTACTCGCTCGACATCGTCTACTAACCCGGAACCGAGCCGCACGATCCAATCGTGTATGACCGATCGAACGTGCCCGGGTCAGGAGTTCGACAGATCCATCACGCGGTTCTCCCACCGCACCTCGGGCACTTCCATCAGCGACACGATGAGTTTGTAGCTCTGAAGGAAGTCGGCGTCCTCGTGGTCGTACTGGTTCTCAACACAGACGTTCACCTTGTACGTACCTGCTGCGATTCCTGCCACCGTGTCAACCGGCATCGGAGAGGCCGCATGATCGCCCCCGTGGTGATCGCAGATCATCGTGAATGAGGCATGTGACAGCACGAGGAGATCATCTCCCTCTTCAAGTACCAGGTGTTGGTTCAACTCGAGGTCGAATGCTCCGTGCAAGAAGTCTTCGCTCACGCGCACCTCCACCTCAAGTTCGTCAGCGTCAGATGTCGTCAACGCGATGACGGTGCTCGTCTCGAACAGGTCCTGCAAGCCCTCGGGGAAGCGATAGTCAAAGTCGGCCGCTGCGTACGCGTTCTGTAGACCACGCGATGACGCCAGTACCAAGACGCCTTCTGAGATCAGGTGCGTCGCTCGACGGTAGCCGGGCGTTCGAACATGGGGCTTGTCAGAATTGGCGAAGAGCAATCGAGCTTCGAGCCGTTCGCCCGGTCCAGCTACCTGATCCTCAACGACGTGGTCGCCGGGTTCGGAGCCGAAGCGTTGACGTGCTGATCAGCAGACGGGGTTGCCATGTCAGTACACGACCGCAAAGACGACGATGCCGTTCGTTGTCGAGACGTTGATCCTGGCCGGATTGAAGTCGCTGTCGACCGCGTCGACGTTCGTCATGTCACGCACGTCGAAGCCTGCGTCGCGGGCGGCGTCGATTGCTTCCTGCCCGGTCAACCCGATGATCAAGTCGGCGAATGCCTCTGCCGCAGCACTGGCCCCGCCCGTTTCTGCGACGGTGCTGGTGTAGATCCGGCGGCCGTCGATCGGCTCCCTCAGCGCAACGCTGACGCGGTTGATGCCGGTGTCATCCGCGCACGCCTCGCCATCCCGATCGCCCTCGACCCACAAGCTCACGAGAATCGCGCCGCCTCGACCGATCGTTGCGGTGGCCTGTGCAGCGATGCAGTCCTGGTCGGGCGGGGCGAATTCGACCACGAGAGCGCCTGGTTCGAGGTCCGTGTAGATGGTGTCGAGCGGCCACGGCTGGGGAAGGTTGATCCGCGGGCCGATCGAACCGAACCCGAGCTCTTCGCCGGCACGAGCGGGGTCGAATGCCGGTGCCGTTTCTGGCACGTCCGGCGATGTCAGCGGAGCCGCAGTCGCACTGGTTTCGGTGACCGTGGAGGGGGCGGGTCTCGTTACGACGACCGAGTCGGTCGACTCGAACCCAGTGGCAATCGACGTCGACGTTGGAGCAGTGGGTACGGCTTCGGTGCTCGCTCCGCAGGAAATGGACACGGTTGCGAGCCCGACGATCCAGAACGGACCTCGCTTGTTGATGCGTTTGCGTCGATGGTTCGTCACGCAAGGTCTGACGCTCGCCGCAAGGGCAACGGTTCCAACACGATGATCACCACTCGATGGACCGCGTGTCGAGGAACGACATGAGTGCTGCGAGCGCAAGCGGTCGCAGCGCCACGAGCCGTTCGGCAACCGTTGACTTGCCCGATGCCGGCGGCCCGTTCAACAGCATCAGTGTCGGGCTCACCCTCACGAGACTACGCCCGCCAATAGTGTCGGGCACGTCGAGCGTGGCGCACCGCAAACGGAGGTGCGGGTACGGTGGAGACCGATGCCGGGAAACGATCAACACATCGGTGAGCTCGACCTCCATCTATTCGGCGAGGGAACGCATCGCCGCTTGTGGGAGCTCTTGGGACCGCAGCCGGTGGGCGAGCGAGCCGATGGCGTCGCTGCCACCAGGTTCGCCGTGTGGGCGCCCAACGCACGTGCTGTTGCAGTCGTGGGTGATTGGAACAACTGGCAGCCTGAGCCACTGCAACGCGTGGACATCAAAGGCCCGTCCGACATCTGGTCGGTGGTGTCGACCGGTGCGGGCGCAGGCGACCACTACAAGTTCGAGATCACCACCGCCGAGGGTCGGACCACACGCAAGGCCGACCCGATGGCACGCCAAACCGAGCGGCCTCCCAGCGACGCGAGTGTCGTGCCGTCGTTCGAGCCATTCGATTGGAACGACGACGACTGGATGGAGCGGCGCGGCGCCACGTTGGCCGGTGACGCTCCCATGCGGGTCTACGAAGTGCACCTCGGCTCGTGGAAGCGAGCTGCTGCCGACTGGGACACGCTGGCTGAACAGATCGGCGAACACGTTGCCCGGCTCGGCTTCACCCACGTCGAACTCCTCCCGATCGCAGAGCACCCGTTCGGGGGCTCATGGGGTTACCAGGTGTCGGGCTACTACGCACCGACGGCGCGATTCGGGGATCCCGCAGGGTGTCGACGCTTCGTCGACGCCATGCATCGGCGCGGCATCGGGGTGATCGTCGATTGGGTGCCTGCGCACTTTCCCAAAGACGACTGGAGCCTCGGGCGCTTCGACGGGACACCGCTCTACGAGCATGGCGACCCGCAGCGCGGCGAGCACCCCGACTGGGGTACCTACGTGTTCGACTACGGCCGCAACGAGGTCCGCAACTTCCTCGTGGCGAACGCGCTCTACTGGCTCGACGAGTTCCATATCGACGGACTGCGTGTCGATGCGGTTGCTTCGATGCTGTACCTCGACTACTCGCGGAACGACGGAGAGTGGAGCCAGAACGAACACGGGGGTCGAGAGCACCTCGAAGCGATCCGGCTGCTCCAGGAGACCAACACCGTCGTGGCGGATGAGTTCCCTGACGTCTTGATGATCGCGGAAGAGTCGACCGCATGGCCGGGCGTCACCCAGGCCGTGTCGGAAGGCGGATTGGGATTCAGTCATAAGTGGAACCTCGGGTGGATGCACGATTCGCTCGGGTATCTCGAACTCGATCCGGTGCACCGTGCTCATCATCACAACGAGTTGACCTTCGCTCAGCTGTACGCCTACAACGAGCGTTTCGTGCTGCCGTTGAGTCACGACGAAGTGGTACATGGCAAGGGCAGCCTCGTGGCGAAGATGGGTGGCGACGACTGGCAGAAGTTCGCCGGGCTGCGGTCCCTTTTTGCCTGGCAGTGGGCGATGCCGGGCTCGCCGCTGCTGTTCATGGGCGCCGAACTGGCGCCCTGGCAGGAATGGAACGATGCCGCGGAGCTGCCATGGCATCTGCTCGACCATCCCTCCCACCGAGGCGTCCACGACGTGCTGGGTGAGATGAGTCGATCAGCGGATGCATTCCCGGCGCTGTGGCGTCGCGATGACGATCCGGCAGGTTTTCAATGGCTCGACGCCGACGACGCCGAACACTCGATGTATGCATTCCTGCGCTGGGATGATCACGGCGCAGCGGCAGTGGCGTGCATCGCGAACTTCACGCCGGTTCCGCGTCCCGGCTACCGAATCGGGTTGCCGTGGAACGGCGAATGGGAAGTGATTCTCGACACCGACGCGGCCGCATGGTGGGGGAGTGGCCACCGGTCGATCGGCCCGATCGAAGCCACCCACGACGAGCCATGGCAAGGACAGGGATCGTCAGCGCTCCTCGACGTGGGCCCGATGTCGGTCGTGTGGCTCGCAAGCCCCACTCGGCCTGACTGAGCGTCGGCCGAGCTGAGCAGCGCAGCTCGACTACACGTTGGCGCTGACAGAACGCAGCGTTGCCGCTGCTTCTTCGGGCGCCACGATGTTGATCATCACGCCCGTGCCTCGTTCGAAGCCTGCCTGCGTGGTGATCTGTGGCCAGATGTGCAGGTGCCAGTGGTAGTCGCCGGTGTGCTGATGCGGTGCGGTGTGCAACCCGAGGTTGAACGCCACATCGCCGAGTGCCTTGTACAGGTGCGCAATCGCGTCGCGCAGGGCAATGCCCACTGCGGCGAGCGACTGATCGGACGAGTCAGGAAGGTGTGCGTGCTGCTCGGTCGGGATGACAATCATCTCGTACGGCACGCCACTGGCGAAGGGGCACATGACGACCACGTCGTCGTTCGCGATGACCACTCGGTGGCCCGTTGCGGTCTCGGCAGCGATGGTGGTTTCGAGCAACGATCCACCGGCAAATCGGGCGAAGGCACGTTCTTCGTCGAGTACCTCGCTCGGCACGAACGGGAGGCCGAGGATCTGGCCATGGGGATGCTCGACCGACGCTCCAGCCTCGCGCCCGTGGTTGACGATCACCTGCGTGTAGCGAACAAAGGGCAACTCGGCATGTTCGGTCAGGCGCCGCTTGAGGACGTGCATCAGTTCGGCGGCCTGCTGGTCATCGAGGTCGTGGAGGCCCCCTTCGTGTTCGGGGGCGTAGACGAACACCTCGTGGATGCCGCTCGCTTCCGCCTTCACGTGCACCGGGCCGAGGTTGTGGACCGCAAACGCATCGTCGCCGTCGAACGCCGGATACTTGTTCGGGATGACCCGCATCGACCACTTGCCATCGTCATCGATGGTCTCGAGCGCCGGCGGGGTCTCTTCTTCATTGCCTGGGCAGAACGGGCAGGGACGATCGAGCGTGAAGTCATCGCTCGGGTCCCGGGGGGCGAAATCGTTTGGCCGCCCGGCGCGATCTGGGACGATCGTCACCCATCGCCCGTTGAGAGGGTTGAGACGCATCTGGCTCATGTGGTGCCTAGGTTACGGTGCCGGGCCGGCACATGGGTGACACAGCGGGCGATGCTCGTGAGATCGCTGCAGATCGACAGCGCCTCGTTCTGCATGCGACGCCGCGCTCGGCGTCAGTTCGCAGCGTCGTTCGGCTCGCCGTCGCCAGCCACGTCGTCGATGATCTCCGACGCCACTGCAGACAGCTTGAGTGACTTGAGGGAGCCGCCAGAACGTTCAGCAAGCATCTGATTGAGCATGTCGCGCCGGTCCAATCGGTTCTGGTTCCAACGATGCATCCCCCACCCAATGAGGGCGCCGACGGAGAAAACGAGCAGCCCTCCTGCGCCATCGAGCCAGAAGTGGTTTGCCGTGACCACGATGCAGAAGAGCGTGGCCAGCGGGTACAGCAGCACCGCCACACGCGTCCACCGACGGCGCAGCAGCGGCCACACGGCCAAGGCGCACCAGGTGGACCACCCGATGTGCAAGCTCGGCATGGCTGCGTACTGATTCGAGATCGAAGCCACTTCTTCGGAGTCGAAGCGCCACGGACCGCCGTAGACGCTCAGCGTGTCAACGAAACCGAATCCGTTCGAACCGTCGAAGGTGAGTTCCTTGCCGCCGCGCAGCGAGCTTTCCACGCAGGCGCCGCCGAACTCGACGCTGTCGGGGCTCGGGCACGGCTGATCGAGCAGTCGCGGTGGCATCAGCGGGAAGAAGGCGAAACCGATGATCGCCAACGCGGTCATGGCTGCGAGCGTGTTGCGCCATTGAGGGAACACGTCTTTGCGCTTGAAGAACAGCAGGACGAACACGGCGAGTGTGACGAAGAAGTGAGCGGTGCCGTAGTACACGTTCCAGAACTGGATGAACCAGCGCTGCGCAAGGAACAGCTCTTGGACCGACTCTTCGTGAAACAGCCCGATGGCGCGCTCCCAGCGGATGATTCGTTCAGCGTTGTGAAACGCGGCTTCGGGTACACCGTCGGCGGCGATGATGTTGGATCCGAATCGGTTCCGTATCCACGAATACACCACGTAGAACGCCCCGACGATGAGTGCTTCCTTCCACCAGTAGAGGCGATGGACGCGCCCGGGGGCCTCGTCGCTGTCGCTCCCCGGAGTCACCAGCACCACTGTATTCGCTCCGGAGCGTTTGCTGACGCGGATTTGACGTCAGCGCAGATGACGTGAGGAAACGACGTGCGCCGGCGAACAGGACCCGCGGGTCAAGCCGAACAGCACTTGTCGAGGAACGCCGACCGGTCGACGACCGCACGTGTGATCTTGCCAGCAGCAACGAGCCCACCGCTGTCGGATACCGACACCGTGAACGTGAGACGCCGACCATCGATTTTGTCGAGGACCGCATCGGCGGTGACCGACGCACCGATCGGGGTGGGCTGAAGGTGATCGACGCGGATTCTCATGCCGATGGAGCAGTGGGCGTCGTCGAGCGCGTCGGCGAGTGCGACCATCGTGGCCTCCTCGCAGAGTGCGATGAGGCGCGGTGTTCCCAGCACGTCGATATCGCCGGACTTCAATGCTGTCGCAGTGTCGTTCGGCTCAACGACCAGCGTGGCCGACCCCCGCATGCCCGTCTCCACCGTCACGATCCCGAACGCTAACGCCCGTGTGGTGTTTCCGCCACCGCACGTGGGATGAGTCGATCGGGTCGCCGACGAGTCGACCAGATAAACCCTTCGCGAACGTCGGCTCCGAAATGCCACAGCGGCTACCCCTTCGTACACTGGAACCGTGATCGAAAAAGACGTCCTGGAACGAGTGCTCGCCGGTGCTACGAAGACCGGTGCCGAATTCGCTGAGGTGTACGCCGAGGACAAACGGTCGACGTCTGCTGGTCTCGACGACGGCCGGATCGAACAGGTCACCTCAGGGCGCGATCGAGGCGCAGGCATCCGTGTCATCGCAGGCGACACCACGGGCTTCGCCTACACGTCTGATCTCTCCGAGGCAGGTCTCAACGCAGCAGCCACCGCCGCTGCAGCAGCCGCGAGCCAAGGTGGGGGCGGTGTGAACACCGTCGGGCTCACCCGTGCCGCAGCGCACCGCCCGAATCCGATCGTTCATCGGCCTGACTCGATCGAGAAGGCCCGCAAGGTCGAGCTGCTGAACCGCATGAACGAAGCAGCCCGCGCCTACGGACCCGAGATCGTCCAGGTGTCCGCCGGCTACGGCGACAGCACCAAGCGGGTGCTCGTTGCCAACACCGATGGTGTGCTCGCCGATGATGAGGTCATCCGCACGCTCCTGCGAATCAACGCCGTTGCGAACGGTGACGGCGGGATGCAAACCGGATACCAGTCGATGGGCCACACCGTTGGCTTCGAGATCTTCAACACGGTCGACGTCGAGGAGATGGCGCGTGAAGCTGCCCGCCAAGCAATCACGAAGCTCGCGGCACGGCCGGCTCCATCCGGGGAGATGCCGGTCGTCATCAAGCACGGAACCGGCGGCGTGCTCTTCCACGAGGCATGCGGCCACGGTCTCGAAGCGGATCACATTCAAAAAGGTGCGTCGGTGTACGCCGGCAAGGTCGGCCAGCAGGTCGCCAACGAGATGGTCACACTCGTCGACGACGGCACGATGCCCGGCGAGTGGGGCACGCTCGGAGTGGACGACGAAGGCTCCAAAACCCAGCGCAACGTCCTGATCGAAGACGGCATCCTCACCGACTACATGTGGGATTTCCTGCGGTCGCGCAAGGACGGTCGTCCGCAGTCCGGCAACGGCCGCCGCCAGAGCTATCAGCACCTGCCGATGGTTCGCATGACCAACACCTACGTGATGAACGGACCGCACCAGCCCGACGAGATCGTCGCCGACACCGAATCCGGTGTGTACGTCGCCAAGCTCGGCGGCGGTTCGGTCAACACCGCCTCGGGCGACTTCGTCTTCGGTATGACCGAGGCCTACCTCATCGAAGGCGGCAAGATCACCGAGCCGCTGCGCGACGGCAACCTCATCGGCAACGGCCCCAAGGTGCTGCAGGACATCGACATGCTGGCGAACGACTTCTCCATGGGGAGCCCCGGAACGTGTGGCAAAGACGGCCAGGGCGTGCCGGTAGGCGACGGCCAGCCGACGCTGCGTGTGAAGGCCCTCACGGTTGGCGGCACCGCAGCATGAGCGCGGGTCCCGTTGACACCACCGACGAGTTGCAGGCGGTAGCTGACCGGGTGATCGCCCAGGCAGCCGGGAGCGAGCAGATCGAAGCGTTCGTCTCCCGCGGTGGCGAGACCGAAGTGCGTGTCTATGAAGGCGACGTCGAACACTTCGTATCGGCACAGTCCGAAGGCATCGGCATTCGCGTGATCAAAGACGGTCGCACCGGCTTCGCGTACGCCGGCACGCTCGACGAGGACGCCGTGCGCGACGTGCTCGCTGAAGCTCGCGACAACGTCGTGTTCGGCACCAGCGACGAATTCGCCGGCCTCGCCGAACCCGACGGCGTCGCCGCCACCGAGCAGTCGCTGTGGAACGACGCACTCGCCGAGTTCGCCACCGATCGCAAAATCGATATCGCGAAAGAACTCGAGAAGCTCGCCTCAGGGCAAGACCCTCGTGTGCGCGTCGACGATGCGAACTATGCGGACGCATGGGGAGAGGCCGCCGTTGCCTCCACCGCCGGAATCCGCCAGGCAGGTCGCGAGAACGGTTGTTATGTGTCGGTGTCCACACTCGCCGACGAGGGCGATGGCGACGACGCTGAAACCCAGACCGGTTTCGGCTTTTCCGTCGGCGACTCGCCCGATGAATTCGACCTCGCTCGTGCCGCCCGTGAAGCGAGCGAGCGAGCCACGCGGTTACTCGGCGCCACCAAGCCGGCCTCGAAGTCGGTCACCGTGGTGCTGGACCCATTCGTCACCGCGCAGTTCCTCGGGGTGATCTCGTCCACGCTCAACGGCATGGCAGTCGCCAAGGGGCGCTCGCTCTTCAAGGATCGCGTGGGTGAGGAAGTGGCGAACCCGATCGTCACCCTCGTCGACGACCCCACGAACCCGAAGGCCTACACGTCGACCGATGTCGACGGCGAAGGGCTGGCGGCTCGTCGCAACGTGTTGATCGAGAACGGTGTGCTCAAGCAGTTCGTACACAATTCCTCGTCGGCTCGCCGCGTGGACGCAGTGTCCACGGGCAACGCCACTCGGGGCGGCTTCGCCGGAACCCCCGGCGTGGGTTGCCTCGCGCTCTCCCTGGTGCCTGGCGCCCGGTCGCAAGACGAGATCGTGGCGAGTATCGATGACGGTTTGCTCGTGCAGCAAATGCAGGGGCTGCATTCGGGTGTGAATCCGATCTCCGGTGACTTCTCGACCGGTGCGGCGGGTCTGTTGATCGAGAACGGCACCATCGGCGCTCCCGTGCGTGAGTTCACCATTGCTTCGACGCTGCAGCGGATGCTGCTCGACATCGTCGAAGTTGGCAGCGACCTCGAATGGCTGCCAATGAGCGCCGCTGGCATGTCGCTCGTTATCTCCGACATCACCATGTCCGGATCCTGAGCGGCGCCAGCTTCTCCGATCTCTGCGTCAGCTTTCACCGCTCACTGCCTGAGGGCAGCTCGGGTTCATGCTTCCTTGACCGCTCAGCGAACTGATGAATGGGAATTGGGGACCGAATGGGAATTGTGGACGGGCACGAGATCCCGGAATCTGGGAATTGGGGACGGGCCCGAGATCCCGGAATCGAATGGGAATTGGGGACGGGCGCGAGATCCCGGAATGGAAGGGGAATTGGGGACGGGCGCGAGATCCCGGAATCGGGAGCGTGAGGACTGGCTGACAGGTGATCAGTCGTCGTCGGGGCGTTGGTTGTCGAGGAAGTCTTCGAACTCGGCAGCCAGGTCGTCCGCTGTCGGAATCGCGGCCTCGGCTCGCCGATCGAACTCCGATTCCAGCATTCGCACGTACATGCGTAGTTGGTCGTCGCTCTGCACGATCTCGTCGTGGACGTCGCGCCACGAATCGATCTGTTCGCCGAAATCGATGCGCGTCGGTACGTCGAGCACGTGGCTGAGATGGCGTGACAGCGCAGCGGTGGCCTGCGGGTGCTCTGCGTTCATCAGATAGTGCGGGATGCCGACACGGAGCGACACCGCCGGGATGCCCCGCGATTCCAGTGCGGCCTGCAACACGCCGGCGATGCCGGTGATTCCCTCATAGGAGGGCGCCACCAGACCGAGGCGTCGAGCGAGGTCCACGTTCGACGTGCTGCCGGTCACCGGCGGGCGACGAGTATGCGGGATCGCTTCTGCCGAGGATCCAACGGTCACCACTGCCTCACAACCAAGCGCCGATGCCACGGTCGCAATCGCATCCACGTACGTCGACCAGTGCATATGTGGTTCGACACCGATCAGCGCGACCAAGTCGCGGTGGCCGGCGTTGCGCTGAACCACTACATCGTTCGCTGGCCACTGAATGGTGCGGACGCCGTCATCGACCGAGACCAGCGGACGCTGCTGCGTGAAATCGTAGAACGGGTCTGGATCGATCTCGCCGACGATCAGCGCCGCACCGTCGTCGATGAATGCATCGACGGCGTGCGTCGCTGCACTCGCTACATCGAACCAACCTTCGAGTCCCACCAACATGACGGGCCGCTCGAGCGACCCGAGCTCGTCGACCGTGAAGTCGAGCACTTCAGAGACATCCACATCCGCAGTCTGCCACCACGACAACCGGTGTCAGACACCCGCCGCTTGCAGATACCTCCCGCTCGCAGGCATCCACCGTTCGCGGGCTCCTGCCGCTCGCAGCGATGATCAGACGCGAACTCGGTGTGTCTGCCGCGGTCAGCTGAGTTGGTCGACGACGTGATCGATCGCGTGGGTGAGTGCTTCGACGTCGCTCGGCTCGATTGCTGGGAACATCCCGACACGGAGCTGGTTGCGCCCGAGCTTGCGGTACGCATCGGTGTCGAGGATGCCGTTGGCGCGCAGTGCCGTGCACACATCGCCCGCGTCGATCGCATCGTCGAGGTCGATCGTGCCGACCACATTCGATCGCTGGGCCGGGTCGGCAACGAAGGGCGTTGCCCAATCGCGAGCGTCGGCCCAGCCGTACAGCGTTGCTGCGGACTGAGCGCTGCGGCCGGCGGCGAACTCGAGTCCGCCATTGGTGAGCATCCAGTCCAGTTGCGCATCGAGCATCACGAGTGTGGCGACGGCCGGTGTGTTGTAGGTCTGGTTCTTCTTCGAGTTATCGAGCGCGATCTGTAGATCGAGCGATGCCGGGCGCCAGCGATCTGACGAGCCGATCTGCTCGATCCGGTCCTGCGCCTCGGGGGAACACGCAGCCAGCCAGAGGCCACCATCGGATGCGAAGCACTTCTGCGGCGCGAAGTAGTACACATCCACCTCGGCGGGGCTCCAGGTGAGCCCGCCCGCAGCCGACGTGGCATCGACAGCCACGAGCGCGTTCGACGCAGATGTTCCGGCCGGTCGGCGCAGGTCCATCGCTACGCCAGTGGACGTCTCGTTGTGCGTGAGCGCGTACAGGTCGACACCTGCCTCCTCGCTCAACTCGGGGTGCGTTCCCACATCACTCTTGACGACGCTCGGTTCGCCGAGGTGCGGTGCGCTCGCGCAGGCTTCGGCGAACTTGGACGAGAACTCACCGAACACGGCGTGCTGGCTCCGCTCCTGCACCAAACCGAACGTGGCCACATCCCAGAACACCGTCGATCCGCCGTTTCCGAGCACGATCTCCCAGCCGTCGGGCAGACCGAACAGGTCCGTCAACTTGGATCGGACCGCGCCGACCAGGTTCTTCACTGGAGGTTTGCGGTGCGACGTGCCGAGCAGAGTGTCGCGCGCTGCGACCACAGCGTCGACCTGGTCACTGCGCACCTTGGACGGCCCGCAGCAGAATCGGCCGTCAGCGGGAAGCAGATCGTTCGGGATGGTGATCGAGTCGGGTGCGAGAGTCACGCCTCCAAGGATGGCGGCGGCCGACCGAGATCGCCCCTGATTTTTCGTTCAATGTGAGATCGCCGGATCGGTCGAGCTGCAGGTTCGGAAACTACGTTCGCAAGCATGACCAACATTGCAAGCGACCGACTCGACGGCAAGGTCGCGTTGGTGACCGGATCGACCCGTGGAATCGGCCGAGCGATCGCCGAGCGCCTGGCCACTGCTGGCGCCAGCGTGATCGTGCACGGGCGCTCAGCAGCATCATGTGGTGAGGTGGCCGCCGGTGTCCCCGGAGCCATTGCGGTCTCCGGAGAACTGGACTCTGCTGATGCGGGCGACCAGCTGGTGAGCGACGTGGTCGCCGCAGCGGGCCGGATCGACATCGTTGTGAACAATGCCGGAGTGGCGCTCGACAACTTCATCACCGGTGTCACCAACGAACGCTGGGAGGACACGCTCGTGGCGAACCTCACCGCTCCGTTCGCCATCATCCGTGCCGCCACCCGGGCCTTCAAGACCCAGGGCGACGGCGGCGTGATCATCAACCTCACCTCCACCTCGGGCGAGCGCGGCAACGCTGGCCAATCCGCCTACGCCGCCAGCAAGGGTGGGTTGCACGCCGTCACCCAGACCGCAGCGCGCGAACTGGGACGGTTCGGTGTGCGCGTCAACTCGATCTCGCCGATGGCTGCCACCACGATGAACGGGCTCGTTGACCCGGAGCGACGCGCTGGCGTGGGCAAGTCGTTGCCGCTCGGTGCGGTGGCAGACCCCTCGCACGTCGCCGAAGCCGTGGCGTTCCTCGTGAGCGACCGTGCGGCATTCATCACCGGTGAACTCATGCACGTGGATGCCGGCTTCCACCTCACGTAGAGTCGTTACGAGCTGAGATCGACGCCTGGATCAGCGAGCTTGTGTGCCGGGGAGCAGGTACTGCACGGTGAAATCATCACCCGTGCCCTGCTCCTTCATCACCTTCTGCGCTCGCCGGATCAATTGTCCGGTCTCGGTGGTTCGGTAGAACCACGACTCGAGGGATCGTGAACCCGTGACGTTGTCGGCCAGTTGTAGCCCGGCCTCTTCGTAGTAGGCGCGGATGTCTTGGCCAGCAGCGATCGCGGCGCCTCCTGCGAGTTCCACGTCGTCCAGCGTCTCGCCCGCTTCCAAGCGGATCAGCTTCTCGATCAGTGCAATGACTCCGTCGACATCGGGTGAGGCGACCCGGCCGAGCAGTGTTCGTCCGGTTGCTTCGACGTTGCGCTGATACGCATGGCGCAACCCGCTGGCTTCGTCGATCGCTGCATGGATGTCGGGGTCATGACGCGGCGGCATGGGACAGCTCGCAGGCTCCTCGGATTCCTCCGCGATCACCTCGGGGTAGTCGACGATGAAGGGACCGTCGTTGCGATCGAGCAGCGCGAATGCGGCATTGAGCACATTGGTGTGCAGCGCCGCGTCGTCGGGGCGACCGAGCGGGCGGCCGAGGGGAAACTCGACGTAGAGCGCCCGTGGCGGCTTGGAGGTCTCGGCCTGGCCCCGCACCAGCGCAAGGTTCACCGTCGTGAGGCCGGCTTGTTCGAACACGTTGGAGAGCACACCACCGGTGCGCGTGCAGAGTGGTCAAACGGGCGTGAAGATCACCACGTCGACGCCGTCGTCGATCAGCTCCTGGGCCGCTCGTGGTGCGCTGTCCTGGATGATCGATGTGAAATCGAACTGGGCGCCCATGAACGACAGGTGTCGTTCGGCGACCGATCCGATCACGCCGGCATCGGCCATCTCATGCAACCGGTCGATCGGATACACGACGTTGAGGTCCGCTGCGATGCCAGACCGGTCGAAGTTCGGACTGAAGTGGGACAACTGAAGATCCCGTGCATCGGATGGGAGCACCGTGTACGACCCATCGCCCGGCTGCCAGAGCTCGACGTCGCCGCGGTGCTTCAAGCCAGCGGTGGTCACGATGGCGACCTTGGCTTCGGACAACGGCTTGCGCAGCGCGGTGGAGTGCGGGTCGAACTCTGGTGACGGCAGTGCGCCAACCGCTTGACGAAGTGTGGCATCAGCGCTCATGGGGCTCGAACGTATCCGGATCCTTGCTGTGGCAACGAAAGTGCGCAGGGGAGTTTCGATTCGCTCCCGTCGAGGTGTCCCAACCGGTCGATCGAACCTTCGACGCCAGCCCCAGCGGAACCGGTGCGGAACCGGGGTGAACTGGGGTGACGCTGGCTTGTAGCCTCGGGGACCGTGAATCGCACATCGCAACGTCTCTCTGCCATTCAGCCCTCTGCCACGCTGGCGGTCGACGCCAAGGCCAAGGCAATGAAGGCCGCTGGCGAGAACGTGATCGGGTTCGGGGCGGGTGAGCCTGACTTTCCGACACCCGCCCACATCGTCGAGGCAGCGCAGGCGGCCTGTGCCGACCCGAAGAATCACAAGTACTCACCGGCTGGTGGCCTGCCTGACATGAAGGCTGCGATCGTCGCCAAGACGAAGCGCGACTCCGGCTTCGAGTGCGACGCCTCGCAGGTGCTCGTGACCAACGGTGGCAAACACGCCGTGTACACCGCGTTCGCCGCGCTGTGTGACCCGGGCGACGAGGTCATCTGCCCCGCTCCGTATTGGACCACCTACCCCGAGGCAATCACGCTGGCCGGTGGCGTCCCGGTGATCATCGACACCGACGTGGAAGCGGGCTTCAAGGTCACGATCGAACAGCTCGATGCGGCCAAGACCGACAAGACCAAGGTGTTGCTGTTCGTCAGCCCCGACAACCCGTCCGGTTCGATCTACACCGTTGCGGAAGTGAAGGCGATCGGCGAATGGGCCGTGGCCAACGGCGTGTGGGTCATCACCGATGAGATCTACGAGCACCTCGTGTACGGCGCCAACGAGTTCGCTTCGATGCCGGTACTCGTCCCGGACCTCGCTCAGCAGTGCCTGATCGTGAACGGTGTGGCCAAGACCTACGCCATGACCGGCTGGCGAGTTGGCTGGATCATCGGCCCGGCTGACGTAATCAAGCCGGCCACCAGCTTTCAGAGCCACGCCACCTCCAACGTGGCAAACGTCGCCCAGCGCGCAGCCATTGCCGCACTGAACGGCTCGCTCGACCCGGTGTACGAGATGCGTGAGGCCTTTGCTCGTCGTGCCAGCCTGATCCACGGTCTACTCAACGACATCGACGGTGTCGTGTGCCCTGAACCCCAAGGTGCGTTCTACGCCTTCCCCGACCTGCGTGGCCTGCTCGGGCGTGAGTACGGCGGCGTCATGGCGAACACCACACTCGAGCTGGCGGATCTGGTGCTCGACCAAGCCAAGGTCGCCATTGTTCCGGGCGAGGCGTTCGGAACCCCCGGTTACGCCCGGTTCAGTTTCGCGCTCGGAGATGACGACATCGTCGAGGGCATCAAGCGCTTCGCCGAACTCGTCACCGCCTGAACCCGTAGTTACTCGGGGAAGGATTTGTCGGCGTCGCCCACGCGGTTGCTGACGCGCTCGACGATGATCACCAGCGCGGCGCCACCGACGGCGAGCACGATCGGCAGCGCCACGTCGCCCGAGGGCGCTTCGAGCGTGGTGGTGAACGTGCCCTTGGGCCAGGGCCACAGCACGCGCATCGAGCCGAGCATCAAACCGATCATGGCGGCGATCACCTGGTTGCGGTAGTTGTCGAGCAGCCAGTTGAGCAACGTGGAGAACAGCGCCAGGCCGGCTACGCAGCCGATGGTGAAGGCTCCCAGTGACACGATGTCGCGGTCGTTCACCGCGCCGAGTACCTCGGTGTACATGCCCAGCATCACGAGGATGAACGAGCCGGAGATACCGGGCAGGATCATGGCGCAGATCGCCAACGCACCGACGAGGAAGAAGATCCAGAACGGTTGGGTGACCACCTCCGCGGTGCCCTCGGCGACCTCGGTGTCCTCTCGGAGCCCGAGCAGGAAGAACAGCGCCACGCCGATGACGGCGACGATCGCCACCACGGCTGCGTCGATCCGTTCGAGCAGGTTGTACGCGATCCAGATCGTTCCGACCACGAGCCCGAAGAACAGCCCGGCCATCACGACCGGCTCGTCGTTGAGCAGCCGCTCCAGCACGGACGACAGTGCCGCAATCGCGATCAGGATGCCACCGAGCAACGTCAGCAGCCAGACCCACTCGATCTCTTTGAGCGTCTGTTTGAAACCGGCACCGTCGCCGGTGAGGATCTGCTTCAGGCCGTGGGCCCCGTTGCGGATGTTGCGAATCAGCCGGTCATAGATGCCGAGGACCAGGGCCACGGTCCCGCCCGATACACCGGGAACGATGTCGGCAGCGCCCATGGCGAACCCGCGAGCGAGTTGGACACCGTGTTCGATGGGTGTGGTCTTGGTCTCGGTGGTGGTGTCGGGCACGGTCGCAGAGGCTATCCAGCTCCCAGGACGCGGTGCCTCGATGGTCACAGCGAGTCGTGCGATCTGTCAGGCCCACCAGACGGTGTGATGGGCGACCAGTCCTGAGACGATGATGAGCGCCAGGCATTCTCCGACCTGTTCGACTGCGCCCAGAATGTCGCCGCTGACTCCTCCGAACGCGCGCTGCGCGATCACCGAGACCAACAGTGCGCCGATACCGACTGCGCCGGCGAGTGGCAGGACCCACCACCCGACGGCGAGCGCCCCGAGACCCAGTGAGGCCAGCACACCTGTCACGGCACGTCCGGGCGTGAGCGAACGTGCGTAGTCGGCGCCCAACCCCTCGGTCGGCACGGGGTGAGCGAGCCCCATCACCGCAACGGCAGCACCGCGGCCCAACGTGTGGGCAGCGACCAGTCCGGCAAAGGCTGCAGCCGGGTTCAGCGCAGCGATCGACACGACTCGGATCAGCACGGTGGCAACCATCGCGACGACGCCGTAGCTCCCGTGACGGGAATCCTTCAGGATCTCGCGGCGGCGCTCCGGCGTGAAGCCACCCATCGCATCGGCCGTGTCGGCCAAACCATCCTCGTGAAACGCGCCGGTGACCATCATGCCAACCACCACAGCGACCGCTGCAGCCACAGCGGCGGGCACCACTTCCATCAGCCCAGCGGCCACCCCACCGACGGCAGCGCCGATGAGTGCGCCGATCACGGGAAACCATGGCACCGACGCGGCAATGTCGGGAGCAGCGCGGAGTCGAATCGGAATCCGCGTCAGGAACTGCAGTGCGCCCAGTGCAGCAAACGGCGGCATCAGTGCAACGTCACCGGTCGGGAGCGTCGAAGAACTCGCTGAAGGTCGGTACCTCGGTGACCCCGGCGCACGCCATCTTGATCAGCGGCACCGCTGCCATTGCTCCTGAGCCCTCACCGAGGCGCATGTCGAGGTCGAGGAGTGGCCGCTTGGACAGGGTGTCGAGGAGGAGCCGATGACCAGGTTCAGCAGAGCAGTGGCCGACGACGCAGTGGTCCAGGGCAGCAGCATTGGTGCGATGCAGCGCCAGCATCGATGCGGTGCAGATGTAGCCATCGAGCACTACTGGGATCGAGCGATGTCGTGCCGCCACGCACGCCGCCGCCATCCCGACCAATTCGGATCCTCCGACCTCGCGCAGGATCTCAAGCGGATCGATCACGCCAGCAATGCGCCGCACTGCTTCTTGCACAGCAGCCTGCTTGCGGGCCAACCCGTCGTCGTCCACCCCCGTGCCGCGTCCGACCCAGACCGTTGCCTCGCCACCCGCAAATGCTGCTGCGATGGCTGCAGCGGCGGTGGTGTTGCCGATGCCGAGTTCACCGAGCACCAAGAGGTCGGTCTCGAGCGCATCGACGGCGTCGAAGGCGCTCGCCGTGATCTCGTCGAACCGCTCGGGTGTGAGCGCAGCTTCGGTTCGCATGTCCGCAGTGGGCCGCCCGACCCCCACGTCGACGGCGGTGACCCCCGCGCCGCCGGACCGTGCGAACGCGTTGATGGTGGCCTTGCCGGTGTGGGCGGCCTGCAGCATCGAGGCAGTCACCTCGCTCGGATAGCTCGACACACCCGCGGCTGCCACCCCGTGGTCAGCAGCGAACACCAACACATGCGGACGCTCGATCGACGGGGTCGACGAACGGTGCCACCGCGCTGCCCACACGGCGACATCGTCGAGCCATGCGAGTGCGCCGCTCGGGCGCAGCGCCTGGCTGGCGCGCTCGGCCACCGCCGTTGCCGAGTCGTCGTCGCCGTCAGGGAGGTCATGGAGCCGGTCGCCGAGCAAACTCATCGACCGGAGTGTGTCAGACAAGCCCCGCTCAGACCATGCCGAACCGGATCAGTTCGACGGCAGGTGGTCCCACGGGTCACCCAGGGGCAGTGCGCGTCCAGCGACCAACAGCAACGATCGTTCCGCAGCGCCAGCCCAGGTCTGGTTCACCCGGCCCAGGGTGTCCCGATAGCGCCTCCCCAGGTCCGTCTCGGGGTGGATGCCGAGCCCGACCTCGTTGGTGATCACCACGGTCTCACCGGGCCGGCCGGTGGCGGCTGCGACTGCATCGTGCGTCGCCGTCACAATGGCGGTATCGGACAGCTCTCGGAACATCAGATTCGATGTCCACAGTGTCAGGCAGTCGACGATGACCAATCCCGACGTGACGCTGTGAATCGCATCGGCGAGGTCCACCTCTTCTTCGATCGTGGACCACGATGCGGGGCGCTCCTCGCGGTGGCGCTCGATCCGGTCGGCCATATCGGCGTCGATCACCGGTGCCGTGGCGATGTAGGTCACCGCTTGATCGTCGCCGTGGCGGCGATGTCCGATGTCGACCGCCAGCGAGCTCTTGCCGCTTCGTGCGCCACCGATGAGCAGCGTCAACGACACGGCGAACCCCTCAGCATCACGGACCCGTCAGAAATCGATGCCGCGCATCGCCCGGATGCCGGACTTGTACGCGTGTTTGATCTCGGTCATCTCGGTGACCGTGTCAGCAAGTTCCACCAGTTCAGGGTGGGCGTCGCGGCCGGTGACGATGATGTTGACGTGGCGCGGTCGATTGCGGATCGGCTCGAGGATCTCCTCGATGTCGAGCCAGCCGTAGGTGGCGAGATACGTGAGTTCGTCGAAGATCACCAATTGATGTTCGCCGGCGGCGATGATCTTCTTGGCCTCGGCCCAGCCCTCGGCCGCGATGCGCTTGTCGTTGCTGAGATCGTCGGAATCCCACGTGAATCCTTCGCCGCACGCAACCCAGTGAACACCGAGTTGCTGGCCCATCTTCTCTTCGCCCGTGTTCCACTTGCCGGACTTGATGAACTGCACGACGGCCACGTCCCAGTCGCGGGCGAGCGCACGCAGCATCATGCCGAACGCAGACGACGACTTGCCCTTTCCGTTGCCGGTGTTGACCACCACGAGCGAATCAGCGCGACGCAGTCCGTCGGGTCGGGGGTCCTCGCGAGGAGCGAGTTCGCCGGTTTCGGGGTCGATGGTCGCAGCGCTGGGGTCGTTCTCATCAGTCATGGAATGGGGGAGGTTACGCATCGGCGGCTACGGTGTCGAACTGTTCCCAGCAGAGCGAAGTCCGGTGAGATCCCGGCACTGTCCCGCAACGGTGATGAGCTGACCAACCGGTTGGCTCGAGTCCGGTCGCCTCTGGTGTGAACGCGACAACAATCCCTCGAGGCAAGGGAAGGTTCGCCCCGGTTTTCGCTTGCGCGTTGCACCGACGAGACCCTGACTTGTCCTCCACACCCTGGAGGAAAAATGCACACATCTGAATGGCGCACCACGCGCACACTCATCGGGCTCGTGGCCGGACTCTCACTCGTTGCCGCTGCGTGCGGGAGCGACTCCGACGATTCGATTCCCGCTGAGGAATCGGTCACCACCGAAGCCGAGACGCAAGAGCCGGCGACCACCGAAGCCGCCATGGAAGAAGACGCCACGGACGAGGAGCCCATCACGACCGAAGCCGCCATGGAAGAAGAAGCCATGGAAGAAGAAGCGATGGAAGAAGAAGCGATGGAAGACGGTGGCGTTCCCGAGCGGATCGTGTCGCTGAGCCCCACGCACACCGAGACGCTCTTCGCCATCGGCGCTGGTGACCTGGTGGTGGCGGTCGATGACTTCTCGAACTTTCCGGCCGAAGCTCTGGAACTCCCCAACGAGTTGTCCGGTTTCGAACCGAACATCGAGGCAATTGCGTCCTTCGAGCCCGATCTCGTGATTCTGAGTGGTGATGGTGCTGTCGAGCAGCTCGAAGACCTCGGGATCGACACGTGGGTCGGACTCGCAGCGACGAGTTTCGATGACGTGTACGCCCAGATCGAACAGTTGGGTGCTGTCACGGACAACGTCGGTGAAGCCGCCGAACTCGTCAGCTCGATGCAGATCCGCATCGACGAGCTTGCCGCCAACGCGCCCCAGACCGACACGCCGCTCACGTACTTCCACGAGCTCAGCGCCAGCCTGTTCAGCACCACCTCCGACACGTTCATCGGGCAGCAATACGAACTGCTCGGGCTGGTGAACATCGCGGGTTCGTCCGCTGACACCGATGGCAACCAGTTTCCACAGCTGAGCGCCGAGGTCGTCATCGAAGCCGACCCGGACCTCATCTTCTTGGCCGATACGAAGTGCTGTGCGGAGTCTGCAGCAACCGTTGCAGCACGTGACGGCTGGGACGTGCTCTCAGCGGTCCAGAACGGCAATGTCATCGAGATGGATGATGACATTGCGTCGCGCTGGGGCCCACGCATCGTTGACTACATGGAAGCCATCGCTGCTGCCGTGGAACAGGCGTCGGTTCCCGCCTGATTCGGGGGAGACGCGGAATCCGGGACACCACGACCATGAACGACGCCGCTGCCGACGTGGCTGCACGCGACCGCCTGTGGTTCGTCGGTGGTGGTGTGTTTTTGGTCGTTGCCGTGCTGGTCGGTGCGTCGATCGGCCCAGCTGGACCGGACTGGTGGCGGGTGCCGCTCGAACTGTTCGACCGGTTGCCGCTGGTGGCGATCGAGTCGGGGGTGACCGACGCGCAGTGGAACATCGTGTGGAAGATCCGGATGCCGCGCGTCGTGCTGGGTGCGCTCGTCGGCGGAATGCTGTCGATTGCCGGCGCCGGATATCAGGGTGTGTTCCGCAACCCGCTGGTGGACCCCTACCTGCTCGGAGCGGCATCGGGAGCGGGTCTGGGCGCCACGATCGCGATCGTCGTTCGCGGCGGCGCCCTCAACGATTGGCCGATCAACCCGGTCCCCGCTGTTGCGTTCACGTTCGCCGTGGTGACGGTCATGATCACCTACACCGTCGGTTCTGCGTTCAGCGCCAACAAGTCCGGCGCCACCCTGGTGCTCGCCGGGGTCGCAGTCGTGTCGTTCACGTCCGCCGTTCAGACGTTCATCCTGCGGCGCAACCTCGATGTGATCCGCGAGGTGTTCGAGTGGATCCTCGGCAGCTTGTCGGGCGCAACGTGGTCGGACGTCAGGCTGTCGGCGCCGTACGTGGTGGTGAGCTCGCTGGTGCTGATCCTGCACCGGCGTCACCTCGATGTGTTCCGGGTTGGTGACGACGAAGCGGCAACACTCGGCGTGTCGGTGGCTCGAACTCGGCTGATCATCGTGGTCGCTGCCACGCTCGGCACCGCGGCGGTGGTGTCGGTGAGCGGGCTCATTGGTTTCGTGGGACTGATCGTGCCGCACCTGGTTCGGCTGGTGGCAGGGCCGCGGAGCAAGCGAGTACTTCCTTTGTCGTTGATGGGTGGCGCCGGCTTCCTGGTGTTGGCGGACGTGCCCGGCCGCATGCTCGAAAGCCCGGCAGAAACCCCGATCGGAGTGGTGACCGCCTTCCTCGGAGCTCCGTTCTTCATCTACCTGCTCAGAAGAAGGGGCATTGCCGGGTGAGCTCTTTGGAACTCCATGCGGTGTCGGTCAGCTATTCGGATCGCGTTGCCCTCGCTCCGTTCAGCAATACCGCAGCGGCTGGTGAATGGATTGGTCTGATCGGGCCGAACGGTGCAGGAAAGTCGTCGTTGCTGCGATCGATTGCCGGACTGGTTCCGCATGCGGGCACGATCCGGGTGGGTGGCGACCTGCTCGACGAGCTCTCAGATCGACAACGAGCGCAGCGCGTTGCCTACGTGCCTCAAGAGCCGTTGATCCCGGACGACATGACCGTCACGGACTACGTGCTGCTCGGGCGCACCCCGTACATCGGCTATTGGGCAACCGAGTCCAAGCATGATCGCCAAGTGGTTGCCGACACGCTCGACTTGTTGCGTCTTGGTGACTTCGCTGAACGGCGACTCGGTGCGCTGAGCGGTGGCGAACGCCAACGCGTGGTGTTGGCTCGAGCGCTCGCTCAACAGGCACCGATCCTGTTGCTCGATGAGCCGACATCGGCACTCGACATCGGCCATCAGCAACAGGCGCTCGAACTCGTGACCGAGCTGCGGCGATCACAGTCGTTGACGGTGGTCTCGGCGCTGCACGATCTCACGCTTGCTGGCACCTACACCGACCGACTGGTGATGCTTCACGAAGGTGAAGTCGTTGCATCCGGCCCTGCTGCAGAGGTGTTGACAGCGCAGCGACTCGGTGCGGTGTACAACGTGTGTGTCACCGTCGACGTCGACCCAGAAGACGGCACGGTCATCGTGGTGCCCCGCCGAGGGTTCCCGGTTCCATGACGCCGCTGATGGTGCTCGGCTGCACGTCTGACGCCGGCAAGTCGTTGCTGGTCACCGCACTGTGTCGATGGTTCGCCCGACAGGGTGTGCGCGTTGCGCCG
The DNA here is from genome assembly GCA_045106645.1 of Ilumatobacter sp. Lineage (GTDB taxonomy): Bacteria > Actinomycetota > Acidimicrobiia > Acidimicrobiales > Ilumatobacteraceae > Ilumatobacter_A. The sequence continues at coordinate 29,735 of JBGCEY010000001.1, forward strand.
TTCAAGGCGCAGAACATGTCGAACAATGCTCGCGTGGTGGCCGGCGGCGAGATCGGTGTGGCGCAGTGGCTGCAGGCGAAGGCCGCACGAGTGGAACCTGACGTGCGGATGAACCCGGTGCTGCTCAAACCGGAAGCGGACACGCAGAGCCAGGTGGTCGTGCGCGGCGTCGTGGACCGAGCGCTCACCAACACCCCGTGGAACGAGCGTCACGACGCGCTGTGGACGCCGATGGCGGAGTCGTTCGATTCGCTCGCACGTGACGTCGAGCTGGTGCTCATCGAGGGAGCCGGTAGTCCAGCGGAGATCAACTTGCGCGATCAGGTGAACAACCGGATGATCGAGCACGCAGACGCGGCCGGGCTTCTGGCGTCCGACATCGACCGCGGTGGTTCCTTCGCCCATCTGTTCGGGACCTGGTCGCTGGTTCCCGACAGAACCCGCGAGCGCCTCGCCGGATATGTGCTCAACAGGTTCCGGGGAGACCCGGAGCTCCTCGCCCCCGGCCCCGAAATACTGACCGACATGACGGGGATGGCGAGCGCTGGCGTCATTCCCATGCTGCGTCATGACCTGCCCCGCGAAGAGGGTGCAAGCGAGACCTCCTCCGCGCCAGCGGGTGCGCCCCGAATGGTTGCACCGCGATTTCCGTACGGCTCGAACCTCGATGAGTTTCACCTCGTCAGCCATGCGGTCGACCTCCGGTGGGCGACTCGCTCCAACGAGTTCGCGCAGCTCGACCCGGCTCGCGATGCAATTCTGCTTCCGGGTTCCAAACATGTGGTTGCCGACCTGGCTTGGATGAGAACTGCGGGGATCGACCGAGCGGTGCTCGATGCTGCCGGTCGGGGAGTGCGAGTCATTGGAGTGTGTGGAGGAGCGATGATGTTGGGTCAGCGGATCATCGACCCCACAGGTGTCGAAGGTGCGTCTGCATCGATGGTCGACGGGCTGGGTCTGATGGAGTACTCGACCGTGATGGGCGTCGAGAAGCGAACGGAATCGGTGGTCGTCGATGTCGAGGGCCGCACGTACGCCGGCTACGAGATCCGATTCGGTGAGTTGACCAACGGCGAGCGATTCCTCACGGAGGGGAACGTCACCGCCACCACGGTGCACGGGTTGTTCGAGCACCCGGCGTTCATCGAGTCCGTCGTTGGCGTCAGCGTCCATCCGGTGTTGGAACCAACGTTCGAATTGCTCGCTGATGCGGTGGAGGAGCACATGGACACCGCATTCCTGCGACGACTCGTCGGCTTCGCCCGCTGACGGCTCCGCTCGCTGGGTCAGCCGAGCCGTTCGAGGATGTTCGAGGTGATCTTCTCGATTTGCGGGTCGCGTCCCGCAAGACCGTGTGCCCAATCGGTGGAACCCGAGGTAACCACCGTGCCGCCGCCCGCCGACGTGTAGCTGCCCAACATTGCCTGGCCTGCTGCTATCCGCTTCACAGCTGCCTCGCTGCGATCGTCGAAGACACGTGATGCGAGGAACTCGATCTCGGAAGGTTCGTGCGCTTTGGGTGGGCGAGCCGCGGTGGTGCGGGTGAAGTGAGCAGCGGGCACCATCGCCAGGATTTCGAAACTCGCTGGTGTTCCATCGTTGCCTGTTGGAACGGGAAGCCCGTCGATCACGCCGTACTCGCAGCCGTCGCACTCATAGCCCACTGCGGTTGCAGATGCTCCGAGCACGTCGCCATAGTCGATACCCGTGCCCTCGAACATCCAGTGGTCAGGGCGGTAGACCGTGTAGCCGCCGGCACCGTTGGTGACCCGCTTGCCGATGCGGTGATAGCCGCCTCGAGTGAAGGACACGCCGGTCATCTCGTTCTCCGGCCGCCCGATCAGATGATCTGACCAAATGCTCGTGAGTTCGCCGACGCGGTCGGTGCCGTACACCGGATCCTGTTTGAACTGGCCCTTGTACCCGACCATCACCGACGCCGTGCCATCGATCGGGTCCTCCATCCGGACCTGCCAGAGCGAGGTGTTGCCCGAGAAGAACGCCACGTTGCCGCCGTTGTGCACGAACGTTTCGACGGTGTCGCGCATCGGGCCGGACCAGTACTCGTCATGGCCGACGGACAGCAGGAGTCGGTATCGGTCGACGATGCCCGGGTGTTCTTCCAGGTCTGCGTTGGTGATGACGTCGATGCCGTAACCGTTGCGTTCGGCCCACGCGAGAAAGGGCTCTTCCCAATCCGGCCAACCCGCTGACCCCGCCCACGCCGACAGGTGGTTCATACGCACGTAGCCCACGTGAGTGTTCATGTCTCGATCTGGCGGGTTCGTCGTGGTGACTCGGCGGCCGGCACCTGGTGGCTTGAAGAGGTATCCGCGTGCCATCGGCCGTTGCAGCGATGCGTGGGTGCCACCGTTGTAGAGGTTGCGCCCGGCGAAGTCGTTGTACGCATGCCACGTGTTCGTTGCGAGCTGCAACAGGATCGTGTGTTTGGAATCGGCGGCCGGGCGAACCACGAAGAACGCCTGGCTCTGACGCTGCTTGCCGTCGACGTCGATCGTCATCGACACGTCGTAGTAGCCCGATGACCAATCGTCCTGTGTCGGAATCGAAGTGGCAGCAGGCCAGTTGCACCCGTTCGAATCCGCATCGCGAGGAGTCGGGTGGTCATCGGCTGCAACGGTGCCGCGCCACACCACTGTGCGCTCAGCGCCGACTCGAGCTATCTCGACCTCAACCGAGCGCGCACCTGCCGACGACAGGTGCAGATCGAGGGTGGCGCCCGGATCGATCGATTGCGGCCAGCAGTATCCGGTGACGGTTTCGACTCCCATCCGCCGACTCTGTCAGATCTTCTCCATTGGGATCGGATCGCCCGCAGGGAGCGCGACGAGGATTTCGTTGCCTGGGGTGACGTCTGCGCCTCGCAGGACAACGGCCATCACTCCCGTCTTGCGGACGAGTTTGCCATCGTCGTCGCGACCCAGCATCTCGCTTTGCAGGCCGTCAGCAAACGCTCCGATCTGCACGCACGGGTTCCGCAATCCGGTGAGCCCGATCACGGCGTCACCGATCCGCAACGTGGTGCCGACCGGTTGATTGATCAGATCGATCCCCGCGGTGGTGATGTTCTCTCCGAGATCGCCCGGTTGCACCGAGTACCCCTTTTCGTTGACCTCGTCGAGCAGTTCTGATGCGATCAGATGCACCTGTCGCAGGTTTGGTTGCGTCGGGTCAGCCTTCACCCGCGACCGATGCTTCACCTGCGCTCCCATGTGGGCATCGCCCGCGACGCCAAGTCCGGCCAGCAACGTGATGGATTCGTTTGGCTGCTTCGAGAAATCGTGCCCAGGAGCTCGGTGGACGGCGACAACCCGTGGTGACGTGGACATCTTTCCAACGTACCCGTCCAGCGCGGAGGCAACCGATTGGTTTGGGCAGCGGGGGATCGGGCCAAGCGGCCGGTGCGTGACGTTGTCTACGCTTGTGAGATGACCGATGAGAGCGAGTACCCGGGCTTCGAAGGCATCGAGCCAATGGATGCGGTGCGCTCGATCGAAGACGAACGTCAACATCGCAAGGAGATGGCAGCCGCGGGGTACCGGATCTTTGCCGCACAGCGTTGGGGGCAACTCGGTGACGGTCACGTGTCGGCGCGTGACCCAGAGCTGACCGATCACTTCTGGCTGCTCGACTGGGGCGTGCCGTTCCGTGCGGCGACCGCCGACCGCATGGTGCTCGTCGGGCCCGGTGGCGAAGTCAAGGATCGCCACGGCAACGCAACGGGCGCTGTCAACACCGCCGGCTACAACATCCATGCGCCGGTGCTCGCAGCCCGACCGGACATCGTGTCGGCTGCGCACACCCACACCCAGTTCGGCACCCCATGGTCGGCCAATGTGGAACCGCTTCGTGCGCTCAGTCAGGAGTCGTGCGCATTCGTGTTCGACCAGGCAATGTTCGACGACGAAGAAGTCGAGGTGTTGTCGATCGATGGTGGCAAGCGGATCGCTGCCGCCGTGGGTGACGCGAAGTTGTGCATCCTGCGCAACCATGGATTCCTCACGGTGGGTACCTCGGTCGAGACCGCCGTTGCCTGGTTCGTGATGGCGGAACGGGTGGCCGAAGTGCACGTGAAGGCCCCACAGGGCATCGCCATCAGCGATGAAGCGGCAGCCGTTGCCTCCGCTGCGCTGTCACCCGAGCACGCTGCCTGGCGTGTGTTCCACTGGCTCCGCCGGTCCCTCGACACCTGACGACTCAGTGAAGAAGTGCCTGGCACTTCCTCACTGGCGGGTTCGACCGTGGCAGCTATCGCGGTGACAGACCACGTGAACTGGGTCCATCGGAGCCAGCGGAGCGTAGAACTCTCAGCCGGCCAGCACCACCCCGATCACTCCGATCAGCACGACTGCACTGGCCAGGTACTCGGCCCGAACATGCTCCTCGCGCAGCCACACCGCGGAAACGGCGAAGGCGAGCACCAGTTCCACCTGGCCAAGGGTGCGGACCGCGGTTGCCGTCGTGAGGGTGACCGCCACGGCCCAGCACGCCGAGCCGGCAATGCTGAGCGCACCGACGGGGAGAGCAAGGCGCCAATTGGCGACCACCGCCCGCAAACCGGGACGGTCGGTTGCGATGAGTTGTGTGCCGTTCAGCAGCGTCTGGATCCCGAGCATCACGGTCAGCGTGAGGAGCGCTCGGTTCCAGGTCGGTGCGTCGCCGAGCGTGTTCGAGGCAGCTCGAATGCCTGCTGCTGCAAGCGCGAATCCGAGGGCGGCAAGAATCCCCATCAGTGCAGCAGGGTCGGCGGCGAGGCGAAGCACATCGGTGATCTGGTCGGGTGCGGCGAGCCACGCAACGCCGGCAACGGTGACGATGGCGCTCGCCCAACCCAGCGGTGAGAGGGGCTCGCCGAGCGCAACAGCTGACACGATCGCCACGAGGATCACCTCGGTCTTCGCGTACACGGTTCCGACAGCGAAGTCGCGCATTCGAAACGATCTGAGCAATGCGATCGTTCCCAGAATCTGGGCGACCCCCGCCCCTGCGATGATCGGCCAGAACCGCATCGGTGGGCTCGGAAGCTCCGCTCGGAAAACGCCGAAGGTGACCACGGCGGCGACCACGGCGAACGGAAAGCCGTAGAGGTAGCGGACGAAGCCGGCGGGGTTCAGTTCCATTGCGCGCCGCAATTCGTGTTGACGCGCGGTTCTCAGAATCTGGAAGGTCGCTGCTGCGAACGTGATAGGAATCCACATGAGCGTCTCAACATTCGAGACGAAAGGTCCGAACTATGAGAAGCCTACCGGGTGTTGGCCAATGCCGATCGCTCGGCTTTCAAGACCATCTCCCCAGCGGATCAAGAGGTAGGAGATGGCGGATACCAGACATCGTCGGAATTGACGAGGATCGCATTGGCTTCCGACGGGCCCCACGACTTACGGAAGTACGGGTAGATCGGACCCGGATGGTCGAGTGCCGGTTGCACCACCCGCCAGGTGCCTTCCACGACGTCTTGGCGAGCAAAACGGCGCAGCGAGCCGATCAACGCGTCGCCGAGCAGTCGTTCGTATGCGTCTTGGCGTTCGCCCAGTGCCGCAGCGAAGTCCACATCGACGTCGACCTCCTGGCTGTCCATGTCGGGGCCGGGGGTCTTGGCCTGCAGCGCAAACGTGACCCCGTCGTTCTTGCCGAGCCGCAGTCGTATGAGATTGCGTTCCGGTGGCGGACTGCCCGCTTCGTCGAACAGCATCCGCGGCGGGCTCTTCAGTTCGATCACGGCTTCGGTGGCCGACTCGGCGAGCCCCTTGCCCACGCGCACGTACCAGGGCACCCCCGCCCAACGCCAAGAGTCGATTTCCAGGCGGGCGGCGGCATAGGTCTCCACTTCGGAGTCCTCGGCAACACCGACTTCGTCGCGATAGCCAACGTATTGACCTCGAACCAGTGCCGATGAGTCCATTGGACGCATCGCGTTGATGACCTTGGCCTTCTCGTCTTGAAGGAAGCCCGGATCCGAACCGGCCGGCGGCTCCATGGCGAGCAGCGCGACGACCTGGAGCAGGTGGTTCTGCAGTACGTCGCGAATGGCGCCGACGCCCTCGTAGAAGTTGCCGCGCCCTTCGATACCGATGCTCTCCGACATGGTGATCTGCACGCTGCGGACATAGTGGCGGTTCCACACCGGCTCGAGCAGTGTGTTCGCGAAACGGAACACCAGCAGGTCTTCCACGGCCTCTTTGCCCAGGTAGTGGTCGATGCGGAAGATGTGGTCTTCGGCAAACACCGCGTGCAGGGTCTTGTTCAACTCGACCGCGGACTCGAGGTCGCGCCCGAACGGCTTCTCCACCACGATCCGACCGCGTTGATTCAGTCCCACGGAGGCAAGGCTCTCGGCGACCATTGGGAACATCGATGGAGGGATGGCCATGTAGAACACCGCCGTGTTCGACTCATGTCCATCGAGCACCTCGACGAGGTCGGTCCACGTGCTCTCGTCGGCGTAGTCACCTTGCACCAGGTCGAGGCGGGCCTGGAGTGAATCGATCACTGCGGGGTCGGCGTCGGGGACGTGGGTCTCGATGGACTCACGAGCATGCCTGCGGAAATCGTCGTCGGTCCAGGTGCTGCGAGCCACACCGATGACCGGCACCTGGAGGGCGCCCGAGTGCTCGAGGTGATACAGCGACGGGAACAGCTTGCGCTTGGCCAGGTCACCCGTGGCTCCAAAGAGCACCAGTGCGTCAGCTTCGGGTTGGTTGGTCTCGATCTGGGAGGTGTCGACGTGGGCGTTCATCGGGTGGAGTCCTTGCGCTCTTTGTGTCCGCCGAAGCCGGCGCGCATGGCTGACAGTGCCTTGTTGGCCATGTCGTCGCGTCCGCGCGATGAGAAGCGCTGGTAGAGCGCTGCGGACAGCACCGGCACCGGCACCCCCTCGTCGACGGCTGCGTTGATGGTCCAGCGGCCTTCCCCAGAGTCGCTGACGTGTCCGCTGTACTCATCGAGTCGTGGCGACTCGAGGTACGCCTCGGCGGTGAGGTCGAGCAACCACGAGGTGATGACCGAGCCGCGCCGCCACACCTCGGTGACCTTCGCCAGGTCGATGTCGTACTGGTAGTACTCCGCCGAATCCAGCGGAGCGGTCTCGGCGTCGTCCTCGTGATCGATCTTGCCGATGTTCGCGTGATCCAGCACGTTGAGGCCTTCGCCGTAGGCCGCCATGAGGCCGTATTCGATGCCGTTGTGGACCATTTTCACGAAGTGGCCGGCACCGCTGGGTCCGCAGTGCAGCCAACCTTGTTCTTCGGGGGAGACGGCGCCGGTGCGGCCAGGGGTGCGGTCTGCGGCCTCGACTCCGGGAGCAAGGGTTTCGAAGATCGGCTCGAGGCGCCCGACCGCTGTGTCGTCGCCACCGATCATCAAGCAGTAGCCGCGCTCCAGTCCGAGGATGCCGCCGCTGGTGCCGACATCGACGTAGTGGATCCCGGTGTCAGCCAGTGCCTTCGACCGGTCGACATCGAGGTGGTACCACGAGTTGCCGCCGTCGATGATCGTGTCGTCTTCGTCGAGGAGCGGCACGAGTCGTTCGAGGGTGTCGCCCACGAATGCCGCTGGAATCATGACCCAGATGGAGCGGGGAGCTTCGAGGTTGGCCACGAGTGCTTCGAGCGTGTGTGCACCGGTGAAGCCTTCTGCTTCGAGTGCGGTGACGGCATCATCGCTGACGTCATGCACCACGCAGTCGTGGCCGCCGTCCTTCAGGCGCCTCACCATGTTGGCGCCCATGCGCCCGAGTCCGATCATTCCGAGTTGCATGCCTGACAGCCTGCCACGTGAACCGGCCGGGCGAACGGGCCTCACGGCGGTTCGTCGAATCAATCGATGTCGGATGCTCGATCCACTGGCTCGACGTGATCGGTCGCCACTCGCTCGGCATCGAGGAACTCCGCTCCCCCCAACCGCATGATCTCCTCGCGTACGTCGCCGAGGGTCTCGGCCACCCGGCTCAGCGGAGCGCCGGAATCGAACTGCGCCCATGCTTGGGCGAGGCTGGTGCGGGCCGACTGTGTATCCGAGCCGCCGGTTGCGTCGTAGTGATCGAGGAAACCGGTGTAGCTGCCGAACTTGATCATCAGCTCGGCAACGAACCCGACATCGTCGGCGGCCTCGCCCGCCGTCGAAGTGTTGGCGGCATGCGATCCGAAGCGCTTGATTGCGGCCTGGGCGAGTTTGACGCCGGTTGGTCCGAGTACTCGCGCTCCAGGTCCGACACCGACCGCGATCGACACGGCGGCTGTCAGCGCGGCCCATTGCGTTCGGCTTCGGGCCGACGACAGCTCGATCTCGGCGAGGTTGTCGCTGAACGCATCGCGCAGCAGGCGAGCGAACGCATTCACGTCGTCAGCAGTGACATCGCCGCGTGCCATTGCTTCCGATTGATCGCCGAGTGCGAAGAGCAACACGCTGCCTCCTGGCTGAACCAGCAGCGCGCCGATGAAGTCGCGCACCTCGTGGTAGTCGCCGAGCGTCAGCGCATCATCTGAGTCGCCGATCTCATCGAAGTAGATGGTCTGGTTGCGTCGAATCTGTGCTTCGAGGTGCGGAAGTATCTCGACGAACGAGGCGGACAGTGCGAGCGCCATCGGCTCGGGGAACCCTCGATCGAACGACGTGGTGTTCGCAAGCTGCACGAAGAGCGCGAATGTGTGCTGCATGTCGGCGAGCGGCACCGGCCCGTTCGTGTTCAACACGGTGCTGATCACATCCGCGAGTACGTGGTGGTCGACGACGTCGCTGTCGAACATGTCGAAGAACAGCGAGTCCTCCACGTCCATGTCGCCGGTGAGAATTCGTTGCGCTTCCTGGAGGAGGAATGCCGAGAGCGCTTCGGGGTGATCGAGCAGCTTGGCGAGCACGAGGTCGATGCCGAATGCCTCGATGCGATGCACCTCCGTGCCGGCGGCGAGATCGTGGTCGAGTACCGCCGTGATCCACGAGGTGGCGAACGAAGGATCGAAGCTCGAGCGGGCCACCGCAATCGGCAGTGCCGGAATCTGCCATGCATTCGCGAGCAGGAGTGAGCCGAACGAGGTCACCTCGCCCGACCCCGGGTCGAACGAGCGTCGAGCAAGCTCATCTGCGAGTTCGTCGAAGCCGTCCCAGTGCGGATGGGTGGGGTCGAAGCGAGCCTCGAACGGAGCAGCATCGCCGAGCTCACGAAGCTTGGCGATGAGCTCCTCATCGCGCAGCGTCGACGTGCGTCCACCGTCCGGCTGCGGCGCCGATGGGAACTGCTGGTCCATCCACTCGGCGAGCGCCGATCGGCGGGGCTCCACGAGATGGCGGAACTGCAACCAGTCGATCGAACCGCCGAGCGGATCGAGGAGGGCCACGCTGTCCACGCACGGAGCGAAGGAGTCAGCCAACAGCGATCGGATACGAGCCACGGCGGCGCGGGCATCGTTTGCGGCCGGGTCGCTACTGCGGAGCTCGTCGAGCGCAGCCCGAGCCCAGCGGGTGTGCTGCGCAAGCGTCAAGAGTCGGGCGTGGTCGTATCCGCGTTGCATCGATGCCGTCGATCCGTTCGATTCGTGCGTGTGGGAAAGGTGCGGCCGAATGTTCGGCAAAGCGCTGGCGCTGATGCTGGGCGCGAAAGGTCAGCGAATGCGGGGAGCCGGTGCGCCTTCAGCGGAGCGACGTTCACGCTCTGCAGTCCAGGCAGCGGACTCGAGTTCATCGGCGATTCGATCGAATTGCCATGCTCGATCGCCCAGCTCGTCGATTGCGCGAAACATGTTGCGCTGTGCCGCAGCGAGGTCCGCCATGCATTCGTGAACGAGCGGCCCCCGCCACACGTCGACGCCAGCGTGACGATGCAGCGACAGCGCCGGCGTATGGGTCATGTCATGTGCGAGAGCTCGGAGATGAGTTGCTCGGCGGCGGTATGCGTTGGCGTGCTGATGCGTCATCGATGTGGTTCCTTCCTTCGGCTGGGCGTTGACGAGCGGTGTGCCTGCTCAGTGGGTGGCCACACGCGCGAAGGGGAAGCCCTTCGTCAGGAGATCGCAAGGTGCATGTGACGATGCGCCAGACCGGTTGCCTCCGTGACGAAGACAGGACCCTGCACCTCGAAGCCCACCGACTCGTAGAACCCGACTGCGGTGACGCGCGCATTGGCCCACAGTCGTCGAGCGCCAACGTTGCGACAATGCTCGATGCCGGCGCGGACCAGCCGTGTCGCGACGCCGCGCCCGGTCGCTTCGGGATCGCTTGCCATGCCGCGGAGCTGCACCGCCGCAACGTCCGGCGCGAGCGGATCAGGCGAGCGGAGCCAGGTCGACACGCCGATGATGCGTTCGGTGGAGCTGATGACAGCGAGGTGGACCGTGTCCGCATCGTCGTCGCCTGCCCATGTCACCTCGGCGTCTGGATCACCATCTCGAAGTACTCGGCACCTGAGCTCATGTGTGTGCGACGCGGACACTTCGCGCACGACGAAGGTCATGATTGCAACTCGTCGAGGCGGACGGTGCGATCCGCGAGGGAGCGCGCCTCGTCGATGTCATGAGTCACCAGCAGTGCGGTGCAGTCGGTTGCCGTCAGCAGCTTGGAGAGCTCACCGATGAGTTCATCGTGCAGCTCTCGGTCGAGACCGGTGAGCGGCTCGTCGAGCAGGACCGCGGCCGGTTCGGTTGCGAGCGTGCGCGCCAGCGCCACTCGCTTGGCTTCGCCTCCCGAGAGTTCCGTCACCCGCCGTGAGCCGAACCCCGCCAGGCCGACTCGCTCGAGCCATGCGTGGGCGCGGGACCGACGCTCGGCTCGATCGACGCCTGCCATGCGGAGCCCGAACTCGACGTTCTCCATCGTCGAGCGATGTGGAAACAGCTGATTGTCTTGGAACACCATGCCCACACCGCGACGGTGCGTTGCCACCTTGGTGACGTCGTTGCCGCCGAGTAGTACCGCACCGGATTCGGGGGTGACCAAGCCGGCAACCACCCGCAACAGTGTGCTCTTGCCTGAGCCTGATGCGCCGAGGAGCGCCACGACTTCACCGGCCTCGGCACGCAGTGAGATGTTGCGCAGGACCGCAACGCCATCGAACGCAACGTCGATGTTGCGAGCTTCTACCTCAACGCCCGGCATCGTCAGCCTCCGCTCCCGATCGATTCGGCGGCACCAGCGCCCGCTCGTTGCGGCGAGCACCCACGACGTCGCCGGTTCGATCCACGAGCATCACGAGCAAGATCGTGGCAGCTGCGAGCAGCACGGAGAGCGCATATCCCTTGGTTTGTAGGAGTGAACCGGCGCGGCCGAGGAGCTGCTCGATGGCGATCGGCAGCGTCTCGCCGCCGCTGCGGGACAAGAAGCTGGTCGCGCCGAACTCGCCGAGCGAGATCGCGGCAGCAAGCGCTGCACCCACTGCCAAGGGTCGCCAGAGGTGCGCCAGAACGATGTGGCGCCAGGCCTGGACCGGCGATGCGCCCAAGCTCGCAGCCGCAGATGACAGCTCGGGTTCGATCGAGCGAAGTACGCCGAGTGTGGTGCGCACCACGAAGGGAACGGCCACGAGCGCATGGCCGACCGGAACGATCCACCACGTGCTGCGCCAGTCGTAGGGCGCCTGATCGAACGTGATCAACATGCCGAAGCCGATGGTCACCGCTGACGTGCCGATCGGCAACATCAGTCCGGCATCCAGCACGCGTCCGGCGCGGCCTGCCACAGCGATTCCGAGACTCGCCAGCGCGCCGATCGCGGTTGCGAACAGTGTCGCCAAGGCGGCGGTCCGGATCGAGTTGATCAGCGCACCGAGTGGTTCGACGCCGACGCTGATGCCCGGGCGGACTTCCGCACTGTCCAGTCCGGTCCACCCACTGAGGGTCCAACCCGACGGCGACGACACCGAGTTCACGACGAGCGCGATGAGCGGTGCGGTTGCCAACAGCGCCGTCGAACCCGCAACGATGCCCACCACGACTCGTTCGCGAGGGGTTCGAGGGCGCTGGGGGCGAGTGAGTGGTCGCAGTGACAGTGACCGGCTGTGGCGTCGAGCCGAGACAGACGACCACACCGCGACGACACCGAGCACCGCAAGTTGCAGGAGTGCGAGCACGCCTGCCTGGTCCACTTGTCCGAGCTGTGTTGCTCGGCGCCAGACCTCGACTTCGATCGTGCGAGTACCGGGGGCGCCGAGGACTCGCACGACACCGAAGGACGTGAAGGTGAACAAGAAGACGATGGCCGCAGCAGCGGTCACCGCGGGTCGGATCAACGGCAACGTGATCTCGCGAAACACCGTCATCGGTGATGCTCCGAGCGTTGCTGCGGCGGCTTCCATGTCGGTGGGCAGGTGCTCCCACACCGCCCCCACGGTCCGGACCACCACCGCCAGGTTGAACACCACGTGTGCCGCGATCACGGCCCAAACGGTCCGATCGAGCGCGTCTGGGAGCAACGCCAGGAATGCGGCGCCCATCACGACCGTGGGGAGCACGAAGACGGCTGTCAACAAGCTCAGCAGCAGTCGCCGACCCAAGAAGTCGTAGCGCGCGATGACCCACGCCGGCGCGAGCCCGATGATGATCGTGAGCGCCGTCGACGCTGCGGCCTGCCAGGTGGTGAACCAGATGATGGAACGCGTGCGCTCACGCCCGAACGTGGTGCGGACCGCTTCGACGTCTACGGCCTCGACCACGAGGGTCAAGAACGGTACGACGTAGAAGACGAGGAGCCCTGCGATCGGTGCGGACACCAACGCCAACGGCAGCCATCGCGGGACTCGGTTGAGTCCGCCTGGTCGTGATGATGACGGCGAGGACGTCACGCAACCACCAGCGGTCGTGGTGTCACCCGAGCACGATGTCGGTCCACTCGTCGATCCACGCCTCACGATTCTCGTTGACGACGACCGGGTCGAGCGACCGACTCGTCTCGGGGATCACGGCGAACTCGACGAACACCGGATCGAGTTCGACGTCGTTGTTGACCGGGAAGACGAAGACGTCGAGCGGCAGCGCCGACTGGAACTCGGTGGTGATCATGAAGTCGATCAACTGGCCGGCTTCTTCGGGATGCTCCGTGCCGGCAAGCACGCCGGCGAATTCGATCTGGCGGTAGCACGTGTCACCGAGCACACCGGTGGGGGCGGCTGTGAGTTCTTCCTCTGCGAAGATCACTTCGACAGGCGGGCTGGACCCATAGCTGACCACGAAGGGTCGATCGCCGCCGGCGTAGGTGAACTCGCCGTAGTACGCGTCGGACCATCCATCGGTCACCTGTACGCCATTGTCCACAAGGCTGCGCCAGTAGTCCTGCCAGCCGTCTTCTCCGAACTCATCGATGGTTGCGAGCAGGAAGGCAAGCCCTGGTGACGACGTCGCGGGGTTCTGGACCACGAGTTGACCCTCGGTGCTCGCATCGGCGAGGGCCTCGAACGAGTTGCCGTCGGGAAGCAGCGAATCGCCGAGTGCGGCGATGTCGTAGTTCACACACACGTCACCGAAGTCCACGGGTGTGGCTTCGCCGTTCGGGACCAGGTCGGTGAACTGGGCGTCGATCGAGTCGAGTCCATTCGCGACGTAGGGCTCGAAGATCTCGGAGTCGATAGCGCGTGACAGGAACGAGTTGTCGATGCCCCACATCACGTCGCCCTCTGGGTTTCCGGCCGTGAGCTCGGCCTTGGACAGCATCGTGCCGGTGTCGCCAGCGGTGAGAATTTCGACGGCGATGCCGGTCTCGTCCGTGAACTGGCCCAACAGCTCGTTGACCTGAGCGCCTTCAGAGGGAAATGACTCGTAGGTCACGAGGGTGATGGTGGTTGCCGGTTCCTCCGCTGGCGCGTCGTCGCTGCTGGCGCCGTCCGTCGAGTCGGTCTCGGTGTCAGCTTGCGAGGTATCTGGGGTCTCGATGGACTCGCTGTCGTCGCTGCCGCACGCGGCGAGGGCCAGCGCAGCGATGACGACCGATGCTGCTGCCCGACGTGCGGCGCGAACACGTGGGTTGGGGATCATGACGGGGTTCCTCCGGGGATGAGGGGTTGGGGTTGATTGAAGATCGTGAGGACGCCGGTGGACGTGGACACCTCGACGGCACCCGTCTCGTGGGTGACCTCGTTGCTGACGCCGAGGCCGATGACGGGATCGAGGTCGTGGCCTTCCAGGGGCCACTGCACGCCGTTGACGTGGACGGAACGACAGCGTGGGCCGATGGCGATCAGCGACAGCGTCGATGCTGGCTCCAGGTGCAGTGTGCGGCGCCCGGGACCGTGAATGACATCGAGGTGCTGTCCGTCCCACCAACCGTCGAGCACCGGAATGCCCGTGAGTCCGGCCGCAGCGAGTGCGCCGATCGCAGCAATCGAATGGTCGAGGCGATCGCCGCCGCCGATCAGTGTCAGGTGGCGCGGCTGCATGTCGGCAGCGAAGGCCAAGGCCAACTCCGTGTCGGTCTGGTTCTTGTCGGTTGGGTGGCGTGCGACGGTCGCATGGGCCTGTGCCCAGGCGAGTCCCTCGACGCTCACCGAGTCCAAGTCGCCGATGAGTCCGGAGGGCTTCAAGCCCGCTGATCGAGCGATGTCGAAACCGCCGTCGACGCCGAGCACGATCGCTGCCGACGGAATGGCTGCCACGACGTGGGCAGCGAGCGGGGCTGCCCCGGTGACCACGACGATGTGTTCGTTCATATCTCGATTCCTACGCCGGCATGATCCGGTTCAGGTACTTCGGGTCGGTGACGGCGTGTCACCCTCTCAGCCTGGCGTTCCGCAGACTCCCCGTCGGGTTGATGAGTGGACCATACCGTAGTTGCGCGCGGTAGGGGAGGTCGGGCGTGTGAATCACCGGTGTTGCTACGCGCAGCTCTTACGTGAAGCTCTTCACCGCAAGCGCACCGATCGACGCGATGAGCATTGCAACGATGGTGAGATCGAACCCGCGGGCAGAAACCCGGCCGCGCAGCCACGTCCCCACCGGGATCGACGCGAGCACGGGGAGACAGGCGAGCACGGTCGCTCCCGCTCGGCCGCTGAGTTCGCCTGTCGCAGCGAACACCGTGAGCTGGGTGCCGCCGGACATGAGGAACAGCGAGGTGACCGACAAGATGTGTGCGCCGCGCGGGAGTCGGTAGCTGTGAATCCACGACCCCACGATCGGGCCGCTGATTCCGATCGCTCCCTGAAACGCCCCAGCGGTGAATCCGACGCCGGGCGCGAGCCGTCGTGATTGCTCTGGGCTGGTCTTGAGGTCAGGCTTCGCGAAGAACGTGACGACGTAGGCAACGATCGCCACGATCAGGATGATCACGAGCGGCTGCTCGGGGAGCGACACGAATGCAATGGCCCCGACGGTGGCGCCCGCGATGCCAGCAACGGCGAGGGTGGGGAGATCGCGGGTCTCACCGAAGTGTGTGCGTTCGCGATACGCCAGCACACCGTTGGCGACGACGTTCGGTAACGCCAGCGTGACCACCGCGTCGTCGAGGTCGACGAACAGTGCAGCGATGGGGATCGCGATGATCGGCAGCCCCATACCGGTGACCGCCTTGGCGACAGATCCCGCGACGACGGCAACGAGCACGATCGCCAATTCGGTTCCGGACACGAGGTGACCTTACGGAGCATCAGCTCCATGCCCGCTCCTGCACTGAAGTTCTTCTCGTGACGATCCGCGACGCTCGGCTCGACGAGCTCCAGCGGGTCAGAGGCGCAGTGATTCGAGCTGCGCAGTGTGTGCGGGCAGGTGCATCTGGGTTTGAACAACGGAATGTAAGTGTGTAATTCAGTAATTCTTGCTCTACCGTCATCGGCATGACCACCTCGTTGTCTTCCATCCGCTCCTGGTTCAGTGGCCGGTTGCCCGCCGACTGGGCTGCTGTCGAACCCGTCATCACGATCGACCGCGACGAGATCACCATCGCCGTCACGGTCGATGCCCCGCCCGTTGCCGAAGATGCGTCCGACGCGGACCGCTCCGAAGCGATCGACGGCGCGGTGTCGCGTTTTCGCGAGGACACCCGCGAGCGTCGGATGAAGATTGCTCGTGAAGCCGAGCATCGCTTCGATCGAAAGGTGGCGTGGGCCATTGTCATCGACGGACAGACGGTGCTGTTCACGCACCTTGCCGCTCCGGTGATGACACGCCTGCGCCAGCCCGAGCGCATGGTGCTCGACACACTCATCGACGCAAGCATCGCTCGCTCCCGCGCTGAAGCCGTTGCGTGGTGTGTGCGTCTGGTCGGGTCCAACGCTGACGAGTGGCTTGCGGAGTTGCGTGATGCACTTCGAGGTGTCGACGATGTTCGAAACGCCGGCCCGAACCCGGACTCGCCTGCCTGAGCGCGAAATACTGAGCGCCGTCACTCGACCCGCCGCGAACAAGAGGCACTCGATGCCAACTTCGAACCGCCGGACCCAGACGAAGTGCGCTTCATCAGTCGAGGTCTGTCGAGTGCAATGTGTGATGGCGATGCGCTGACCGACTTGCAGGTGTAGGTGTTCTCGGCGCCACCCTCTGATCGTCGCTGCTCGATGAGTCG
This sequence comes from Ilumatobacter sp., assembly GCA_045106645.1. GTDB lineage: Bacteria > Actinomycetota > Acidimicrobiia > Acidimicrobiales > Ilumatobacteraceae > Ilumatobacter_A. The sequence goes on from JBGCEY010000001.1 coordinate 46,229, forward strand.
GGCGGCTTGACAACCGCATGGTTCGTTTGTTGAACTCACTTCATGAACGACCCGTCGACCACCGAACCTGCAACCGAGTGGCACCGCACTGCGTGCATCTTGTGTTCGATCAACTGTGGTGTCGAGGTCAAGGTCGACGGCCCCACCATCACGCGTGTGCGCGGCGACAAGTCGCACCCGTCGAGTGAGGGCTACACGTGTGAGAAGGCGCTGCGTCTCGACCACTACCAGAACGGCTCACACCGGCTCACCAGCCCGATGCGCCGTCGCGCGGACGGCACGTTCGAAGCGGTCGACTGGGACACCGCCATTGCCGAAGTCGCTGCTCGTTACCAGGACGTGATCGACGAACACGGCGGCGACAAGATCTTGTTCTACGGCGGCGGTGGGCAGGGCAACCACCTCGGCGGCGGGTACGGCGGAGCGACGCGCTCGGCACTTGGGATTCGCTACACGTCCAATGCGCTCGCACAAGAAAAGACCGGCGAGTTCTGGGTCGATGGCCAGCTCTTCGGCAAGGCCAGCTGCCACACCACCGGGGACTACCACCATGCAGAGGTTGCAGTGTTCTGGGGGAAGAACCCCTGGCAATCTCATGGCTTTCCGCAAGCTCGCCGGCACCTCAAGGCGATTGCCAAGGACCCCGATCGTAAAATGATCGTGATCGATCCGCGCCGCACGGAAACCGCAGACCTCGCCGACCTGCACCTGCGACCGGCGCCCGGCGGCGATGCGCACCTGCTCGCCGCGTTGCTCCAGGTGATTGCCAGCGAGTACGCCGCTACCAGCTGGCTCGACGACAACGCCAATGGCTTCGCTGAACTCAAGGCACACCTCGATGCGGTCGACATCGCGGTGTCGTGTGAGAAGGCAGGCGTCCCCGAGGCGCAGGTTCGAGAAGCAGCGGCGATCATCGGTGGTGCGACCGGCGGTGTGTCGATATTCGAAGATCTCGGCATCCAGATGGCCCCGCACTCGACGTTGAACAGCTATCTCGAGAAGTTGGTGATGCTGATCACCGGCAACTTCGGCGTGCAGGGCGGCATGAACCTTCACACACGGTTCGCGTCGCTCGGGGCCGGGAACGCCAAGCCGAAGGCGGGGTCGGGTGGCGAGCGCGTCACGCCGGTCACCGGACATCGCCTGGTGACGGGCTTGGTCCCGTGCAACGTGATCCCCGAGGAGATCATTGGTGACCACCCCGAGCGGTTCCGCGCCATGCTCGTGGAGTCGGGCAACCCGGTGCACTCGCTGGCCGACAGCCAGGCCATGCGCGACGCGCTGCGCCAACTCGATTTCGTGTGTGTCATCGACGTGGCCATGACCGAGACAGCGCGCGAAGCCGACTACGTGTTGCCCGCAGCGTCGCAGTACGAGAAGTGGGAATGCACGTTCTTCAACCTCGAATTCCCGAACAACTACTTCCACCTGCGCCACCCGGTGTTCGAGCCGCTCGCCGGGACTCTGCCGGAGTACGAGATCCACTCCCGGTTGTGTCGGGCGCTCGGTGCCTATGACGACGATGCGCTCGCGCCGCTCACCGCTGCGGCGCATGCCGGGCGCACGGAATACTCCAGCGTGCTGTTCCAGCTGATGGTCGAGCGCCCAGAGCTCGCCAAGTTGCTCCCGGTGGTGCTGTACGAAACCCTCGGTCCAACCCTCACCACCGCCGACGGTGTCGACGCCCGTGGCGCCGCTGCGGTGTGGGGCCTCGCGCAGCAGGCCGCCGGATTCTGGGATGCATCGATCCGTCGTGCGGGGATCGGCGATCCAGATGGAGGCGACAACCTCGGTGAGGAGCTGTTCGAACACGTGCTGAACAATCCGTCGGGCATCATCTTTTCCTCCGACGACTACGACGAGACCATGCGCCGGCTACTCACACCGGACGGCAAGGTCAACCTGTTGATCCCGTCGCTGCTCGAAGAGTTCGACGCCCTCGCCACCGAGGCCGCTCCCGGAGCTCGCGACGACGCGTTCCCCTTTGTGCTCGCCGCAGGGGAGCGGCGGTCGTCAACGGCCAACACCGCCTTTCGCGATCCGTCGTGGCGCAAGCTCGACACGCAGGGGGCGCTGAGGGTCTCGCCCGCCGACGCGGAGCAGCTGGGACTGCAAGCCGGCGATCGAGCACGCATCACCACCAAGCGCGGCAACGGGGTCGCGGTGGTGGAAGTGACCGACACCATGCGCGACGGACACGTGTCCTTGCCGAACGGCTTCGGGCTCGATTCCTGGCCCAACGGAGCAGCTGATTCCGTCGGGATCGCCCCGAACGAGCTGACCTCCAAGGACGATCGAGATTGGTTCGCCGGGACGCCGTTCCACAAGCACGTTCGGGCGCGCATCGAGCGCGTCGACGAACGGATGAACGCCGACACCGATGCCAGCGATGTGCCGGTGCCGGTAGCGGGTCACTGACATGCGACGCACACGCTTCGACGACGCACCGTGTCCGATCGCACGCACCACCGATCTGATGGGTGATTGGTGGACGCCGCTGGTCATGCGCGAGGCATTCTCCGGGGTGCGTCGATTCGGGGAGTTCGCGCAGCGCCTCGACATTCCCAAGGCCGTGCTGACCGCACGGCTTGCCCGGCTGGTCGAGGAAGACATGCTCGACCGAGTCGAGTATCAGTCCAACCCGCCCCGCTACGAGTACCGCCTCACCGACAAGGGCCGCGACTTCTGGAACGTGCTCGCTGCCATGTGGCGTTGGGGGAGCGACTGGCTCTGGGCAGCTGACGATGATGGTGCCGGTGGGGAGCCGCCGATCGCACTACTCGATCGAGTCTCGGGTCACGTGATCAAGCCGCTCGTGGTGGATGAACACACTGGGCAGCCATTGGACCTGCGGACGCTTTGCATGGGACGCAACCCTGTCCGGGAACGCTCGGCGGCGACGACTACCGACTCTTGAACCGGGTCGAAGGATCCGGAGTCTGCGCCATCAGAATCTGGTCGGCGCGCTTGCCATAGAAGATCGTCCATCCCCAGAAGGCGACGAACGCAATCACACCGATGCCCACACGGATCGACGTCGGCCACGGCCGCCCGGTCACGAAGCCTTCGATCAGCCCGGCAACGGCGAAGGCAATGACGAGCCCGATCACCACGTTGCCGACGTCGCGGCCCTGTGCCGAGAGCGCCTGCCAGCGTGTGTGATCGCCCGGAGCAATGACGGTCCACCCGATCCGTAGCCCCGCTGCGCCCGCCACGATCACCCCCGAGATCTCCAGGAGCCCGTGGGGAAGGATGAGGCCCCAGAACCGTTCCCACTCGCCCACGTGGGTGAACAGCCCTCCGGCGATCCCGACGTTGGCGCCGTTGTACGCCAGGATGAACGCAGTGAACACGCACAGCAGCGCACCCGCTGCGAATGCAAGGATCGCAACGCGCACATTGTTCAAGAACACTTGGCCTGCGAAGTTCTGTGCGGGCTGGCTCGAGTAGTACGCCTCGAAATCGTTCTCGATGTAGCTCTCGGTGATCGCAGGGTCGCCGGTGAGATCGAACGCTTCGGGCGAGACGCCGATCCACACTTGCAGCACGAGCCACGGCACCAACGTGAGCAGCGCTGCGACCACGATGAATCGACGAATCCGCCAGACCGCAGCGGGGAACGTCAGCGCCAGGAACTGGGTGACGGCGCGTCGTACGTTGGTCTCGCGACGCCCGTAGAGAATGCCGTGGGCTCCCGCCACCAGGTACGTGAGGCGCCCGACGATTGCCTCGTCGGCGCCAAAGGCAAGTCGCGCGTGTGCGAGGTGACTCGTGGTGCGCTGGTAGAGCGCAACGAGTTCGTCCAGTTCGTTCGGCGAGAGCGACTTGAGCTTGCGTGCTCGCTGAGTCAGGTCGCCGAGTCGAGCCCACGAATACTGGTGCGTCGCAACGAACGCATCGATGTCCATCTGGCGCCTACGGTAGTTGGTGCATGAGTGCCCAACAGGTCGACGCACAGATCGGTGGCGATTCCTCGTCCGTTCGCGCCGCCGAGGGAATCGTCACGCCCGAGGCCGTCGTGCTCGATGTGGAGACCGCAGGGTTCGCTTCACGAATCCTCGCGGGGTTGCTCGACCTGACCATCCAGCTGACGATCCTGCTCGTGTTCGGCACGCTGATCTCGGTGGCGTTTCTCGGCGACGAGTCTGGAGTGACCACCGTGTTCGCCATGGTCACGTTCCTCGTGATCTTTGCCTACCCGATCGGTTTCGAGACCTGGCTGCGCGGTCGGACACCGGGCAAGATGGCGCTCGGCCTGCGAGCGGTGACGGTCGACGGCGCGCCGATCCGGCTGCGCGAAGCAACGTTGCGTGCCATGGGTGGCGTGGTCGATCGGCTGCTCCCTCCTGGCGGAATCACCGGCGCGCTGTTCGTGTTGTTCACCCCGCGCCACCAGCGCCTCGGTGACCTGATTGCCGCAACGATGGTCATCCGCGACCCCGAGCGTCGGGTGGTCACACCAGCGCTCTGGTTCAGCGCTCCCTCCGGACTCGAGCAGTACGCCGAGACCATCGACCCGACGTCGATCACCGTCGAGCAGTACACGGTGATCCGCTCGTTCCTCACCCGCGGCGCATCGCTGTCCGCACCGGTGCGGTCGTCACTTGCGCAGGATCTCGCCGGCCGGTTGGCCGTCCGCATTCGTCACCAGCGACCGCCGTTCGTGCCTGCCGAGGCGTTCCTCATCTGCGCAATGGCTCGCTATCAGCGCCGCAATGGCCCGGGTCGTGCTGCGGGCGCGCCGTCGGTGCCGGTGAGCCACACACGTCCGGGAATGCCGAGCTGGCCGGGTGGATACTCGGGGTCGGCAACGCCAGGATCATGGCAATGAGCGCCGTCACCTACCTCGATCACGCAGCGTCCACGCCAATGCGGCCCGAGGCCGTTGACGCCATGATGCCGTTTCTCACCGACACGTACGCCAACCCGTCGGGGTCTCACCGGTTTGCGAGGCAGGCCCGAAAGGCAATCGACGAGGCCCGCGACGTCGTTGCGTCGGTGCTCGGATGCCGGCCGAACGATGTGGTGTTCACCGGGTGTGGAACCGAGAGCGACAACATGGCGATCGTTGGAGCGTTGGCTCGTTCTGCAGGTGTGGCGGTGTGTCCCGCTGACGAGCACCACGCCGTGCTCGAAGTGGTCGAACATCACGGCGGCGTCGTGGTCGGCGTGGATGCGATTGGTCGTGTCGACGTCGATGAGCTCGCTGCGGTACTCGATGCGCTGACCGTCGACGGAACGGGTGTGGCGATCGTGAGCGTCATGGCGGTGAACAACGAGGTCGGCTCCGTCAACGACCTCGCAGAGGTGGCCCGGGTCGTTCGCCGTCATGCACCGGGAGCACTCGTCCACACCGACGCAGTGCAGGCGCCGTCCTGGATCGATCTGCGAGAGGTCACCCCACACGTCGACCTGCTTGCGCTGTCCGGGCACAAGTTCGGCGGTCCGAAGGGTGTGGGGGTGCTGGTGGAGCGTGGCGGACCCAAAGTCGATCCGTTGATCATCGGGGGAGGCCAAGAACGCGAGCGCCGAAGCGGCACCCACAACGTGGCCGGGATCGTTGCGCTCGCCACCGCACTGCGCCTCACCGATGAGGAGCGCACGGGGGAGATTCCGCGGATCGCTGCGCTGCGCGATCGATTGGTGGACGGAATCGTCAGCGAGCTGGACGATGTCGTGGAGACCGTTGCTCGAGACGACAAGGTCGCGGGGTCTGCGCATGTGTGCATTGCCGGCATCGAGTCTGAATCCCTGCTGTTCATGCTCGACGAAGCCAACGTGTGTGCGTCTGCTGCGTCGGCGTGTGCCAGTGGCGCCATGGAGCCCAGCCACGTTCTGGCTGCGATGGGCGTCGATCGCAGTATTGCGCTCGGAGCGCTTCGCCTGAGTCTCGGGCACGCGAGCACCGACGCCGACGTGGACAAGGGCATCGATGCCATTGTCGCTGCGGTCCGCCACCTCCGCCGCTGACGGGTGCCTGCCCGCGGCGGAGGTGGTGCGGCGAATGCGTGCAATGGGTTCCGTGCTTTCTGCCAGGATGGCCGGACAGACACGCGTCGAACCCGGTGTATCCGAGGTCGGCGTTGCGCCGGGGCAGGGAGTCCTGGCGCTCGAGAGGGGACAACGAGTGAGCACGGGCGAACAGAACACGGCCATCGACTACATGCTGCGAACCACGCAGCAGCATCACGTACAACTCAGCGTGATGGCGGATCAGAAGGCGAACATCATGATCGCCTCCACCAGCATTCTGCTGACGTTCTCGTTTGCCAACTTCAAACAGCAGAACCTGTTCTGGGGGTTTCTTGCACTCTTCGTCTTCGCATTCATTGCCTTGGTGTTGGCAATCCTGGCTGTGATGCCACGACTCCATCGACACCAGAGCGGGTCGATGAATCCGCTGTTCTTCGGCGATTTCAATCAACTGAACCTCGACGAATACCGCAGCGTCATGTCCGATGTGATGGAAACCGAAGCCACCACATACGACGCACTGGTGGCAGACATTCACGCACTCGGAACGACGCTGAGCGACCGCAAGTACCGGTTCCTCACCTTGAGCTATCGGGTGTTCCTCACCGGCATCCTCACCGCAGGAGCGCTGTTCGTCCTGCAGACCGCTCTGTTCTATTTCACCTGAGCACCGCTTCATGGCTCGACCTCGTTTCGAACTCGGTGTCCTCGTGTGTGCGCTTGTCGGCGCACTTGCGAGTTGTGGTTCTGCGACGTCCCTCGACAGCGTCGCCACGAGCCCCGACGGATTCCGCGTCGTGCTCGGTGGCTCGAGCGGACCGTCGAACGCCACGGTGTGGGACGACGGTGTCCCGCTCGACTATGGCAACAGTGCACTCACCGGGCTGTTCGTCGAAGACGAAGTCATCTACGCGGCGGGCCGCACGGGGCTCTTGAATCGAGCCGTGGTCTGGGAGGATCAGGAGTCCACGCGAGTCGAAGGTTCCGGCGCGACCGTACTGGGGTTGTGGGTCGACGCCGGACGCCAGTATCTGGTGGGTACCGCAGGGTTCACAGACCGGGCCAACGTCTGGGCGGACGGTGACCGCACGACCTTCGACGAATCGAATGCGAAACCCACGGTGGTGACCGTGGAGGGCGATGACGTGTACGTCGCCGGAACCATCGGCAACGCTGTCGAAACCGCCGGACATTGGAAGAACGGCACGTGGACGCCGCTCGACCAGGCCGAGGCAAAGGTGAACGATCTGTTCGTCGAAGACGGTCGCGTACACATGGTCGGTGGATACGGCCTCGCCGAGCGCGCCGGATTGTGGGTAGACGGCGACCTGACTCCGATCGATGACCTCGGCGTCGTGGTGAACCATCTGTTCGTCGAGGATGGAGTGGTGTACTTCGCCGGGTGGTCCGGCGCCCAGAGCATCGCTGCGTACTGGGTGGACGGCGAACGAGTCGACATCGTCGATGACAACGCGTTGATCACGGACCTCTTCGTTCGGGGTGGGACGGTGTTCGTGGCCGGCTCGTACGGGTTGCGCGGACAGGCTGCGTACTGGGTCGACGGGCGGCGGGTGGACGTGGACGATCCGAATGCTGAAGTGCACCTCATCCACGTGACCGCTTCCACGTGACATCATCCGCAACGGAACGCACCCAGAAGCGGCGGCAGCGGTCACGGGCAGACGCGAATGAACTCCGTAGCATTGGAGGCATGAAGGTGATGTGCGCCATGAGCGGAGGAGTGGACTCTTCCGTTGCCGCGCTGCTGCTCAAAGAGGCCGGCCATGAGGTCGTGGGCGTCACCATGAAGCTCTGGGGTGGCAGCTCGGACACGGGCTGCTGCTCGGTGTCGGACGTGGACGATGCTCGCCGCGTTGCGCAGCAACTCGACATCGATCACCTGGTGTTCAACTTCGGTGACGACTTCGACACGCACGTGGTCGACCCGTACGTTCAAGCGCACGCCACCGGCATCACGCCGAATCCGTGCATCGAGTGCAACCGCACCGTGAAGTTCGCACGGCTCGCAGAACGTGCTGAGTTGCTCGGATTCGACGCTGTTGCCACCGGGCACCACGCGGCGATCGGCCAGCTCGACGACGGCACCCTCACGCTCGAGCGCGGCCACGACGACAAGAAGGACCAGAGCTACGTCGTGCACATGCTCGACCAAGCGCAGCTGGCGCGAACCATGTTTCCGGTCGGTGGCATGGACAAGTCCGAGGTGCGAGCACGCGCTGGCGAAATCGACCTCCGCACCGCTGACAAGCCTGACAGTCAAGATGTGTGTTTCATCACGAAGTCAGCTGGCCGCGAGGCCTTTCTCGGCGACCGCATTCCGTTCCGCCGCGCTGACGTGGTGGACATGAGCGGTGGCCAGGTCGGGTCCGTCGAATCCGTCGAGATGGTGACCATCGGGCAGCGCAAGGGGCTGGGCCTGCCCGGCGGCGGGCCGAAGCGATACGTCGTCGATGTCGACGTGGCGAACCAGGTCGTCACCATCGGCGATGACGCCGATCTGTTGCGGCCGTCGCTCGACGTACTCGATGTCACGTGGGTCGCCGAACCGGTGCTTGCAGCAGTGCGAGTGCAGTGCAGTGCGCACGGTCGTACGCAGCTGGCACAACTCTCGATGGTCGAAGGCCGCGTGCGCGTGGTCTGGGACGAAGCCCAACGGCGAGTTGCACCGGGACAGAGCGTCGTGTTCTATGACGTCACCGATCAGCGTGTTCTCGGCGGCGGAATCTGCGCCTGACCGACTGCATCTGCTGAGCGGCGACTCGCCGTGACCACTACCGGATGGGAAGTCGACGTTGCGCAGCCAGGCGAAGGGCGTGCCCCGGGCGGCTCGGAGCAACGAGGAATCCGGTCATGTGGATGGCCTTGCCGTTCGGCTCCTGGGGTGTGAATGCGAACACGGTCGACACCGTTTCCGACGTATCGACCTGCACGGCGTAACCGCTTGCTGGGCCCGTGAGGTCGGCGGCTTCGGTGTCCGAGCGAGCCAAGCCGATCCCGAGCAACTGGTCGGTGCGGACCATCAGGGTGTCGGCCAGGACTACGGGGTCGTGGACCACGAGGCCGGCAGGAACGAGCACGAGCCAACGGCGCGACATCTTGTGCCAGCGGGGCCCGATGAGGACGGTCGCCGCGATCGCGATCAGCGTCAGCGGTACACCGACCGCCCAGTTGCCGGCCGCCAGCGCAAGCGGACCCACGAGGAGCGCGGTTGCCCAGATGATCCACGAGATGACTGCGGCGGTGCCTGCCGGCACCGGGCTGCGCAACACCAGTCGATGCTCGTCGCCGTACGCCGACGCCTGCACCATCCAGTGTCCGAACTCGGCGGTGAACATCGACGCAATGGCCACGATCGCAGGGACGGCGAGGAGTGCGACATCACCACCGGGCGCTCCACCGACGATGGTCCCGACGGTCGCAACAGCGGCGAGTGGCGCTGTGAGCCTGGTGACCGTCAGCGACCGGACCGATGGGATCAAGAGCGCAATCGCCACGGCGGCAAAGAGTGCCCAGCCGCTGATCGCCACCGTCCAGCGCACCGCGCTGCTGCGATCCTGTACCGCTGCTTCGAGCGCTGCGCCGCCGAGGACAGCAACGAGAACCCAGGCGATTCGGGCCACCCACGGCAGTGCGGCGGCGGCCAGTGCGAACGGTTCGCGAGCGCCACGATCCTGATCTTGCGTGCCACCGGTCGACGTGGTCTGCGAATCGGTCATCCCACAGTTTGGTGATGAGAGGCGCTGAGGGGCAACGTGTGTCTATGACGTCGTTGACACCGCCCGGCCCAGGAGCCGTGTCAACAGCTGTTCCGGCGTCGGTTGCGTCATTCGCGAACGGTCGCACGGTCGGGATCGGAAGCCTGCCGCATCGAGATCCTGGCGCCGCAGCAGCATTTGCCGTTGCGGAATTCGACATCGCCACCGTGCCGTCGTTGCCCACCCGATCGCCCGCCGAAGGGCTGATCGCGCAGGCCATTTCCGGACTTCCTGGGGTATCGCTCGGGCAGTACGGCAGCTTCGCCATCGATCCGATCGGGCTCACGGTTGATGTGCCGATCACCACCGGCCTCGGTACCGATGCGTTCGCGGGGTTGGCGGCATTCCTCGACCTGGCGGGCAAGATCGACTTGGACGGCCAACCCGTGAAGTGGCAGTTCGTCGGGCCGGTGACGCTCGGAGTGGCACTGCAGCGAGCCGGGCTGCGCAATGCGCAGGCGTTCTCGATCGCTGCTCAAGCGGTCCGTCATCACGTCACCCAGATCGGAGCAGCGATTGGCGAGGTGCTCCCGAACAGTCCGCAGCTGATGCTGCTCGACGAGCCGTGGATGGTCGAACTGATGTCGCCGGAGTTCCCCATTCCACCTGACGTGGCGGTCGATCTGGTGTCCACGGGCATGGCCGCCGTTGCTCCGAACGTGGCAGCGGGTGTCCACTGCTGCGGCAACGTCGACATCGCGACGATGCTCGAGACCGGCCCGCAGGTGCTGTCGGTTCCGCTCTCCGACGAGCTCGTCGACTACGCGGGCTACCTGGCCCGCTTCCTGGAGAGCGGCGGAGTGATTGCGTGGGGTGCGTTGCCGATCATGGGTCCGATGCCGACGCGTGTCGATCGCTATTGGCATCGCCTGAGCGAACTGTGGTGTTCGCTGGTCGAGCGTGGCGTGGACCCCGGGCGACTTCGTCGCCAATCGCTGATCACTCCCGAGTGCGGACTCGCCCGCCACCAGGTGTCGAGCGCCCGCAAGGTCGCCCGCCTCGCCGGCGAGTTGGGTCACAAGGTCGGTGCCCAGGCCCTGTCCAGCAAGCTCGCACTCGGCGCCTGAGCATCATTGGCGGGTACGGTCGGCGACGATGACCGCTGACCCCGCCGTGCGGATCGACGAACTCCGCCGCCAGATCACCTATCACAACGAGCGATACCACACGCTTGACGATCCTGAGATCGGCGACGCCGACTTCGATGAGCTCGCGAGGGAGCTGCGGTCGCTCGAAGCAGCGCATCCGGAACTCGTGACTCCGGACTCGCCGACGCAGTTGGTGGGTGGTGCAGGCAACGCAACGTTCGAACCCGTGGAGCACGACGTGGCGATGATGAGCCTCGACAACGCCATGGACGCCGACGAGCTGCACGCCTGGGCCGACCGTGTGGTGAAGGGCCTCGACGGGGCAGTTCCCACCTTCGTCTGCGAGTTGAAGTTCGATGGCCTCGCAATGAGCTTGCGCTACGAGCACGGTCGTTTCGTACGAGCCGCTACTCGTGGAGACGGCCGCACCGGCGAAGACGTCACCGCCAATGTCGCGACGATCGCGGACGTCCCGCATCACATTGGATCTGCGGACGTTCCGGCGCCCGAGCTGTTCGAAGTGCGCGGTGAGGTCTACATGGCAACCTCCGCGTTCGAGCGCCTCAACGAACGGGCCGCGGTAGCGGGCGACAAGGCGTTCGTGAACCCGCGCAACTCCGCTGCGGGGAGCCTGCGCCAAAAAGACGCAACCAAGACAGCGGAACGTGAACTGTCCTTCTTCAGCTACCAGCTCGGCCAGGTGGTGCTGGGCAAACAGAGCGCTCCCGAGCTCGGCAGTCACCGTGCTCAACTCGCCTACGCCCAGGCGCTCGGGTTCCCGGTCAATGAGCACGTCCGTGCCTTCGACACCATTGATGAGGTGGCGGTGCAGTGCCTGCACTGGCAGGAGCATCGCCACGATCTGGACTACGAGATCGACGGCGTGGTGATCAAGGTCGACGATCTGACCCAGCAAGATCTCCTCGGCTTCACGTCGCGTGCCCCACGATGGGCGATTGCCTACAAGTTCCCACCCGAGGAACGCACCACGACACTGCTCGACATCCAGGTATCGGTTGGACGCACCGGGCGAGCCACCCCGTTTGCGGTGCTCGACCCGGTGTTCGTGGGCGGGTCGACGGTGGCAATGGCCACGCTCCACAACCGTGAACAAGTGCAGGTGAAAGACGTTCGCCCGGGCGACACCGTGGTTGTTCGCAAGGCTGGCGACGTGATTCCCGAAGTGGTCGGGCCCGTGCTGTCATTGCGTGACCCATCGAGTACGCCATGGGAGTTCCCAGTGAACTGTCCTGCCTGTGGCACGCCACTGGTGCAGCCGGAGGGTGAAGCCGACACCCGCTGCTTCGCTCCGATTTGCCCCGCAACGCGCAATCAGAAGATTGCGTACTTTGCCTCCCGCGGCGCAATGGACATCGAAGGCCTCGGTGAGCAGATGGTCGAGAAGCTGGCAGATGCGGGGCTCGTGAAGGATCCTGCTGACTTGTTCTCACTGACGGTCGATCAACTGATGGAGCTCGACAGGATTGGTGCCACGAGTGCCACGAACCTCGTCAACGAGATTCAGAAGTCGACCCAACGGCCGCTCGCCAAGTTCCTCACGGCGCTCGGTGTACGTCACTTCGGGCCAGCTGCGTCCAAGGCGCTGGTTGCCGAGTTTCACACCGTCGACGCGGTGATGTCGAAGTCGGTCGAGGAGTTGGCGGCGGTCGACGGTGTTGGAGGCGTGATCGCCACCACCATCCGGGAGTGGTTCGATCAGGAGGCGAACCGGGCCTACATCGAGAAGTTTCGAGCGGCGGGTGTGAACTTCGGGGATCCCGATGCTGCCGAGCGAGCAGCGGCTGCCAAGGCCGCCATCCCTCAGACCCTCGAAGGGCGAACCGTGGTCGTGACGGGCACGTTGAGTGGTTTCAATCGAGAAGAGACCGCCGATGCCATCACGTCGCGTGGTGGAAAGAGCCCGGGAAGTGTCAGCAAGAAGACCTTTGCGCTGGTTGCGGGCAATTCGGCGGGCGCATCGAAACTGACCAAAGCGGAATCGCTGGACGTGCCGGTGATCGATGAAGCGGAGTTCCTTGCCTTGCTGCAGCACGGTCGTCTGCCTGATCGGTATCGCCTGGACACCGATGGTGAGCATGGCGATGTCGATGATGAGAGCGGATCAGACGTCACCACGTCCGAGTGAATTGGAGAATCTGAGCGCGAACGCCGTGACGCGTCATCGCAGGTAGAGGCCCAAGTTTCGACAATTGATGTACAAAGTGTGAACCTGTACTTTAGGGTAAGGGTCCCGAGGTCGTCGTGAGGACGATCGCCGATGAACACACGACTGGACCTCCGCATGCTCCGCTCTGCTCTGCGCCGCTCGATTGCCCTGGTTTTCACTGGATCTACGGTCCTCGTTGCGGCAACGGCCACCGCCCATGCGGCACCGACATCGTTGGCAGCGCCGACGAGCGCGGCGAGTGATCTCACCGAAGGCGCAGTTGGACCGCGAGTGCAAGTGGTGCAGCAGGCGCTGATCGATGGCGGCGTCTTCTTGCCGGGCGGCGCCGACGGTGTGTTCGGCCCGGCCACCACACGCGCCATTGGGCACTACCAGGGTTGGAACGGGCTCGAGCGCACCCGGAAGTTGGACGCCCGAACGCTGACCAGCCTTGGGCTGTCGGGTGCCGAGACCACGCCACGTCCCACGCCCACGTCGTCGTCAACCGCTGCCAATGCACTGGCCACGCCCACGGCATCGGCGGCGTCGACGTCCTACGGCGCGCTTGCGCTCGGGTCCACCGGAGCGGCGGTGGTCGAGGTGCAAGAGGCGCTGCTGGCAACGGGAATGGTCGTGCGAGGTGGAGCCGATGGGGTGTTTGGATACGCAACGCGCCGGGCGCTAATGGGATATCAGCGGGTCAACGGCCTCACCGAGACCGGCCGAATGTCCGACCACATTGCTCGCTTGATGGGCTTGGGGGCATCGGCGTCGCCCGGTTCGAGTGGCCCCGCTGCGACGCCCACCGCTGCGACTCCCACTGCTGTGGCATCGCCGGGCTCGTGGGGCGGCCGCCTCGAGCGGTTCCCGGTTCAGGGCATCTGCGGGTACGTCGACACGTGGCGCGACTTCCGAGGCGTGGGTCGAGAGCACGAGGGCGTGGACATCATCGCTGCGAGCGGCAACCTGCTGTACGCAGTTGCGGACGGCACGATCACGAAGCAGTACTGGGACTACCCGGGTCGTCGATCGGGGAACGGCGTCAAACTCACCACGTCAGACGGCACCTATTTCCTCTACCTCCACATGCTCGACTTCGCCCCAGGCATCGAGCTGGGTGTTCCGGTTCGAGCGGGCGACGTGCTGGGCACCGTTGGCAGCACGGGGTTCAGCGGCACGCCGCACTTGCACTTCGAGATCCACCCGTACGGTGGCTCACCAATCAATCCGTACCCCTACGTGAAGGCCATCGATGACTGCTCGAACACGAGCGCCCGGTACCAGTGACCACGTACCGGCCATGCGACATCAGATGACGTTGAACGTCCAGCGATAGCTCTGGCCGTTCGCCCGGCCTTCTTCGCTCTTCCAGAAGATCACTTGCGCCTGGTGAAGTCCTTCACTGAACTCTTGGATGAGGGCGTCGTCTCCGGGGCGGAACGTGAGGATCGAGTTGCCGGGGTCGAACACGGCGGTCGGTGGAGCGCTCACTTGGGTGCCGGCGTTCTCGGGCGTCAGGTCGCCGGAGAACTCGCCGATGCGTGAGACCGGAAGCTCGATGCCGTCGATGATGAGCACTGCCTCGTAACCGAACTGGAGGTCCACCAGGACCTGTTCTTGCTGGAACACCTGCTGGGCATTTTCGACAGGAGCGAGGTCTTCGATTGCATCGGGCCGTTCGACGCCGTCGGTGCCGGTGATCGCACTCCCGACACCCCATGCGATTGCCAGCAACCCGCCAGCGATGACGAGGCATGCAGCGAGGAGCCCCCAGTCAGGTCGTCGCCGACGAGGCACCGGGGTGGGCTCGTCCGCCGATGCGTCGCGGTCGTCGGTCTTGGTTTCCACGAGCTCGGCGTCGCCGTCGGTGGTGCTTGGCGCGTCGGTCTCGTCGTTGTGATCGAGGTCCGTGTCACTCACGTCTTCAGTCTGCCTGGCCTCGTCGGAGATCGTGCAGGCGGTAGCGTGCCTCCCGGTGAAACAGGTCGAATCAGAAGGTGGAAAATCCGGCGGAGGGGCCCTCGTGGGTCAAACCCTCGCGGGCCGATACCGAGTGGCCAGAGTGCTGTCTGCTGGTGCCAACACGGTGTTGGCCGATGCGATCGACGTACAGACCGACGGCCAGGTGACCGTCAAGATCGTTCGCTCCGAACTCGCAGCTGACCCGGAGTTCCGCCGCAAGTTCCGGCACCTGGCCGAAATCTCCAATGCGCTGACGCACCCAAACATCGCGTCGGTGTCGGACTGGGGCGAAATCGAACTCAACGGTGAATCCACAGTGTTCTGGACCGTTGACGCACTCGGCGGAGGCAGCCTGCGAGACCTGCTCGACCGAGGTCGCCTCCTCGAGCCCGGACAGGCGCTCGTGGTTGGGCTCGAGGCGTGTCGTGCACTCGACGCGGCCCACCAGAAGGGGCTGTTCCACACCGAGCTCACGCCGTCCAAGATGGTGTTCGGCGCAGATCGGCGGCTGCGCGTGGTCGACTTCGGGATGGCACGACTGCTCGCTGAGCCGGCGTGGGTCGACGCCTCTGCTGTGCCCACGCACGTGGCGCGCTACGCCTCTCCCGAACAGGCGCTCGGCTTGCCGATCGACGCCACCACCGATGTGTACGCGCTTGCGTTGGTGATGATCGAAGCGGTCACCGGCGTGGTGCCCTTCGCTGCCGATTCCACCGTGGCCACCCTTGCAGGTCGCGTCGACCGTCTGTTGCCCGTGTCGGCGGATCTCGGGTCGCTCGCGTCGGTGCTCGAACGCGCCGGTCGGCCCGATGCTGGCGAGCGTTTCTCAGCCGCCGAGTTCGGCCGAGCGCTGGTGCAAGCTGCGCCGAAGCTTCCCAAGCCCGAACCGATCCCGGTGCTGTCGACCGGGCAGTTCGACACCACCGCGATGCGCCGGCCGACCGACCCGACTGGAGGGGTTGATCGTCCAGCCCCGGCTCCCGGGCTCGCCGGGGTCGGCGAAACCGGCGCGACTGCAGCAGCTGGCGCACACACAGCGCAAGCGGTGAAGGCTGTGGGCGATGACATCGAGCTTCCCGCAGACGTCACCGACGCCGCCGAGAGCATCGACGGAGACGCGGTTGAGTCAGACCTTGCGGCGGCGCCGGTCGCGGAACCGCACAACGACGTCGAAACCGAGACCGCCGCCATCGAGACCACCGCGATCGATACACCGGTGACGGAAGATCTCGCCGAGGACGATCTCGCCGAGGTCGACGGCACCGAGGACGGTGTGGTGGTGACCGCGGTCGCCGATCGCGACCCGGTCCCCGAGCATCCTGACGACACAGCCCACGGCACGCCCGTCGATGAGGTCGAGGGTGACGAGGCGGAGCAGGATGAGCCCGAGGTCGCTGCAGCGGCACTCGTGGAATCGGAAGGGGCCAGCGATGATCTGAAGATCATCGACGAGGCAACCACGGTGGTGCCGGTTGCCGAGACTGCTGCCCCGGTTGCGTCCAACGCTCCCGAAGTGTTCGACGATGCACCGGACAAGCGTCGCAAAGGGCCCGTGATTCTGCTCGTCCTGCTGCTGCTCGCCGGGCTCGGGGCGTTGGGGTACGCCGGGTCCCTGCTGTTGCAGCCCAAGTCGTTCGAGGTGCCCGTGCTCGCTGGCGTGCCCGACGACGAGGCGCTGAACCAGATTGCAGGCAACGAGTGGGAGATCAGTGTCGAACGTGAACGCAGCGACTCGTTCCCGGCGCTGGACACGGTCATTCGCACCGTGCCGGGCCCCGGTGTCGAACTCGAAGAGGGCGAAGCGTTCACGCTGGTGCTCAGCGACGGGGCGGAGTTCCGCACGTTGCCGGACCTGAACGGTCTGGCGTTCGATGCTGCGGTCACGCAGCTGGCCTCGCTCGGCCTCGTTGGCATCGAAGGTCCCCAGCGCGAGTTCTCCGAGACGCAAGCAATCGACTCGATCATCTCCTGGCAGGTGCAGGGCGACGTCGATGCCAGCATGCAGGCAGGTGCTCAGATCTTGCCCGGCGAGACGGTGGTCATGACCCTGTCGATGGGTCCCGAACCGCGAGTGGTGCCTGACGTCGCAGGACAGACCCTGGATGCAGCCACCCGTACCTTCGAAGCGCTTCGCCTCGGGATTTCACAGGGTGATGAGCTGTTCAGCGAGACGGTTCCTGCGGGAGCGATCGTCACACAGGACCCTGCTCCGGAGGCATCGGTGGAACGTGATGCGATCGTCACGGTGCAACTCTCCAAGGGCCCGGATCGCATCGAATTCCCTGACCTTGCGGGTCTGTCGTTCACCGAGGCCCAGGATCTTCTCCTGGAAACTGGGTTCACGATCGGCAGCTTGCTCGGGAGTACCGACGGCTCGTTCGTCGAAGCCACGATCGACGGCGAGGATGTTGCGGTGGCGACGTTGTTCCGCCGCGGTCAAGCCATCGATCTGATCTTCCTCTGAGCGAGGTCGTCGCTGGCGTGACGTACGGCGTCGGGATTGCAGATCGCCCGGACCCGATCACTACGGTGCTGCCATGACGTCGCTGGATGGACGAGTAGCCATCATCACCGGTGCCGGACGCGGTCTGGGTCGAGAACATGCGCTGCTGCTTGCTTCGCTGGGTGCTCGAGTGGTCGTGAACGACCACGGCGGCAACAACGACGGCACCGGAGCCGATGCCACACCCGCAGCTGATGTGGTCGATGAGATCGTGACCGCGGGTGGTCAGGCCGTTGCCAACGATGACGACGTTGCCGACTGGGATGGGGCGGGTCGGCTGGTGCGTACGGCCATCGACGCATTCGGTGACCTGGACATCCTGGTGAACAACGCAGGGATCTTGCGTGATCGAACCATCGTCAATATGACCGAAGCCGAGTGGGACGACGTCGTGACGGTTCACTTGAAAGGGCATTTCGCGCCCACTCGTCACGCTGGAGAGCACTGGCGTAACGAACACAAAGCCGGCCGTGCCAAGCGCCGCAACCTGGTGCACACTTCGAGCACGTCGGGGTTGTTTGCCAACCCCGGCCAGTCGAACTACGGGGCTGCGAAATCGGGTATTGCCACGTTCAGTCAGATCGCTGCACAAGAGCTGTCGCGCTATGACGTCGTGAGCAACTGCGTCGTGCCCGGAGCGCGGACGAGGTTGACCATGGCGACGCCGGGGCTCGAAGACATCATGGCGCCGTCGGCGAACGGATTCGACGAGTGGGATCCCGCGAACATCTCGCCGCTGGTTGCGTTTCTCAGCACCGCGTCCTGCCCATTCAACGGCGAGACCTTCTACGCACAGGGCGGTGTGGTGCGTCGAGTCCAGCCGTGGACCCTCGGCGAAACGGTTGAACAATCCGGGCGCTGGTCGGTCGAGGGGCTCGGCGATGCGCTGGCGCCACTGGCCGACTCTCCGGGAGCCTGAGCGGGCGAGCTGCTACTCGGCTTCGGCCGGGCGCTCGGTGATGTCTTTGATCTCCTGAGCGATCTTCTCGGTGAAGTCGTTGGTGGGCAACGAGGTCTGCATTGCCATCAGTTTCATCATGTCGCCTTGGATCTTGACCTTGCCGTTCATGAACGCCTGCATGGCAACGGCTGGATCCTGATCCACGAACAAGGCCTGCGCGGTCGGGTAGTCCGTGGTGACGGTGACATCGGGCTCGTCGAGGCGGCCGAGTTCCATGACCACGGCACCCGATGTGGTGTCCAAGTAGGCGCGAACCTGCTCGTCGTCGAACGGCACATCGGTCACTGCGACGTTGATGCGCAGGTCTGCGTCGACCTCGGGCACCTCGTCGGCGTAGGTCTCGCGGATCGCACGAGCGGCGACCATCCACTCTTCGGACAGGAAGGGAAACGCCATAGTGAGCAGATGGTAGTCATCCGCTGAGACATCGCCATGGCTGTGCGTTACCGTCCTCGTCGTGTCGGGGTTCATCACGTTGTCGTCCGCTCAGCGCGGGCTGCTCGGTGTGATCGTCTGCACGGCGCTTGCTGCGTGCTCGGCCGCGTCGGTGGACGTGGTGGCATCACGCTCCGACAGCATCCGACCAACCGTCGATGCCGATCCTGAGCCGCAGGCGCAATCGCCCGTCGATCAGTCGGCGCCGGTGGAGCCTGGCGGCCAGGGCCAGCAATCATCGATCGATGAGCCCGACACGACCGAGCCTGCTGTGGGTGATGATCTCGACGCCGAGGCAACCGACGTCGAAGCGAGCGGTGAGGCGGACGGCACGCCGCTCGATCAGGCCGGGATCGACGAACTCGTCGAGGAGCTCACCGTCAGTGGATTCTGCGACCCGGACGATGTGCGCGATGACGGCGTTGTCACCGCAATGCACTTCGTGGTGCAGGGCCAGATCCAAGGGCCCTGCTACGTGGATCAACCCAACGACGGTGACGACGTGGCGGACGTGGTCCTCGATGACGACCCGCGGCTTCTTGCGGCGTGGGACTCGTTGGTGGCCATCACGCCCGTCGAATTGGTGTCCGAGATCAGCTTGCTGGCCGGGTACGAGGGGTGCGACGAGTGCAGCACGCTGGCGTTCGTCACCACGCTCGACGAGAACTCGACCTTCTTTTTGATGGCAGTGGACGTTGCGTTCGGTGCTGCGGATCCGGATGAGCTCCGCCTGACGATGATGCACGAGCTCACCCACGTCTTCGCACAGAAGCCGGGGGAGCAGTTGATCGTGTCATCGGGGCCGGCGGGGTGTGAGACGTTCTTCAATGGCGGCGGCTGCTTCACCGAGGACTCGTATCTGTGGGCGTGGATCGAGGAGTTCTGGCCTGTCGAGATCCGCGACACGTTGCCTCGCGACGGCTCGGTCGGCACCGACGACGAAGCCGCCGAACGATGCGCTGCCGATGCGGGATACACGGGCACCTATGCCGCAGTGCACCCAGAGGAGGACTTTGCCGAGACCTTTTCCGCCTATGTGTACGACGTCGAGGTAGACGCAGCGCTCGAGGCGAAGTTCGCATTCTTCGACCGATACCCCGAGTTCGTGTCGATTCGTGAAAGCGCTCGATCACTCGGCCTGGCCGGCACCGAAGCCAACTTCGACGGTTGCGGCTGAATCGGGGCCACGTCAGTGCGTGGCAGCGTTGCGCTTCACAAGCGAGCGGACCCGAGTTCATTCACTCCGAGACCCGCTCGCAAGTCCGTCGACATCGTGGCGGTCATCTCGTCGAGCGGCGTACCGGTGCCGTCAGCGACGCGGGTCATCATCGAGAAATTCGCATAGACGCCAACAGCGTCGATGCGTGCCGCAAGGCCGACTGCGTCGTCCACACGTGCGAACGCGTCGTCTACCTCGGGCCGATCGCCGCGGCCCAGTGCGGTCACCAAGTCGACGAGCGCCTTGCCGTGTTCGACCCCGGCTCCTCCGGTGACATCGATCGGGTTGATCGAGTCGCCGTCTGTGCTGCTCAGACCGAGCAGCAGCGCATGCGAGGTCGTTCAATAGAAGCACTCGTTTTGTAACGAGGTCATCGCTGCAACCAATTCGATCTGGGAACGACTCAGCGTGCCGCGATTCCATGACCTGTCCCCCGTGATCGTCCGGCCGGGGACGTAGTGGACATCGGACAGCGATTCGACGTGCGCCAGCGCACTCGGGACGCTCGTGAGGGCCTTGAAGACGTTTGCACCGCGGTCGGAGTTGGTTGGGACCCAGTGCCGGTCGACGGTTGCGTCGACGACGTGCCGACTCGGTCGAGACCGGTCGGGCGCCGGAAGTGCCGGCCGATCCGTACCGAGTGCGTCGGCGAAACGGTCGATGGCGTTCATCGCTGCAACGATGCTCACCAACTCGACGTGGCGCCGTTCGACCTCGCTGCGATCGCAGTCGAGTGCGGAGCACGTTGCATCGACCATCGACTCGTACCACTCGCTCGTCAGCGTTGCGGGATGGTTGGTCAATCTCCAGATGGTCGCCAGCACGACGTGATCGAGACCGAACTCAGCGGCATCGACGCCGAGGGACTCCGGAGTGGCCCAGGGTGGCGCTTCGGTGAACGTGCGAGCCGTGCGAACCCCTCGTGCGATTGCCGCACGCTCGGAGCCGTCCCACCACGTGCCTGCAGTTCCCAGCGATGCAATGAACGACTGCTGGGCATCGACGAGATCGGGACGGATCATGTTCATACACGTCAGCCTTGCACTCGCGGGTCCGATTGATTGAGGCCGTCGACTCGGCTCAGGCCATCGACGGCGTGGTCGTGGCGCTCGACTCAGTGCCGGTAGGTGACGGGCGTGATCGACGTGGTCACCGATTCGAGCACGGCGTGGTCGATGTCGAAGCCCATGCCGGACACCGTCGGCACGGCCACGTGGCCGTCGACGATCTCGATCGGGTCGGTCACGATGTCTCGAGCGTAGAAGCGGTTCGACGCGCTCACGTCGCCCGGCAAGGTGAAGCCCGGGAGGGCAGCGAGCGCAGCGTTGGCTGCGCGACCGATGCCGGTCTCGATCATGCCGCCGCACCAGACGGGGACGTTGCGTTCGACGCAGAGGTCATGGATGCGGATGGCTTCGAGGTAGCCGCCGACGCGCCCGGGCTTGATGTTCGCGATTTCGCAGGCCCCGAGCTCGATGGCGTCGGCCGTGCCGGCTGCCGACACCAATGACTCGTCCAGACAGATCGGCGTCTCGACCTCTGCGGCCAGTCGGGCGTGCCCGATGATGTCGGCCTCGGCGAGCGGCTGTTCGATCAGCAGCATGTCGAACGCATCGAGGCGGGCCAGATGCTTGCCATCGGTGCGCGAATAGGCGGTGTTGGCGTCGACCTGGAGTGGCACGTCCGGGCCGATCAGCTCGCGAACAGCAGCCACGTGCTCGATGTCGGCACCCGGCTCGATCTTCAGCTTGATCCGCACGTAGCCGTCATCGAGATAGCCCTGCACGGTGGCGAGGAGGTCGTCGATGTCATCGTGGATGCCCACGCTGACGCCGCTCGGAATCGTGCGCGGGTTGCCGGCGCCATCCAGGGTGACGCCCAGCAGGTCAGCGAACGATCGGTCGGCGGCGCGTAGTTGGGCATCGAGCACAGCGGCCTCGATGGCGCCCTTGGCCATCGGGTGACCGTGGACAGGAGCGCACATGCGCGCCACGTCGCCAGCGGTGAGCGAACCGTTGCTCCCGAGTCGGGGGAGGAGGTGCTGCAACGTGGCGTGCTGGGCAGCTTCGACGTATTCCGCCGAGTAGGTGGGCGCTGCGAGCGCAACGCACTCGCCCCAGCCCGACACGTCGACGCCGTCAGCTGAGCCTTGAACGTTCACGAGCAGGATGTCGCGCTCCGACTCGACGCCGAAGCTCGTGCGAAACGGAGTGACGAGCGGCATGGCAACTCGGCGCAGTTCGATCCGGTCGATCCGAACAGCGGGCAGTGAGCCAATCGTCGGTGCGGATCGGGGGTCAGACATCAGCAGCCCCCTCGACGATGTACTCACCGTCTGTGGTGAACCCCAGAATTCGACCGCCCCCATCCAGTGCAGACTGCAATGCCTCGCGCGTGTCCATGCGCCATCGGGCGACCTCGCTCGGATCGGTGCGCCGCAGCGACACGATGTCCTCAGGCGTGGGCACGAGCGTGTGACCGGGCGCCGGAGCGTGCGTGAGGGTGACGTCGTCGGCGACCGACCACGCCATGAGGAGCCGATCCGAGTCGTCGCCTGCATTGATCGCGTCACTCATCGTTCCGTAGAACGACGGCAGATACTCGTGCACCTCCGCTCCGAGGACACCGAGGTTGAACCAGGCATTTCGACGTACGAGCGGGTCGAAGGTCCACACGATCCAATCGATGTCGTGGCGAGCGGCCCAGTCACGCTGGTGCAGCTTCATGGCGCGACCCAGACCGTGGCGGCGTGCCCCCGGCAGGAGGCCGGTGATGTGGCTGTGCAGGGCCGCTTGGCCCATGTGGCGAGCGAGAATTCCCACGGATGCGCCGAGCATCCGTTCGCCGCCTGGCCGCTGCTCGTATGCCGCACTGACGTAGCCGCCCGAATGGGTGATGGCCATGAGGATCTCGATGGTGACCAGCTCGGTCATGGAGCCCCACACCTGCTGGAAGACCTCGCCGAGCTGGGCCATCTCCTCGGCGGTATGCAGCGAACGAATCTCGATGTCGTCGAGGGACGCCTGCCCGCTCGATGACGAGGTGGATGGATCGTCAGCGCCGTTGATGTCGATCGTGCTCATGTCAGTTCGTTCGCCTGGTAGCTGCCACGAGCGACACGGTAGGCGGTGCGCACGGCCAGCGCCTCGCGAATCTCCGGACCGATTTCATCGCTGAACTCTTCTCGGTAGGTGTCGTCGGTCGTGAGCACGACCGTGAAGTACATCCCCGAGAACGCGCCGAGGAACACCGACACGCGGATGAGTGGCTCGGACAGGATCAATGTGCGTCCGCCGAATCCCGCGTCGAACAGCACGTTGACGTCAGCGAGACGGGTCCAACCCAGCGACGTCGACTCGGTGATGCCGAAGAACCCGAATCCCACGAAGAACGCGGTGAGCGCTGCGGTGACCAACGTGATCTGCAGTGCCTGGCCGAACAGCACCACCAGTCCAATGTTGAGTCGCTGACGCAAGCGAAGGCGGTCGGCGGGAATCGCTGGCGCTCCGTCGGGGTGCACGGGCGCCAGCGAGGTCGCCGGAGTCTCGCCGAGGTGATCGTCGATGTCTGCCCACGTGTCGAAGGTGTTGATCGAACGAATCGTGCCGGGCACGCGGCTGAGGGCAAAGGTGACGCCGAGCCCGAAGAAGGTGAGGATCACCACGATGTACGCCGGACCGTCCAGGGTGCCGGCCAGTTCCCACACCTCGGCGTTGATGAACAAGAAGGTGTTGAACAGCAGCAGGAGCGGCAGGGCTCGGGCCACGAGTGATCCGAGCGTGGTGATCTGGCGCCCGCCGCGTCGCACCGCCCACTTCAGCAGCGGACCGAAGCCGTACGCCGACCACACGTAGATGAGGGCCAGGAGGACGGCGGCGAGCACGACACTTTCGAGGGCATCGCCAACCTGGCCGAATGCGAGCACCGGGAGTGCTGGCCCAATGAGGAACAGCGCGAGCTCCGGCGCATCGATGTCGGTCGGGCGGGCGAAGGTGGCGTGGCCGCGCAGCCGGTTGCTCACGGCCCACGCCGCGACCAGCATCGTCACGACGCCCACGGCTGCCAGCAGGTTCTGGCCGACGGACCAGTTCGCCAGATCGAGTGCATTGAAACCAAGCAGCAGATAGGCCACGAGCAGAATCGGCAGGGCCCGAGTCCAGGCGTCGAGCATCGAGCCGTCGGTCTTGCTTTCGACGAAGTGGGGCACACCGCGTTCGACGAACCACAACTCGATCTCGCGCAGTTCGGTGTTGCGCAGTTCCGTGTTGGGCACTTCGGTGTCATGCGTCGGCGCGTCGTGATCGCCGTGCGCAGGCGTGGCGGCGGAACCCATGTCCGCGAATGTAGGCGGCACATCGACGCATGTCTGCCACGGCCTGGTTCTTGAAGTGGGCCCGATGTCTCACTGAACGGATCGTTCAATCGGTCGCAGCCTGTCGGCAATGGCGATAGGCAGTGACAATGGCAAGAATTCTGGTCACCGAAGAGATCGCTGAAGGCGGCCTCGATCGTCTGCGCGACGCCGGACACGAGGTCGATGTTCAGGTCGGGCTCTCCCACGATGAGTTGGTCGGCGTGATGCCCGGCGCAGCGGCATTGATCATTCGATCCGCAACGCAGGTCAATGCTGAGGTGTTGGCTGCTGCGACCGACCTCATGGTCGTTGGCCGAGCCGGCATTGGTCTCGACAACGTCGACGTGACCGCCGCAACGGTGCAGGGTGTGATGGTCGTCAATGCGCCGCAGTCCAACATCGTCTCGGCGGCCGAGCACACCATGGCGCTGCTGATGGCGAGCGCTCGAAACGTTCCCCAAGCGCATGCTGCGCTCGTGGATGGACGCTGGGAGCGCTCGAAGTGGGAAGGGGTCGAATTGTTCGAAAAGACCCTCGGCGTCGTTGGTCTCGGGCGGATCGGCAAGCTCGTTGCCGACCGTGCCAAGGGTTTTGGAATGCGGTTGGTGGCCTACGACCCGTTCGTGTCCGAAGAGCGCGCTCGCCAGATGGGTGTGGAGTTGATGGAACTCGACCAGATCGTTGCCGAGTCTGACTTCCTGACCGTCCATTTGCCCAAGACGCCCGAGACCCTCGGTCTGATCAACCGTGAGTTGCTCGTGAAGGCCAAGCCGTCACTGCGTGTCATCAATGTCGCTCGCGGCGGCATCGTGCACGAAGAGGATCTTGCGGAGTGCATCACGGACGGGATCATCGCGGGAGCAGCGCTCGACGTGTTCTCCACCGAGCCGATGACCGACTCGCCGTTGTTCTCGCTGCCCTCCGTCGTGGTCACGCCGCACCTGGGCGCCAGCACTCGCGAAGCACAGGACAAGGCTGGCGACACCATTGCGTCGATGGTCGAGCTGGCGCTCGCTGGCGACTTCGTCCCGTTCGCCGTCAATGTGAATGCTGCCGAGGCGAACGAGACCATCCGCCCCTACCTGCCGCTCGCCGAGCGCCTCGGCAGCTTGTTCCAGTCGCTTGCGGGTTCGATTCCTGAGGTGCTCGAGGTGTGCGTCGAAGGCGACATTGCCGGGTACGACACGCGGATCCTGGAGCTGGCGGTGCTGAAGGGATTCTTCGGGTCGATCTCGTCGGACCCCGTGACGTACGTGAACGCCCCGCAACTGGCCAAGGACCACGGTCTGGAAGTGCGTGACGTCAACTGCGCCACCTCTCCCGACTACGTCAACCTGCTCACTGTTTCGGGTGGCGGCCACAACATCAGCGGCACGCTCACGGGTCCACGCCTCGAACAGCGCGTGGTGAACATCGACGGTGTGAAGTTCGCCGTCCCTCCGGTCGACAACATGGTCGTGATCACCAACGACGACCGACCGGGCGTGATCGGAACCGTCGGAACGCTGCTCGGCGAAGCCGGCGTCAACATTGCCGACATGGACGTCAGCCGTGCCGACGAGTCGTCTGCGGTGATGTTGATCGCGCCGTCGAAGCCGGTTCCCGCATCGGTGCTGAGCGACCTCGGTGTCGCCCCCGGCATCATCTCGGTCACCGTCCTCACCGCCTGACCCGCCAGCGAGCTGATCATCAGCCAGACAGGACCATCGTCCAGTAGGTGGTGCCGTCTGCAGCGGTTGCTGCGGCGACGCCGATCTGGGTCATCGACGGATTGAGGATGTTGGCGCGATGGCCGGAGCTGTTCATCCACCCATCCACGACGCCCGCAGCGCTTCCGTAGCCTGCTGCAACGTTCTCGGCCCAGGTGCTGAACGAACCGCCGTTGGCACGGAGACGCGCTCCGGCGTTGGACCCATCGGAGCCCGTATGGCTCATCGAGTTTCGCCCCGCCTGGTCACTCGAGTGTTGTGCGGCGGCGGCGGTGAGCGCTCCGTTCGCCGAAAGTGCGGGCAGCCCAGCGCCAGCACGTTGCTGATTGGTGAGTGACACCGCTTCGGGCGACGGTGATGCACTCGGAGCCGACGGCGGCGGTGTCGCTGGTGGCGCGGTGGTCGGTGCACTCGTCGTTGATGGTGCAGTGGTCGGCGTTGCAGTGGTCGGTGTTGCGGTGGTGGGCGGTGCGGTGGTGGGCGGTGCGGTGGTGGGCGGTGCGGTGGCTGGCGGTGCCGTGGTGGCGGCTGTGGTTGCAGGCGCCGCCGTGGCGACGGGCGCCGCTGGGGGAGCGGGTGCTGGCGTTGTCACGGCTGCGGTCGGTTCAGGAGCGGCAGGGATCGTGGTGGTGGTGGTGGTGGCGGGCGTGGTGGTGGGCGTGGTGGTGGTCGACGTGGTGGTGCGCAGCGTCGTCGTGGTCGGTGCTGTGGTGGTAGGCGCGGTGGTCGCGATCTCGAGGGTCGTTGCGGGGGCGAGCGTGGTCGGCGTGGGCTCGCTGGTGCCGGGGTCTGCGCACTGAGCGAGCAGTAGCCCGAGGAGTCCGGTGAGCGCTATGGCGCCGCCGGCGCCGTAGGAACGTTGCATGAGTGATCGTCCTCTGAGTTGAGGCCCGCTGATCACCGGTCTAGTTCGTCATTAAACCGCAACATTGGCGCGATCGGGAGAAGTCGCAGATTCTGCCAGTGAGTGGCGTAGCTCAGAGCGCAAGGGATGCAGCAGTGCGCTGTGCTTCGCTGTGAGCGGCGTCGGCAAAGTCGTCGCCGCTACTCGCGTAGAGAATGGCCCGCGAGGAACTGACGATCAGCCCACGTCCTGACGCCGATGCGCCGTGTTCCATCACCGTTGCTGCGTCACCGCCCTGCGCGCCCACGCCTGGCACCAGGAGCGGGAGTTCTCCGACGATCGAGCGAACCTCTGCCAATTCGGTGGGGTAGGTGGCTCCGACCACGAGGGCGCAGTCGCCGAGACGCGACCACTCGTTGGCGACGCGTTCGGCGACATGAACGAAGAAGGGCTTCGAGCCAGCCTCGGTATTGCTGACAATCGACTGGAAGTCGTCGCCGCCCGGGTTGCTGGTGCGACACAGCAAAATGACACCGCCGGCGTCGCCGTCCGCTGTGCGGTGGGCAAGAAACGGCTCGATCGAGTCGGTCCCCATGTACGGGTTGACCGTGACAGCGTGAGCGCCGTATCGGTCGAACGCTTCGCGGGCGTAGTGGGATGCGGTCGAGCCGATGTCGCCGCGCTTCGCATCGAGGATCAGCGTGACATCAGGATGCTCGGTGCGGATGTGGTCACAGATTCGTTCCAGTTGCGGCTCAGCACCGGCACTCGCGAAGTATGCGATCTGAGGTTTGAACGCGCACGCCACCTCTGCGGTGGCCTCGACGATCTCGAGGCAGAACCGCTCGATGGCTGCCGGTCCCGTGCCCAGCATCGCTGGGATCCGACTCAGGTCCGGGTCGAGCCCGACGCACAGCATCGACCCTGATGCCTCCCAGGAACGTTCGAGCTGCGCATGGAATCCCACGAGCCCGCAACCTATCCCGCCGGGACAAGATCAGCGGGTGGCGAGCACTTCGCGGAGGTACTGCTGTGAAGTGCTGAGCAGTGTTCGTTCCTCGCATGCGCCGCGGTCATCCGGAGCGATCGAAGCCCAGATCGTCAACGGCGAGGAAGCGAACCCGAAGTCCACCGGGGCGAGCGGGTCGGTTCGCACCTCATGGCCGATCAGGTCTCCTGACGTGTGTGAGCAGACGATTTCGACAACGGTTGCGGCGTACGCCAGCACATCGCGTGGGAGAGCGAGCGCACGAACCTCGGTTGGAATGCCGCGAAGCCCTGGATCCAAGGTTCGCGCCTGCTTCACCACCATGCGTCGCGGTTCGGCCGGGCCGATGTCGCGTGCGGGCCACCCTGCGGCCATCTCCCGAAACTCGAAGTCGAGGGTGAGCGATGAGCTGCGCTGGGCCAGCGGGAGCTGGCTGTTCGCTCGTTCGAGCCACGAGTCTGCGACCGGGCGCAGCTGTTCGAACAGGGCGTTGGCGGTTGCGTTGTCGAGAACTTCGCCTGATGCAACGATGAGGGTCGAGCCTGACTCGCGTTCGACTCGGCGTTCGCCACTGCGATCCTCGATCACTCGGAACACCTCGGGCTGCTCGCCCGACTCGTCGTCCGGGTTGGTGACGCTGACCGCTCCCGCTTGCGCGTTCACCGTCATCTCGTAGGCCGTGTCGAGGTCCGGCGAGATGGTGAGCGTGGCCACCCCGTTGCTCACTTCGAGGGGATCATCGAATCGTGCATGCACGAGCACGGCCATGGCACCGCTGCGGTGATCGACCGACTCGCGTTGGCGTTCTGCGAACGCAGCCGCGCTCCAGTACGAACTCCACGTTCGCAACAGCGCTCGTTCCACCGTTCGTTTGTGGTCGTCCGAGTCGGGCAGCAGCGTCGGGTCGAAGTAGCCGGTATTCGAGTCGTACAGGCCCGCCCCGTTGAATCCTTCGATGTCTTCAACGGTGCTCGAGGATCGAAATCGAAGGCCCTGTGATGCTGAGTATCCGTTGAATTGTTCCCGCAGCTGAACGGTCAGGATCGCCATCGTCGAAGGGGCCACGGTGCTCGATCGGATCATTGCGACGAACCCTCCGGCTGCCAACACGTCACCGAGTGGATCATCGCCTTGCGGATGGCGCTGCTCGAAGTCGTCTGCGAAGTCGACATCGTCGGGTGAGTCGAACCGCTCATCGAAGGCCTCGCGGCCTTCGAGCACCAGGAACTGAGCACGCGGTGACGACGTAATCGTCGAGCCTTCGGTAATGGCGTCGATCATCGGAGCGAACTGCGCCATGTGTTCGACGTACGGGCGCACGGTGATGGCGAGCGCGTCAGGTGGCATCGTGGTGGTGCCCGGAGCTGCGAGCTCGATGAACCCGGCTGCCTTTCCGCCGATCACGGGCCGCAGTGCGTCGACAGCGTCAGGAGTCGCTGCCTCTGTCGCCAGCCCAGCGAGGTCGATCGAATAGCTCAGGCCCACGGGGTCGGGCTGCGCAACCGAGATCGAGCTGTTGCCGCGGGTTGCCAACCAGCCCTCGTACTCGTCCTCCGTCAATGGAACGATGTCGAGTTCACCGGCGAGGGTTGTCCTCACCAGCACCCGCGATCGGACGCGACCGAGCTGTGCGATCGTCGGGTCGGTGGCCAAGCCCGCGAGGTAGGCGTTCGGAATGCCGCGGTTCAGTGCCAGAACGTTCACGTGGGCAAGCGGTGTCTGAGGTGTGCCGGTGATCAGTCCGTTTCCGGGTGGAAGATCGTCGGGTGCTCGATCGATCACCACGATGTCATCGGGGCCCGCATCGCTCAACGACCAGCGACCGTCGTCGGTCACCACGAGGATGCGGCCTGCCGAGATACCTGGCGAGTACACCTCGACGTCGCCCGGCTCCGCCAGTTCGTCGTAGCGAACGACTCGACCGCTGTTCGGGCTGTCTGACTCGGCGAGTGCCTGTGCGGTCAGTTCTTGGGCTCGCGACCGCGGCACCCAGGCCAATCGATCGGAAAGAGCGTCGGGGAGCGATGCTTCCACCACCTCGAAGTACCGATCGACCTGACCGACGGTGACCTCGTCGCTGAACTCGAGTTCGATGAGCCACCGGTCGCCGTCCGAGGCGGTGTCACCCGGAACGCGTACCAGCGCCCCGACTCCCAGTCGGCGCTGCTCGGAAGCATCCAACACTGCTTCGTAGAAGGCGTTGGAGTACAGCCGCTCGTTGGACGTGAACCGAAGATCCAGCGGCAGGTCGTCTGCTTGGCTTCGCGCCCATTCGTAGACCTCATCGATGCTCCCGAAGCGATCGCCGGTCGATGGTTCGAAGGTGCCGTCTGGAACGGGTGGTGTGTCGAACCCGCGCACCGGTCGCCCGTTGAGCAACTGGAACCAGTACCACTCGTCATGCAGCGAGTAGAACGCACTGTCCAGCCACACGATTTCAGGATCGGTGGAGAACTCGGTGATCGAGAACTTCGCCACGGCTTGGCGGCCGACGCCCGTTGCGGCGATCCGTTCGTAATCAGCAACGCTGCGGAGTTGGCTCGTGGTGTGCGTGACCGGATCGATGTGCAACTCGGCGTCCGCGGGTTGCGAGGGCTGGGGCGCTGATGTGGTGGTGGGCGTCGGCGGCGTCGACTCGGTGAAATCTGACTTGCCGGTGCAGGACGCAACCACGCCAGCGGCTGCAAGCAGCAAGGCGACAGTCCGCCGACTCACGCTGGGATGGTCATGTCGACCCCTTGGGTTACTCGACGGTGATGGCGGCGGTGGGGCACATGTCGGCTGCCTCGTTCACTTTGGCGGCAAGTTCCTCGCCCGGCTCTTCTTGGAGGATGTACAGGTAGCCGTCGCTGCGGACCTCGAATACCTCGGGACAGACCTGCATGCATGCGCCGGTCGAGGCGCAGAGATCGAAATCAACGGTGACCTTCATGGTTCCCCAATTCTGTGCGTCGGCGCAGCGGCGCCGATGCGTATCGTGTCGTCAGTGCTTTGCCTGACGGTAGCCGTCAGCAATGGCGGCGTCCGCGTCGGAGTAGCAGCGTTCCGGATTCGTGCGTGCGTAGAAGCGGCCTTCGGGTACGTGGAAGATGCCCGAATTGTCGTTGGCCTTGACCGGATGAGACAGCGGGCACGATCCATCGTCGAGCGGATCGGTCCACCCACCGGCTTCGCCATCGCGAGATCGCGCTTCGGGTGCGTCGACCAGCGCATTCACGAATGACGCAGCCGAGTTGGTGGGTGCCGCCGGTGTTGCTGCTGGTGTTGTTGCTGCTGGTGTTGTCGCTGCGGGCGTGGTCGTAGGTGGTTCGGCCGGGTCGTCAGCCGATGAGTCACCGGTCGGGGGGTCGAGTGGGGGCCACTGGGGAGCGTCGTGCAGGTCGCCGTCCGCCTGGTCCCGGCGCCACGACCACGCAACACCGCCGACTGCGGTGAGCAGAATCAGCAGCACGCTGCGTCGAAGCAAAATCGCGAGCACTCCCATGCGTGCGACGATAGCTCCCAGGGGTTGCAGCGACGCGGCGGCGCCAGCCCAATCTCTCGAAGCTGCCAGGCACCCTCGAGAAAATCACGGTCGCGAGAAATTCCGGTCGCGAGAAAACTTCGGTCGCAAGAGAGTCACGGTGGCGTGGTCAGCCAGCGAGTGCTTGGCGTTCGAACGCCGCGAGAACAGCGCGCAGTGACGCGGTGGTGATGTTCGGGCTGCGGCCGACTCCCCATCGGATGTCTCCGCCGCCGCGCACGGTCTCCAAGTACGCCACCGCCATCGTGTTCGCCCCCTGGCCGACCGCGTGCTCGGCGTAGTCGAGCACGTCGAACTCGCTGTCGACTCGGTCACCAAAGGCATCGAGCAATGCGGCCACGAATGCTTCGACCGGTCCGTCACCTTCGCCACGAATCGACGTCGCGGCACCATCGACCTCTACTTGAGCCTGAATGACGGTCCGTCCGTCGTCGTCGGCGGCGCTGGTGTTCAGTTCGTGCGAGCGCAGCACGAACGCCGGCTCCGCTGGCAGATATTCGGATTGGAAGGAATCCCACATGACGCCCGGGTTGATCTCGGTGCCCGAGTCCTCGGTGATGTGTTGGATGGTCTTGGAAAACTCGATCTGGAGACGGCGCGGCAGGTCGAAGCCATGCTCGGTTTTCATCACGTATGCCACTCCGCCCTTGCCGGACTGGCTGTTCACGCGGATGACCGCCTCGTAGGAACGCCCGACATGTTTGGGGTCGATCGGCAGGTACGGCACGGCAAACATGTCGTACTCGCCGGTGTCGGGGTCGCGTCGGGCGTCGAGGCGATCGAGGCCCTTCTTGATCGCGTCCTGATGGCTCCCCGAGAACGCGGTGTACACGAGATCGCCGACGTAGGGATGGCGTGGCGACACCGGTAGCCGATTGCAGTACTCGGCGACTCGACGCAGTTTGTCGATGTCGGTGATGTCCAGTTCCGGGTCGACGCCGTTCATGAACAGGTTCATTGCGAGGTTCACCACATCGACGTTGCCGGTGCGCTCGCCGTTGCCGAACAGCGTGCCTTCCACGCGATCGGCGCCAGCCATCACACCGAACTCCGCAGCCGCCACGGCGCAGCCGCGGTCGTTGTGCGGGTGGAGCGAGACAATCACGCTCTCGCGGCGCGAAATCGTCCGACAGAACCACTCGATCACATCGCCGTAGACGTTGGGGGAGTAGCACTCCACCGTGGCCGGCAGGTTCAAGATGATCCGGTCGTGTGCCGTTGGAGCAATGACGTCCATCACGGCGTTGCACACCTCGATTGCGTACTCGGGCTCGGTGAGCGTGAAGCTCTCGGGGCTGTACTCGTAGCGAATCTCGGTGGCGGATCCGTCGGCACGCAGCGGCAGTGCGGCTTCGGATTGCTTGCACAGCGTTGCGCCGTTGACCGCGACGTCTTTGATGCCGGCCTTGTCCAGGTTGAACACCACGTCGCGCTGCAGCGGGTTGGTCGAGTTGTAGAAGTGCACGATGGCGCGAGGTGCCCCGGCGAGCCCTTCATAGGTCCGTTCGATCAGTTCCTGTCGGCATTGCACCAGCACTTGGATCCACACGTCGTCAGGAATCAGATCTTCGTCGATCAACTGGCGCAGGAAGTCGAAGTCCGGCTGGCTGGCGGACGGGAAACCGATCTCGATCTCTTTGAAACCCATGTCGACGAGTTCGGTGAACATCCGCAGCTTGCGCGCAGGGTCCATGGGGTCGATCAACGCCTGGTTTCCGTCGCGCAGGTCGACCGAACACCACAGCGGCGCTTTGGTGGTGGTGACGTTCGGCCACGTGCGGTCTTCGAGCACGATGGGAACGAAGGGGGCGTACTTGTCGAAGGCCATGGGGGTCGGGTTGCTGGGTTGCGGTGGCATCGGATTCTCCGGAGCGTGATTGGTGTGGTGCGAGGGACGTGAGGGTGGCCGGCGGGGCACGAAAAACGAAAGAGCCCCCGGCCGAGGGGGCGGGGGCTGCGGGCGAGCGCGTGGTACGGAGCGCTCGCCCTACATAAGGAGGAGGTTCACGTACGTGCTCATCGGTGGTGAGGATAGCAGAGCGTCAATGCAGCGTCGACCGAGTACCGGCTTCGCGACTTCGCGCATCCCGGTGACGTCCCGACGTCCTATGAAGGTGTCAGATTCGCGTCCAAGCGACCACTCAGCGTGGAAGGATCGTCGGTAATGCCTCTTGCTCGCAGCCGTTCGTACCTCAAGCGCAGAGTCCTGCTCTGCGGCGCGCTCGTGATCGGGGCGTTGCCCGTTGCGCTCGATGCGGTGCCGGGAACGGACGCTCGCGTGGCGCGTGCCGAGCTCATCCAGAGCTTCACCCCACCGGCATTCACGACGAATGCGCCGGGAGCCATCGACATCGTCGGCAACGGGTTACTCACCTGCGGTACGAGCAACAACTGCATCAACACGCTCAACGGCAACCGCAACAGCGGCAACAACAGCTTCACGATGATCGACCTCGATGCTGACGACGGCGTGCTGTCTGCAGCGCTTGCAGGCCAGACTTCCAACTCGTCGATGGCGGTGTTTGCTCCACCAGCCGGAAGCACGGTGCTGTACGCCAGCCTCCACTGGAGCGCGAACTCGAACGCTGCTGCACGCAACAGCCTCAGCCTCCTGACGCCCGGCGGAACTGCGTACCAGACCGTCACCGGCACGGTCGCCAGCGCCGGCAGTCTGTATCAGACCTCGGCCAACATCACCGCGCTCGTGCAGGCAGCGGGCCCGGGTGACTACTGGGCGGGCAACATCCGGCGCAGCTCGGGACGCGGCACCTATGCCGGGTGGTCCATGGTTGTCGTGTACGAGAACGCCGGACTTCCTGTGCGCAACCTCACCGTGTTCGATGGCTTCGGTCGGGTGACCCGCAACGACAACATTCTCGATGTGCCGATCACCGGTTTCCTCACCCCACCCTTCGGGCCAGTCAACGCCGAGGTCGGTGTGGTTGCCTACGAAGGCGACCGCAACATCTCGGGCGATCAGGTCCTCATCGACACCGATGCCGGCGGCGGAACCGACTTCGACAACCTGAGTGATGCGTCGAACCCTGCGACGAACTTCGGCAACGGCTCGATCACCGATGCGGGCGCCCCCACCTCGACCGGCAACCCGGTGAATGCCAACAACTTGAACATCGACATCGACGAGTTCTCGACGATCGATGTGCTGGACAACGCTCAGACCGACACCACCGTTCGCTTCCAAACCACCGGCGACTGGTGGTACCCGGGTGTGCTCACGACGGCGATCGATCTGTTCGTGCCGGAGTTTCCTCGGGTGACCAAGACGGTCACCGACCTCAACGGTGGCGACGCCGTGCCGGGCGACCAACTCGAATACACCGTTGATTTCGACAACACGGGAAACGACCCGGCCGAGAACTCGATCGTGCGTGACATCGTTCCCGACGACACGACATTCGTGCCCGGATCCATCCAGGTCACGAACGGCACGGGTTCCTTCGACGGCACCCAGATCGTCGCGCCGGTGGGCGACGGCGCCGGAACGGCCGCCACCGGCGGCACCCTCAACCCGGGCGAATCAGCAACGGTGACGTTTCGTGTCACCGTCGACGAGTCCGCCCGCGGTACCGACATCGAGAACTCGGCCACCCTCGACTATCGGGCGCAGACCATTGGCGAAGACTTCAGGTACGCCACCAACGAGACCGTCACGCCAGTGCCGTCCCTCGCCCGCATCCGAGTGACGAAGACCGGCACGCCGAACCCGGTGGCATCGGGAGCGCCGGTCACGTGGACCATCACGCTCACCAACGACGGACCGAACCCGGCCACCGGCGTCACGCTCACGGACTCGATGGCGAACAACGACTACTCGTCGATCACCGGGGCGGACTGCGCTACCCCCGGAGCGACCGACACGACGTTGAACTGCACCGTCGCGGACCTCGCCGTCGGCCAATCGCGCACCGTCACGCTCACCTCGGACACCGACCCCGGACTCACCGTCGGCAGTCAGATCACGAACACGGTCACGATCGATGCCAACGAAGAGGACGATCAGCAGTTCAACAATTCAGCAACGGCGCGGACGAGTGCTCGCCCGGAGTCCGACCTTCAGGTCGTCAAGGACGACGTGGTCGACCCCGTCCCCGCCGAGGGAACCGTCGAGTACACGTTGACGGTCACCAACAACGGGCCCTCTGATGCTCGTGACGTTCGGATTTCGGATCAGACCGACGGGCAGTTCACCGTCACAGCGATCTCGCTCGCCGGCGGTCTGGCAGGTACGTGCAACGTCGGGAGCCGATCGTGCCTCTTGAGTGACCCGCTGCCGGCGGGCGCAACGGCGACGGTCGAGGTGGCCGCAACCGTGCGCGACTTCGCCGGTGCCACCATCGAGAACCGCTCCGAAGTTCGCTCGCCCAACCCCGATCCGAATCAGTCGAACAACGTCGAGTTCGAGACCACCACGATTACGCAGTTGGCAGATGTCACGACCACGAAGACCACGGTCACCTCGCCGGTCGTCGCCGGTGAACAGGTCGTCTACGAGATCGTGGTCGCGAACGCAGGTCCTTCCACCGCATCGGCCGTGACGCTCGACGATGATCTCCCCACCGAGTTGACCCTGGTGAGCGCCGCTCCGACACAGGGCTCGTGCTCGCCAACCGACCCGATCTCATGTTCGCTCGGCGACATCGGTAGTGGCGGCTCGGCCACGATCGTGGTCACCGCTGACGTCGCCGCCACGGCAAGCGGGGTATCCATCACCAACTCGGCCACCGCAACGAGCCCGACCGACACCACCCCGGGAAACAACACCGGCTCGTCCACCGACACGATCACCAACGAGGCCGATCTGCGGATCGTGAAAGAACTCGCACAGGGCAACCCGGTACTCGCTGGTACCAACTTCGACTTCACGATCACCGTCACCAATGACGGCCCGTCGGCGACCTCGGGTGACTACACCGTCACCGACGTGGTCCCGGCCCCACTCGCCGTCACGTCGATCACCGGCGCTGGCTGTCCGGCGGCCGCCACGAACAACATCACCTGCACCGATGCCACGCCGATCCCTCCCGGTGGGTCCGTGGTGATCACGATCAGCGGCAACGTTCCCGGTGGCGCTGCCGTGCCCACCGTGGACAACACCGCCACGGTGGCCTACGCCGACGACCCGAACGCCGCAAACAACTCGTCGACTGCAGAGGTCGACCTCACCGCCGAAGCCGATGTTCACATCCAGAAGAACTGGACCAGCGCTGCGGTTGCGGGATCGAATGCCACGTTCACGCTCGACGTCACGAACGACGGGCCGTCGACCGCGAACAACGTGGTGGTCACCGACGCACTCCCCGGCGGCGCAACCTTCGTCGGCGCGACGGGTGCCACCTGCACCGGAACCACCACGATCTCCTGCGTGCTCGGCGACATGACCATCACCGACTCCTTCTCGATCATCGTCACGGTTGCGTTGCCATCCGACCTCGTCGCCGGGCCACTCTCCAACACCGCCGCTGCGAACTCGGTCGCCGATGCCGACCCCGCCACGCCCGACCGCAACCCTGACAACAATGACGACACCGCGGTGGTCAACGTCACGCGTGCGGCGGACCTGGCGGTCACCAAAGTCGCCACGGACATCACGCCGGTCGCCGGTGACACGGTCGAGTTCACCGTCGAGGTGTCGAACGCTGGCCCGTCCACGGGCAACGCCACCTTCGTCGGCGACGCGCTGCCAGCGGGCATGACGCTGGTCGAGCCGGTCCCGACCCCTTCCCAGGGAACCTGTGCCAGCAACGCCGGCGTGCTGTCCTGCGATCTCGGCCCGGTCGGCGTGGGTGCGGGCAATGCCGTGACCATTACCTACGAAGCGCAGATCGACCCGAGCGTGGCGGACGGCGCCGGACTGACGAACACCGCAACTGCGAATTCGCCTGACGACCCGGCCGGCGCCACCGTCGACGAAGAGGTCACCGTCTCGACCGAGGCCGACATCATCGTCACGAAGACGGCATCGGCGGACCCCGCTACGCCCGGTGCATCGCTCACCTACACGATCGAGGTCGAGAACGCTGGGCCGTCCGATGCCCAAGCGGTCACATTGGCCGACCCGGTGCCGGCAG
Organism: Ilumatobacter sp.; assembly: GCA_045106645.1. GTDB lineage: Bacteria > Actinomycetota > Acidimicrobiia > Acidimicrobiales > Ilumatobacteraceae > Ilumatobacter_A. The sequence goes on from JBGCEY010000001.1 coordinate 83,820, forward strand.
GCTTCACCGCTACGTCCGCCACGTCCACGCTCGGCACCTGTGATCTCACCGTCGACTGCACGATCGGCACACTGGAACCCGACACCACGGTGATCATCACCGTTGTTGGCGATGTCGATGCAGCTGCCACCGGGAACATCGCGAACACGACCGCCGCGGTGGCGTCGAGCACCATGTTGATCAACACGGGTGACGACACCGGATCGGTCACCGTCGCTTCGGCGCCCGCCGCCGACCTCTCGATAGCCAAGTCCGCAAGCCCGTCCGAGGTCGCAGCCGGCGGTGAGCCGGTCACGTACACGATCGCTGTGAGCAACGGTGGACCGTCCGTTGCGCAGAACGTCGAGATCGACGACGTGTTTCCTGCCGACTTCGTCGTCTCCTCGGTCACGGCGAGCACCGGTGGGGCCTGCGCCTCGGCCACGACGTTCCCGTGCACGTTCCCAGCGTTGGCCGATGACGACCCCGTCGCCACCGTGACGGTCATCGGAACCTTCCCGAGCACGGCATCGGCCGGCACTCGAACGAATACCGCCACGGTGTCGTCGCCCACCGACCCGAATGCTCAGCCGGGAGCACCCAAGTCCGATGCTGCCGACATCGACCTCGTGGAATCCGCAGACGTGTCGGTGATCAAGCTCGGCCCCGCCGAAGTGGTTGCCGGTGAAACCCGCATCGAAGACCCGGCGAATCCGGGAACCTTCAGCGGCGGGCTCGACTACGAGATCGCTGTCGTGAACAACGGCCCGTCGATCGCCACGGCGGTGACGCTCGAGGACACACTCGACCCGGCATTCGTGCTGCCCGCCACCGCCGTCATCGCCGTTGTTCCCGCATCTGCAGGTTCGTGCACCAACAACGCGGGGGTCATCGACTGTTCGCTCGGCGACGTTGCCGTTGGAGACCAAGTGACCGTTCGTGTCACCGTCGACGTTCGCCCGGATGCCCCAGCAGGCTCCGGAAACCTCGTCAACGTCGCCGCGGTGTCAAGCGTGGACCCCGACCCCGACCCGTCGAACGATTCCTCCACGGCCACCACCGACGTCACCAATGCGGCTGACCTCGAGGTTGCCAAGGTCGGCCCGACACAGTTCCGTGCGGGCGAAGCCGCGGACTACACGATCACGGTCACCAACAACGGTCCGTCCGACGCCACCGGGGTCGTTGTGACCGACGAGCCCGCGAACAACGTGACGTTCGGTGCGGTGTCGGGCACATCGGGGTGCACGTCGCTGCCGTGCACGATCGCCTCACTCCCGAGTGGCCAATCGGCGACCGTGATCATCAGCGCCACGGTCGACCGCAACGCCAACAACACCGTGGTTCGCAACACCGCAACGGTGTCCGCCGATCAGCCGGACCCCAAAGGCGACAACAACGAGACGCTCATCTTCACCGGGGTGATCCGGCGCGCCGACATGCGCATTGCCTCGAAGGACTCGAGCCCGGATCCGGTCGCAGCTGGTGGCACGATCACCTACACGATCGTGGCCGAGAACCTCGGCCCGGCGGCCGCCCGCGACGCAACGCTGACCGACACCGTTCCAGCCGACACGACGCTGGTGACCGCATCACTTCCTGCCGGGTGTTCGTCCACCGGCGTCACCCCCGGCTCGACCATCACCTGTGAGCTCGGGTTGCTGGAGCCGAGCGATACCGCAACGATCGCGTTCGACGTGGTGATCGACGAAGACCAAGCCGACGGCACGCAGATCAGCAACATCGCCACGGCGGATTCCGACACGATCGACCCGGATGCAAGCAACGACTCGAACCCGGCCGAGACCACCGACGTGGCCGTGGTGGCCGACGTGGGAATCGCCAAGGTCGCCAACCTGATGACCGCCGTTCCCGGTGAAGACCTCACCTACACGCTCACGGTCACCAACGCCGGCCCGTCCGCCGCAGCGGCAGTGGTCATCGACGACGATGTGTCGGCGATCTTCGAAGCCGGCTCCGTGTCCACGAGCGTCGCCGGTGCGCCGAGCGGCACGATGTGTGACGCATCGGTGAACTGCACGCTCGCAACGTTCCCGGTTGGGGCTTTCGATATCGAGATCACCGGAACCGTGGCAACCAACGCGACGACAGATCTGATGAACGCCGCAACGGTGTCCACCACGTCGAACCAGGGTACTGATGCTCTTGTCGACACTGCGGACGTCGACACGCCGGTCGCTCCGTCGGCCGACCTCGAGATCAGCAAGGTGGCGAGCGTCGATCCGGTCGAACCTGGCGGCACCGTCACGTACACGATCACCGTCGACAACAACGGCCCATCCGATGCGTTCGACGTCGAGGTCACCGACACGTTGCCGGCCGAGTTGGCCGTTGGCGAAGTGCGCCCCGTACTCCAGTGCAACCAGGCCACCGCTGTGTGCGTGATTCCGAGCCTCGCCGATGGCACCTCGGCAACGATCGAGATCGATGCCACGGTGAGCGCCGGAGCAGTCGACACGATCGAGAACACCGCTGCGATCACGAACGCCTCTACCCCAGACCCGGTCGACGAGAACAACACGGCCACCATCGAGACCGACGTGGTTCCCGAGGCGGATGTGCAGTTGACCAAGGCGACCGTCACGGCTCCGGTGGTGGCAGGCCAAACCGTTCGCTACGACATCGATGTGGTGAACAACGGTCCGGCGCAGGCCGAGAACGTGATCGTCACCGACGTGCTCCCAGCCAACACCACCTTCGTGAATGCGAGTACGCCGGTCGGTACCTGCGTGTTCACCTCACCCGACCTCGTGTGTGATCTCGGCACCCTCGGAGCAACGACCGCGATCCAGATCGACGTCGACGTGATCGTCGACCCGGATGCCACCGGCACCCTCGACAACAGCGTCACCTCGACCAGCACCACCGATGACCCCGACGCATCGAACAACGACGGGACCAACCCGAGCGGCGCCACGACCGACCCGATCGTGACGGCACCGGATCTGCGAGTGCAAAAGTCGCTGGTGCCCGGCGACCCGGCCGAGCCCGACCTGGTCGCCGGTGAAGCCTTCGAGTACGAGATCGTCATCATCAACGACGGCCCATCGACAGCGCTCGCCGACATCGTGCTCGCCGACACGCTCCCGCCCCAAGTCAGCGATGCCGACCCAGTGGAGGCGCCCACTGCCCGATCCGTCGTGCTGAGCAACACCACCGATTGCTCGTACACCGACGCCACCAACCAGATCGACTGCACCTTTGCGGACGACCTGGCCGTCGGCGATTCGATCACCCTGACCGTCAGCGGCTTCATCCGTTCCGATGCCGGCACCGCCATCGCCGACAACACCGCCACCGCCACCACGACGGACGCCGATCCCGATCTCACGAACAACTCGGGTACTGCCACCGCGACGCTGGTGACGAACGCCGATCTCGAAGCATCCAAGTCCTTCGACGATTTGTCCGTCGTTGCGGGCGAGTCCACGACGTTCACGATCGCGGTCACGAACAACGGACCGTCGGTTGCAGCCGATGCCCAACTCGTCGACAACCTGCCGTCGGGCTTCACCATCGACTCGTTCTCCAACGTCGTCGGAGGCGCGTGTACCTCGACCGCCACGTCGGTCACGTGCACTCAGGCAGCGCTGGCCGTGGGCGCCACGATGAGCGTCGACGTCGTGGCCTCAGTCGACCCGAGCCAGCCTGCTGACCCCGTGAACAACACCGCCACGGCGTCATCGACCACCCCAGATCGCAACCCGTCGAACGATGATGCGGTCGATGACATCACGGTCGCCCGGCTCGCCGACCTGACCTTGACCAAGACGCCGTCGGCAGCCACCGTGCTCGCCGGCAACCAGATCACCTACACCCTCGACGTGTCGAACGCCGGCCCCTCGTCGGCCGAGGCCACCGTGCTCGGCGACCCACTCCCGCCTGAACTCACGATCGTCCCCGGATCGATCACGTCCAGCCAGGGCACGTGTGTTGCTCCGGGCAACGTGCTCACCTGTTCGCTGGGTGAGCTGCTGCCGGGCGCTGCAGCGGCCACGGTGGAGTACGCCGTCACCTTCGATCCCGCCATCACGAATGGGTCGACGATCACCAACAATGCACAGGCCGATTCGATCACCCCACTCGTTGCGCCAACCGACGCATCCGCCGATGTCGACGTGACCCGCGAAGCCGACGTGGAACTGGTGTCGAAGACCGTCGCGCCCGACCCCGCCGTTGCCGGCTCGACGGTCGAGTATGCGATCACCGCACGCAACAACGGCCCGTCGGTGGCCACCGACACCACCGTCGTGGACGACCTGCCCGCCGGCCTGACGCTCGCAGCGCCGCTGCCAGCCGGCTGTACCGACGCGGGTGGCGACCTGAGCTGTGACCTCGGAACGCTCGCCGTCGGTGACGTCAGCGTCATCGTGTTCGACGTCGTCGTCGATCCAGCGGCTGCCGACGAATCGACCATCACCAACGCTGCGTCGATCTCGGCAACCGAAACCGACCCGAACTCACCGAATGACACTGCTTCGGTGCCGCTCACCATCAGCACACTCGCCGACCTGACCGTCACGAAACAGGCGACACCTGACCCAGCCGTTCCCGGCGAGTTGCTGACCTACACGCTGACCGTCACCAACGCTGGCCCATCAGATGCGCTCGACGTCGTTGTGTCCGACACCACGCTCGGCGCGCTGGACCCCGCCACGATCACCGCCGTGCCATCGGCTGGCACCTGCGACGCGTCGGTGTCGTGTGCGATCGGCACGGTCGAGCCCGGCACGGCCAATGCTGTGACGGTCACGATCACCGGCACCGTCCTGGCTGCCCAGACCGCCGACATCGTCAACACGGCGACGGTCATCAGCCCGACCGATCCGACTCCCGGGACCGTGACGATCTCGACACCCGTTGCGCCCGTTGCCGATCTGGGCATCACCAAGGTGCTCGACACGACCCCACCCGTTCCCGGCGAACAGGTGCGGTACACCATCACCGTCACGAACCCCGGCCCATCCAGCGCACAGGGCGTCACCATCGTCGATGTGATCGACTCCGCTGTCACCAACCTCGCAGCAGATCAGACCGCGTGCGAATTCGTTGGTCAGGACCTCACCTGCACGATCGGAACACTCGCTCCCGGCACCTTCGCCGTTGTCGTGACCGGCGATCTCGACGAGACCTTCACCGGCGACTTGGCCAACACGTCGAACGTCACCACCACCACGCCGGAGGGAATGGATACCAACCCGAACTCCGCCACGGTCACCGCCACCGCTGCTCCTCAGGCCGATCTGTCACTGACCAAGGTGGCCACCCCCGACCCGGTCATCGCGGGTCAAGATGTCACGTACACCATCACCGTCACGAACAACGGGCCATCGACCGCCGTGGGCGTTCAGATCGACGACCTGCTGCCTGTCGGGCTTGATCCCGTGAGCGTCGAATCGTCACAGGGCGATTGCACGGATGTGCCGTGCGAACTCGGCGATCTGGCCGATGGCGCTACCGCAACGGTCACGATTGTTGCAACGGTCGATGCCAACGTCACCGACCTGCAGCCGAACAGCGCATCCACTACCTCGACCACGCCGGACCCGGCCCCCGGCAACAACACCGCCGTTGCCGACCCGGTGGTCACGACCAGCGCCGACCTGGTGACCACCAAGGTGCTCGACACTGCAACCGCGGTGCCCGGCACGCGAGTGAGCTGGATGATCGACGTGGCCAACAACGGACCATCTCGGGCAACCAGTGTGTCACTGGCCGACTCGGTACCGAGCGAACTGACGGGCGTGATCGTCACGTCGTCACAGGGTGGATGTACGGCCTTTCCCTGCGAACTCGGTTCGGTCGATCCAGGAGGCTCCGCCACGATCACCGTCTCGGGCGATCTGCCCGCTGACACCCCGGCCGGGACGCTGTCGAATACCGCGACGACGACGTCGGCGACCAACGATCCAGTGCCGGGAGACAACACAGCCACGGCCACGAATCCCATCGCTCCCGCCGCCGATCTGTCGGTACTGAAGGTCGGTCCGACCAACGACCTGGTTCCGGGCCAGCCCGCCACGTTCACGATCACGGTCGCCAACGCCGGCCCGTCTGACGCCCAGGCCGTGCAGTTCACCGACACGCTGCCCGCCGCGATCGATGCTGCGACCATCACCACCAATGTGGTGAGTGGATCGCCCACGTGTACCACGGGGACACCAGGCGTCTCCGACGTGGAATGCACCCAGGCGGTGCTCGCGGCGTCATCCAGCTACGTCGTTGAAGTGACGGGCACCGTGCTCGCCAGCGTCACCGCCGCCAGCGTTGCCAACACTGCGGTCGTGGCGTCAACCGGCCCTGACGCCACACCTGACCCGGACCTCGACAACAACACCTCGACGTCCACCACCGACGTGGACAGCGCTGCCGACCTTCGTATCGACAAGGTGTTGTCGCCAGGTTTCGTTGCGCCGATCGATCCGGGTGCGGCGATCAGCTTCGACATCACGGTCATCAACGACGGCCCGTCTGATGCTCAGAACGTCGTCGTCACCGATGTCCTGCCCGCAGACATCACGCTCGGGATCATCTCGACCGCAGCGGTCGGCGCCACCTGTGACCAAGGTGCAGTCACCTGCACGTTCCCGACCGTTGCTGCTGGCTCGGCTGTCGTCGTGACCCTCACCGGCATGGTCAGCGATCGAGCGCTTGACACGGTCGACAACATCGCCACCGTCGCGTCCGACACCGCCGACCCGGACATCGATGACAACGAGGTGACGGCAACCATCGACATCACGCCGTTCGCCGACGTGCAGGTGACCAAGTCGCTGCTCACCGCGCCGCTGACCGCAGGCACCAACGACCGCTACCAGATCGTGGTGTTCAACAACGGCCCGGCGGTCGCCGCCGCAACCCAACTCGTCGATGCACTGCCCGACGGCGTGGTGTTCGTGTCAGCGAGCACACCGATCGGGAGTTGCGCACACGATGCAGCTTCGACCGGTGGTGACGTCACCTGCGCGCTCGGTGATCTTCCCGATCAGGCGAGCGTGACGATCACGATCGATGTGCAAGTCGAAGCGGACACGATTGGCTCGCTCACGAATACCGCGTCCGCCAGCAGCACCACCACCGACCCGACCCCTGCGAACAACGATGCTGGGAACCCCGCAGGCTCCACCACCGGCGTGGTGGTGGTCGCTCCGGATCTCCAGATCGCCAAATCGCTCGTGGAACCCGAACTCGTAGCGGGCTTCGGATTCACGTACGTGGTGACGGTCAAGAACAACGGACCTTCCGACGCATCGGGCCAGATCGGCATCGTCGACCTGCTCCCGGCTCAGGTGGACCAGACGCCACTGCCGACAGCGGCGTACGTCATCTCATCGGGTGGTTCGGGGAACTGCCCGGTCACCGCCGGCGCACCGCAGGCCTCGGTCGACTGCGCCATCGACGACGATCTCGCCGTCGGTGAGACCATCACGTTGACCATCAGCGGCGCCATCGAAGCGGGCGCCACTTCGTTCGACGACAACACCGCCAGCGTGTCGACCACCGATGCGGACCCGGTTGCTGCGAACAACAGCGCCACCGCGAGTTCGCTGCTGAGCACGGACGCCGACCTGGTGATGGCGAAGACCTTTGCTGCCGACACCGTGGTTGCCGGCCAAACGGTTGCGTTCGACCTGCTGGTCACGAACGTCGGACCTTCCGATGCTGCGTCGGTCGAGTTCACCGACGTCCTTCCCGCCGGCTTCTCGGTCGCGGCCGACAGTGACATCACCGCACCCGGCGGGGTTGCGTGCGTTCGCTCGACCAGCACGAACACCGACGACACGGTCACCTGCAACCTTGCATCGCTTCCCGCAGCGGCGGGGAGCAACGCGGTCACCGTCACGATCGTCGCCACCGTCGATCCGGCGCTCGGCGCTGGCCCGGTCACCAACACCGCAACCGCTTCGTCGGCCACGCCCGATCGCAACCCCGGCTCCAACATCGGCACCGATCAGGTAGAGGTGCTTCGCTTCGCTGACCTGGATCTGCTGAAGACCGTGGTCTCGCCGGCACCGCCCGCAGCAGTGCTCGCTGGCGAAACGGTTGCCTACTCCGTCCGCGTCGACAACGCCGGTCCGTCCACCGCCGAGGGATCGGTGCTCGGTGACGCACTGCCCGCCGGTGTCACCATCGACCCGTCCTCCATTCAGATCGATGGCGCCGCCCCCGTGGCGCCGCAGTCATGCACCGTTCCGGGTGGACTGCTCACCTGTGAACTCGGTGAGCTGGCTCCCGGAGGAGGCGGCACCATCACCTACACGGTCACCATCGACTCCGACTTCGACGGCGGATCGGTGTCCAACTCGGCGTCGGTCAGCTCCCCGACACCGAACGATGCACCGCCTCCCTCGACCACGTCCACTGGCGTTGGCGTGGAAGCCGACCTCGAGCTCGTGTCCAAGACCTCGTTGCCCACTTCGGTCAACGCCGGCGAGGACATCGAATACACCATCGCCATCCGGAACAACGGACCGTCGCTGGCTCGCAACGTGGTGATCGACGACGATCTCCCGGCAGGCGTCACGGTGCAGCTTGCTTCGCTTCCATCCGGATGCTCGCTCGCGTTCGGTGACGTGCAGTGCCAATTGGGTGACGTGCCCGCTGCACCGGACACCGCAAGCACCGTTACGAGGACCTTCAGCGTCACCGTGGATCCGGATCAGCTGACCGACATCAACAACGTCGCGTCGGTGTCGTCGATCACGCCGGAACCCATCGGTGGCGGGGCCTCGAACACCGCAGCGGCGCCCACGACCATCACCACGTCGGCGGATCTCACCACGACCAAGACCGCGTCGCCGGTGCCAGCCGTTCCTGGTGAGCAGATCACCTACACGATCGTGGTCACCAACGCCGGGCCGTCGATCGCGCGGGCGGTGACCGTCACCGACACCGATGTGGTCGCAGCGCTGAACGGTCCAATCACCGGAACCTGGGTCAACGGAGTCGCCAGCGGTTCGTGTGACGCCACGGTCGCGTGTGCGATTGGCGACCTTGCGATCGGCACTGCAACCATCACGATCATCGGCACCGTCCCACCAGCACAGCTGGCGAACATCGTCAACACTGCAACGTCGGCATCCTCGACCGATGATCCGGTGGCCGACAACGCCGCCACGGCCGACACGCCCGTGGCAGCGGTTGCTGACGTGGCCGTGGTGAAGACCATCGACACCAGCCCGCTGGTTCCCGGCCAGCCGATGCAGTTCACGATCCGCGTCACGAACAACGGGCCATCCAACGCTCGTGATGTCGTGGTGAACGATTCGATCAATGCCGCGATGACCTCGCTCGCAACCACCAACAGCGACTGCTCATTCAACGAGCAGTTGCTCGCGTGCGCCTTCGACAGTGTTGCGCCCGGCGCAGGCAATGCCATCGACATCGTCGTCACCGGCAACCTCGCGCCGTCGTTCCTCGGAACGTTCGAGAACACCGCCACGTTCACGACCACGACACCTGAGAGCACACCGACCGGCCCGGCACCTGCAGCACCCGATACCGCCTCGGCCAGCGAGCCAGCGGTGCCTGCCGCTGATGTCGCACTCACCAAGACAGCGGACCCGGACCCCGTCGTGGCTGGTGAGAACGTGACCTACGTGATCACCGCGACGAACAACGGGCCGTCCGATGCGCTCGGTGTGACCGTGGCGGACGTGTTGCCCAGCGGGCTCACGTTGGTGAATGTGTTCTCGTCCCAGGGTGCCTGTGCGGCCCTGCCGTGCTCGCTGAACACGGTGCCCAACGCCAGCGCCGCAACGGTGACCGTGGTGGCGACCGTCGACGCGGATCGCCTCGACCTCGATGCGAACTCGGCTTCGGTGTCGACCGACCCGCTCACGCCCGATCCGGTTGCTGCGAACAACATCGCCAGCGCCGACCCCGACGTGATTTCCAGCGCCGACCTCGTGGTGACCAAGCAGCTCGCTACCCCCGTTGCCGTACCCGGTTCCGGCGTGCGCTGGGTTGTCAATGTCACCAACGACGGACCGTCCGACGCCGTCGCCGTCGAGGTGCTCGACACGGTGCCTGCCGACGTGGAGAACGTCGTGATCTCGTCGTCGCAGGGTGGTTGCGCAGCGTTCCCGTGTTCGCTCGGGACCGTTCCCGCTGGGGTGACAGCGTCGATCACGATCGACGCCGAACTGCCTGCTGATGCAACCGGAACCGAACTCGTGAACACTGCGTCCGCTTCGTCGACCGACCCGGACGGCCCGGGCGGTGCGCTCTCTGCGACACCTGACCCGGACAACACCAATGACTCGGCCACCGCAACGAATCCGATCGTTCCCGGTGCTGACGTCCGCATCGACAAGGTCGGACCAGTGAAAGATGTCGTCGCTGGCGCCGACGTGTCGTGGACGCTCACGATCACCAACGACGGCCCGTCCGACGCTCAGGTCATTCGTGTCACCGATCAGCTGCCTGCTGCGCTGGACCCGGCCAGCGTCGTGGTCGACAGTGGAGACGCAACCTGCACGGTGACCGACCTGCTTCTCGTGTGTGACCTGGCGGAACTCGTCGATGGTGCCGTGCTCACCGTCACCGTCGACGCCACGTTGTCGAGCGACTTCACCGATCCGGAGTTGAGTAACACAGCGGGCGTGACATCGAGCACCGCTGACCCGGACACATCGAACAACGTCGCTGCGGCCACCAACGACAACGCACCGGCTGCCGACATCATTGTCACGGGCACCGCAACACCGAACTCTGTTCCTGCTGGGAACACCGCGACGTTCGAATTCGAGGTGGTCAACAGTGGTCCATCCAACGCTGCTGCGACCGTGGTGACCATTCCCGTGCCGGCTGCGATTGCGATCACCGGCACGCCGACCGTGGTCGGCTTCCCCGCGGCGTCTGTTGCGGTGGTCGACGGTGTGATCGCGGTGACCATCGGCGATCTGCCACCGGGTACGCCAGTCACCATCACCTTCAGCGGTGACGTGTCCGCAGCGCAGCCCACCGGTCCGCTGGCGGTCACCGCAACGGGCACGACGAACACCGACCAGACGAACACGGCAAACGATGTGGCCGCCCCCGCTGTCGACGTCACCAGCGATGTCGATCTCTCCGTGGTGAAGACCGCCGACAGCAACACCGTCGACGCCGGTGACGAGGTGACGTTCACGATCGTGGTCACCAATGACGGCACGTCCGACGCCTTGGACGCAATCGTGAACGATCCAATGCCTGCCGGCCTCGTTGCTCGGTCCGCCGTGAGTAGTGCGCCCGGCGGATCGTGTGTGGTGCCCGGTGACGGCAGCGCGGTGACCTGCACCGACCAAACCGTGCCTGCGAACGGCGGCAACGTCACCATCACGATCGTGGCGCTGGCAACCGGGTTCGGCTCGGTCCAGAACATCGCCACGGTCGAATGTGACTGCATCGTCTCGCCGATCTCCGGTGCGCCGGCCGATGTCGAGATCATGCGTTCCGCAGACCTGGACGTCACCAAGACGGTGTCGATCGCAGAGATCAGCCCGGGCGACAGCACCACATTCACGGTGGTGGTCACCAACAACGGCCCCGACGAGGCAATCGGTGTTGTCGTGAACGACGACGTGCCGAGCGGCCTGGTGGCAACCGACGTCGACACCACGACAGGAACGTATGACGAGGCGGCAGGCCGCTGGACGATCGGAACCCTGGCGAACGGTGCATCAGCAACCCTCACCATGTCGGTCAGAGCGCCGATGGGTGGCAACTTCACGAACACCGCCACGGTCACCTCCGCTGTTGCCGACCCGGACTCGGGCAACGACGTCGATCAGGCCACGGTGCTCGTGATGGAAGCGGACCTTCCGGCAACGGGCGGGGGCAACGGGTTGGTCGTGCTGTGGTGGGCGTTCGGTGCGTTGATCGCAGGTGCCTGGATGTGGATCTTGGCCACCCGAGGGTTCCGTCGAGATCGCGGGAACCCCCATGGTTCGGGCCGTGGCGATACGCTGCTCAACACATGACACATGACAACACCCGGCGGGGAGCACCCCGCCGTCGGCGTACGCGATCTGATGACTCGCACGATCGCGACCACGTGAACACGTCGAACCTCACTTCCATCAACGCGCTGCCTCCCGTGGAGGCGCCGACCGGATTCTTCGATCTCGGCGTCCCTGCCCGGATCGACGACGGACTCGCTGCATGCGGCTTTGCGCAACCGTTCAACATCCAGACCGAAGCCGTCCCGGTCGCCATGACCGGCAGTGACGTGTGCGGTCGCGCCAAAACCGGCTCGGGCAAGACCCTCGCATTCGGCATCCCGATGCTCGCGCGCATCACCGACAAGGCCGCGCCGATGAAGCCGCTCGGCTTGGTGCTGGTGCCCACTCGCGAACTCGCTGTCCAGGTGGCCGAAGTACTGCAGCCGGTTGCAGCGCACGCGGGCATGAAGGTCATCCCGGTGTATGGCGGCGCATCGCGTCACCACCAGGTCGAGGAGATGGCCGGGGGAGTCGAGATCGTGGTGGCCACGCCGCTGCGCCTGATTGACCTCATCAAGTCGGACGAGATCAACCTCGACGACATCCAGATCGTCACGCTGGACGAAGCGGACCGCATGGCTGATGACGGGTTCACCCCGCAGGTCGAGTGGATTCTTCGCCACACCGGCAACCGCAACCAGACCATGCTGTTCTCGGCAACGCTCGACGGCGACGTCGGCCACCTCATCCGGGCGTATCAGACCGATCCGGTCACGGTTGCGATCGACGAAGCCACCGACACGGTCGGCAACATGAGCCACCTGTTCCTCGGCATCCACCACATGGATCGGGACAAGGTGATCGGTGCCATCGCTCGCGGCATCCCGAAGCTGGTCGTGTTCTGCCAGACCAAGCGCCAGTGCGACCGAGCCACCGAGAAGCTCCAAGAACTCGGGATCGATGCCATGGCCATCCACGGTGACCTGCAGCAGAAGACCCGCGAGCGTGTGATGCGCTCGTTCGCCGAAGGCAAGCTGCAAGTGCTCGTGGCCACCGATGTTGCCGCCCGCGGTATCGATATCGACGACATCGGCGCGGTCATCCACTACGAGCCGGCGAAGGATGTGAAGGACTACCTGCACCGTTCGGGCCGTACCGCACGCGCGGGCCGCGACGGCTGGGCGATCACGCTGTCGGAGTACAACCAGGTCACTCAGGTGCGCATCCTGCAGCGGATGATGAAGATGGATCCGAGCAAGCCCGTCGACATCTTCTCGAACGATCACCGGCTGCAGAAGCTCGAAGAGTTCGGCGAGGACATCAAGTCCTCCGCCATCAACCCCAGCAACCTCTGATCGCCAAATCAGCGGAGCCTGGCTCTCGCTGCCCTCGCGTTCGTTACGGGCCTGGCTCGTAACGAACAGTGCGTTCGTTACGAGCCAGGCCCGTAACGAACACGTCAGTTGCTGGGTGTGTCAGGCTGCGGGCGTGAGCGCGAACAACATGCCGGAGGCCGAGGTTGACGTCACCGTCGAGTTGGTGCAGGCGCTGTTGGCCGACCAGCACCCCGACCTCGCCGCGCTGTCGATCGTGGAGTTCGCCAACGGGTGGGACAATGTGATCTTCAGGCTGGGTAACGAGTTGTCGGTGCGGCTCCCACGTCGTTCAGCGGCCGCTGAGCTGGTCGATCACGAACAGGCGGTGCTGCCCGGCCTGGCCCAGCGGTTGCCGCTGGCGGTGCCGGCGCCGGTTCGAGTTGGCCATCCGGGGCTCGGTTACCCGTGGGCCTGGAGTGTCAACCCGTGGCTCGACGGCGAGATCGTTGCGGAAGCGGACCTTGCTGACCCCGCCGCCGAGGCGCGACGGCTCGGCGAGTTCCTCGGCGCGCTCCACGTTGCGGCACCCGACGATGCGCCTGCCAACCCATATCGAGGCCACTTCATTGGCGACAACGATGCGGTGTTCCTCGAGCGCGTGGAGCAATTGCGTGGCGTCGACGTCCACGGCACACCCGTCGACCTGAGCGCAATCCGTCGGTGCTGGTCAGCATTGATCGACGTGGCTCCCTGGAGCGGCGACCCGGTCTGGATCCACGGCGACCTGCACGCCGCGAACATGCTCGCCTGCAACGGCCAGATCAGTGCGGTGATCGATTGGGGTGACGTGTGCGCCGGTGACCCGGCAACGGACCTGTCGATCGCCTGGTCGTTGTTCTCGCCCGAAGATCAAGACGTGTTGCGAGCCGCATGGAGAGATGTGGACGACAGCACGTGGCAGCGAGCGCAGGCCTGGTCGATGCACTTCATGGTGATGTATCTCACCCACTCTGCTGACAATCCGACGATCGGCACGCTCGGCGAACGGTTGTACCGCAGACTGATTGAGTAGCGCGAAGAAGCAGGTTCGCCTAATTGAGTATTTTGGGGTTTGCTTTCCACCCGCCGCACCGAGTCAGATGTCGTGATGGGCATCTTGCGGACACGTGGATCGAGCCGACCTGGGCTGCGTCGGCTGCTGGTCGCCGGCGCAGTTGCGGGCGCTGTCGGGCTGTTCCTCCAAGCACAACCGCAGTCCGCCGATGCAGCCACGGTCACGGTCACGAGCCTGTCCGGTGACCCGCTCGTGGTGGGCAGCTTGCCGTACGTCGTGGCGAACGATGCTGCGTCCGGAGACACGATCGATTTCTCGGTGACAGGAACTATCACGCTCGACAACCTGTTGTTCTTGGCCGATGATGTGACGATCCTCGGGCCAGGCACGCAAGGCATCACCATCACCAGAACAGGCGGAGCAATGATCCGGATCCAATCCGGTGCTGACGTGACGTTGAACAACCTCGGGTTCGACGACTCGACCGGATCAGCGGTCGAGGTCTTCTCCGGCGGAGACGTCAGCGTCATCGACTCGGTCTTCACCGACAACCAGGTCGGTTTGGAAGTCAACGTGGCAGATGCCGTCACCGTCACCGACTCGGGCTTCACCGGTAACACGGGACGCGCGATCGACCTCGAAGACATCGACGGGCCCGTCGTGATCGGCGGAACCGCGGGTACCACCGTCGACAACGGCGCAGCGGTCGTCGCCACCGGCGGTGGCATCTTCATCGATACGGCCGCCAGCGTTGCGGTGACCAACACCGACGTCGACGATCAGGCACAACCTGGCATTCAGTTCGTCGGTGACAACAGCGACGCAACGGCGGAATCGATCACGATCGCCGGCAGCTCGCTCGACGGAAACGACGGCGGCATTCGCGTTTCATCCACCCACGGCGATGTCACGATCAGCACGACGATGGTGACCGGCACGGTGTCGGCGGGAGGGAACGGCTTCGGAATCGGAATCCGCTTCCAATCCGTGGCGGAGGTCGAGCTGACCACGGTGTCGGTGTCCGGGAGCGACAACAGTGCAGTGCGGTCCTTCGGATCGGACTCCGTCACGGCAACGGGGTTGACGATCACCAGCAACCCCGGAGGAGGGGCCAGCTTCGACTCCGTCACCGGAGACGTCGACATCAACGGAGGCAGCTACAACCTGAACTCCTTCACTGCATTGGGCATGGACGACGTGTCGGGAACCACCACCCTCGACGGCGTCACCATCTCCGACAATCTTCAACAAGGACTCGAGGCGTCATCGACCGGGAACTTCACCATCACCGGTGCGACCGTGCTCGATGCAAATGGCGCTCGAGCCATTGACCTGTTCTCGGTCGGCGTCGTCGACATCGCAGGCGTCACGGTGACCGCCAACCGTGAAGGCATCGAGGTGACGAATGCTGGTTCGGTGTCGATCTCCGGGTCGACGATCGACGACCAGATCACCGGGTCTGGGCAGGTCAACGGTGAAGGTGTGGTGATCGATGGAGCCGTCGGAGCGATCTCGCTCACGAGCAACAACATCAGAGACAACGCCAGCAACGGCGTTCGAATCACTCGAAGGTCGATCGCGCCGTCAACCGCCACCACGACCTTCACGGGATCGACCATCACTGGCAACGGTGGTGTTGGGATCTCCTTCAATGACTTCGCGTTACTCGAGGCGAACGAAACCTCGGGAACCTGGACGGTGTCGAACAGCACGATCTCGACGAACACGACCGGTGTGACCGGATCGTCGCTGTCGAGCCTGCTCGTGGTCGACGACGTGGACTTCACCACGAATCCGGTTGGGCTCGATGTCGACGTGGCGGGTGGCGTCACCGTCACGGCTTCGACATTCATCGGCCACACCGGCAAGGCAATCGATCTCGACGACCCCGGCGCCGTGACAATCACGAACGTCGACGTGGAGAACGACGGTGGAGTCGGCCAGACCGGAATGGGCGTCGATGTGGATGACCCGACATCGGTTGCCGTCGACGACCTCGTCGTGGCCGACCAGACGCAGGCCGGGTTGGCTGTGCGCGGTGACAACAGCGACGCAACCGCAGAGTCGGTGTCGATCATCAACAGTCAGTTCACCGGGAACCTCTCCGGCGCGTCGGTCTCCTCGACCGACGGGCCCGTGACCGTCACCGCGACAACCACCACCAACTCCACCGGCGGGGTCGGGCTGTCCATCGGCGATTCGACCGTGACGCTGCTGACCAACATCACTTCCACGGGCAACTTGTCGAGCGGCGTGTCACTCGGCGACGTGGGAACGCTCACGGCGACCGACCTGACTGCGGGCACGAACGGTACGGGTCTGTTCCTGAACGGGAGTTCCGGGAACATCGCCATCTCTTCCAGCGACTTCGTGGGCAACTCCAGCCGCGGAATCAGCATCATCAATGCCGGAGGCATCGTGACGCTCCAGACCGGTATCACGTCGACGGGCAATGGCTCCGATGGCATTGCGGTGTTCACCGCCACGGGGGTCACAATCGACGATGCCACTGCCACCGGCAACGTGCTCGGGGTCAACCTCAACAGTGCCGGCGTCGTGGACATCACCTCGCTGAACGCCAGCACGAACGTCGGCGGTGGGTTGACATCGACCAATGCTGCGTCGATCTCTGTGGACATGTCGACCTTCGATTCCAACACGGCGGGCGCCTCGTCGTTCGATGGATCCGGCGTCTCGATCGACTCGACCACGGGCGCTGTCTCCTTCGACAACTCCAACATGCGCAACAACGCCGGCGAGGGAATCGAACTGAACCGAAGTGCTGGAGGCACGGTCACGACGTCGGTCGATATCGACAATGCGATCATCACGGGCAACGGCAAACAGGGCATCAACGCCCGCTTGCTCGCCGGGCCCCTCGCCATTGACACGGTCACCCTCGCAAACCAGAGCCAGGGCCTCGTCGTCGACGACTCCGACGACGTGACCGCCACAGCGGTGACCCTGGATGACCACAGTGGCGTGGCCGTGGAGATCACCGACTCGGGCGACCTCGACCTCGATCTCGATGTCGCCCAGTCCACCAACGATGGCCTCGGTGTTCGGCTCGTCGACAGCGACGCGATCATCTTGCGCGGGGTGACCGTGACCGGTCAGGCAGCCGACGTGCTGCTCATCGACGGCGACAGCAATGACGTGGTTCCACCATCGGTCACGATCCTCGGCGGCAGCTTTGCCGGGAGCACATCATCAGGCCCGGTCATTCGCGACGTCGGTGATGTCACCATCACCGGCCCCGTCAGCATGAGCGGGAACGCCGGCGACGGGCTGACGATCACTCAGGCCGGAGACGTCGAACTGACCGACGTCACCGTTGACAGCAGTGAGGGCGACGGCATCACCGTGTCGAACGCCGGGTCGCTCGTTGGTGTCGATGTGAGCGCCGACTCCAACGAAGGACACGGCCTCGCGATCGGGTCGTCAGGATCCCTATCGATCACGCGAGGCTCGTTCGACGCCAACGGCACCGTCGACGTATCGGACGGTCTGGGCGCGTCCAATCTGACGGGTGGGCTGGTGCTCATCGACGTCTCGGCTGATGGGAACTCCGACGACGGCATCGACCTTGCGGCTGCGGTGCCCTCAGGAGCCGACCCGATGGGCGAGGTCACGTTCACCAACATCTCTGCCACGAACAACGTGAGTGACGGGTTCCGTGCGGTCACCACGAGTGCGGTGGCGGATCCCGGCCCGATGACCCTCAGTGTCGCCGCGCCGGCGACGGTCTCGAACTTCGACGACAACGGAGACGTCGGCCTTCTGCTCGACAGTGCTGGTTCGCTGTCGGTGTCCGACGCGTCGGCACATAGGAATCGGCTCGGAGCTGACCTCGACGCCGTGGGAGGCGTCACCGTCGTGAACCTCGCTGCGAATGTGAGCACCGGGTTCGGGAGTTCAGGTGGTGGTGTGGATGTCAGAAATGCGGGTGGCCCCGTCTCCGTGACCGGTTCGTCGTTCGATGATCATCCGGATGCTGCCGGGCTGCGAGTGGTTGCGACAGCGGCGAGTCCGAGTTCTGATGTCACCATCGACTCCACCTCGACAGACGCCAACGAGGGCTCTGGTATGTCGATCTCGGCATCAGGAACGGTCACGGTTCGCAACAACTCGACGGCGTCGAACACCAGGTCCACCGGATCGAGTGACGGTGATGGCCTGAGGGTCGGTGGCGCGGCACGTGTGCTGATCGACGGCTCGACCTTCAACGGCAACGCCCGTGACGGCGCAAACTTCGCCACCGATATGGCAGGCGTCGGCGGCATTGCTGTCGACGTTGCGCTCTCATTCTTCGACTCCAACGGCGAAGACGGAATTCAGATCGGGTCGGCCGGCGCCGGCCAGATCGTGAGCGGGACCGTTTCGATCGCCACGAGTTCGTTCACCGGCAACGGTGGCATCGGCATCGACGCCGACGAATCGGGCGCCGTCAGCCTCGATGGCGTCAGCCCGGACGGCAACCTGATCGGCGTTCGCGTTCGTGACGTGGCGGGGCTGTTCATCGATGATTCGGCAGGCGTGATCACCATGTCGGCGAACGGTGACGCCGTGTCTGCGTTCAATGCTGGGGCCGTGGTCATCGAGGGGCTCGTCGTCGACGGCGTGATCCCCGCCGCGGGGCCCACCCCGGCATCGAACGGAGGTGGTGTGACCGTCGCAGGAGGCACCAGCGTCGACATCGACGACCTGACCGTCGCCGATGTCGCGGGTGAGGGTCTGGTGATCAAGAACATCACCGGAGTGGTCACACTGGACGCAGTGGTGGCCAGTGACCTTCCCGCGGGCCTCGACATCCGCGACGTCGGCGGGGCGACGACCATCCGCAACAGCACGTTCGACAACAGCGACGGCTCGGGCATCTTTGCGATCTCACTCGGCCCGGTCGTGCTGGTCAACACGAGCACGGACAACAACGGCTTCGCCGGGGTGTCGCTGTCCGGAGCCGATTCGTTGAGCGTGACGAATCACTCGGCCAGCAACAACACTACGAACGTCGGATTCAACGCCGGCAATGTCACCGGAATCGTGACCGTGACCGGCGGCGACTTCAACGGTAACTCCAGCGGTCTCGACGTCACTGGTGCAGGCGCAGCGGTCACGGTGGCAGGCGTGTCGGTGAGTGGCAACGCGAACACGGGACTGAACGTCAACGCCGCCGGCGCCGTGACCGTCAACGGATCCACCGTGGTGAGCGCGAATGGTTCATCGGGAATCAGCGTCTCGTCCGGCGGGCTCGTCACCGTGTCGGCGAACGCGTTCGGCAACGATCGCAGCGGTATCGACATCGACGCAGCCACGGCAGTGACCATCACCGGCTCGACCGTCGACGGCAACGGGGGCAGTGCAGGCTTCAACGATGGCATCGTGATCTCAAACGTTGCAGGCGCCATCCAGGTCACCACCTCGACCGTGTCGAACAGCGTCGGACACGGGCTCGAGGTCGTTGATTCCACCGGCAGCGTGACACTCGATGGTTCTGACTTCATCGACAATGGTGACGCCGGAGCGACCCTCGGTCGCTCGTCCTTGGGATCCCCTTCGCCGGTGACCAGCGTGTCGGCAAGCGGTGCGAGTTTCGACCGCAACGTTGCGGATGGCATCGTCATCACCGCATCGGGCAACGTGGCGCTTCAGAACACCACGGCCAGCGCCAACGGCGGCAATGGCATCACGATTCTGCAAGCAGGCGACGTGACGCTGAGCGAGGTCGAAGCCGAAGACAATCCAGGAAATGGTCTTCAGGCGGCGCGTAGCGGCATCACCGGAACGGTCGTCGATGATGTGGCCATCGTTGGAGGGTCGTTCAGCAACAACGACCAGAGTGGCGCGCAGGTCACCGGTGGTGGCGACGTGGACATCGCCGACGCTGCGTTCAGTGGCAACGACGATCGAGGCGCACGGCTGAACGACATCGGTGCAGTAACCGTCGACGGGGCCACGTTCGACCAGAACGTCGGCGGCGGCCTGTCCGTGTCTGACACCACAGGAACGGGCCTCATCACGAACTCCGCCTTCACCGATGATGGTGTGCTCGACGCAGATCGGTCCCTGACGATCACCAGCGTCGGCGCTCCGATGACGATCAGCGAGCTGACGTTCGCGAGCAACGACCGTGCGATCAGCGTGGACTCGGCAACGGCCAAGATCACCATCGAAGACATCGAGGCACAGGGCGGAACCTTGCTCGTGGACGGCAGCGACCTCGTCGACGTCGACATCGCTCGCATCACTTCGACCAGCGTCGGCGCCGGTGTGGCGCTTCGTGATATCGCCGGTGATGTGTCCGTCGAATCGTCGAGCTTCAGCGGCGCATCACAAGCAGCCATCGAGTTGACCGACGTGTCCGGAGACGTGGAGATCATCGACACCACGGTGACGGACTCTCGCCTCAGCATCGCGCTCTCCACGGTCGGCGGCGCAGCGCTGATCGAGCGGTCTGCGATTCACGGCTCCGGCGGTGCGGACTCGGCATTCGAGCTGCCCAACGGGATCATCGAGGCCGACGCAATCATCGGCGGACTCGAACTGTTGAATACGTCGGTATTCGCAAACGAGGGGAATTTTCCGATCGACGCAACGTCGACCGAGATCGCGCTGCGCCACAGCACGCTCGCCGACAACGACTTTGCCTTGCAGGTTCGCACCGACCGCGACATCGCAATCGATCACTCGGTGGTGCTCGGGCGCGTCGACAGCTCGCAACTCTCGCAGCCGCAGAGTCTGCAGCTGATCACCCCGACAGGGGGTTCTGCGCCGACCCTCACTGCTGAGTTCTCGATGCTGTCGCCGGGTACCACCGCTGGTGGAACCAACCTCTCCCAGATCGATCCGCTGCTGAGCCCGCCCGCCCTCAATGGCGGCACCACCTTGTCGCTCGAACCGTTCTCCACCTCGCTCCTCGTTGGCGCCGGCAACCCGAACATCTCGGGCGCTCCGACGACCGATCAGACCGGTGGGCAGCGCATTCGTGACGTGATCGACATCGGCGCCGTCGAGTTCGAGCCCGACGCGGTCGAGCCGCCTCCCCCGCCGGCGCCAGCAGCGGTGTTCGAACCGCTGTCTCCTGCGCGCTTCGTTGACACCCGCTCCAACGGTGAGACGTTCGACGGACAGTTCGAAGCCGACGGCACTCGCCAGCCCGGAGACGAGTACCGAGTACAGATCGCCGGGCGCGGTGGCGTTCCGGCCGATGCAAAGGGTGTGGTGATGAACATCACGGCGGTGCGAGCGCAGAGCCGTGGATTCGTGACGGTCCATCCCTGCGTTGACCCGCGGCCTGTGGCGTCGTCGCTCAACCACACCGCTGGCGTGAACCTCGGCAACGAGATCATCGCAGGACTCAACAGCAGCGGTGAGCTGTGCATCTTCACCAACCAGACCACGGAGATCACCGTCGATGTGACCGGCTTCGTGGCGTCCAATTCCGCTGCGGTGTCCATCACGCCCGAGCGCATGATGGACACTCGACCGGGTGCGTCCACGTTCGACAACATCGGCGATGACGGCCAGAAGCTGGAAGCGGGATCCAACACGATCCTGCTGCTTCGCAGTCGCGGTGACATCGCTGACGATGCTCGATCGGTGATCTTGAACATCACTGCTGTGGGTGCGCAGCGCAACGGGTTCGTCACGGTGCATCCATGCTCCGATGAAGTCCCGAACGCATCGTCGCTCAACTATGTGGCAGGGGTGAACCGAGGCAACGAACTGGTTGCTGCACTCGACCCCGGCGGACGTATCTGCATCTTCACGAGCCAAGAGGTACACATCACCGTCGACGCAACCGGCTACCTCCCAAGCGACCTCAGCTACCGGTCCATCGAGCCGACCCGTCTGCTCGACACTCGACCCGGCCAGTTGACCGCCGACGGCGAGAGCGAAGGGGTTGGGATCGTCGAAGCCGGAGGCAGCGTCACCCTCCCGATCGCTGGGCGTGAAGGAATCCCCGCCAACGCCCGAGCCGTGGTGGTGAACGTGACAGCGATTCGTGCCGCAGCCAACGGCTTCGTCACCGTGCATCCCTGTCTGGACGAGCCGCCACTCGCGTCTTCGTTGAACTACGTGCCGGGAGTGAACGGTGCGAACGAGATCGTGGTACTGCTCGATGACGACGGCCAGATGTGCCTCTTCACTCGATCTGAAGTGCACCTGGCCGTCGACGTGATCGGCTACCTCACCGCTCGCTGACCGGCTGAGTCACCCGGCCGTTCGTTCCTAGGGGGAGCGATTGGGGTCGTCGTTGAAGTGAAGCCAGTGGAAGTCGAGGCGTTCCACCGCATCCCGCGAGAATCCGAACATCGGTGAGAGCCGACAGCCGCTTCGAAAATCGCATGCGGCCTGCGTCGAGGGATGTGTGAGACTCAGAACATGGCCGAGACCGTACCGATTCGCGCCCGTGCGCTGGTGAAGCAATTCGGTGACTTCACTGCCGTTGATGGCATCGACATCGAGGTGGCGCCAGGGGAGAGCTTCGGCTTTCTCGGTCCGAACGGTGCTGGCAAGACCTCCACGATGCGCATGATCGGATGTGTGTCGCCGGTGACGTCGGGGGAGCTGCGTATCTTCGGGATGGATCCGGCGGTCGACGGTCGAGCGATTCGCTCCCGCATGGGTGTGGTGCCGCAGCTCGATCAACTCGACAAGGACCTCACCGTCGAGGAGAACCTCGTCATCTACGGCCGGTACTTCGATCTGTCGCGCAAGGCCGCGAAGGCCAAAGCCGCCGAGTTACTCGAGTTCGTGCAACTCACCGAACGTGCTGGCAGCAAAGTCGACCCGCTGTCAGGTGGTCAGCAGCGTCGAGTGAGTATCGCCCGATCGTTGATCAACGACCCTGACCTGCTGCTGCTCGACGAGCCCACCACGGGCCTTGATCCTCAGGCCCGCCACGTGCTGTGGGACCGGCTGTACATGCTCAAAGAGCGAGGTGCCACGCTCGTGGTGACCACTCACTTCATGGACGAAGCCGAGCAGTTGTGTGACCGACTGGTGGTGATGGATGGCGGCCGCATCGTGGCGGAAGGGTCGCCGCAGGGGCTGATCACCGAACATATTCGCCGTGAGGTGCTCGAAGTTCGTTTTGGTCACGGTAAGAACGAGGAGCAGGTCGACAAGCTCGACGGAGTGGGTGGTCGCATCGAGGTGCTGCCCGACCGGTTGCTCATCTACACCGACGACGGTGACGCCGCGCTGTCGGAACTGCATCGCCGCGAACTGGTTCCCGAAAGCTCCCTCGTTCGTCGCAGCAGCCTGGAAGACGTGTTCTTGAAACTCACCGGAAGAACCCTCGTCGAATGAGGCGCCGGATCCGATCACCGCACGCATCCGTTCCCATGTCAGAAACCAGGCGGGGGACCTAATGGGTGCTGTGGGCGCGTTGCGCGTCGTAGAGCGCGATCTGGTGTTTTTTCGGCGCATCTGGCGTGCCGTGGTGCTCAGCTCGGTGATCCAGCCGCTGATGTTCCTGCTCGGTGTCGGTCTCGGCGTGGGCTCGCTGGTGGACCAGGGGCCCGAGGCCGCGAACGTCTTGGGCGACGTGTCGTACTTCGCGTTCTATGCCACAGCGATCGTGGCCACCGCAACGATGTTCGTCGCAGGTCAAGAGGCGCTGTGGCCGACGATGGATGGCTTCATGTGGTCCAACGCGTATCGAGCAATGTTGGCCACACCGATCGTGTCGCGTGATGTGGTGTTCGGTCAGCTGCTGCGGTTCGCGCTGCGCAGCGCCATCACCAGCACCGGAGTCGCGATGGTGTTGGTGTTGTTCGACGACACGCGGTCCTGGGGATTGCCGCTGGCAATCGTCGGGGGAGTGTTGACGGGGCTCGCGTTCGCGATGCCGTTTGCGGCCTGGACCGCAACGCGTACCTCCGATCAGTCGTTCCCGGCGATCCTGCGTTTCGTGGTGGTGCCGATGTTTCTCTTCGGCGGCGCGTTCTACCCGATCACGCAGCTACCGGGGGCGCTCCAACCCGTCGCGTGGTTCACGCCGTTGTGGCACGGCGTCGAGCTGTGTCGTGGCGCAGTGCTCGGAGGGCTGGCGTTTACCGACGTGCTCCTGCATGTCGGTGTGCTCGGTGCCTACATCGTTGCCGGAACCGCAGCGTGCCTCGTGACGTTCGAACGGCGACTGAGGCTGTGATCGTGGCGATGAGGAAGCCTTCGTGAGCGTGCTCACCAACCCGGCAGCCGCCACGCGGATCGTGCCCGCCAGCGTGTTCGACATCCGCCGCCCGCAGCGCATGGTCGAACGCAGCGTGATGACGTATCGCCGCAGCATGCTGGTGTTCATCACGGGCTTCTTCGAGCCGCTGTTCTACTTGCTCTCGATCCGTATCGGCCTGGCTTCGCTCGTCGGTGATGTGGAGACCGGCGGCATCCTCGTTCCGTACGACCAGTTCGTTGCCCCCGGGCTGATGGCGGCGTCGGCCATGAACGGTGCCGTGTTCGATTCGACGATGAACGTGTTCTTCAAGATCAAGGTTGCCAAGACCTATGACGCAGTGCTCACCACCCCGATGACAGCGGCTGACGTGGCGTTGGGTGAGATCTCCTTCGCCGTCATCCGCGGTGCGATGTACTCCACTGCATTCATGCTCACGATGTGGGCGCTCGGCATGGTGCAGTCGCCGTGGATCGTCATGGCAGTCCCGGCGTGTGTGCTGATCGGGTTCGCGTTTGCGTCGATCGGTATGGCGCTCACCACGTTCATGCGCGGCTGGGAGGACTTCGAATACGTCCCCGCCGCCACACTCCCGCTGTTCTTGTTCTCCGCCACCTTTTACCCGCTCTCGCAGTACGGAGACTTTGCCTGGGCCGTGCAGCTCAGCCCGCTGTACCACGGGGTGGAACTGGTGCGTGCTGCCAACCTCGGTGCGTGGGATTCGTCGATCCTCGCCCATGTGTCGGTCTTGATCGCCCTGACCCTTGCCGGGGTGACCGTGGCAGCCCGTCGCATCGAGCGGCTGCTGCTCACCTGACTGCGCTCGCCGCCCTGCGATACGACGTGATCGCAGCGGTCGCGCTCACATCTCATCGTTGGCAGAATCGAGCGTGGAGCGTCGGTACCGTGATCGGTATGACCATGACCGAGCGTTCGGCTGCCGACATCGTCCAGGAGCACTGCAACGAGGTGTGGGACGGCATCGTGCCGGTGCTCCACGACTACATCGCCATCCCGAACGTGTCGGTGGACTTCGATGCTGACTGGCATGCCAACGGCTTCATGCACCAAGCGGTCGACCTGATCTCCACCTGGTGCCGTGACCGGCCGATCCCCGGCTTGATCGTCGACGTGATCGAACTCGACGGTCGTACTCCGCTGATCTACATGGAGATCCCCGCCGTCGGCGACGCAGGATCGAATGCCGACACGGTGCTGCTCTACGGCCACCTCGACAAGCAACCCGAGATGGAAGGTTGGCGTGAGGATCTCGGCCCGTGGAAGCCCGTGATGGAAGGCGACCGGTTGTACGGGCGTGGCGGAGCCGACGACGGCTACGCAGCCTTTGCCAGCCTCACCGCAGTCGAGGCAGCGCACGCAGCGGGCTTGTCGCACGCACGATGTGTCGTGCTCATCGAGGCGAGCGAAGAGTCCGGCTCGATCGATCTCCCCGCTTACGTGGAGCACCTCGGCGACCGGATCGGCGCACCGAGCCTGGTGGTGTGCCTCGACTCGGGTTGCATCGACTACGACCGGATGTGGGTCACCACCTCGCTGCGTGGGGTCGTCGTCGGCGTGCTGACGGTCGACATCGTCACCGAAGGGCTGCACTCCGGCGACGCCTCGGGCATGATCCCGTCGTCGTTCCGCATTGCCCGCCAGCTTCTCGATCGCGTCGAAGACTCGATCACCGGCGAACCGTTGCTTCCTGAACTGATCGTCGAGATCCCTCAGGGCCGCCTCGACGAAGCGCAAGCCACCGCAGCGGAAATCGGCTCGATTGCCGAGCACTATCCGTTCGTCGTCGGCGCAGAGCCGACCACGAACGACCCCATCGAGCAACTCCTTGCTCGCACGTGGCGCGCAACGCTGAGCGTCGTTGGTGCCGACGGTTTGCCCCCGACCGAGCGGGCCGGCAACGTCTTGCGCCCGTCGACATCGCTCAAGTTGTCCTTCCGTCTTCCGCCGACCGCCGATGCAGTTGCCGCGCAGGCAGCAATCACCGCAGCACTCGAAGCCGACGCGCCGTACGGAGCGCGAGTCCGATTCCACGACGTGGACGCGGCCGCTGGCTGGAATGCTCCGGCCACGGCGCCGTGGTTGGAACGAGCACTCGACGACGCGTCGACGGCATCGTTCGGGGCTCCGGCGCGAACATTCGGTGAGGGTGGCTCGATTCCGTTCATGGGCATGCTCGGCAAGCGTTTCCCCGAGGCGCAGTTCGTGATCACCGGCGTGCTCGGACCCGACGCAAACGCTCACGGCCCGAACGAGTACCTCCATGTACCGACCGCTCGTCGCCTCACGATGGCGGTCGCGCACATCCTCGACGCCCACGCTCGCCGCTGACCGCAGCTCGCTACGTACTGTCCGCCGACCGCCCCGTGTCGGTGGACGGCTTCACGGCTTCGTGTCTTCGTGGCGCCGGGTGGATGGCGCGCACCGTAGGGTCGCCCGCATGAGCGATTCGCGAACATCTCGTCAGGTCAACCTCGCAGCGCGCCCCAACGGCGCACCGGTTCCGAGCGACTTCGAGGTCGTCGAAGTGCCGGTTCCGGTTCCCGGAGACGGAGAGGTCGTCGTGAAGAACTCGTTCATGTCGGTCGACCCGTACATGCGTGGCCGAATGAACGACGTGAAGTCCTATGTGTCGCCGTTCCAGATCGGCGAAGCGCTGCAGGGCGGTGCGGTTGGCGAGGTCGTCGAATCGAACTCACCCGACCTTGCCGTCGGCGACCACGTCGTTCACGGCCTCGGGTGGCGCGAGTTCGCCGTGGTCCCCGCAAGCCAGACGCAGCCTGCAGCATCGGTGGAAGGTGTGTCGCTCTCCGCCAACCTCGGTGTGCTCGGGATGCCGGGTCTCACTGCCTATGCAGGACTCCTTGAGGTGGCGTCGTTCAACGAGGGCGACGCCGTGTTCGTGTCGGGTGCTGCAGGCGCCGTTGGATCGGTCGTTGGTCAGATCGCCAAGCTCAAGGGCGCGTCTCGTGTGATCGGCTCGGCAGGGTCGGACGACAAGGTGGCGCTGCTGACCGATGAAATCGGATTCGATGTGGCGTTCAACTACAAGTCCGGATCGGTCACCAAGCAGCTGCTTGCCGCAGCTCCGAACGGCATCGACGTGTACTTCGACAACGTCGGTGGTGACCACCTCCAGGCCGCCCTGCACGTGCTCAAGCTGAACGGGCGCGTGGCGTTGTGTGGAGCGATCTCGGTCTACAACAACACCGAGCCGGCCCCGGGGCCCAACAACCTGGCCATGGCAATCGGGAAGCAATTGACCATGCGCGGGTTCATCGTCAGTAGCTACGACTCGATGCGTACCGACTTCATCAACGAGGTCGGCGGGTGGCTGCGCGACGGTTTGCTGCGCAACGACGAGACGGTCGTGGACGGCATCGAGCATGCTGGCGAAGCGTTCATCGGGCTGCTTGCGGGGGCGAACACCGGCAAGATGATCGTCGCACTCTGAGTCACGGTCGCGGCTGCAGCAACGCGGTGGCCTAATCTTCCCGTTGTTGGTGAAAGAGTTTCACCAACAACGAGAACACAGGAATCGATCATGCGAGATCATGCGAGTGTCGTCATCATCGGGGGAGGCGTCCACGGCGCCTCGCTGCTCTACCACCTCGCCCTCGAAGGGGTGACCGACACGCTGCTCGTGGAAAAAGCCGAGCTCACATCGGGGTCCACCTGGCACGCAGCGGGCCAGATCACTCGCTCCGTTGCGGACTACACCACCGCCGCGTTCCATCACTACGCAATCGAACTGTACGAGCACCTCGAGGCGGACACCGGCCAGGGCATCTCGTTCCATCAGCCTGGCGGCCTGCGCGTTGCGTTCACCGAGGACGAGATGGATGCGCTGCGGGTGCAGTTCGGGTCCGGACGGTATCTCGGGTATCCCATCGAGTTGATCTCGCCGAAGGAAGCAGAGACGTTCAACCCGCTGTACGACTACACCGGTGCGCTCGGAGCAATCTGGACCGAAGGAGAAGGCCACGTGGACCCGTCGGGCGTCACCATGGCGTTCGCGAACGGAGCCCGTGCCAAAGGCGCCGAGGTCAGCCGCCGCAATCGGGTGATCGAAGTCAACCAATTGGTGAACGGCGACTGGCAGGTGGTGACCGAGAAGGGAACCGTCACCTGCGAGCACGTCGTGGATGCCGCTGGTTGCTACGCCCATCAAGTCGGACGATTCAGCGGCTTCAACGTGCCCCAGGCAAACATCTTGCACCACTACTTGGTCACCGACGAGGTGCCCGAGCTGGTGAAGCTGAAGGAAGCGTCCGGGTGGGAGATGCCGGTCACCCGCGACAACAAGGTCGCTGGCTACATCCGTCAGGAGCAGACCGCCGGCCTGATTGGGATCTATGAGACCTTCGGCGCAGAATCGATTTGGGATGACGGCGTGCCGTGGGAGGCGGAGAACCCGCTGTTTCCCGAGGACTACGACAAGATCGCACCGTGGCTCGAAGAAGCGTTCAACCGGGTGCCGGTCTATGGCGAGGTCGGCATCAAGCGCGTCATCCATGGGGCGATCACGCACACCACCGACGCTCACATGCTCCTCGGCCCAGCGCCGGGCGTGAAGAACTATTGGCTCAACACCGGGTCGTCTATCGGCTTGGCGTGGGGTCCTGGTGCCGGACGCGAACTCGCTCGGTGGATCGTGCACGGCGAGACCGAGTTGAGCCTGCGCCACTACGACCCCCGCCGCTTCGGGTGGGCGGATCAGGAGTTCGTTCGCCTGAAGTCCATCGAGGACTACGAGTGGATGTTCCGGGTGCACCCGCCGGGGGAAGAGAAGCTTGCGCATCGACCCGTCTGGACCTCTGGGGTGTACGAACAGCTCGTTGCGAAGCGAGCAATGCACGGCCAGGCGTACGGATGGGAGCAGCCAAAGTGGTTCGTGCCCGAGGGTCAGCCGCTCGAAGACGCGCACGGTTGGCGGCGCCCCGAGTGGTGGCCCGCAGTTCGTGAAGAGTGCCGAGCGGTTCGTGAGCGAGTCGGCATCATGGACCTGTCGGCGTTTGCCAAGTTCGAGATCACGGGTGCCGATGCCAACACGTTCCTGAACCGGTTGACCACGGGCATCGTGCCCACGACCATCGGCAAGATCGCGCTCAACTATGTCCTGACCGAACAGGCCCGGGTCGAGACGGAGGTCACCATCACGTGCCTCGCTGAGAACCGGTACTACGTCGTCTCCGGGCCGATGGGCCAGCAGCGAGACCTGGACTGGTTCCAGCAGCATGTTGACGCCGGCGAAGACGTCACCGTTGCGGACGTCACGACGGAGCGCAACACACTCGTGCTCGCCGGCCCGAACTCGCGCGACCTGCTGGCGGCGTGTACGGATGCGGACGTATCGAACGACGAGTTCGGCTTCCTGACCGCTCAGGAAATCGACGTGTGTGGCGTGCCGGTACGTGCGCTGCGTGTCGGTTTCACGGGGTCTCGTGGCTGGGAGTTGCACGTGGAGTCCAGTCGAGTCGGTGAGCTGTACGACGGACTGTTTGCCGCGGATGCGGTGGGCGGGTTTGGCCTCACCGATTTCGGGAGTCATGCGCTCAACTCGCTGCGCATGGAGAAGGCGTACCTCACTCGCTTCGAACTCACCCACGACATCGGCCCGTACCAGGCTGGAGTCGGACGCTGGGTGCGGCCCGAACGCAAGTCGTTCATCGGAAGCGATGCGCTCGGCGCACAACCCACGGGCGATGACTGGAAGCTTGCATATCTGCGTGTGGACATCCCTGATGTCGACGGCGCCGCAGACTGCATCGGCGGAGAGGTGGTGTCACACGACGGCGTGCCCGTGGGGCTCACCACGTCGGGCGGCTACGGGTTCACGGTCGATGAGAGCCTTGCGTTCGCCTATGTGACCGCCAGCGCAGCCGAACCGGGAACAACCCTGACCGTGCTGATACTGGGTGAAGAGCGTTCCGCCGTGGTTCTCGATGGGCCTGCTTTCGATGGTGAGAACACCCAACTGCGACACTGATGTGATGGGCTCGGTCATCACCTCTTCGGCACGGCTGGACTGGGCCACGATCATCGAGATCGCCGGTGACTTGCTCGACGAATCAGGGCTCGAGACATTCCGTCTCGGAGCGGTTGCAGATCGAGCCGGCGTCACCCAGCCGGCGCTGTATCGCCATGTCGATGGCGCTGCCGGTGTGTGGCGAGGGCTTGGGCTCGTGACTCGCCGAACGCTCGCTGCACGACTGCGCGCAGCAGTCGGCGAACGGTCCGGAACCGATGCCGTACACGCCGTGTCGCATGCGTGGCGCGCCTTTGCACACCAGCATCCAGGTCGGTACCGCTCTACCGATCGGTACCCGGTTCGAGGCGACGCCCAGTTGGAGGCTGCAGTCGACGAGGTCCGCAGCGCACTGCACGCATCGCTGCAAGGCTTCGACATGCCGGACGCCCGATCCGAACACGCAGCGGTGATGCTGCGCAGCGCGTTGCACGGGTTCGTGTCGTTCGAACTCGGTGACGGAACACCGGGCGACATCGACCGGGCGTTCGACCACCTCGTCGACCAGCTCTGCTCTGGTTTCGACCGCGAAGAGCGGGCGGCTCCGTGAGCCAGGGCCGTGAGCAGGTCCGGTCGTTCGAAGTGGCCGGTGCAGACGATCCTGGTGACGGGCGTGTGCGGCGGCGCACCGACAACCGCGCTGCGGTAGTGGAGACGCTGCGCACCATGATTCTGGGCGGAGCGGTCGACCCGACGATCGAAGAAGTAGCCGAGGTGGCGGGAGTCTCGGTGCGCTCGATCCAGCGGTATTTCGGGAGTCTCGAATCTGCGCGTGACGAGTTGCGCGGCGAGATCGTACGGATCGCGCTCGAACACCTCGAGAACGCATCGGGGCCGGTGATGCCCGGCGCCTCGCTCGAGGAACGTTGCGCCAGCGTCGTCGCGTCGCGGTTCGAAATGTACGACCGAGTGGGAGCGATGATCCGCAACTCGCGTTCGCGCTTCATGTCGGGCGAAGAGTCCGGAGCCCGGTTTGAGATGGCGCGAGCCCTCGTCAACGCACAGATCCCCGAGCGTTTCGAACTTGAGTTGTCGGCAATGGGTGTCGAGGATCGGGCCGCCACCCTGGCCGTGCTCGATGTGCTCTTGTCGTTCGATTCGATCGATGGACTGCTCGCTGATTCGAATGCTACTCGGAGTCCGATCGGTCGAGTGTTGATCAACCAGTTGGTCAGCGCGTTGCAACGCTGAAGGTCGCTGCCTTACCTCGGTGTCAAGCCCAGTGGATGTCCGACGCTGCGACGGTTCCGCTCGCCGGCTGGCCGGCGAGGTTCGTCGCCTGGAATTCGGCGACCATGATGATGTCGTCGCCGATCCGGTCGAGGAGTGCGTTGTCGATCGAGTTCAGTTTGACCTTGGCGCGGGCGAACATCACGAAAGGTCCGTCGCTGTCAGGAACACCCCATGACACGTAGAGGAACCGGTCGCCACGCCGCCCGTGCACATGCGCACCGGCGAAGTCGAACGAGGTGCCCTCGGCGCGCAGGTCGAGTTCGGTGTGGAAACTCGTGGTCCGGTGGGCACCTGAATGTTCGACGGTGCCGCGCTTTGGCTGCAGGCCGAACCGCACACCGTCGGTGGCGTCGAAGGGCGGATCGATCGCGGTGATCGTCACGGCCAGCTTCACGTGGCTCCCTCGCCCGTTGCTGCCAGCAGCATCGCTCGGCCGCGGCTGAGTCGCGACCTGACGGTGCCGATACCGATCTGGAGCGTGGCGGCGATCTCGCGGTAGTCGAGACCGTCGATCTCTCGCAGTTCGATCGGTCGGCGGTATTGGTCGGGGAGACCGGCGAGTGCCCGATCGATCACGTCACGATCGGCGAGCATCGTAGAGAGCCGGGCCAAGAAGGGCGAGAGTTCGAAGTGCTCGGTCGGCGTTGCGGGCCGTCGGCTGCGCGTCCGGATCAACATCTTGGCTTCGTTGGCCGCGATGGTGTGGAGCCATGTGGTGAAACGTGACCGCCCATCAAACTGGTTCAGCCGAGTTCCGACCACGGCCAGCGTTGCCTGCTCTGCGTCGTCGAGGTCGTTGGGGTCCACGAGCGTGCGATGGAGGGCGGGCCGAGCAATGCCGTGGCGATCGAGCAGGGTGAGGAGGAGTTCGAGTGACGTGCGATCGTGGCGCGCTCGCTGAGCCAGTTCGTCGAGCAACGTCGG
This sequence comes from Ilumatobacter sp., assembly GCA_045106645.1. Taxonomy (GTDB): domain Bacteria; phylum Actinomycetota; class Acidimicrobiia; order Acidimicrobiales; family Ilumatobacteraceae; genus Ilumatobacter_A. The sequence continues at coordinate 116,497 of JBGCEY010000001.1, forward strand.
CGCCTCGTCATGACGCTCGCTCCACCACGACGCGAACTGAGCGCTGATGGTGTCGAACGCGGCTCGGTCGGTGTCGATCCGAGCGACCAACTCTCGAGCGGTGGTGGTCACCGCGTTCGAACCCGGATGCGACGTGTCGAGACTCGTTCGGCGTCTCCGTCCACTTCGATGAGCGTGATGTCGAAGTCCCGTGCCGAGTCTGGCGTGAAAACGATCGTGTCCCCGTCCAGTACTGCACCTGGTGGCACGACCCAGCGGTACGTGCGCCCCGCCACGTCGGTGTGATCGAAACGTGCGGGATCGCCCAGCAGGATCTCATCGGGCCCGACGATGTCGGGCCCGTCGGGTTCGCCGGTCGGTACCGACACCGGAGCATCGCTGCCCGAGGGAGCCACGACGAGCGCTCCAGCCGCGAGCATCCCCGACACTGCGAGGCCGGCAGCAACGAGCCGCAACACAGGGCGTCGTGACGTTCTCAAATCGTGCTCGGCGCTGACGGTTTCTCCGGTGTCGCCCAGCGCAGCGATCAGCGCCGCTGCCCACTCGTCGATCGTTGCATGGCGGGCATCGCGGCCGGTCGACAACCCGCGACGAAGCTCGAAGGTGAGCGGTTCGCTCCCAACCGGCTCGACGAGCGTGGCCCCAGTCGATCGGTCACCGACGAGAAGAGCCTGCCAGTTCGGGCCAAACACGGTCCGCCCGATGACCGCGCTGGCGGCGTGCACGTCGGCGCGTGGATCGATGTCGGTGCCGGGACGGCGTTGCTCAGGTGCCATGAATCCTTCGGAGCCGCCGGCGATGGTCATCGAGGACAGGTTCGAGTCGCGTGCGAAGCCGAGGTCGGCGAGCACGAAGTCGCCGTTGCTGCGCATCAAGACGTTCGATGGCTTGACGTCGCGATGGACGATGCCGTGTGCGTGCATTGCACCCAGTCCACCGGCGAGGTCGAGCACGAGACGGACCAGTGCGGTGGCATCGAGGGCTTCCACGTGAGCCGGTTGCTCGGCCACGAGATCGTCGAGCGTGCCGCCGTCGATCAGTTCCAAGACGAGGTACGGGCGGCCGTTGTGCTCACCGATGTCGTGCACGGTGACCACTCGGTGATCGTCCACTCGGCGCAGCAGGCGACCCTCGGCAATGAATCGCGAGCGGATGTCCACATTGTTGCTGTGGTGATCCGCAAGAACTTTGATCGCGACGTCGGCATCGAGTGACGGGTCGTGGGCCCGGTAGACGGTGGCGAAGGCACCGGTGCCCAGCAATCCGACCACGTCGTAGCGGCCGATTCGGTCGGGGCGCGGTGGCCCGGGTGCAGGGGGCGAAGAGTCGATGCGCAAACGCTACTGGCCGACCGGCCGCGCCTGCTCGACACCTTTTCTCCGACATCGGGAACTTCTTGGCCGGCCCCGGCATCTCATTCCACTCACAGATGGAGGATGACCATGAACAACGACCAATCCAGCCACTCAGTAGCACCAGCCTCGGCGTTCGGACGCCGGAGACCGACGTGGCCAACGACCGTCGGCGCTGTCGGAGCCGCTGCTCTGCTGTCGAGCGCAGCCACGATCGGATTCACCGATCGTGGCGTGCCGGATTCGACAGCCGCTGTTCGACCCGCCACCGCGGTCGAACCCACATCGCCGTTGGACGAGGACGACCACGTGGTGTCGACGGTGGCGGCTCGACCGGGGATCGCTTCGAGCCCGGGCACCGGAACCCTCGATGGTCGATGGTCCACGTCCGGATCGGGGCTGGTCGATGCCGACGGTGATCCGGTGCATATCCGCGGCGTGAATTGGTTCGGCTTCGAGACCGCGAACGGGGCGCCGCACGGTCTTTGGCAGCGCAACCTCGACGAGATGCTCGACCAGATCGCCGAGCTGGGTTTCAACACGATCCGGCTTCCGTTCGCCGCTGAAATGCTGGACGCCGACACTCCGGTCCAGGGCATTGACCAGAACTCCAATCCGGACCTCCAAGGCCTCTCGAGCCTCGAGGTGATGGACGTGTTCATCGAACGAGCGGGAGCCCGTGGCTTGGCGATCATCCTCGATCGTCACGCGCTGGGGTTCGATGATCGCCATCACCTCTGGTTCGACGAGCGGTTTGCGCAGGATCGCCTGATCGAGGATTGGGAACTTCTCGGTGAGCGCTATGGCGACGCCCCGAACGTGATCGGCGCCGACTTGTACAACGAACCCCATGACGAGGCGTGCTGGGGATGCGGGGACCCATCCGTTGATTGGAAACTCGCTGCTGAGCAGGCCACCGATGCGCTCCATGCGGTCGAGCCCGACTGGCTCGTGTTCATCGAGGGAGTCGAAGAGTCGGACGGTGCGTCGTGCGATGGGCCCGAATCGTCCGACTCGTGCACCTGGTGGGGAGGCAACCTCAGCGCTGTTCTGGACAAGCCGATCGACGTGCAGTCGATGGACAAGGTGGTCTATTCACCCCACGAGTACGCCACGTCGGTGTTCCGCCAGCCCTGGTTCGACGACCCGTCATTCCCGGCGAACATGCCAGCGATCTGGGACCGATTCTGGGGCGAGATCGAAACCAGCGGCACGGCGCCGGTGATGGTCGGGGAGTTCGGGACCACGCTCGATTCCGAGGTCGATGCGGTCTGGCTCGAGACGCTGATGCGCTATCTCGCCGACAACGACATCGGCTTCACGTTCTGGACGTTCAACCCGAACTCGGGCGACACGGGCGGCATCTTGGAAGACGACTGGGTGACGGTCGACGCGGCGAAACTGAGCTTCCTGCAGCCCCACCTGGTTGGTCCGTTCCCACCCGTGCCCTGAGCAGAACTGTGCCCTGACTACGACAGTCGCCGAAGCTCGGCGTTGCGGACGTATGTCGTCGTCACCACGGAGAAGCCGGCAACCGCCGCCACGCAGATCGTTGCTCGAGTTCCGATCTGCGTGGCAGCGAGGCCGAGCACGAGTGCACCGAGCGGAAACAGCCCGCTGGCCACGAGGGTGTACACGCCCATCACACGACCCATGAGTGGTTGGGGTGTGTTGGCCTGGATCAACCCCTGGTTCATATTGATGAAGAAGCCGCCGGCTAGGCCCATCACCGCTCCCAGCGCAATGATCTGCCAGAACTCCGGGACCAGTCCGGTGAGGAAGGTGATGAACGTGCCCGCCATCATCGCTCGTTGGAACACGGCGCCCTTGTTGGCCATGTCGCCCTTGCGCATCAGGAAGAACGATGAGATGGCCATGCCGACACCCATTGCGGCGAGCGGATATGCAGCGTCGCCGGCATCGCGTCCGAACTGCTCCTTCACGTGTGCCTGCACGGTGACCATCACCGCTGGATTGATCGTGAAACTGGCCGTGAACAGCAAGGCGAACAGTGTGGTGAGGTGAGCGTCGTCGAGAATGTGGCGAACCGCTTCGCGTGTCTCGGTGAGGATTGGCCGCCGCTCGCGAACCTGTTCGTGCTCGGGCACGTCGACACGGAGTAGAAACGTAGCGCCGACGACGAGGAGCGCAGCCTGGAACCAGAAGGCTCCATCGAAGCCGAACTGGTCGCCGACCACCTTGACCAGAACCGGTCCGAGAATCAGCGACAGGGTCATCGCGATCGCGTTCAACGCGATTGCGCTGAACAGTTGCTCGCGTCCAACGAGTGCGGGGATGAGCGAGGAACGCACGGGCTGGCCAATCGCTGTCGATGCTCCAGCGAGCAGTGTCAGGATCACGAGCCACCCAACGCCGACCACTTCTGCACCGATCAGGATCGCGGTCGTTGCCATGACGGCTGCGCCCGACAGTTGCGTGGCAAGCAGCATCCGCTTGCGGTCCCATCGATCGGCCCACACGCCGGCTTGCAACACGAGTAGCGCGGTGGGCGCGCCGAGCGTGAACACGACGAGGCCCTGGGTGCCCTCGTCTCGGAGGAGGAGATCGAGCACGACCCATCCGAAGGCGAAACGCTGGGCATTGATCACGAGAAAGAACGCGATGTTGCAAGACCACAGATTCCGGAACGCTGGGACGGTGATCGCGTTTGCGGCGCGTTCGCTTCCCATCTGCGTTGCCGTCACGTCATGAGTCTCGCAAAGCGCGGCTGCATTCGCGGAGTCGGCGTTGTCACCTCGTGGTCGGCCCGGATGGGTGTCGAAGCGAAATTCGGTGGCGATGTCGCGTCGTGGGGCGCAAGAATGTTCACAATGGCTTCTCCGCTTGACATCTATTTTTCCGCGATCGCTGATGCCGCCGAAGCAGCTGTTGGCGTCCCGCTCGGTGACGGGACCGTCGTGGCTCCCGAGGCGGATCGAGCGGGCGGTGGTTCCGCCACCAGCTACCCGACACCTCGGGGAACGGTCATCTGGTGCGACCCGGCGCTGGTCGACACACTCTCGGCGCTACTCACCGACGCCGCTGACGGTGCGCTGGACAGCGAGCGCTTCGCATCGCTGGCGGTGGACGCAGGTGCGTCGGTCCTCGGATTCGGCAGGAACCGCGTCCTCGAAGGACCGCTGCAGTCGCCTCGGGCGCTGCCCGGCGCAGTGTCGGTTCAGCTGCTCGATCGAGATGAGGCCGGCGACGTGGCGTTGCTGGCGGAGCTGGCAGCGGCGAGTTCCGACGATGATCTCGACGAAGCCGACCTGGACCTCGACAACCTCGACCCGTTCTACGCAGGGTTGATCGAAGACGGTCGACTGGTGGCCTACGCATGTGGTCGACCGTCCGAGATCGACGAACGATTCGATGACATCGGCGTGCTCGTCCACCCCGGCTATCGCCAGCGCGGGCTCGGCGCTTCAGCTGTTGCTGCGTTCGTCGAACGGCGACAGGCAGCTGATCCGAGTCGGCTGATGCTGTACCGATGCACGACGGAGAATGCCGGGTCGAATGCGGTGTCGGAATCGTTGGGGTTCACACTGGCGCACACCATCGGCGCCGTTCGGTTCCCTGAATTCGCAACCGGTTGAATCCATCCAGCCTCCCGATTGCGACAAGTCGGGTCGAATCGCCGATGATGCAGGAATGAACACCTTCAACGCACTCGTCGTCCGCGAAGCAGAGGAAGGCAACCCGAAGTCGGCGGCCGCCTCGATTGAGCAGCTCACCGATGCCGATCTCCCCGTCTACGACGGCGATGAAACCGTGGTCGTCGACATCGACTACTCCTCGCTGAACTACAAGGACGGCATGGCGCTGACCGGCAAGAACCGGATCATCCGATCGTTCCCGATGGTGCCGGGCATCGACCTCACGGGCACCGTGGTCGAGTCCGAATCCTCCCGGTTCGCCCCCGGCACGGGCGTCATCCTCACCGGCTGGGCCGTGGGCGAGCGGTACTGGGGTGGCTACAGCCAACGCCAGCGGGTGAAGGCTGACTGGCTCGTTGCCCGCCCCGATCGGATGACCAGCGAGCAGGCCATGGGCATCGGCACCGCTGGCCTCACCTCGATGCTGTGTGTGCTCGGACTCGAGGCCGGTGGCGTCACACCCGACCACGGCCCGATCGTGGTCACCGGTGCAGCCGGTGGTGTGGGCAGCGTGGCGATCGCGATCCTGGCGAAACTGGGCTACGAGGTCACCGCTGTCACGGGTCGCCCGGAGCAGCAGGAGTACCTCTCGTCGCTTGGCGCCTCGGCATTCCTCACACGCGAAGAGATGTCGCAAGCTCCCAAGCCGCTGGAGGCCGAAACGTGGGCGGGCGCCGTGGACGCGGTTGGCTCGAACATGCTTGCCAAGATCATTGCGCAGACCAAGTATCAGGGCGTGGTCACGGCGTGCGGTCTGGCCGGCGGTGTCGACCTGCCGAGCACCGTCATGCCGTTCATCCTGCGTGGTGTGCGACTGCAGGGCATCGACTCGGTGATGGCGCCACTCGCAGACCGAGAAGCGGCATGGGCCCGTCTCGTGGACGACCTGCCGAGCGGCATGCTCGAAGCAATGACAGAGATCGTGCCCATGAGCAGCCTGCCCGCCCAGGGCGAAGCAATCATGGCCGGCCAGACCCGCGGCCGCGTCGTCGTCGACCCCAACGCCTGACCGTTCGTTACCGCCGTTCGTTACGGGCCTGGCCCGTAACGAACGGTTGAGTGTCGGTTGGTTCGCTGTTCGTTACGGGCCTGGCCCGTAACGAACGGTTGGGTGTCAGTTGAGGTAGGCGGGGCGGTTTGCTTCGAAGGTGTCGATGGCATCGGCCTTGCCCATGGTGATGCCGATGTCGTCGAGGCCGTTGAGGAAGCGATGCTGCACGTCGGACGGCATCGGGAACGCTGCGTCGATATCTGCTGCGGGCACCTCGACCTTGAGCTGCTCGACATCGACCACGATCGACGTCGCTGGGTCGGCTTCGATCGCTGCCCAGATCGACTCGACGATCGCTTCGTCGAGCACCACCGGCACGAGACCGTTCTTGGTGCAGTTGTTCTTGAAGATGTCCGAGAAGCTCGGAGCGATCACGGCGTCGAATCCGTACTGCTGAATGGCCCACACCGCGTGCTCGCGTGAGGAGCCGACGCCGAAGGCGGGGCCTGCCACGAGGATGTTCGCTCCGGCGTACTGCTCATCGTTGAGCACGAAGTCCTGCTCGTCACGCCATGCCGAGAACAAGCCCTTCTCGAAGCCGGTCCGTTCGACCTGCTTCAACCACACCGCCGGGATGATCTGATCGGTATCCACATCGGAGCGCTTCAACGGGACGCCGGTTCCGGTGATGACCTGGACAGCCTTCATGATCCAGCCGCCTTTCCCTCGACGGACGTTGGCTCTCCGTCGACGGACGCAGGAAGGTCGGCGGGTGTGCAGAACGTGCCCTTCACCGCAGTCGCAGCAGCAACGGCTGGCGACACCAGGTGGGTTCGGCCGCCGGGGCCCTGTCGGCCTTCGAAGTTGCGGTTGCTGGTTGAGGCAGCGCGCTCTTTGGGAGCGAGCTTGTCAGGGTTCATCGCCAGACACATCGAGCAGCCGGGCTCGCGCCAGTCGGCGCCCGCTGCGGTGAAGATCTTGTCGAGGCCCTCTTCCATGGCCTGGTTGCGCACCCGGTGGCTGCCAGGAACGACCATCACTCGCGGCACGGTGACCGTGCGGCCTTCCATCACTGCGGCTGCGGAACGGAGGTCCTCGATGCGACTGTTGGTGCACGAACCGATGAACACGGTGTCGACACTGACGTCACGCATCGACTGACCGCCTTCGAGGCCCATGTACTCGAGCGCACGCTCGACGGTTTCCCGGGTGGTCTCGTTGTCGAAATCGTTCGGGGCGGGAATCGGTGAATCGATCGATGCAACCTGGCCGGGGTTGGTGCCCCAGGTGACGTGCGGGGTGATGGCAGCAGCATCGAGCACGACTTCTTTGTCCCAGGTGGCGCCGTCATCGCTGAACAGCTGCTTCCAGTCTTCGACAGCAGCATCCCAGTCGGCGCCCTTCGGCGCCTGGTCGCGGCCTTCGAGATAGTCGAAGGTGACCTGGTCGGGTGCGATGAGTCCGGCCTTGGCGCCCGCTTCGATCGACATGTTGCACACGGTCATGCGCCCTTCCATCGACAGTGCCTGGATGGCGGAGCCGCGGTATTCGATCACGTGGCCGAGGCCGCCACCGGTGCCGATCTCGCCGAGGATCGCGAGGATCACGTCCTTGGCGGTCACTCCGGGCTGGAGGTCACCGTCGACGGTCACCGACATCCATTTCGGGCGTTCTTGGGGAAGTGTTTGGGTGGCCAGCACGTGCTCGACCTCGCTGGTGCCGATGCCGAAGGCGAGCGAACCGAACGCACCGTGCGTGGCGGTGTGGGAGTCGCCGCACACGATGGTCATGCCGGGCATGGTACGACCCTGTTCGGGGCCGATCACGTGGACGATGCCCTGGTCGGGGTCACCCATCGGGAAGTTGGTGATGCCGAACTCTGCGGTGTTCGCCCGCAGCGTGTCGACCTGCTTGCGCGAGATCTCGTCAGCGATCGGCTCGTGGATGTTCTCGGTCGGGACGTTGTGGTCCTCGGTGGCGATCGTCAGCTCAGGGCGACGAACCGTGCGTCCGGTGAGGCGCAGTCCGTCGAATGCCTGCGGGCTGGTCACTTCATGCACCAGGTGCAGGTCGATATAGATCAGATCGGGTTCGCCGTCACCCGATTGAACGAGGTGGCGTTCCCACACCTTCTCCGGCAAGGTCTTGGGGGTGGTGCTCATGTGCGTGTGCTCCTCGTCGTTCTGCCAGAACTCTGATCTTCTCAAGATGTGAGATATGGTTCCCTGGATATGGAAAGCGTAACGGGCGTCGGGGTGCTCGACAAGGCAATGGCGGTGTTGCGATCACTCGCCAACGAGCCGCAGGCACTCACCCAACTTCAGGAATCGACCGGGCTGCCACGAGCGACGGCGCATCGGTTGGCCGCGGCGCTCGAAGCGCACGGGATTCTTCGACGTGACGCGAAGGGCCGCTTCGAGTTGGGCCACGACCTGGTGGGCCTTGGCCAGCTTGCGGCCGAACGGTTTCCGCTCGTCGAAAAGGCTCGCCCGTGGCTTGCAGCATTGCGTGACGAGACGGGCGAGAGTGTCCAGCTGTTCGTGCCGGTGGGTGAGCAGCGTCGCTGCGTGCTGTCGCTCGAAACGCCGCATGGGCTCCGCTGGATCGTTCCCGAAGGGTCGCTGTTCCCGCTCGACGTCGGATCGGCCGGCCGTGTGCTGTCAGCAGAAGCCACCGACACCGGTTGGATCGAGAGTGTCGGTGAGCGCGAAGCAGGCGTTGCGTCCGTGAGCGCGCCCGTGGTCGACGGGGGAGGTGGTGTGATCGCTGCGGTGTCGGTGAGCGGTCCGATCGAACGCCTCACCAACACCCCAGGCGAGCACTTCGGTGACGCAGTCGTCGCTGTTGCCAACCACCTGTCGATGTGACCTCGCACGGTCGTGTGAACCAACCGCTGCGTTGGTTCAGCCGACGATGCCCACGACGTCGATGATGAAGTCGGTCTGTGACCCCGCTGGTCCGCCCGCGAACACCTTGATCTGAGCTTGGGAGTCCAGCGTGGTGAACGTGCTGTTCGCCAGGACGTCGCCGGTCGAACCCCAGTTGATCGTGGATGCCGAGAACTCGGTGGCGGTTGCCGGCGTCACCGCAAGGAATCCGCGTCCGCTGGTGCCCGTGACCGTGATGTTGAAGGCAATGGCCGACGTGCCGGCAGGCACCGAGTCGACCTTGACGACGCTGCCATCGCTCACATCGACCTGGTCCTTCACCGACACGCTACGGCTCTCACCAGATGCGAGAGCGCCGTCTGCATTGCGCGAGTCGTAGACGCGGAACGGTGAGAACGGTGTGAACGCAGGCGGCACGATGGGCGCGCTGACATTGAGTTGCTGCCATGTGCCCGGTGTTCCGTCGGCGGTGCAGAGCCAGAGGTTGTTCTCGGTGTCGAGGTAGATCTCGCCGGCGACGTGGGCGTCGGTGCGGGTTGTGGGATCAGCGCCGGACGGGCCGAGCAGCAGGCTGGCGATATTGCTGTTGACGACAACGCCAACGCCGTTGCTCCCGGCGACGTCGATGCCGTTGCCGGCGTTCGCATTGGCGACAAGTGCGGTCCCGGCGTCTGCTAGCGCCCGAACTGCAACGCCGTCGATGACCGCTGCCCTCACGGCTGTGCCGGTGGTCGCCTCGGCGAGCACAGCGTTGCCGGTGGTGGCAGTAGCCTTCACGCCGGACCCACCCGTCGTGATGGCCTCGACGCCGATGCCCGTGGGCGAAAAGGTGAGAGCTGTGAGACCGCGGCTGTTTCCGGTGGTCGCAGTGTTCTGCGCGAAGACCCCGGTGCCGTCAGGGCTGGAAGTGGTTCCGAACACGCCGGTCGCCAAGCTCGTCGTGGCGTCGTTTTGGCCAATCACGCCAACGCCGTCCGGGCTGGAAGTGGTTCCTATCACGCCGGTCGCCGAGCCCGTCGTGGCGCGCCGGGTCCGAAGCTCCCGCCATGGGTGATCGTGTCGCCGGCGTCGGCAGCTGCTGGTCGTGCGAGCGTGGCCGCCCCAGCGATGCCGGCTGCGGCAGCCAAGCCTCCCTTCGTGAGCAGCGTTCGACGCGACGCTCGACCTGATGCCTGCGCCGGCGCTTCGGCCGGAGTAGACGACTCGCGAAGCGCGTGCACCTCTGCTCGAAGTGCTGCGAGCTCGTTGCGCATCGAAGCGAGTTCGTCGTTGGCGCCGGTGTGTGCCTGCTCGCTCATCGTGGTTCCCTCCAGCGTCGTCCGGGGTTTGCGCCCGGTTCGGTCACCGTAGTTGGAGCGCAAAAGTGACAGCGACACCGGATTGATGCAGGGGTTGTCAACAGCACCGGTGGCAGCAGCCGGCTTGCAACTCGTGGCACCGGTCAATATCGGCAACGACCAACACGACTTGCGTGTTCCGGACACAGCTGTGCTGCGGAATCGAACCGACGAGATCTGGCTCGGCGATGCTGCGATCGTCGTGGAGGTCCTCTCACCGCACGATGAGTCGTGGAAGAAGCTCGACCACTCCGCGCGGTTCGGGGTGGCGGAGATCTTCATCATCGACCCCGAGACCGAGGCGGTGCAGATCTCGACCTCTTCGTCGCAGCCGCCGAGCTGTCACGAACGCTCGGCGGCTGCGACGACGGAGCGACACTCAGGAGTCGATTGGAATGATCGATAACTGAATGACTCCTTCGAACGAGCTGGGGTCGCCCGGCGACGACGTTTGGCCCCATCCTGATTCGTGCAACAGGGACCCTTCGAACTCACCCGTTCCGACGCGGAGTCCCGACCAGACGAAGTATCGGAAGGTCGCATAGACCCCGGATCGAATGACCATGCCGTCCTCGGACGTCGTACTGAAGAAGTCCGAGCTGAGTACTGAGCTCGGACCGTTCTGCGTCGGACCGAAGTCGGCGGGGATGATGCGGCCGACATGTCGTTCCGACTCGGGCATGAACCGCGCAATGTCCTCACCGTCGTAGGTGCACTCGAAGACCGTCGTTGGTTCGTTCGTTGATGGTGAGGTGTCAGCACACGCGATACTGATCTCCGCCACGGTCGGGAAGTCGCCGGTGGCGCCGGGCTGAGGCTCGGCGTTCGTCCACCATCGTCCGTCGCTCACGCGGTTCGAGCCGTCGGCGTTCTGTGAAGAGAAGTCGGACAGGAAGACTGCGGTACCCGCATAGTCGTCGATGCCTTCGGCAACACCGACGTAGCTGCCGCGGGTGAAGCCGCCCCAATTCAGGCCAGCGTTCATGAAGCCGTCGTTGCCCAGCGACACAAAGGCGGTCGCTGGCGTCTCCGGCGTGCCGACGTCCTGGAGTACCGACACTTCGAGAAGCTGATCCCCAGCGAACGGCAAGACACCCACGGCCCCGAACTCGCAGTCCGATTCGAGCACCAGACGGGCGTTGTCGGGGTCGGGAACCGGGTCGCCATTCGTGCAGTTGGGGACGAAGGCCCCCTGAGCGGGTGGTTCGACTTGCGGCAGCGCCTCGCCCTCCGGATCGACGGTGACGGGTGATGCCTCTTCGTCGACAACAGGTGCGGGATCGCCGCCAATCGCTGGATCGGTAGCTGGCACGGTCGGCGCCGGCTCGGGCTGGTCGGCGGGTGCGGGCTCGCCGTCGCGATTCGCCACCACGATCAACCCGCCAACGAGGGTGAGGGCTGCAACAGATGCCGCAACGAGCATCCCGGTGCGCGGGCGTTTGGAGTACTTGTTGGTTTCGGGATCGAGCATGATGACCTCCACGGTCGGTTCGGTGCCTGAAGCGGCACGTTTGTCCTGCTCGTCGATCCGATGTCGGATCGCCTCCCAGGCCGTTGACGATGGAGATGCCTGATCCGAGATCTGGTGCAGGTCGCGTTCGAGACGCCCGGGAAGGTCGCGGTTGAAACGAGTCATGAGTCCAGTTCCTTTCTCAGTGCAGTGAGTGCTCGGCGGAGGTGCGACCGGACGGTCGCGCCGGGCATGTCGACGATCTTGGCGATCTCCGACGCTGTGTAGCCTCCGTAGTACTTGAGTACCACCGCGATGCGCTGGTCTTCAGGCAGCTCGCTCAACACGTCCCAGAGCTCACCCGCATCGCTGGCCAGGCCTGCGGGTGGTTCTGGTAGATGCATGGACATCACCCGGCACCGCCGCAGTGCGGATCGGCATCGGCTGACGACGGCGCTGCGCAGATACGCACCCGGCTTGCGGATCTCATCCAGTCGTCTCGCCACCTCGACGAAACTGTCCTGGACCAGATCTTCGGCCTCGGCGTTGCTGCCCACGAGGGTGTAGGCGAGGCGAACCATGCCGGTGTACTCGACCGCGTAGAGGCGTTCGAGTACTCCTTCACGTTCTGTGACCGTTGCGGTCGTCGACCTCACATTCCCCATCACCCTCCAACGGCGAACGAACCGTCCGAAGTGTTGCACGCCACCAAAAGAAAAATCGCTGAGCTGGTGACGAGTCGTGGGAGAAGTTCGATCACTACTTCAATCTCGACGTCGAGGAGACTCGGGTCGTCGACCCGGCAACCCAGGGTTACCGCTGGTTTGTGCGAGGTGAGTCGGCGTTCGTAGCGCCAGATTCGAGCACTGTGCTCGGAGTGGCGGGACCAGCCATTGCCAGCGAACTCGACTGCTAGGCCCGCAGTCGTTGGATCGGCCGCCCTGTCCGAACGGGAGCCGTCGCTTCCCGGTCAACTGCCCTGGCTACGTTGGGCGGCTATGAAGATCGGAATCAACGCCACCACGCAACTTGGTCGGGCCGACATCGCGGGCTTCACTGCCCATGCGATCGAAGCCCAACAAGCGGGGTTTGCCAGCTATTGGCTCGCCGAGCATCCGGTCGGCGGGTTCGATGCGCTAACCGCAATTGCGGTGATCGGCCAATCGGTCGGGGCCATGGAGTTGGGCACTGCGATCATCCCGACGTATCCCCGTCACCCCGTTGCACTCGCTGGCCAGGCGCTCACCACGCAGGCCGCCATCACGGGGCGCCTTTCGCTCGGCATCGGCATGTCCCACCAGGTGATGATGGACGATCTCGGGCTGCGCGACGACAAGCCCATCCGCCATCTTCGTGAGTATCTCGACGCACTGATGCCGATGATCGAGGGCGGTCACGTCGATGTCGCTGGCGACACGATCCGGGCGAAGGCCGATGCGATCTATCCGGTGGTCGACCCGCCCGAGGTGACCGTTGCTGCGCTCGGTCCGCAAGCCCTGCGGGTTGCCGGTCGGCTCACGGCTGGCACGAACCTGGCATGGGTCGGACCCAAAACGATCAAGGAACACATCGTGCCCACGATCTCCGAGGCTGCTGAAAACGCCGACCGGCCCGCTCCGCGCATCGTCGCCACGCTGCCCGTTTGCGTCACCGATGATCCCGCCGCTGCCCGCAAGGTGCTCACCGCGAACACCACGATGTACGCCAAGCTCCCGTCGTACCAAGCGATGTTCGAACGCGAGCGCATCACCGAGACCGGTGACCTCGCACTGGCGGGGACCGAAGACGAGGTCGAGGAACTGATCGCTGGCCTCGACGTCGCTGGCGTGACCGACTACGCCGCGTCCGAATTCGGTCTCAATTCCGAGGACCGTGCCCGCACCCGAGCCCTGCTCACCCGCCTCACCACCACCCAGTGAAGAAGTGCCTGGCACTTCTTCACTGGTCAGTCGCCGCCGGGCTTCCAGAGGGTGGCATCGAGGTCCTTGGCGAGCGCGTCTTCGATGATCTCGGCGGGCACGTCGACCTCGGCGTGATCCTTCAAGATCGCTGACGCGTTGGGGCGATCGTGGTCGCCGAGCCACGAGTCGGCGTTCCACAGTTCGGATCGGCGCAACGCCTTCGCGCAATGGATGTAGGCCTCATCGACGTGGACGACCGCAACGACCTTTGCCGCCCGACCATCGACGGCGAAGCGTTCGCGCAACTCCTCGTCCGTTGACAGCTCTGCCCGGCCGTTGATCCGAAGCGTCTCGGACAATCCAGGAATCAAGAACAGCAGCGCCACGCCGGCGTTGTCGACGATGTTCTCGAACGAGTCGAGCCGGTTGTTGCCCGAGTAGTCGGCCCACGCAACTCGCTGCTCGTCGAGCATCTCCACGAAGCCGGGAGCACCACCCTTCGGAGAGCCGTCGCAGCGACCGTCGACATCGGCTGTCGACAAGACGAAGAACGGAGACTTCGCCAGGAAGTCTCGGCAATGGTCATCGAGTGCAGAGATCACCTTGGCAACAGCGCCACCTGAAGCGGGGCGATAGATCTCGCGGAGACCGGCGGTGCTTTCGATCGTCATCGCGTCATCCTCGCACGACCGTTGTGCGGAGGGAGCGTCGATTCTCGAACGAACTCGGCCCCGTTGCGTACCACCAGGTGGTACGCAACGGGGCCGAGAAGTTCGTTGACCTGACGGCGCAACACGGCGCCGTGGTGTCAGCCGCCGGCGTTGGCGATGGCGACCATCGGGTTGCGGTTCGGATCCTCGGGATCCGACAGCGCAGCATGGAACGAGTTGAGGGCTACGGCGCGCTGATCCTCGTCGAGCTCTTCGTTGTCCATGATCCGAGCCACCGACGGCTCGAGGTCGCGGCGCTCGGTGACGATGGAGTGAGCGACCTGCTCGATGTCGGACAGCTCGTCGATTTCGCTGACTCCGTCGTGCCAGCGCGTGGCGGCAACCTTCTTCTTGGCCATGTGATCCTGCTCCTTTCGCTCCGGGACGTTCCCGGGTGCGACGGCTGACTTCGAGAGCGGCGGCGCTGTGCGACGTCGGTCGGTCAACCTCGATCACCCTACGCCGGAACAGCGATTCCGGTTCAGTTTGCGCGGCGCGCCAGGCGCCACAGGCCGTACCCAAGCGGCAGCTGGAGGGGGAGTCGGAGCCAGTTCACCATGCGGGCCGGACCTTCTGCGGTGCCGACCGAGCGGGTCATCTCGCCGCCGGCAGGCTTGACCTCGACGTTGTTGATGGCCATGTCGATGTTGGCCGGGAACACGAGTGCCGTGAGCGCAACGAGGCCGTACGCAGCTGGTTTGCGGGTCGTTGGTGACAAGAGGCCGAGGCCGAATACGAGCTCGGCGGCACCGCTGACCTGGTTCGCGAGCTTCGCATCGGGAAACCAGTCCGGCACGATCGACTCGAAGAAGTCTGGCCTGGCGAAGTGCATCAACCCGGCGCCGGTGAAGAAGGTGCTGGCGAGAATCGTGGAAGGCCGAGGCATCTGCTCATTCAAGCGGAGGAGCGCGTCAAGCGGTATCCGCCGTGGCTCAGGACCCGGCGGCGACGTACGATCATCCCATGAGCGAAACGACCACGGATGTCGAACTCCTTCCCACCGATTGGCGCGAGCAGGTGCGCCAGCTCGCCGAAGAGAAGGATGCAGTGATCCTGGCCCACAACTACCAGCTACCCGAGATCCAAGACATCGCACACCACACCGGTGATTCGCTCGGGCTGTCGAGGGTCGCTGCCGAGGTGGAGGCATCCACGATCATCTTCTGCGGCGTTCACTTCATGGCCGAGTCAGCCAAGATCCTCAGCTTCGACAAGACCGTGCTGATCCCGGATGAGCGCGCTGGGTGCTCGCTCGCCGAGACGATCAACGTCGAGCAGATGCGGGCATGGAAAGCCCAACACCCCGGAGCTGTGGTGGTGAGTTACGTCAACACCACCGCTGCGGTCAAAGCCGAAACCGACATCTGCTGCACGTCGTCGAATGCGGTCGACGTGGTCAACTCGATTCCGGCCGACACCGAAGTGCTGTTCGGCCCTGACCAGTTTCTCGGCGCACACGTCCAACGTGAAACGGGCCGCGAGAACATGCACATCTGGATGGGCGAGTGCCACGTTCACGCTGGCATCAACGGTGCCGACCTGAAGGAACAGGTGGAGTCCAAGCCCGAAGCGGAGCTGTTCGTCCACCCCGAATGCGGCTGTGCCACTAGCGCGCTGTACCTGGTTGGAGCGGGCGTGGTTCCTCACGAGCGAACGAAGATCCTGTCGACTGGAGGCATGATCACCGCAGCGCGCGAAACCACTGCATCGACGGTCCTCGTTGCCACCGAGACCGGGATGCTGCACCAATTGGAAAAGGCTGCGCCAAACGTGAACTTCGAGCCGGTCAACCGTGCTGCGGTGTGCAAGTACATGAAGATGATCACCCCGGCCAAGCTGCTGCGGAGTCTGAAGACCGGCAACGACGAAGTGACGTTGGAACGCGATATTGCTGATGCTGCGCGCAAGTCGCTCGAACGAATGGTGTCGATCGGCACCACCGCACCCACCGCCAACTGACGCGTTCGTTACGGGCCTGGCTCGTAACGAACGCTCTGTTCGTTACGAGCCAGGCCCGTAACGAACGCTTCGTTTGGCAGACTCCGAGGATGGCGATTCCGAGGCAACTTCAGGCACCTGCCCCTACATGGGAACGCGAGGTCGACGTCGTGGTGCTCGGGTCGGGCGCAGCAGGGCTGTCGGCCGCACTCGCAGCTCGACCAGTTCGCAGCGTGTTGGTGGTCACGAAAGACGAGCTGGAAGCAGGTTCGACCCAGTGGGCGCAGGGCGGCCTGGCAGGGGTCCTCGACCCGGCGGACTCAGCGGAGAACCACGTTCGCGACACCCTCGATGCGGGGGCGGGGCTGTGTGACGAGGCTGTGGTGCGTGAGCTCGTCGATGAAGCGCCGCGATCGATTCGCTACCTGATGCGCCTCGGAGCAGCGTTCGACCCCGACCACAACGATCAACCACGTCCGGGGCTCGACATCGACATCGCCCTCACACGAGAAGGCGGACACAGCCACGACCGCATTGTTCACTCTGGCGGCGATCAGTCCGGCGCCGAGGTCCAACGCACGCTCGATGAATCGGCGATCGGTGCGGGGGTCGACGTGATGAACCATACGTTCGCACTCGACCTCATGATGGGGGTGTCCAGCGATGGTCGTCGTCAAGCGGTTGGCATTCGAGCGGCGCGAACCGACAAGCAGGGCAACGTCACCTCGGTCGGCACGATCACCGCACGTGCGGTGGTCATTGCGTGCGGCGGGTACGGCCAGGTCTTTGCGTCGACCTCGAACCCGCCAGCGGTCACCGGTGACGGCATCGCCATGGCGATGCGCGCCGGGCTGACCGTGCGTGACGCAGAGTTCGTCCAATTCCATCCCACCGTGATGTGGCGTGGACCTGAAGCCCGCGGGCAACAGGCCCTCGTGTCCGAAGCGGTTCGCGGTGAAGGGGCGATCCTCTTCGACGCAGCTGGTGAGCGGATCATGGAAGGCGTGCATCCCCAAGAAGACCTCGCCCCCCGTGACGTGGTCTCGGCAGCGATCAGCGCCCGGATGGCCGAAGCCGCTGGCGGCGTGGACGATCACGTGTACCTCGACGCCACGCACATGGGTGAGCGCTTCGCCAAACGTTTCCCCACGATCTTTGCGGCCTGTCAGGAGATCGGACTCGACCCGGCCGTCGACCGGATTCCGGTTGCGCCGGCAGCGCACTACAGCTGTGGTGGGATCACTGCCGATCTCGACGGGGTCACCGAGCTGCCCGGGCTGTTTGCGGTTGGCGAAGTCACCGCCACCGGCGTGCATGGTGCCAACCGACTCGCTTCCAACAGCCTCACCGAGTCGATCGTCGCCGGGACCCGACTCGGGCGGAACCTCGCATGGAAGCTCCCTGATGCAGCCCGAATGGAGCCTGACTTCGACGATCTGATGGATCACGTGCTCTTCGACCCAGTGCGGCTGCGTGAGTTGCGAGCGGTGATGTCGCGTCACGTCGGCGTGATGCGCAACGCCTCCGGCCTGGCGATGGCCTTGAGTGCCGTTGGTGCGCTTGCTCGCTCTGCCCGTGTCGACGTCCGCCCGACTCGTGGTTCGTGGGAAGCAACAAACCTGCTGACCATGGCTGCAGGCATCGTCTCGGCTGCGCTGGCTCGAACCGAGAGCCGGGGGTGCCACCGACGGTCGGATCATCCAGAGAGCGATGCGGCATGGGTTCGCCATCTCGAGGTCGTGCTCGACAGCGCTGGCAACGTCGATATCGCCCACGGTGCGTAGGGTCTGGCCATGTTCGTGTTTCACCCGTTGTCGACTGCGACCCGTGACCAACTCATCGACGCTGGGCTGGATCCCGATGCACTGTCGGCATTGATCCGGCTGGCGATCCAAGAGGACCTGATGGGTGGGATCGACGTCACGTCCACGGCCACGATCCCTTCGGGCCAGCGCAGCGTTGCGACGTTCGGAGCGCGCGAAGACGGTGTCGTGTCTGGGCTTCCCGTGGTTGCTGCTGTGATCGAGACCGTGTGCGGCCCCGAAGCCAGCGAGCTCGAGTACCTGGTTCCGGATGCGTCTCGGATCGGCCCAGGCAACGACGTCGCCCGAGTCACCGCACCGACCCGGCTGCTGCTCACCGCGGAGCGCACGGCACTGAACCTGCTGTGTCACTTGTCTGGGGTGGCGAGCTTGACTCGACGGTGGGCGGATGCGCTCGACGGCACAGGAGCCACCGTTCGTGATACTCGCAAGACCATGCCGGGCATGCGGGCGTTACAGAAGTACGCAGTGCGCTGTGGTGGGGGAGCGAACCACCGGATGGGCCTGTCGGATATGGCGCTGGTGAAGGACAACCACGTCGCAGCCGCAGGCGGGGTGACCGAGGCATACGTACGCGTTCGATCACTCGAAGCAACGATCCCGGTCGAGATCGAAGTCGACACCCTCGATGGGCTCCGCGAGGCAATCGCTGCCGGAGCCGACGAGGTGCTCGTCGACAATTTCGACCCGACGTTGATGCGTGAAGCGGTGGCGATTCGCAACGAGATGAACTCCCGGGTTCGGCTCGAGGCCAGCGGTGGGTTGACGCTCGAAACCGCTCGCGCGGTCGCTCAGACCGGAGTCGACTTGATCGCAGTGGGTGAGTTGACCCACTCTGCTCGGGTGCTCGACCTGGGTCTCGATCTGCAGGAGATCGTCGAGCCGACGTGAAGTGATCGAGCGGCGCCAATCAGTCGACGCTGATCAGTACGTTCCGATCAATTCGATCACGAAGATCATGTCGGTGTCGGCCGGCAGCCCGCCCTGCGGGTTGCCGTCGGGACCGAAGCCATCTTCGGGCGGCACGGTGACGGCACGCAAGCCGCCGACCTGCATCCCTTCCATGCCTTCGAGGAGGCCGGGAAGCAGGTTGTCGCCGAACGGGACCTGCAGCGGATCGGCTCCCCAGTTCGATTCGATCGCCACGCCGTTGTCACCGCGGAAGTTCACGTAGCGGATGACGGCGGTGTCTCCACACTCGAGTATCTCACCGTCGCCTTCGGTGAGATCCTCGAAAACCGTGTCGGCGACGCCTTCTCCCGTGGACAGCTCGACACCCGGTTCGGTCGGTGCGTCCGACGGATCTCCGGGTGAGATGACGGCACGGACATCGATCACGAACGTGAGCGGCTCGTTTTCGCGGATCACTTCGCTGCGGGCGGTTTCGCCATAGGCCAATGCTGGCGGGATATCCAGTTGTATGCGCGCACCGGTTTGCGCTCCAACGAGTCCGTCCTCCCAGCCTTGGATGACGCTGCCGGACCCGAGCGTGACGGGGAACGGTTGGCCCCGCTCGTAGCTGTTGTCGAACTCTTCGCCGTCCACCGAGCGCACGCCGACGTAGTCGACGACGACGGTGTCGCCGTCGACCGCTTCGGCACCGGTGCCGTCGGTCAACACCGTGGTGACCAGCTCGTTGCTGACCTCGCCGGGGACGTCCACCTCTGGCTTCGGGGTGGGCTCGGGTGCAGCATCGGGGGGACACACCGTCTGGGCCGGCGCAGCGTCTGCAGCTGCGTCGTCATCGCCGCTGTCGTCACCGTCAGCATCGCTGGAATCGTCGGGGGCGTCGGCTGCGTCATCGGTCGGCTCAGCAGCGGCCTCTTCCGTGCTCTCGGCGGTCACGGGCACCTCGCTGGAGTCGGATCCGCCGCACGCTGCGAGCGTGAGGGCGATGAGCGTGGTGGTGGCGAGTGTCCGGCGCATTGCGACGAAGCTACCGCTGGAGCGACCCGAGCTGGGTGCAGCTGGGTTGAGGAGCTGTGTTCAGGAGCGGGTGCCGGCGTTGGTGGACACCGTTGGGTGCCCTACCTCGGCGAGCCACGCTGCCTCGATCCGGCCGAGTTCGCTGCTTGCTTGCGCGTCGACGAATGGCCACAACTCGGCCGCGATTCGGCGGTAGTTCCCCGTAGCGCCCAGCTCTCCAAGGAGTGCGTAGAGGCCCAGGTTGATCCGCTGGATGAAAACGAAGGCACGCGGCACGGTGGCGTACTGGCTGATTGGGCTGGACCGGTCGAACGTATGACGCACGACAGAGTTCGCGTACTCGCGAGTCCAGGTCATCTCGCGGTCCTCGCGCACCGTGTCGTAGAACAGCGAGAAGTACTCGCCGACCTCACCGGTGTCGACCGGTGCACCTGGAAGGAGCATTCCGGCCGCTTCCACGATTCGCCGGAAGTCGACCGGATCGAAGTCGACGACAGCTGCTTTGACCATCGACCCGAACATGGCCAGTTCGTCGTCGGTGAAGTGCTTCACCAGGCCGAAGTCCAAGAACGTGACCGAGCCATCATCGTGGAACAGGTAGTTGCCCGGGTGCGGGTCGCCATTGAACGCGCCGAATCGGTACAGCGAGCGGAACACGAAGCGGAAGATCACTTCACCGACACGATCGCGTCGCTCCTGGCTCCACTCGAGCATGTCCGACCATCGGTGGCCCTCGGCGAGTTCGGTGGTGAGCACACGCTTGGTCGAGTAGCCGTGCACCACTTCGGGGATGCGGACGAACGGGTGACTGCGGTAGTAGTCGGCAAACAGTTGCTGGTTGGTTGCTTCGAGTTCGTAGTCCACCTCGTCGGCGAGGCGGATCTTGATCTCGTCGACCATCTCCGAGGGGTCCAAGCCGCCGAAGCTCTGCTTCAGCAACGCGCCGAGCATGTCCGCATTGCGCAGGTCGGACGCGATTGCTTCGCCGACGCCCGGATACTGCACCTTCACCGCAACGGCACGCTCGTTGCCGTCGTCGTCACGGATGATCGCCCGGTGCACCTGACCGATCGAGGCCGCAGCGATCGGCTCGTCGTCGAACTCCACGAACAGCTCGGCAATCGGGGCACCCAGCTCGGCTTCCACCGTGGACCGAGCGAGATCGGTCGACATCGGCGGAGCGTCCGATTGGAGTTGGGCGAGCGCCAGGCGCAGCGGCTCGGGGAGCCCATCGTCGAGGTAGCTGGCCATCTGGCCGAGCTTCATCAGCGCGCCCTTCATCTGTCCCAGCTCGGCAGCAACCTGCTCTGCTGTTCGGAATTCGCGCTCGCGGTCCAGTTCGTCTCTGCGTTCTGCCGACGCGAACGTCTTGCGCGCTGCCGTGGTGGCGTAGGTGCCGCCGACCTTTGCGCTCATTCGAGCGAGGCGTGCGCTGCGGCCGAACCACGACAATCCCATTCGACCGTCGGCATCGCGTCGCGCCAGCACCGCCGCGCCGAGGCTCGTGGTTGCGCCGAGCGCAGCGAGGACGATCGGCCAGCGTCGACGACGCGTGACAGCTGCGGGGGTGCGAGTGGTCGATGTCATGTCATCTCACGGTGTGTGCTGTGGTTGGCGGCTGGTGACGGATGCAAGGGCTCGCAGGAGCGACGGAACAAACCGCTCGGACTCTTCGACCACTGCTCCATGATCGCCCTCGACGCGGTACACATCCGCTTCGGGAAGCGCTTCGAAGAGCATGGTCTGGCGGCGCCGACTGACGACCGGGTCGTGCATGGTCACCACGAGCGACACGGGGACATCGACGGCGCCGATCCAGCCGGTGGAATCGAACGTGCCGATCGCAGCGCCGGCTTCGAGGAGCATTCGCCAATCATGGCTCGACGCTTCGCGGATTGCCCACGGCTCCCACTCCCGCGATTTGCGCTGAAGATAGAGCTGATCTGTGAGCCAGACCCGCGCCTGCTCCGGCGTGATCCGTGCGAGGGCGGCGAGTGCGCTGCCGCCGAGGAACCCGAGGCGTTCGGCACGTTCCACGTTGAAAATCGGCGCGGTTGCGCAGAGCACCAACCCGGATACTCGTTCACGGTTGCGGTACCAGGTCAGCTGAGCAATGGGGCCACCCATCGAATAGCCGACCGGAATGAACCGGTCGATGCCGAGCGCGTCAGCGACGGCAACCACGTCGTCAGCGCAATCCTCGAGCCGAAACCGCTTCTTCGATCGAAGCCCTGATCCATGCCCTCGGTGGTCGAACGCGATCACTCGGTACTGCTCGCTCAATGCTCCGTAGCAACGGAACCAGTTGAGGTCCGCGGTTGCAGTCCACCCGTGCAGCAGGAAGATCGTCGTGTCGGCATCGGATGGGCCGACGTCGCGCACCACGATGGTGCCGCGATCTTTCAGCTCCAGCAACCGTCCAACTGGCAGGTCCGGTGGGGCAACGGCGTCGACCTCATCGGTGGTCTCGGCGTCTGCGAGCGCCGTGTCTGCGAGCGCCGCGTCGTCGACGTCGGCAGCGTGCAGCTCGGTCGTGTCGATCTCGTTCAGACCGTCTCGACCTTCAGGACCTTGACCGTGAGCGTGCCGTTTGGTGCCTCGTAACTGATGGTGGCACCCTCGTCAGCGCCGTCGAGGGCTGCGCCGAGCGGCGAGGTTTTGCTGATGATGTCTGCGTTGTCGGCCACCTCTTCCATGTTGCCGATGAGGTACCGCTCGGCCATGTCGTCGGAGTCGCCGTCGTACACGATGGTGTACACCTTCGAGTCGTCGACGATCTCGCTGTTCTCCAGCAGGTGTTCCAGCTGACGGATGCGGCCCTCCATGTGGCCCTGCTCGTCTTTGGCTGCGTGATAGCCGGCGTTTTCCTTGAGGTCGCCTTCTTCGCGTGCCACTTCGATCTTGTTCGCGACTTCGATCCGGCCTCGCGTGGTGAGGTCGTCGAACTCGGCCTGCAACTTGTCGAAGGCGGCCTGGGAGAGCTGCGGATTTGCCATTCGCTGAGGTTACCGACTGCATTGCCACCCGTTCGTGGCTCTGCTGGCACTGCCTCTCACATCATCAGGCGAGCCCATAGTCTCAGAGCCGATGGAGGACGGACCGATTGACGCGACGGAGTCCGGGGCGGGTACTGGATCAGTGGGTTGGGGTGCACCGGCGGGCGAGCCAATGGATCTGGGTACCTCCCCTGCAACCGTGCGTCGTGTGGATCGTCGGCTGATCGTTGGCGGCTTCAGTGCTGCGGTGCTCTTGATCGTCGCGGTGGTCGTGGTTGCTCGGGCGGGAAGCGATGAGACGATCCGAGCGACGGTCGAAGATCCGAGTCCAACCCTGGGCACAACCAGTAGTCGGTCGCCCGAAACAACCGTGCCGTTGGGTAACGCAGCAACGACGACCGTCACGACAGGAGCGACACCCGAGTCGACCACGAGCGTTGCTGCTCCCGTGTCGGCATCCACCACGGTCGTGCGGGAGCCCGAGCAAGAGGCTCCACCGGCGACCGCTCCGCCACTCGATGACGAGCCGAGTGTGGTCGCTCGCCCAGCGCCGATTGCGCAACCCGAACCGGCACCTGAAGTAGCTCGCGCGCCCTGGGCAGACTCGGTGGTCACCACCGCCGGCGGCCACGTGTCGACGGATGTGGGGTGCGCATGGGACACCTCGGCGCAAGGTCTGGATGCCTTCTTCGCCGCACGGATCGGTCCGGTGCTGGGATGGGACTATCAGCACGTGTACCCGCTCGGTGGCGACCGGTTCCTCTGGCTCTTCCAAGACACGTTCATCGATCACTCCAACACGGCAACCACGCTGAACAAGGCGAGTTTCGCCCACAACACCGCAATGATCCAGCAGGGCAGCTGTTTCCGTCTGCTCCATCGCGGAACCACATCGCAGCCGACCCCGTTCGAGCTCGGCACGGGAACCCGCACGCTGCGAACCTGGTTCTGGCCGATGGGTGGTGAACTGATCGACGGCCGACTGCACGTGTTCTGGGCGCGGATGGTCAAAGACGCCGTGGACCCGACACCGCCCGACGGACTCGGGTGGCACCCCGACGCCACGTTCGTCGCCACCTACGACCCCGAAACGCTCGCCCGCTTGGACTTCAGGCAGGCAACCCAGGGGGGAGCGGTGCCCATCTACGGGTACGCAGTGCAGTCCGACGCAGAGTTCACGTACCTGTTCGCGAACACGTTCGAACAGAATCTGGCGCGTGACGGCGGGTGGCTGAACGGGCCCCACAGCGGCACGAAAATGTGGCTTGGCCGGGTCCCGCGTGGCCAGGTGTACGACCAGCCCGAGTACTGGACCGCTGCGGGTTGGACCAAGGACCGGCGCAGAGCCGAGCCAATCCTGCAACGGCACTGGGCCGAGTTTCCGTTTCAACCGCGGATCATCGACGGTCAATGGGTGGCGGCGACCGCAGTGAACGGATACTGGGGTGACTCGTTCGAACTCGACATTGCGGCCAACCCGTGGGGGCCGTGGACGACGGTCGAGTCGCGTCCGATCGCGCCGCGCCATGCCGATCCGAAGATGAACACCTATCACGCGCACCTGATGCCGTGGCGTGATGTATCAGGCGACTGGGTGGTGTCGATCTCCAACAACGCACGTGACATGTTGCGCGACGCGTGGCCGAACCCTGCCCGCTACCGGTTGAACATCTTCTCGGCCCGCTGGCAACCCACGCCACCGCCTCCGACCACCACGACCACCACGACCACGACCACGACCACGACACCCGCAACGACCACTGCGCCAGTAACGACTGCGCCAACCCCGTCAACAACGACCGCGACAACGAGTACGACGGTGCCGACCACGACGTCCTCGAGCACCAGCACCACGACGACCAGCACGACGACGACCAGCACGACGACGTCCTCGACAACGACGTCCCCCTCGACGACCAGCACGACATCGGTTCCCGACTCGACCACCACCTCGAGTACGACAACCAGCAGCACCAGTTCCACGACCACCACTTCGGCTCCCGACTCGTCGACGACGAGTTCCACGAGTCCTTGAGGTGTTCGTTGACGAGCCCGGCCCGTAACGAACGCCGGAGTCCGTAGGATCGAGGCCCGTATGACGCACAACATTGCACTCATCGGCGGCGACGGCATCGGGCCGGACGTGACTCGCGAAGCGGTCAAGGTCGTCCGTGCCGCGGGAGTCGAGATCGACACCACCGACTTCGACCTCGGTGGACAACGATTCCTGCGTGACGGCGAAGTGCTGTCCGATGCAACGCTCGACGAGCTGCGTGCCTTCGATTGCATCCTCCTCGGAGCGGTGGGAACCCCCGATGTGCCTCCCGGTGTGATCGAGCGTGGCCTGCTCCTCAAGATGCGCTTCGAACTGGACCTGTACATCAACCAGCGTCCGTTCATCGGCACCGCGCCGGGCGGCGACACCCCTCATGAGTTCGTGGTGATCCGCGAGAACACCGAAGGCATGTACGCCGGTGAAGGCGGCTCGCTGCGCACTGGAACTCCGCACGAGGTGGCCACCCAGGGTTCCGTCAACACGCGGATGGGTGTGGAGCGGTGTATCCGGTACGCCTTCGAACTTGCCGACAGTCGGGCTCGTAAACACCTCACGCTGGTGCACAAGACCAACGTCCTCACGTTCGCTGGAAGTCTCTGGGAACGGACGTTCAACGAGGTCGCGGCCGAGTTCCCTTCGGTCGACACCGCATACAACCACGTGGATGCTGCGTGCATCTACTTCGTTCAGGACCCCCATCGCTATGACGTGATCGTCACCGACAACCTGTTCGGCGACATCCTCACCGATCTCGGTGGCGCGGTGTCGGGCGGCATCGGCTTGGCGTCCTCTGCGAACCTCAACCCCGCTCGGACGGGCCCGTCGATGTTCGAGCCAGTGCACGGCTCGGCCCCCGACATCACCGGCCAGAACAAGGCCAACCCGACCGCGGCGATCCTCAGCGCTGCGCTGATGCTCGACTTCCTCGGCGAAGGCGATGCTGCAGATCGAATCCGCACTGCGTGTGCGCAGCCTGTCAGTGGCAGCACCACCGACGTGGGTGACGCCATTGCCGCCCTCGTGAGAAACTGACCATCCCACGACCAACCGGTGAAGAAGTGCCTGGCACTTTCTCACCGGGACCACGACACGGAGCCACCAATGCCCATCACCCCCACTGACAAGATCTGGATGAACGGCGAACTCGTCGACTGGGACAAGGCGCAGGTGCACGTGCTCACCCACGGCCTGCACTACGGCAGCGGTGTGTTCGAGGGCATCCGTGCGTACGAGACCGCCGAGGGGCCTGCGATCTTCCGCTTGACCGAGCACATCGAGCGACTCTTCAACTCGGCCAAGATCCTCGGCATGGAGATTCCGTACACGGTGCAGGAACTCATCGACGCCTGCAAGCAGACCGTGGCGGCGACGGGACTCGGATCCTGTTACATCCGCCCGCTCGCGTATTTGGGCTACGGCGAGATGGGCCTGAACACCCTGCCGTGCTCCGTGGATGTTGCGATCGCCTGTTGGCCGTGGGGCGCATACCTCGGCGACGATGCGGTGACCAAGGGCGTTCGTCTCAAGACCTCGTCGTGGACCCGCCATGATCACAACACGATGCCGCCGGCCGCCAAGACCACCGGAAACTATGTCAATTCGTCGTTGGCGAAGGTCGAAGCGATCAAGGCTGGCTACGACGAAGCCGTGATGCTCGCTCCGAACGGACTCGTTGCCGAGTGCTCTGGCGAGAACATCTTCGTGGCCCGTCACGACAAGCTCATCACCCCGCCGCTGTCGGCTGGTGCGCTCGAGGGCATCACGCAGTCCACGGTGTTGACCATTGCCCGTGACCTCGGATTCGACGCCGTGGTCGACAACATTGCCCGGACCGATCTCTACATCGCCGACGAAGCATTCGTGTGCGGCACCGCAGCTGAAGTCAGTTCGGTCAACTCCGTGGACGACCGAGAGATCCCGTGTCCCGGCCCGAAGACCTCCGCCATTGCCGAGACCTATCACAAGGTGATCCGCGGCGAAGTCGACAAGTACCGATCCTGGTGCGAGCTCGCGGTGTGAGCGCGAGTTCCTGATGTCTGCCTACGAATTCACTGTCACCGGCGACCCGGCCGCTGCCAAGAACACTGCCGTCTCGGCGCTCGAATCACAGCAGTTCGTGATGCACTGGGATCAGGATTGGTCCGGTCGGGCCATCCGAGGCAGCAAGGTCAAAGCAGCGCTGCTCGGCGCGTTTGCTCCGTACATGGAGATCGGCGTCAAGATCATGGCGCTCGAGGGCGGCGTCAGCGCGATCCGACTCGACCAACTCACCTCTGGGTGGTTTTCCGGCTTCATCGGCGTGCGCAAGACCGAGAAGGCGTTTGCCACGCTGCGTACAGAGCTCGAAAACACCTTTGGCTATGCGGGCGTGCTCGTGGCGCATGGCAACCCGGCCACCGGGACCCAGGCTCCCGGACCCACTGGCTGACTCAGCGGCGCTCGGTCAGGACGCCAAGAGCACGTCGTCGAGCGCTTCCTCGATCGTCGAGTGCCGAAAGGCGTAGCCATCGTCGAGGAGCGCCTGTGGGACTGCTCGCTGGCTTGCGAACAGCATCTCGCGAACGGCTTCCCTGCCGAGCTTGAGGTCGAGCGCGATCGTGGGCGTCGGGATCTTCGCCGGTCGACGCACGGCATGTGCGATTGCTTGCACGTAGTCGGTGTTTCGAACCGGTTCCGGGCCCGTGAAGTTCACCGGTCCCGACAGGTCAGATTCCAGCAGGTGCAGCATTGCCTCGACCTGATCGTGAATCGAGATCCAACTCCAGAACTGCCGGCCGTTGCCGACTCGTCCGCCCAGCCCGGCTTTGAAGAACGGAAGCTGCTCAGCCAGGGCACCGCTCTGGGTGCTGAGCACGATGCCCGTTCGAAGATGAGCGACCCGAATCCCGGCTTCAACAGCGGAGTTTGCTGCTGCTTCCCAGTCGACACACAGCTTGGCCAGGTACGAGTCGCCGGGTGGGGATTTCTCGGTCAGGCGTTCGTCCATGCGGTTGCCGTAGATGCCGACGGCACCGCCGTTCAACATCACGGTCGGTGCCGAATCGAGTCCGCTGAGCGCATTGCTCAGGAGTGCGGTCGACTTGATTCGGCTGTCTTCGATGACCCGCTTTTGCTGCGGCGTCCACTTCTTGTTCGCGAGCGCTTCGCCTGCGAGATGCACCACGGCGTCGAGTCCTCGGAAACCATCCGCGTCGATCGATCCGGCATCGATGTCCCATCCAATCTCGCCGGTACCAGGACTGCGGCGCACGACCCGCACGATGCCATGCCCCATCGCTTCCGCCGCGCGAACGAATGCGGTCCCGATCAGACCCGTCGAACCGGTTACTGCGATTTCCATCAGGACAAGCTACGCAGGTGGTTCACGCCGCGTCCCGCCCTGCAGGCAAAGCCGACGAGGTCCGGGACTTCGAACTGGTCCAGCAGGGCGCCACGCCTCGACCCATCGACAACTCGTCCGCCGCGTACTACGTCGAGGTGTCGCTTGTCCCCAATCCGCAGTTCGACTGGGCGGTTGCGAACAGCGAGCTTCGACTGGCCTCGGTCGTGATCAACGACGAAATTCCGGCGTGACCGGTCAGGTGAACGCGGATCGGATCCGTGCCACTGCATCGAGGTCGTCGCGTGTGAGTTCGACGGTGGGGCCCGGAAAGAACGTCACGTCGGTCGCTCCGGCTTCGTGGAGTGCGTCGATGTGAGCCAGCACGTCGTCGAGATCGCCGATCGCACCGATGTCGCCCCACCAGTCGCTCGGCATGCTGGCAAGTGCGTCGACTCCTCCGGTGGCGTGGCGTTCGCGGATCTCCGCGACATGGGGATGATCATCGATTCCCGGCCACGGTGCCGACAGCTGCTCGGACAGGAACGGTGCCATCAGTCGGTGGGCCTCGTTGCGGTCGTCGGTGAGGCACAGCGCGCTGAACACACAGGTGCGAAAGTCGTGATCGCCGGTCCTGCCAGCTCGCGCGATCGATGCTCGTGTGTTCGATGGGCCAGCACAGTCGGCCAGGACCACGCCGTCGGCGATGCGCCCGGCGAGAGCCAGCGACTTTGGTCCGCGCACCCCTGCGAGGAGCGGGGGAGCGTCGTGGGGAGCTGGCTCGAGGGCGACGTCCTGCAGTGTGACGTAACGTCCATCGACGCTGACGCGTTCGCCAGCGAGGAGGCGTTGTACGGCGGTCATCACTTCCTCGAGTGCCGTGAGCGGCGAGCCGGGTCGCACACCCATCTGGGCCATCCACTCCTGCACACCGTGCCCGATTCCGGCAATCAAGCGCCCAGGAGCCAGCTGCGCGAGCGTTGCCAGTTCCATTGCGGTGACCGCGGCGGTCCGCGCCAGGGCGGGGAGAATCCCGATGCCGATGGTGAGGTGCTGGGTTCGAGCGAGCGCAGCAGCGGCGAGTGTCGGCGCACTCGTGTAGAAGCAATCCTCGATGACCCACAATTGATCGAGCCGGGCAGCCTCGAGGCGTTCGGCGGCTTCGATGGCGAACGGCGCAGGGAGCTCGCGTGGGAAGCACATTCCAAGGTGGGGGCGGTCGGCGAGCATTGTCGGACGGTACCGCACCGGAAAACGAGGAGAGCCCCGGTCGAAACCGGGGCTCTCGGGCGGACACATCCACCGTCGGTCGATCGTTGGGCGTTAACCTTCAGCTTGACCTGTTCACTTCGCCCGTCTCGCCGTTCCCAAGGGAATTGCGTGGCGGGCGAAGCCGCTTTTCATCACCGTCTTCGAGGTACCGGGTGCGGTGCCTCGAAGGAGTTCCGATTGGAGCATCGTTGTCCTCATCGCCAGTTGGGGTGGGTCAGATGCTGTCGATGCTCCTCCGATCCAGTGCTTCCCCACGGTTGCCCGCAGCTCGTCATTGCATCGGTGGTGCTGTGTCCATGTCCTGATTCCGCTGTGCGGCACCGTTGCCGGCTCCACGTGCGCTCTTCAGAACAAACATCATTGAACGCCTCCCAAAAGCCCTGGTCAAGCACTACTTTGCAAGTCACAGGGTTCTCCCCAGAACAATTTCGGTTGTACCCAGGTGCATCCGCTTCGTCCACCGCTCATCCACTGGTCGAGCTCACAAATGCACGGTTTGATCACACACCGTCCACATCTTGCATGAGTGTGGTTTCGAGCGTGGGCCGCTGAGCGTTGATATCTGTGCGAGCGGCCACTTCACTGGAGCGCGCATGATGAACCGACTGGTCGAGGTTTTCGACACCACACTGCGCGATGGCCTCCAAGTCGAAGGCGTGACCGCAACGGTCGACGACAAGTTGCGCATTGCCGAACAACTCGACCTGCTCGGCGTTCACTACATCGAGGGCGGGTGGCCAGGAGCGAACCCCAAGGACATCGAGTTCTTCCGGCGAGCCCAGAGCGAACTCACGCTGACCACCTCGACGCTGGTCGCGTTCGGGTCGACCCGGCGACCGCGAGGAAAGAGCGACGACGACGCCACGCTACGAAACCTGATCGAGGCCAACACCCCAGCGGTGTGCATCGTCGCGAAAAGCAGCGAGTATCAGGTGGTCGAAGCGCTGAAGACGACCCTCGCAGAAGGCGAAGCGATGATTGCCGATTCCGTCCGGTTTCTCCATGGCGAAGGTCGGCGAGTCCTCGTTGATCTGGAGCACTTCTTCGATGGCTATCGCTCAAACCCTGAGTTCTCGTTGCAGGCCATCGAGGCTGCCGTGGTCAACGGTGCAACGCACCTCGTGCTGTGCGACACCAACGGTGGGACACTGCCTCACGAGGTGGGTGCCATCGTTGCCGAGGTGGTGTCTCATGTGGGAACCGATGCCACGGTTGGGATCCATTGCCACGATGACACCGGCTGTGCCGTGGCGAACTCCATTGCAGCGGTGCAGGCTGGTGCGGGCCATGTTCAGGGCACGTTGAATGGTCTTGGCGAGCGGACCGGGAACACCAACCTGTCCACCGTCATCCCGAATCTGCAGCTCAAGATGGGCATCGACTGCCTGCCCGAAGGGCGGATCTCGCGCCTCACATCGGTCAGCCACCATGTGGCTGAGACCTTGAATCGCGCCGTCGACCCGCAGGCGCCGTTCGTCGGATCATCAGCATTTGCACACAAGGCCGGGTTGCACGTGTCGGCAATCGTGCGAGCGAAGGATGCCTACGAACACGTCGACCCCGAGACGGTGGGCAATGGCACGCGCTTCGTGGTCTCGGAGATGGCGGGAAGAGCAACCATTCAGATGAAGGCCGACGAGATCGGGATCGAGCTCGACGGTGTCCAGATCAACGATGTGATCGACGACCTGAAGCGGCTCGAACACGAGGGATACCAGTTCGAGGCAGCCGATGCGTCGCTCGAGTTGCTCATGCGTCGAGCCGCGGGCGAGGTACCCGAGTTCTTTCGTGTCGAGTCGCTCCGCGTCATCACCGATGAGCTTCCCGACGGTGCGTTCAACACCGAGGCAACCGTGAAGGCGTGGGTGGGTGCCAACGGTGACCCGAGCGTGGAGTTGGACGAGCGCCACGTCTGTGTCGCAGAAGGAAACGGCCCGGTCAACGCAATCGACGCGGCGTTGCGCAGCGCGATCGCAACCGCGGTTCCGGGGGTGGCGGACATCCACTTGACCGACTACAAGGTCCGCATTCTCGACGGCGATAGCGCCACCGGTGCCACGACCCGAGTGCTGCTGTCGGCAACCGACGGCCGGCGTGACTGGACCACGATCGGTGTCAGCCCGAACATCATCGAGGCGTCGTGGCGGGCCCTCGAAGACAGCCTCGTGTACGGCCTCCTTCACCGCTCTCCGTGATCTTTTTTCTCAAGAAAACACCGAGAATCCGCGTATCCGGCCCCGGAGAGCGAACTTTCTAGAAGTTGTGTCGAAAAAAGTCTCCGAATAACCACGCCGCGCAAATTTGATGTGTCAAAATCTCCGCCATGGGTGCGACACTTGAATCACTGACAACCGACGGCCGATCGTTGCGCAAGGAGCGAAACCGCGATGCGGTGCTCGATGCTGCGATCTCGATCTTCGAAGAAGGCGACGTCGATCCTTCGGTCGACGCAATCGCCGATCGAGCGGGCGTCTCCAACCGCTCGATCTACCGCTACTTCGACCACCGCGACCACCTGATCCGTGCGTCCGTCACGCACGCGATGTACCGGGTTGTTCGAGAGGTGCGCCTCCCGGATCCGGGGGTCGCCTCCTTCGACGAACGCGTCGTTGCGTTCGTGGACCACCGCATCACGCTGTATCGCCGCTTGGCGCCGATTGTGCGTGCAGCTCAGCGTGCAGCCGCCACCGAGCCGATCATCGCCGAGGAACTCGCTGCGGGACAGGGCATCTTGCGCCAAGACTTCCTCGAACAGTTTGCTCGTGAACTCGACCCCATGGTGCCAGAGCAGCGCGATCGCGCCGTCACGGCCGCCGCACTGGCCTTCCAGTTCGACTCGTTCGACTTCTTGTCGGCCGCAACGAACAACGTCGACGAAGAGGTCCGCACGATCCTGGTCGAGCACCTGCAGATGTGTCTCAGCCGAGTCCGCGCCGGCGCAGTGGCCTGATTCTCCTCATCGATACCACACGCCCTTTCGCACGCGATGCGTGCGGACGGGCGCTGGATCGTATTGACTGGTGAACGATGGCTGCTCCTAAGTTCACTCCCGTCGATCCGACCGACGCCCCGCGGTACTACGCATCGCCTGACCACGTCCCCGAGTCGTGGGCACCGGATCGTCCCGGTGAGATTGCCGGATTCCAGCCGCAAGGGGACCGTCTCGGTGCTCCGGGACCCGACCAGGGCTTCGCAATCAAGATCGCGAACTCGCTGCGCCCAAAGCTGCACC
This sequence comes from Ilumatobacter sp., assembly GCA_045106645.1. GTDB lineage: Bacteria > Actinomycetota > Acidimicrobiia > Acidimicrobiales > Ilumatobacteraceae > Ilumatobacter_A. The sequence continues at coordinate 149,344 of JBGCEY010000001.1, forward strand.
TCCAGTCGGGAGAGATCGAAGCCGATGTCATGCGTGGTTGCCTTGGCGTGGCGCTGCGGCGGGCGTCGATGTTCTCGAGAGCACCTGTCGTGCACGACCTCACGATTGCCTTCACGGTGTGGGGCTTCTTCAGCGCCGAACCACCCTCCGAGTTGGTGGAGCTGCGCAAGCCGATGTTCGAAGGGCTGCGCCACGTCGGGCACCACTACGCCGAGTCGCGTGTCGTCGTTGATCACGTGCCCGTCGAGACACTGAAGATGACGCCAGCCCAGGTCGAGGCCAACTTCGCGGCCGACTGGCGTTCCCTGCTGGGTCACTGAGCCCGCTCGTCGTACTCGACGGCAATGGAAGCACTGCATCGACGCTCCCTCGATGTCGGCGACATCGATCTGAAGAACACGTTGCAGATGATCGGCATCTATGGAGCCGACCCCACGTTCCGAAAGGGAAGTGGGCACTTCGCGAAGGCGATTCTCACACCCGATGGTCCCGCCACCATGCGGTTGACCTGGTCAAACGCGAGAAGCGTTGAGGCCGAAGCGTGGGGAACCGGAGCGGAGTGGCTGCTCGAATTGGCGCCGCGTTGGGTCGGGTTGGCCGATGACGTGTCGGGCTTCGACCCCTCGATCAACCGACGTGTTGACGACCTCTGGCGACGCCACCCGGGTCAGCGTCTTGCTTCCACGGGAGTGATCTGGCAAGAGCTTGCGCTCGTGTTGCTCGGCCAGCGCGTCACCACCGAGGAGGCTGCCAAGAGCTGGAATCGAATGTGTCGGACATGGGGTGAGCCCGCGCCGGGGCCGTGTGAGTTGCAGCTTCCGCCCGAGCCGTCCGTGATTGCCGGGCTCACCTACGTGGACCTGCACCGGATCAATGTCGAGCGACGCCGCGCCGATGCGATCCTGCTCGCAGCTCGGCGAGCAGGACGTCTGGAAGAAGCGGCATCCATGTCCATCGATGATGCCGTGCAGCGTTTGTCAGCGTTGCCCGGCCTCGGCATCTGGACAGCAACGGCTACCACGCTGGCCTCGCACGGGCATCCCGACACGGTGCTGATGCGGGACTACGGCATGCCGACGTTGGTGAACTATGCGTTCACCGGTGATGCGAAACATCTCGACCCGGACCGGGGTGGTGACGACGTCATGTGCGCCCACCTGGAGCCATGGCGTGGACATCGTCAGCGGATCATCCGGCTGCTCCACGCTGCGGGAATCTCCGCTCCCCGGCGCGGTGCTCGCCAGCGAAACCCTGACATTCGCCGTCTCTGATGACGTGCCAGCGGCAACGTGCTGGATCCCGCTGATCAACGTCCTGGGGTCCGGCTCCGAAGGTCGAACAACGCTCCGATGTGGGTCGGGCGTCATCGGTCACTGGCTGATACGCATCTCGATCCACGATTCGTCGTCTTCGTCGAAGTGACGCACGGTCGCGAAGCCAAGCTTGTCGTAGACCCGGCGTGCTCGACGATTGCGGGCGAGGACCTCAAGTGAAATCGCTTCCAACCCGATCGTGCCGAGTCCGTGCGCCACGATGAGACGAGCTGCGTCGGTACCGAGTCCGCGGCCGTACCAAGCCGGTCCGCGCAGCGAGATCCGAAAACTGCACGAGTTGGTGTTCGAATCAAAGTCGTTGAGAACCACTTCGCCGACGAAGTCGCCGGTGTCGTTGTCGACGATTGCGAGGTCGAGGCGCTCATCTTGTGTTGGTCGTGACCGGCACCACTCGTCGATCTGCTCGCTGGTGAACGTGTCGGTCGTGGCGGTCAGATCGTTGCCCTCGGCGTCGTTGACCATCTCCCAGACGGCGTCGGCGTCGCGTGCATCGAGTTCACGAAGCGTGACGCGCTGACCATCCAGGAGCGGCGCTTCCCATCTCTGCGACGTGGCCATCGAGACATCTTGACAGTCAGGGCAATCACACGACCACAGCATGTCCGTCTCGACGCCGTGAGCCGACTTTCGCGCAGAATCCTTGGAGCGGTCGCCCGCGCCGGATCGGCGCCGGTCAAACGATTCCGGCCGGTTCGGTCGGACCCCACGAACCGGGCACACGTTGCTTGACGCTGCACGAGCCGCCTGGCTCCTCGGCTCTCAGCTTGGTTTCAGCTCGCTCCTCACTGAACGTCAGTTCGTGAGGACCACGACAGGGTCGCCGATCTCCAGGAAGTCCCAGACCTTGATCGAGTCCGCTTCTCGAACTCGAAAACACCCAGCCGAGGCGCCGCGCTGATCCAGATCGCCGACGGTGGCCGGGTCTTGGTTGACCACTTCGTGGAAGGCAATGCGGTTGCCACGTGGGGTGGTGTAGAACGCAACGAACCGTTCGAGCGGCTCGCCGTTGATCCCGAACGCATCGAGATCACGGGCGAACACGGGGTACACGCCCACCGGCGGCAGTCCGTAGCTACCCGAGGCGGTGGTCATTGGAATCTCGTCGGTCACCGCTTGCCCTTCCTCGCAGAGCCAGTAGCGCTGGTTTGCCTTGTCGGTGACCGCAGCGCGAGGTGTATCAGGACAGCCTTCGAGATCGAACGTTGCCGTGGTGTCCAGCGGCGCAGCTTCCGTGCCGAGCTCGTGCGCGCCGACCTCGTGTGCGTCGGCTGGAAGGAACGTCGGTGACGGTTCGGTGTCGACAACGTCGGTCGCTGCGGGAAGCGGCAGCGGATCGGGTTCCGTCTCCACGGTCGCGTCAGGTGCTGCCGCGACGGTAGACCCGACCGGTGAGAACGTCGGATCGTCACGATCGAGTTCCGTGGGCGCGCTGCGGCCCGTTGTCTCACTTATGACTGTCTCACTCATGGCCACGTCGGTGGCGCCGGAGCCACACGCTCCAAGCAGCATCAGCGTTGCGATCAGGGTCGGGCAGCGCACCGCACCAGTGTGGCGGTTCTGGGCAGCGTCCGCCACCCCGATTGCGCAGCAACGTCCACACCGTGTCCGTCCACCGCATGTTCGCCCACCCTCCTCGCCGGCCAGGGGTACAGTCCGCTTCGTGAGCGAACTGTTCGATCCCTCCACACACCCGCACCGACGTCGCAACCCGTTGACGGGCGATTGGGTCGTCGTGTCGCCGCAGCGCACGAAGCGTCCGTGGCAGGGTCAGACCGACGACGCTGCCGGTGATCAGACGCCCACCTACGACCCTGAGTGTTACCTCTGTCCGGGGAACGAACGAGCCGGTGGCGTGATGAACCCCGACTACGCGTCGACGTTCGTGTTCGAGAATGACTTCGCAGCGCTGCTCCCTGGCGCACCTGCCCCCGAGAACGACGCTGCCGACGAACTGTTCGAGAGCGACACCGCTGATGGCGAGTGTCGAGTGATCTGCTTCTCGCCGCGCCACGATCTCACGCTCGCCAAGATGTCTTCCGCCGAGATCGCCGTCGTGATCGATCTGTGGAAGAGCCAGCTCGGCGAGTTGCTCGAGGACTGGGAATGGGTACAGCTCTTCGAGACGCGCGGGGCGATTTCGGGGTCATCGAATCCGCACCCGCACGGCCAGATCTGGTCGTCGAACTATTTCCCCAACGAGGCGGTCAGCGAGATCGACAGCCAGTCGCACTATCTCGCTACGCACGGGTCGGCCATGTTGCTCGACTACGCAGAGCGTGAGGCTGCGCTCGGGGAACGAACGATTGCGATCAACGAGCATTGGATTGCCGTGGTGCCGTACTGGGCGTATTGGCCTTACGAGACCATCGTGTTGCCGCGGCGTGAGTTGTCGTCACTCGGGGACACGACCGATGCCGATGATGAGGCGCTTGCCGACGTGCTCCAGACGATGCTCGGCGGGTTCGACCGGCTGTTCAACACGTCGTTCCCGTACTGCTCTGGCTGGCACACGGCGCCGCGCTCGGGAGCCCCCGGCTTTCAGGTGCATGCGCACTACTACCCACCGTTGCTGCGCTCTGCCGACATTGCCAAGATCCCGGCCAGCTACGAGCTGCTTGCAAATCTGCAGCGTGATCTGACACCGGAGTCCGCAGCCGAGAACCTCCGCAACGTCCTCTGAATCGACAGAAGTGCCAGGCACTCTTGACGACGCTGCGGTCCGTTCGGCGACAGCAGCGGTCAGTGCGGAGTGATATCGCTCGAGGCGGCGAGAGCAGCGAGGAAGCGGTCGTTGCTGGCCTGATCCGAGATGGTGATGCGGATGCCGAGGTCGGGGAACGCCCTGGTCACCACGCCGTGGCGTTCGAGCTGTATTCCGAGTTCAGCGGCATCTTCGCCAACCGGTAGCCACACGAAGTTCCCTTGCGGTTCGGGACACACCCAGCCTGCAGCACGCAGCGCGTCGGCCACCCGTGAGCGTTCGGCAACCACCCCGGCGACTCGTTCGGACATCTCGTCGTGCGCAGCGAGACTCGCAACGGCAGCGCGTTGCGCAAGTGCGTTGACGGCAAAGGGCACCAAGGTTCGATCGATCATTCCAATCACCTCGGGGTGGCCGACTGCATACCCGACTCGGAGGCCTGCCAGGCCATGGGCCTTGCTGAACGTACGTGTGATCACGAGGTTGTCGTGGTCGGCGAGGAGCCGCGTGGAGTCGGTGACGCGATCGTCGGTGACGAACTCGACGTACGCCTCGTCCAGCACGACCAGGCAGCTGGTCGGTACGTTCGCAAGGAAGTCCCGGATCGCTTCGGTTCCAACGGTCGTACCGGTCGGGTTGTTCGGGTTGGTCACGAACGCGACCTTGGTCCGGTCGGTGATCGCTGCCGCCAATGCCGGGAGATCGAACGTCTCGTCGAGCAACGGGACCTGAATCTGTTCGGCGTCCACCAACATCGCGAAGACCGGGTAGGCCTCGAACGACGGCCAACACATGGCGACCTGGTCGCCCGTATCGCAGTATGCCAACAGGAGTTGCTGGAGAATGCCCGCCGAGCCTGCACCCACCGTCACCTGCTCGACGTTCACGCCAAGAAAAGCTGCGAGCGACTCGCGCAGCGCACGCGCTCCGTGGTCGGCATAGAGATTGATCGACTCGATGCCCGAACTCAAGGCGCCAGCAACCGATGGCAGCGGACCGAACGGGGCCTCGTTCGAAGCGAGCTTGATGGCATCGGCAACGCCGTGGTCGGCCTCAGCTTCGGCGGCGGACCGTCCGGGCTTGTACGCGGGAAGCGCGGAGATGGCAGGGCGGGGACGTCCGGTCACGCCGTTGAGTCTGCCACCACGACCCGGTGATCCTGGGGTGCAGCTGACGGCAGGTCAAGCTGCTCCCACCGCTGCATTGCGCAGCCCTTTGAAGTGTGCGAACGTGTGTTCGTGTCGAATGCCGTTGCGATCTCTGATGTCTGGACGGCTTCGATCCTGCACGCCGACCTCGACTCGTTCTATGCATCGGTCGAGCAGCGTGACGACCCGGTGCTTCGAGGTCGCCCGGTGGTTGCCGGAGGTGGCGTGGTGCTCGCGGCGAGCTATGAAGCCAAACGGTTCGGGGTGCGAACAGCCATGTCGGAGTCGACAGCACGACGGTTGTGCCCAGATCTCATTGTGGTCCCCGCTCGATTCGAGGCCTACTCCGAGGCGAGCCGGGCGGTGTTCGACGTGTTTGACGACATGACGCCGATCGTGGAAGGGATCTCGATCGACGAGGCTTTTCTTGACGTATCGGGCATGCGCAGAATCGCCAGATCGCCAGTGGCGATTGCGGAAGAACTGCGACGTCGGGTCGCGAGCGACGTCGGGCTCCCGATCACCGTCGGGATCGCTCGCACGAAGTTCCTGGCAAAGGTGGCCAGCGGGGTCGGCAAGCCTGACGGGTTGCTGCTGGTATCGCCGGATGCCGAACTCGAGTTTCTTCACCCGCTGCCCGTGCAACAACTGTGGGGCGTGGGTGCGGTCACGGCAGAGAAGTTGGAAGGTCGTGGAATCCGCACGGTCGGAGAAGTGGCCGAACTCGACCAGGCGAGTCTCGTGGCGATCGTGGGCAAGGCTGCGGGTCGTCAACTGCACGCGCTGGCCCGCAACGTTGATGCACGGCGGGTCACCACAGGCACGCGTCGCAGTTCGATCGGATCGCAGCAGGCGCTCGGTCGCCGTCGGCGTGAGCGCGCCGAATTGGATGTGATCCTGGTCGGCATCGTCGACCGAGTCACTCGACGCATGCGGCGCGCCGGTCGGTCGGGGCGCACGGTCACGCTTCGATTTCGTTTCGACGACTACACCCGAGCAACCAGGGCCTCATCGTTTTCGCAGGCAACCGCTGCGACCGGTCAGATCCAGGCCGTGGCGCGTGCGATCCTCGATGCGGCATGGCCGATGATCGACGCGCGTGGTGTGACGCTGCTGGGGCTGTCGGTCGGGAATCTCGTCGACGATGTCGATGCCGGCGGGTCGCAGCTGGCACTGCCGTTCGAAGCGGCGGAATCGGCGCCGGTCGAGGGCGCTCTCGATGCGGTACGCGAACGGTTTGGGGCGTCCAGTCTCACTCGGGCGATCAGTCTCGGGAGTGACCCTGATGTCGGAGTCCCGAAGCTCCCGGATTGACCGCGGGTGCGTGTGGCGTCGCGTCGGTGTGGCGGGGTCGGTGACGCCGGGTTGGTGAGACCGGGTTGGTGAGACCGGGTTGGTTAGACCACGGCGCCGAGCCAGCTGCCGATCAGCCACGTGACGGCGCAGGCGGCAACTGCCCAAGAGATCTGCCGAGTCGCTGTGCGCAGCACCGATCGTTCGGTGAACTTGGCGAGCACCGCTCCGACCGTGCCAGCAGCGAGGAGCCCGAGAATCGCGGACGTGGCCACCGCTGCGTTGCCCTCCGCAAAGAACCAGGGAATCAGAGGAATCAACGCACCGACAGCGAAGGCGAAAAACGAACTGACCGCGGCGGCAACAGGGTTGCCGGTGTCGTCAGGGTCGACGCCGAGCTCCTCTCGAGCGTGAACCTCCAACGCCACGTCGGGATCGACCATCACCGCTTCGGCCATCTCTTGAGCTTGTTCCGCGCCAAGACCGCGTTCGCGGTAGATCGCTGCGAGTTCCCGGGTCTCGGCAGCGGGTTGGCGTTCGAGTGAGATTCGCTCGATCTCGAGCTCGCGTTCGACCAGTTCGCTTTGGGCCTTCATCGACACGTATTCGCCAGCCGCCATCGATGTCGCGCCGGCCAGCAATCCGGCGACTCCGGCGACGAGCACTCCCGACCGCTCCGATGCTGCAGCAGCGACACCCAAGATGAGTGCGACGTTGGAAACCAGGCCGTCACTGATTCCGAAGACGGTCGCTCGGGCGGTGCCTCCCGTGACGTCGCGGTGGCGATGCACCATGTGGCGGTGGCCGCCTTCGTGGTCGTGTGCGTGTTCAAGCACCTCGTCGCTCATGTCTTCCAACGTACCGCCCTGAGGCTCGCGAGCGCAGTGCGGATCGATCGTGCGCATGGTGTGGGTCAGTTCTGAATCGGGACCGACTTGGTTCTGAATCCGAACTGACCTATGGTTGTCTGCCAGATGAACACCGCGAAGACATCGGACTGCTCGATCCAAGCAAGCCTCGACATCCTCGGCGACCGCTGGACGATCCTGATCTTGCGCGATGCGTTCCGAGGGGTGCGTCGCTTCGAGGATTTCCGACGCGACCTCGATATCGCTCGTCCGGTGCTCACCGAACGACTCAAGCGACTCGTCGAGCGAGGCGTGCTGGCCCGGCACCTCTACTGCGAGCGCCCACCGCGCTACGAGTACCGACTCACCGAGATGGGGATGGCGTTGTCTCCGGCACTGGTGGCGCTCATGCGCTGGGGCGATCGCTTCCTGTCCGACGGTGATGCGCCGACCGTGTTGGTCCACGATGCGTGCGGGCACCCACTCGACCAGCAGTTCGTCTGCTGGGAGTGTGACGAGACCTTCACCCAGTACGACATTTCGAGCCGGCCCGGCCCGAGCGTGGCTGACGCTGGCCGCGACCGCGACCTGAACGCCGCGACCTGAACTTCACGATTTGAACACCGCAATGACATCGCACGAGACGCCAGGGGAGCCCTCATGACCGAAACACAGCACACCGACGATCACCCACTGTTGAGCGAATCGCTCGGCGATCTGATGGCGCTCGCCGCGGCCCGTCGCGACGAGGTGTACGGCACCAGGGTCACCTATAGCCCGAAGGTGTTCATCCCGCTGACGTTCCTGTGCAACGACTCGTGTGGCTACTGCACGTTTGCGCAGCCGCCCGCTCATGTCGACAAGTTGTTCTTGGAACCCGATGACGTGCTCAAGATCGCTCGCCAGGGTGCACGCCAAGGCTGCCACGAGGCGTTGTTCACCCTGGGCGAACGTCCGGAAGACCGCTACCAAGTGGCGCGGGACTGGCTCTCCGAGCGTGGCTATGACTCCACCGTGCACTACGTGGCAGCAATGGCAGAGTTGGTGCTGCGCGAGACCGGCCTGCTGCCCCACGCGAATGCCGGGGCGCTGGTTGGCGACGAGTTGGCGCAGATCCGCCCCTTCAGTCCGAGTCAGGGAATGATGATCGAGTCGGTCAACCCAGACCTGGAGGCACACCGCAACGCGCCGGACAAGACTCCGCAACGCCGCCTCGCCACGCTCGACGCGGCAGGAGATCTCAGCATCCCGTTCACCACCGGGATCCTCGTGGGCATCGGCGACACCCGCGCGGATCAACTCGCGGGTCTCGAAGCAATCGCTGCGAGCCACGCCCGTTACGGCCACGTGCAAGAGGTGATCGTGCAGAACTTCCTGCCGAAGCTGCGCACGGCGATGAAGGGCGTGCGGGCGTGCCCGAGCGACGACTACCTGTGGACGCTCGCCGCGGCGCGTTTGATCCTGCCGCCGGAGATCCACCTGCAAGCGCCACCGAATCTGTCCGACGACTTCGGCTCGCTGCTCGACGCGGGCATCGATGACTGGGGAGGCGTTTCTCCTGTCACCGCCGATCACGTCAACCCAGAACGCCCGTGGCCCGATCTGGACCGACTCCGCGAGGTCACCGAGGCGCGAGGGCACACGTTGGCACCACGACTCACGATCTACCCCGAGTTCGTTCGCGACCGGCAACGCTGGCTCGACCCTGCGCTGCACTTCCCCGTGATGGACCGCGCCGATGCCGAGTGGCTCGGGCGCGACGACCCGGGCCAGATCTGGCCCGAAAAGACCACGGCGGCGGACACCGTTGCCGACGGTGCCGAGTTCGTCCTCGTCGGTCATCGCTCGACCACCTGGTATTCCGGCTCCGAGAGCGCCCCGCCCACCCTCATCGATGGTGACCGTTCAGGCCAGGCCCGAACGGTCTCGACATCGCCAACACGGGGGCCGGTTGCCGAAGTGCTCGCCGGCGTCGAAGCAGGCCAAGAACCGTCGGTCGAAGAGATCGAGACGCTGCTCAAGGCCCGGGGGCCCGAGGTCGAGGCGGTCTGCGACCTCGCTGACCGCAAGCGCAAGGAAATCGTGGGAGACACCCTCACGTGGGTTGCCAACCGCAACATCAACTACACGAACGTGTGCACGTTCAAGTGCAAGTTCTGTGGCTTCTCGAAGGGGCCGCTGTCGCTCAACCTGCGCGGCACGCCCTACTTGCTCACGCTCGATGACATCGCCGAGCGCGCCAAAGAAGGCTGGGATGTCGGAGCCACGGAAGTCACGCTGCAGGGCGGCATCCATCCTGACTTCGACGGGGACTACTACATCGACGTCACCAAGGCCGTGAAGGACGCCGTGCCCGACATGCACGTCCACGGGTTCACGGCGCTCGAAGTCACCGAAGGCGCCAAGCGACTCGGCGAGGACCTCCCCACCTACTTGCAACGGCTCATGGATGTGGGCCTCGCGTCGCTGCCCGGTACCGCTGCAGAAATCCTCGACGACGACATCCGAGCGATCTTGTGCCCGGACAAGGTGAACACCGAAGAATGGCTCGAAGCCCATCGCGCTGCTCACTCGATCGGCCTGCACTCCAACGTCACGATGATGTTCGGTGCAGTTGAAGAGCCGATCCACCAGGCACGTCACTTCGTGCGGACACGCGAGCTGCAAAAGGAGAACGTGCGTCTCGGCCAGATCGGATTCACCGAGTTCGTCGGCTTGCCGTTCGTGCACATGGCTTCGCCGATCTACCTGCAGCGCAAGGCGCGTCGCGGCCCCACGTTCCGCGAGAACCTGCTCATCCATGCGGTGGCTCGTTTGGCGTATGGCGAACTGATCCCGAACGTCCAGGCCAGCTGGGTGAAGATCGGCCTCGAGGGCACGGCGCAGATGATGCGGTCGGGTTGCAACGACCTCGGCGGCACGTTGATGGACGAGAACATCTCTCGTGCTGCGGGCGCAAGTCACGGGCAGGCAATGACCGGCGACAAGTTCGCGGAGTTCGCAGCGTCGCTCGGGCGACCGCTGCAGCAGCGCACCACGAACTATGGACGCGTTCCTGCATGATCCAACCGGTTGCCGACGTCGAACGGGTGGGCGACGCACGCCTGCCGACCGACCTCGGCGAGTTCCGAATCGTGTCGTACCGCGCGGGTGATGGGCACGAGCACGTTGCGCTCATCGCGGGCGACGTGGCAGCGGACGCTTCCACACCGGTGCTCGTCCGGTTGCACAGCGAGTGTCTCACCGGCGACGTCTTGGGGTCGGCGAAGTGCGACTGCGGCCAGCAGCTCGATGCTGCTCGACAAGCCGTGATGGCCGAGGCTGAGGCCGGGAGCGCTGGAGTGGTTGTGTACCTGCGGGGCCACGAGGGTCGTGGCATCGGTTTGGCGAACAAGATCAAGGCATATGAGCTGCAGGATCAAGGGCTCGACACGGTGGATGCGAACACCGCGCAGGGCCTTCCGGTCGACGCCCGACAGTACGACGTTGCAGCAGCGATCCTGCACGACCTGTCGGTGCGGTCGGTGCGTTTGATCTCGAACAACCCCGCCAAGGCTGCGGGGCTGGTGGAACACGGTGTGGCGGTGACCGAGATGGTCCCGATCGATGTAGCGCACACCCCGCAGTCGCGGGCGTACCTCGCATCGAAGCGAGCACGCCTCGCGCACCTCGGCTGACCGTTTGGTCGGCGTGAGCCGGCACCGACGTGCCAAGTGGCGACCTACAGAGCGAGGTCGATGCGGATGTCGTCGCCGAGACGCACGATGTCCACGAAGCGGCCGCGGGGGAGTGCGTCGATCGTCGGCGCTCCAGTACCGACGAACAGCGGTCGAGCATCGTCGCCGCCGAACATCGCCGGGGCGAGATACAGCACGTACCGATCAACGAGACCGTCAGCTTGAAACTGCGCAACGGTGTTGGCGCCGCCCTCGACCATCAACTGAAGAATGCCGTCGGCTCCGAGCTGCTCCAGCAGCGTTGGGAGTTCGCCGCGCCACTCGAGGCACGGGTGGATTGCCGCACCGGCCGGAGCGGAGCCGAGGACGATCCGCTTCGGGCTCGGCCCCTCCACGTGGCGCACCGTCAGTGCAGGATCATCGAAGCGGACCGTGCCAGCGCCGACCAGGATGGCCTGGCTCTCGGCGCGCAGTTGGTGCACATCGGTTTGGGCTTCGTTGCCGGTGATCCACTGGCTGGTGCCATCAGCAGCGGCGGTTCGTCCATCGATCGTGGCGGCGAGTTTCACGACGACGAGCGGGCGCCCGGTTCGACGGTGATGCAAATACGCAACGAGCTGCTCGTTCACCGCATCGCTCCGCACACCGATCTGCACCTCGAGCCCAGCTGCTCGAAGCGCCGAGACACCGCGTCCCTGAACGGCGGTGTCCGGGTCTTCGACGCCGATCAGTACTCGACTGATTCCCGCATCGATGATCGCACTCGTGCATGGCCCGGTACGCCCTGTCGAGCAGCACGGTTCCAACGTGGTCGCCAGCGTTGCGCCGACCAGGCCGATGCCGGCCTCGGCTGCGGCGCTGAATGCCTGGACCTCTGCGTGAGCACCTCCTGGGGGCTGGGTGGCTCCGGTCGCAGTGCGCCCGTCTGTGGCAAGGATCGCCGCCCCGACCCACGGATTCGGTGCAGTCCGCGTGCGGACGGTGGCGGCAGCTTCGACCGCAAGATCCATCAGAGCATCGTCCGACATCGACACCTCCACATCATTGCCTGCGCGTCGCCCGAAGTCCCAGCAACCGGCGTGTGACGTTGGTTCAAGAACGCTGGGTTGCGGTGCAACCGACGGCTATCGGGAAAGATGGCGAGATGACCAGCACTCCCACCAGTACCCGTGAACTGCGATCCACCGTCTCCGAGGACGGCACACTGACGATGGACATCCGTGACGCCGATGTCGCGACGCCCGGCCCTGACCAGATCGTGGTGCGTGTCGAGGCTGCGCCGATCAACCCATCCGACTTGGCGTTGCTCCTCGGTGGTGCCGACATTGCTGATGCCGTCGCCACCGGCTCGGGCGACGCTCCCGCTGTCACTGCGCCGATCACCACCGGGCTCGGCGCGTTGGCTGCCCGGTTCGGTGCGTCGATGGTGGCCGGTAACGAAGGTGGCGGTGTCGTCGTGGCAGCGGGCTCGTCTGACGCAGCCCAGGCGCTGCTCGGCAAGACCATTGGGTTCGTGTCGGGTGACGCTTACGCCGAGTACCGCACCATCCACGTCCTGAGCGCGCTGCCGATGCCCGAGGGCACCACCTCGATCGAAGCTGCTGCTGCATTCGTCAACCCGCTCACTGCGCTCGGCATGGTCGAGACCATGCGAGCAGAAGGGCACACGGCACTGCTGCACACCGTCGGCGCATCAAACCTCGGGCAGATGTTGAACCGCATCTGCCTCGACGATGGGATTGCACTCGTGAACATCGTGCGCAAGCACGAGCACGTCGACATGTTGAAGGCCAACGGGGCCGAGTACGTGGTGAACTCGTCGGCCGACTCGTTCTTCGACGATCTCGCCGAGGCGCTACGTGCCACGGGCGCCACCATTGCGTTCGACGCAATCGGTGGCGGCGACCTCGTCGGCACGATCCTCGGCGCCATGGAGAAGGTGGCAATGGAGGGCAATGAGTACAACCGGTACGGCTCGGACACGCTCAAGCAGGCCTACATCTACGGTGGGCTCGATCGCGGTCCGACGGTGCTCAACCGGAACTTCGGCCTCACCTGGTCCGTCAGCGGCTGGCTGCTGACACCATTCCTGGGCAAGCTCGGCACGGAGGGCACACAGCGACTCCGGCAACGGGTCGCCGACGAGATCACCACGACGTTCGCCAGCCCGTACGGCATGACCTTGTCGCTCGATCAGGCAGTCGACCCGGAGTTCGTCAAGCGCTACGCAAAAATGGCAACGGGAGAAAAAGCGCTGATCACCCCCCACGCCTGAACAATCCGAGGTCGAGGTGGGCAGGATGGGCGGATGAACGTGACCGAAGCTGTCAACCGTCGCAAGTCCGTCCGCCACTTCCGACCCGACCCCGTGTCCGATGAGGTGCTGCGCGAGCTCCTGACGGTGGCGGCGCGCTCGCCTTCGGGCGGCAACGTGCAACCGTGGCGGATCTACGTCGTCAACGGCGACTCGATGACCCGGTTCCGCGAGTTCATTGCCGACCGCGCTCCGGGCGCCCCGGCTTACGACATCTACCCGCAGCCCCTCTCCGAGCCGTACCGGTCGTCGCGGTTCAAGATCGGTGAGGACATGTACGCCGCGATCGGCGTGGAGCGCGAGGACAAGGCGGGACGCTTCGCACAGTTCGCGAAGAACCTCGACTTCTTCGGGGCTCCAGCGGCGTTCTTCTGCTTTGTGGATCGCCAGATGGGCCCGCCGCAGTGGTCGGACCTCGGCATGTACTTGCAGACCTTCATGCTGCTTGCCCAAGAAGCCGGCCTCGACACGTGTGCTCAAGAGGCCTGGGCAGTTCACGAGGCTGCCGTTGCCGAATTCGTGGGTGCGCCTGATGAGCAGCAGATCTTCTGCGGCATGGCGATCGGCACCATGGACGACGAGCATCCAATCAACACGGTGGTGTCCGAGCGCGAGCCGTTGGACGTGTTCGCGCGCTTCGTCTGACTCGTCAGGCGGCGGGTTGGGCCTCGGCGTCATCGAGGCGCGCAAACAGCAGATCGAACACGTTCGTGCGATCGAACTGCAGCGCGTAGTCACGCGCTGCCTGCCCCCAACGCTTTCGCTCGCCGCTCGACAACCCCAGGATCACTTCGGCCAGTGAGTTGGCGATGGCTGTCGGATGCGCGGGCGGCACGATCTTCGCGTGTGGGCCGACAGCTTCGGGGATTCCACCGGTCTCGCACGTGATGATCGGACCCCCACCAGCGAGCATCTTCTCCACCAGCGCGATGCCGAACGTCTCCACGAACTCCGGTCGCGGTTTGCTGGCCAACACGTAGGCCGACGACCCGGCCATCAGGTGCGGCTTCTCGGCGTCATCCACGTCGTCGAAGAACACGATCTGATCGGGGTCGGGAGTTGACGACGCAAGCGCCCGCAACTCCATTGCCTCAGGGCCATTGCCACAGATCACGAGTTTGGTGCGCGTGCGGGCTGCACTGGCTGCGAAGCCGTTGATCAAGTCATCGACGCCTTTCGCTCGGCTCAGCCGCGACAGGAACATCACGTACCCGTCACGCTCGAGCCCGCGCTCGGCGAGGCGACGATCGGTCTCTGCCGGATCGAGTTCGGTGTACGCCTTGGAATCGACGGCTGGATACGAGATCTGCACCCGTTCGATGCACTGCGGAGCGAACCGGGTTCCCCAGCGATCATCGACCTCGGTCGCGGCTTCGACGATCAGGTGTTTCGTGTACTTCGACACGGCGACACAGAGGTCGTTGCTCAGGTACGTACTGAGCACCTGAGCAGCGGCACCGAACCGTCCCTCCTCCACCGCGGTTCGCACCACGTTGGTGATGTCGGACCCCACCGCTTCGGCAATCGTGGTGAGGGGTGCACACATCCCGGTCGCCCGGGCGATCTGAGCAGCCTGGGAGATCGCGGTGTCATGAGGGGTCAGATACAGCGACATGGCGGTGGTCGGAACGCCTTCGGTGAAGAGTTCCACGAGGCGACCGACGATTCCGCCGAGGTAGCGGCCGTCGGGCACCTTGTAGTCACCGACCGGCTCGGGTCGTTCGACGGTGATACCGCTGGAGTACGCCAACACGGTTTCGAGTGGCTTGAGCGGCAGCCCGGCCGACTGCAGGGCATCGATTGGCCACGTGACGATACGAACGTCGTCGAAACCCCGGGTGAGCGCGGCCTCCGCGAGGTTGCGAGCCTCGCCCGAGTGCCCGCAGATCACAGGATCGGCTCGCACCACGATGACAAGGCGTCGGGTCGGGTTCGCTGGGGGCGCATCTGACTCGAGCGTCGGAAGGCCAGGACGTGTGGCATCGAGGTGGTCGGAGATCATGGTCATGGCTGCTGCTCCTGGCTGGGGAGATCGATGGGTGAGTCCGAGTGAGAGAGGTGATGGGTGGAACGAGAAGGCGGGCGTGTCGTGGTGGCCCAGGTCGACGGCTCGGTGCCGAGCGCGATCGTGAGCAATCCGCCGCCGTGAAACTCAGCGTTGGTGAGCCACGATCGGTCGATGGCGACACCGTTGAAGTGCACCTCCTGCACGTACTGCGGGGCGCTGTCCACGTCGGGTTCCTCGAAGCCGATGGTTTCGATGTCGAGCGTCTTGTTGCCGAGGCGGAGTCGGGCGCGCACGAACGATGGGGCGTTGATCAGCACGATCTGTTGGCCAGCAACGGGAAACAGTCCGAGCGACGCCCAGACGTACCAGGAGCTGAGCGCGCCCGAGTCGTCGTTGCCGGGAAGCCCGCCGCGCCCGAGCCCGAACTGCTGGTGCACGCCAGCGTGGACGATCTGGGCTGTTCGGTCCGGACGGCCAACCCAGTGGTAGGACCACGGAGCCTCCATGTCAGGCTCGTTGTTCAACCCTTCGAAGCGGTTCAGTCCGTACCCAGCTGCGATCTCTTCGGCGGCGGGATCGACGCCAAGTTGCTTCACCGGCGGCGCGCCGAAGCCAAAGAACTCGTCGAGCAACTCGGTGTAGGCGGCCTCGCCGCCAGCGACCTCGATCCGACCAGCCATGTCATGCACGAGGCGGAAGGAGTAGTTCCACGTGCCGCCCTCGTACAGGTTCGAATCGAGCACCAGCCCGCTGTCAGGGTCGAAGGCATTGACCCAGCGCGTCGCCAATGCCTCGAACTGTGCAGCGAGATCGTCGTCGCCGACGATTCGAGCCACGGTTGCGGTGCAGTGGTATCCGAATGCCAGGTCGAGTGTGTGCGAGATGGGGTGGACCACGCCGTGCTCCAGGTATTCCTCACCGAACTGGCGTCGCAGATCCGCATCCATGTGGCACAGCGCCCACTCCCAATCGATGCCGGGCAGCCCGAGCGCGCAGAGGTCAGCCAGGAACGTGTGCGCGAGTGCGCTGCCCTGTCGGAAGAAGCGGTCGGCGCCTCGGGCCATCCGGTAGCCGATCGGCAGGTTGCCTTCTTCTTCGGCCACTTGCAGCAACGCGGTTGCCAACTCGACGGCGCGTTCTGGAAACAGCGCCGTGATGAGCGGCAACTGTGTGCGGTAGATGTCCCACATCGTGCAGATGTCGAACGCGAATGGGCCGTCGCTCGGCCAGAACGGGCTCTCGTCGGGAGCGAAACACGGCTTGATCAGTGAGTGGTAGAGCGCCGTAGCGAACACGCTGCGCCGTTGCGGCGACGACGTTTCGATCCGGACACGGTCCAGGTGACCGGCCCACGCCGCCCGGGTGTGTTCCCGTCGGCTCGCGAACCGCTGCTCGGTTGCGTGCCGCTCTCGCGAACCCTCCGTGGACAGGTCCCGCTCGAGGTTGCGCCGCGCTTGGTCGTGGTCGCGTAGCGAGAAACCGATGCGGACTTCCACCGTGTCGCCTGCGTCGATCGGTCCGGTCCACACGAATCCGAACGGTCGCAAGGTGGTCGGGCGGATCGAGTCGAACTGCAGCTGGCTCCCGCCAGGCATGAGACGACGGTCGTACCAGAGCATCTGTCGCCAGTCGGGTGTGTTGCACTCGATGTGAAAGGCAATCGGCACGCCTTCCATGACCACGTGGCCGGTCACCACACCGGGGCCGGCGATGTCGAGCGATGCGCGCAGCGGAATGGTGGCGCCCCGATCGATCGTGAGGCCGCCGTGCGAGCAGTCGATGATGATTCGAGCGGTACGGCTGGAGGGGAAGGTGTAGCGATGAACTGCGCTCTTCGGGCCGACCGTCAAGTCGGCTCGGATGCCGCTCGCGAGCGTGGCGGTGTACCAGCCGGGAGCGGCGTCCTCGTCGACGATCGCAACGGGTTCACCGAGATCATCGAGCGTGCCGAGTGTCGGGGTGACGCGAAGGTAGTTGTAGTACTTGCGGATGGCGCCAGTGCCGGACTGCTGGAAGTGCGTGAACCCGGAGGCCACGTTGCCCTGATGGAGCCGGCGGGGCGGGCCTTCCGTGGACCGTTCGAAGGACCCGTAGCCAGTGGGATATCCGCCGGAGTAGGCGCACGCCGAGAGCATGCCGAACGGGTGTGTGGCTCCCGGATGTGTGTTGCCGACAGGCGGCTTGGGCCAGAACCACGTCGCAGCCAACCCGCTTGGGTCGGCCAGGTCGGTGATACCTGTGCCGATGAACGGGTCGACTGAGTCGATCATCGGGCCGGTGCGGGCTCCACGTCCATGCTTCGAAACTAGAGAGCTGATGTGTTGAGAGTGTTTCGCCGCAGTGAACGCTGCAGCTCACTCGATCGTTGCGTTGCCGACTTCCATCAACGCAGTGCCGCAGCCAGACCCTCGGGATCGGCGACCGACACCCAGAGCGCGGAGTGATCGTGGAACCCGATCACCCGGCGAATGCGTTCGTGGAACTCGATGCAGAGTCCGCGGCGCGGGTTCGTTCCGAATGTGAGGCCGTCATCAGCGAAGCTCAGGCGCAGCCCCACTGCAGTCCACCAGCGGTGGGGGCCGGTCACGAGCGACCCAGCCACATTCGAACGCGGTGTACGAACGGTCCAGTGGCCGTAGGTGATCGTGACCTCGTCATCGGTCACGGTGACCCCGTGGTCGTCGCTGATTCCCAGAGGCAGTAGCACCAGCTTCCACCGATCGTCACGCTCATACGGAAAGAACGATTCGGGCATCCCGACACGCTAGGGCTCCGGCATTGCGACGGTGGCTACCGTGCTCGACGTGAGCTTCACGATCCGATGCACGATCATGCAGACCCCGACGCCGGACAAGCTCGCGGTTCGCGAACACGTGCGCATCTCTGTCGACGACGACGGGCGGATTGTCGCGCTGGATGATGTCGGACCTCGGGGCGCTGCCGATGTGGTGCTCCCCGACTCGGTGATCCTGATCCCCGGTCTGGTCGACACCCACATCCATGCGCCGCAGTGGCCGCAACTGGGTACCGGACTCGACTTGGACCTGGAGTCGTGGTTGTTCGAGCACACCTTTCCGTTGGAGCAGCGTCTGACCGATCCGAGCGTTGCAGCCCAGGTGTGGCCCGCAATGGTCTCGACGTTGCTGGCCCACGGCACCACCACGGCGGTGTACTACGCAACGGTCAGCGTCGAGACCACGACGATGCTCGCCACTGCTTGTGTCGCCGCAGGACAGCGAGCTTTCGTCGGGCGCGTTGCGATGGATCATCCGGACGGAACCCCGAGCTGGTATCGCGACATGGACGCCGAAACAGGAATTGCCGATTCAGCAGCTTCCATCCGAGAGATTCAGGAGCTGGGATCTCCGCTCGTCGAACCGATCATCACCCCTCGGTTCACGCCGGCGTGCACGGACGAGCTGTTGCGTGGGCTCGGCGAGCTGGCAGCGTCGACAGGCGTTCGAGTTCAGACGCACTGCTCGGAGAGCGATTGGGAACACGGGTACGCGCAGGATCGCTTCGACATGTCCGACACGTTGGCGCTCGACGGATTCGGGCTGCTTCGGGACCACGCGGTGTTGGCCCATGGCGACCATCTCGGTGTCGATGACTTTGGTGTGATCGCCGCTCGTGGCGCCGGAGTTGCACACTGTCCGTTGTCGAACGCGTACTTCGCCAACGCTGTGTTCCCCGCCCGTCGAGCACTCGATGCTGGTGTGCGTGTCGGCCTCGGTACCGACGTTGCCGGTGGCGCGCAGCCGGGTCTGCTCACCCAGTGTGCGGATGCTGTGACCATGTCGCGGTTGCTCGACGAGGGAGTCGATGCGGCGCTGCCGGCTGGTGCTCGAGGCGTGTCCGGTTCACGCATCTCGATCACCGAGGCGTTCTGGATGGCCACTGCGGGAGGCTCCGATCTGTTGGGAGTCGATGCAGGCCTCATCGAAGTGGGTCGATTCTTCGATGCAGTTGGCGTCGATACCGCTCGCGAGGGTTCTGCGCTGCGGATCTGGGACGAGATCGATGATGAAGAGCGCGCGTTCGAGAAGATCGTTCGCTTGACCACGCCTGCGGACATCGAGTGCGTCTGGGTGGCCGGTCGGCAGGTGAAGTGAGGTCGACGCGCCAGCGCTCAGCTCTCCTCGTCTGCCTCGAATGCGCTGCCGAAGAGTTCGTCCATGTCGACCACGTCGTCGGGGGAGGGCAATGCGATGTCGATGGATTCGGTGGAAATGTCGACCCAGAGTTCGACACTGCCGACCTCGCCGTCGTCCACGACGTCGAACGTCATCCGGCGGATCTGGTTTGCTTCATCCACCCACACGCCGTAGGTCACGCTGCCGCCGAGGAGTGCGAGGTCATCGTCAGCCAGCATGTCCGCAGCGAGCTCCTCGTCGATCTTGTCGGCATCGAGCTGGGCAATCGTCGTTGCATCGATCGTGACCTCAAAGTGATGAAGCAGCTCGCCATCGACCGTCACCTCGCCGAGATCCAGGGGTTCGAGGTCGCCGAAGACGTCTGCGATGTCGAGCGGATTGGCGAACACGTCGCCGAACACATCGTCATCCACCGAGAACTCGTCGGTCGTGAGGCTGATCCAGCTTGCGTCCGTGGGGATGAATCCGGCGAGGAAATCAGCGCTGATATAGGCGACTTGAGCGGACTCATCCGCGATGAACGCCAACGAGTCACCGATCTCGATGAAGCTCTCGTCGTCTTCCACGAGTTGAGACATGTCGAGCTCCATCGACATGCGCCCGGAGGCCTTGTCGAATGCAGCAGTCGCGGTCATCGGCCCGTCGGGGCTTTCGATCTCCATGTCGAACACCACGGAGGCTGCTGTCTGCGC
Source organism: Ilumatobacter sp. (assembly GCA_045106645.1). GTDB lineage: Bacteria > Actinomycetota > Acidimicrobiia > Acidimicrobiales > Ilumatobacteraceae > Ilumatobacter_A. Next base: position 169,513 of record JBGCEY010000001.1, read on the forward strand.
GTTGGCGGTGGCGGCAGCGAAGGAGTAGCCGGGAGTGGCGGCCGGGTCGGCAGCGAGTTGGGTTGAGTCCTGAACGATCACCGCCTCGGAAGCGTCACGTGTGATCACGAGTGCGCCCGCAGCAACAGCAGCCAGCGCGACCGCCCCGGCGCCAGCGGCGAGGATGCCACGACGCACCTGCTTCTTCGGCGCAGCGACGGGGAGGAGCGGCACCGTCGGCTGATGAGCCGGTGCTGACACGGGAGGTGCGGTCATTTCAGCCGGGTGCGGTGCTGCCCACGGAGCTGCGGCCAACTGCTGAGCTGGTGCAGGAAGTGATGGCGTCGCAGGTGCGGGTACGTCAGGTACGCCAGATGACATCTGATCCATCTCAGGTCATCGGTCGGCGCAACCCGATCATCAAGTCGACTTCACCAACTGTTGACACGGTCTGGAGCACAAGGTCAGAGCGTTGCGAGTTCGCCGGTGATCGTCGTGACCGTGTCGGCGTGTCGGGTCACCTGGTCGGCGGGAAGGTCGCCACCCGGCAGTTCGACGATGAACGCAACGCCTTCCTGCGCAGCGAGTTCACCCCGAGCCCAGGTTGCGGCGATGCCGGTGTAGATACCGCCATCACAGCAGTCGGCCACGGGGAGTCCGCTCAGTTCGGCGTACCTCGCTCGGATCCGACCGTCGCGGCCACTCGACGGGATGATCAGGTTCGCGTCCTGGTGGTACCAGACGGTCAGGTCGGGGCGCAGTTGGCTGATGAACGAGACCATGGCCTGAGTCTCGGGCTCGCTCGCGGGGCCCGTTCCCGCATATTGGCCATCTCCAGGCTGGCCAATGGGACCCCAGCGCAAGGGGAAGTTCCGATTGAGGTCGACCTGATTTGCATTGTGTCGGTCTTGCGCGAGTTGTCCATCGGGGTTCATCGACTCCATCAACCAGAGTTCGATTCCGTCTGGTTCGCTGCTCGTCACCGCACGATCGCGTAGCTCGTCGATGATCGCCACACCACCGTCCTCGTTGCCGTGGATGACTCCGATCACGAGGACGCGACGGTCGCCAGGTGTGCCGAAGCGCTCCACCAGGAGCGGGCGACCTTGCACCGACGTGCCGATCACCTGTGCATCGGCAGTGAAGTCGATCTCACCCGCGACCGTTCCCGGAGCCAGCGTGGTGGTCGTGGTCGTGGTGGTGGTAGTGGTCGTGGTCGTGGTCGTGGTGGTGCTCGTCGGCGGTGGGGTGGTGGGTGGCGCAAGGGTCGTCGTGCTGGTCGGCGTCGACGGGGCGTCTGTGCTGCGCTCGAACACCTCGTTGTTCACGGTGGTGGTCGAAGCGACCGGAACAGCACTGTTTCTCACCACGGCATCTGACGACGAGGTGCAGGCAGCGAGGGTGAGTGCAGCCGTCGCACCGGCAACGAAGAGCGGAGAAAGAATGCGTTGCACGCTCACAGTCTGTCGCTGACCTCACCCGCGGTGGGGGAGGGTGTCCAACGTCAGCAGGTCGGCGTCTGGAGCGGAGCCATGACCCGGTTGCGCCCACCTCGTTTGGCGTCGAGAAGCGCGACGTCCGCAGCGATCAGCATCGGGCGGACATTTCGCAGGGGGCCGTGGACGACCCCGCAGCTCACGGTGAGACCAAGCCCTTCGGCCAACGTGCTCCAATCGTGGTTCTCGGTTGCTGCTCGAATTCGCTCGGCGACATCGACTCCCGTCGATGGTTCGGGGTCGTGCAAGACGACAACGAACTCCTCCCCGCCGAACCGTGCGATGTCGGCGTTGCCGGCAACGTCGTGCAGAAGCATCCCGAACTGGCGCAGGACGTCGTCGCCGATGTGGTGGCCGTAGGTGTCGTTGACCGACTTGAAGTGGTCGATGTCGCACATGATCGTCGAACCCGAGAGGTCGGTTGCGGCGAGTTCGTCGAGTCGGCCTTCGAGCCAGCGTCGGGAGTTCACGCCAGTGGTGGCGTCACGGGCGATGTCGTCAGCAAGACGCTGGGCGGTGTTGCGGAGCTCGGTGGTTGAGCGCTCGAGATCCGCTCGTCGAGCGAGCTGGAATGCAAGCCGCCCAACCTGGGCGATCTGCCAGCCTCGAACCCGTTCTGCCAGGTCGGATGCATCGGCGAACGCCCCGGCAAAGTCGCCGGCGAGTGCCCGGGCTTGTGACCGTCCCCGGAGGGCCCGGACCAGGCAATGGTCATCTGAGCTTGCTTCCAATCCGGGAATGGAGAGGTCGAAGAGTGCAATGGCCGCTTCCGGGTCGCCGCGAAACTGAGCAGAGGTGCCGCGCACCATCTGGTGCCATGCCACCAGGTCGGCTCGCGTGTCGTCGTAGAGATGCGCATCGCCGTCGAGTTCGAGATCGCAGCTCGACCGTCCGAGGATGTGGCGAGTCTCGGCTCGAAGACCCTTTCCGAGCAGTGTTCGCGACGAATCGTCGAAGCCGTTTGCTTCCAGCCAATCGATCGACCGGTACGCGAGTTCGAGTGAGGTTTCACGAAGGTCGTCGTCTTCGGTGACATGGGCGCTTTCGACGGTGAGGTACCCGACGGACAGCGCCACGGAGTCCATCGAGAAGCCCTCGATCAGCAGGCCGCCTTCGAACGCCCGCTGGGCTGTCGCAACCGCCAGATCGAATGCCGAGAGCCGCATAAAGAAACCGGAGAGGGCAAGCGCAGCTCGAACTCCTTCGATCTTCATCGGGCCGTCCTCAGAGGTCGGGCCGAGATCGCCGAGCATGACGAGAGCGTCCACCGCGTGGTCGACGGCAGCGATCGACGCACCCGACTGGTCGAGGAACACCGCACTCATCGCGGAGGCGAATGCCGCGGTTTCCATGTCGCCCGCTGCCACCAGGTGCGGCACGGCGTTTCGCGCCGCCGCTGCAGGAGCAGAAGCGTTCCCCTGACACTGCAGCGCAAGTGCGCGGGCGACATAGAGCGAGCCGAGGTCGGCGTCGTCGGTGGTCTGGTCGAGCGCTCGATCGATGCGCTCGACGATCTCCATGTCCGACCCGAGGCCGTTCTGTCGAATGAGAGCAATGAGATCCTCGGGAGACTCCACGGTCGCGTCCAGCATGGACGCGCTGGTGTTCGAGCTGATCTCGCCAGCCGACGAATCGGCCGACGGCGCGATGCTCGCCGGTGTCTCCACACTGAACTATCGGCAATCGGGAGTCCGCACTTGAGACGCCGGACGAACGGTGTTCGATTCGCTCACTCCAGTGCGTGACGAACCGAATTCGACGTTTCGCATCGTTGATCGTCGCGCCGGACGGATTCGTCCGGCGCCGATGCGTCTGCGAGCCTGGAACGATGTCGATTGACTTCACCCTGTCCCCCGAACTCGAGGCACTACGGATGCGGATCCGGTCGTTCGTGACCGATGTGATCAAGCCGATCGAGCAGGAGATCCAAGGTGTCGGCCCGGACGGTGAGGCCGGCAATGCGCTGAAAGGAGGCGACCGCATTCGCAAGCTGCTCGAGATGCGCAAGGCGGCAGTGGACGCCGGAATCTGGCTGCCGCACATGCCCGAAGCGTGGGGCGGCATGGGGCTGGGACACGTGGAGTTGGCGATGGTCCAGGCCGAAGCGGCCAAGTCGTATTACGGGCCCTGGGTGTTCAATTGCATGGCACCCGATGAAGGCAACATGCACACGCTGTTGCACTGGGGGACCGATGCGCAAAAGGAGAAGTACCTCCGTCCGCTGTGCGAAGGCACGATCAAGGGCTCGTGCTTCGCAATGACCGAGCCCGAGGTCGCCGGTTCCGATCCCACGCTCATCCAAACCACCGCCTATCAGGACGGCGACGAATGGGTCATCAACGGCCGCAAGTGGTTCATCTCGAATGCCCGACGTGCGAGCTTCGCGATTCTCGTGTGTCGCACCGAGGAAAATCCCGAGATCCCACAAGCTGCGAATTCGGCGTTTCTCATCGATCTGCCGCAGGAGGGTTGGAACGACGTGCGCGAGGTGGAGACCATGCACGGCGGCACGGGCCACTCGGAGATCGTCATCACCGACCTACGAGTCCACAACGACCAGATGCTCGGCGGTCGGGGCCAAGGACACCTCCTTGGTCAGTACCGACTCGGCCCAGCTCGACTCGCACACTGCATGCGCTGGATTGCTCAAGCCGAGACGGCGCTCGACATGATGGTCGACCGATCGCTCAACCGATACTCACACGGCTCGATGTTGGCCGAGAAGCAGGGGATCCAATGGATGATCGCCGACTCGTCGATGGAGCTGTATCAGTCCAAGCTGATGGTGCTGCATGCCGCGTCGAAGATCGATGCAGCGCACAAGCAGGGGGACGACACCCCGGCCGATGAACGAGTCGACTTCAAGGGCGAGGTCTCCATGGCCAAGCACTTCGTTGCCAACATGCTGAACCGCATCATCGACCGATCGATCCAGGTGCACGGAGCGCTCGGCTACTCGACCGACACACCGCTTGCGCACATGTATCAGCATGCGCGGTGGGCGCGATTCGCCGACGGTGCCGATGAAGTACACCAGATGCGGATCGCGCAGCGCACGATTGCTGCATACACCGATGAAGGCTCCACGCGACGCGCCACGGGTGACCTCCCCATCTGACCACCAGTGAAGAAGTGCCAGGCACTTCTTCACCGTCTTTCGATTCGGAGTTCGAATCTGAGATCATCGTGTATGGCGCGAACACTCGACCACACCTATGACATCGCCCGGCGGCGATTCCTTGCTTCGGCATCCGAGGCAGGGGCGGAGGTCACGACCTTTGTGCATCCACTCCGTGGGCGAGAAGGTGAGGAACTGGCCGTCGACCTCGCAACGCTCGGTCCAGCGGACGCAGCCAACGTTCTCGTGATCGTTTCTGGGACCCATGGCGTCGAGGGCTACTCGGGGTCAGCCTTGCAGAGCTGGTGGTTGGAGGAGCGAGCAGCGGCCGTACCCGACGGTGTGCGTGTCGTCGTGATGCATGCGTTCAATCCGGTCGGGTTCTCGTGGGTCCGCCGAGTCAACGAGGACAACGTCGACCTCAACCGCAACTTCGTCGACTGGTCGGCGGTGCCGAGCAACGACGGCTATGCCGAGATCGCCGACGTCCTGGTTCCTGCCACGTGGGACGAGCCCACACAGGAGGAAACCACTGCATTGCTGATGGCGCAAGCCGTCGAGGTCGGGCTCCCACAGTTCCAAGAGACGGTGAGTGGCGGGCAGTACGACCATCCCACCGGGATCTTCCATGGTGGTTCTGGACCGGTGTGGTCCCATGAGTGGCTGGTCGAACACCTGGGGGCCATCGTCGCTCCGGCAACCCGGCTCGCGGTCATTGATCTGCACACCGGCCTGGGCGAATGGGGACATGGGGAACTGATCTCCCATGAGAGTTCGGGCGACCCTGGCTACGCTCGCGGCACCGATTGGTGGGGTGAGGTTCGTTCGATGCACGACGGCGAAAGTGTCTCAGCGTCTCTGAGCGGTGATTGGCTGGCGGCGATCCAGCCGCTCGTGCCGGGTGTGGAAGTGACGGCGGTGGCGCTCGAGTTCGGCACGGTCGACGTCTTCACGGTGCTGCAGGCATTGCGTGCCGATGCGTGGTTGCACGCCCACGGAGATCCGGAATCGCCTGACGGTGCCACGATCCGAGCGCAAGTCCGTGCAGCGTTCGCCGATGACGATCCGGCGTGGCTCGCTCGGCTCATCGAGCGTTTCGACGAGGTCGTCTCAGCGGCGGTCTCGAAGGTGTCTGCCACGGCCTGACCGGTTGGCGACTCAGTGCACCCGCTCGATCGAGCGAGCTACCAGGTCGTCGAGATACTCCTGGCGTCCACTTCGCCCGTGAGGTTCGGAGTCCTCCGCCAGCTGACCGGCATGGAGGTCCGCGAGCGTGACGTCGCCCTGCGAGATCGCTTTGCCCAGCGGGGTGTTCCACTCGGCATAGCGATCCTGTCGCAGTCGATCCAGCTGCCCGGTCTCGAGAAGGCTGTGCGCAGCGAGCAGTGACCTTGCCATCACGTCCATCGCTGCGATGTGGCCGTGGAACAAGTCGTTGCGGTCGATTGATTGGCGCCGGAGTTTCGTGTCGAACATCAATCCGCCGGTGGTGAATCCGCCACCCCGCAGAATCTCGAGCATGCCGAGCGTCATCTGTTCGACAGAGCGGGGGAACAGGTCGAGGTCCCAACCCAGGCGGTCGTCGCCGGAGTTCGCGTCGACCGAGCCGAAGATGCCGTTGTTCACCGCCGTGGCGACCTCGTGATGGAAGTCGTGTCCGGACAACGTGGCGTGGTTGACCTCGATGTTCACCTTGAGTTCGTTCTCGAGCCCGTACTTCTGCAAAAAGCCGTGAACCGTTGCCACGTCGTAGTCGTACTGGTGCTTGGTGGGCTCCATCGGCTTCGGCTCGATGAGCAAGGTGCCCTCGAAGCCGATGTCGTACTTGTGCTGTACGACCAGATTCAAGAACCGTCCAAGCTGGTCCAGCTCGCGCTTCATGTCGGTGTTCAGCAGCGTCTCGTAGCCCTCGCGACCACCCCACAGCACGTAGTTCGCTCCGCCGAGGCGGTGCGTTGCGTTCATGCAGTGTGCGACTTGAGCTGCGGCGTATCGAAAGATCTCGGGGTTCGGGTTCGTTGCCGCGCCTGCCATGAATCGAGGGTGGGAGAACGCATTCGTGGTGCCCCACAGCAACCTCGTTCCCGTGCGTTCCATGTGGGCCGCGGCCTCGTCGACCATCTCGTCGAGGTTGCGTGCCGACTCAGCGAACGCCGAGCCTGGCGGAGCGATGTCGACGTCGTGGAACGAAAAGAAGGGGGCGCCCAGCTTCTCGAAGAACTCGAAGGCCGCAGACATCTTGGCCTTGGCTGCATCCATTGGCTCCATCGCCGCAGCGGCCCCCGAGGCGGTTGCCGGGTTCCATGGTCGGTCGAGCGTGCCTGCCCCGAAGATGTCCGAGCCATCCCACGCAAAGCTGTGCCAGTAGCAGACTCCGAAGCGGAGCTGTTCGGCCATGGTGCGATCGCCGACCACACGGTCAGCGTCGTACCAGCGGAATGCGAACGGGTTGTCGGAGTCAGGGCCTTCGAACTCGACGCGGTCGATGTCGGGAAAGAACGGAGTGGCCATGGAGTCCGAGGCTATTCAGTTCGTGTCGCGGAGGTCTTCTTTCCAGGACCGGAACCGATCATGCTGGCGTCCAGTCGGTCCGGTGCCCGACGCCGTTCCGTCGAGGAACATGCGCAAGGTGAATTCCTCGCCCGTCTCATCGTGCTGCACCCAGTAGCGAGCATCGCCACGACGGGCTGGACCCGCTCGCCAGAGAATCCAGGGTCCGATTCGTCGTTTGAACTCGGCGACTGGCTGGTCGGGGAGGTCGTTTCCGAGCTCTCGCAGCGTTGCTGGCGCCTCGATCCATGCAGTCGCCGGGATGTTGCGATCCCGGATTGGCGTGGCCGGCAAGTCAGAGGTGTGGACCGGAGTGGCATCGATCGGTCGTTCGTCGTACCTCATTGCTCGATCGCTTCCGCTGCCGACGTCACCAGCCCCGGTCAACCCACTCATCGAGGTGCGGGCGTTCGGTGCCGATCGTCGTGTCGAGGCCGTGGCCGGGGAGAACGATCGTGTCAGGTGGAAAGGTGAACAGCTTGGTGGAGATCGAATCGATGATCGTGTCGAACGACGCGTCGTCGAAGCTGGTGTTCCCGGGGCCGCCGGGGAAGAGCGTGTCACCGGTGAACAACAGCGGCGTGTCGTCGAGCGCAAATGAGATCGAGCCGGGGGTGTGGCCCGGGTTGTGGATGGCATGGAGGCGGAGCTTGCCGAACTCGATCACCTCGGTGTCGTCGAGGAACACGTCGTAGCCGACCTCTTCGAGCTTTGGTGCATCCAGCTTGGTCACTGCGACCTCGTAGCCGGCCTCGCGCATCGCCGGTACCGCTTGGATGTGGTCCCAGTGACCGTGTGTCTCGAGCACACGGGTGACACCGAGCGCATCGCACAGCTCCAACAGCATCTCGTGTTCGTTCGCAGCATCGATCAGCACTGCTTCGCCGCTCTGTTTGCATCGCACCACGAACACGTTGTTGTCGTAGGGGCCGACCACGACCTTGTGTACTTCGGCATCGGAGTTCGACCAGTGGAGGGTGTTCGATGGTGCAGCCATGGGCCAGAGTCTGGCAGCCCGCCCGTCAGCGTGCTGACCGGGAGGATCGATCGGGAGCCGGTGGGTCGCACGGCTAGGGTCCGGGCGGTGTCGGTGGCGGTTGCTCCATGGGTCCGCAGGTTTGTCGCGTTGGCCGTCGTGTGTCCGTTCGTCGCTGCTGCGCTGGTGTTCACGGCCAGCTTCGTGCCCGACCGGCTGATTCTCGGAGAGCTGTCGGGTGCGGCGAACCGCATCGAGATGACGGCGAATTTCCAAGTGGGAATCTCGGGCCGGCCGCTCGACACGTTCTCCGACTGCATTGCCTTGACGATGGGTCTCGGCGACACCGAAGGTGGACCTGCGACGATCTGGGTGCGCAGTCCAACGCTGGGGAGCTGTAACGGAGCGATTGCGTCGGTGCAGTCGCACGCAGCGGGAGAGGGACTCCAGGGTGGGTACGAGTACTACCGCTACTGGCACGGGTATACGTTCATGTCCCGGCCGCTCGTTGCCACGGTCGGGGTATCAGGCCAGCGCATGGTGTTGTTGTGGGCCGTGATTGGAGCCGTTGCACTGCTCGGCCGGCGCTTGTGGCATCAGCATGGAGCATTGGCCTCGGTGGCGCTGCTCGGTCCGTTTCTGCTCACGACCGACACGATCGAACTCACGCGCAGTATCCCGCACGGCACCCCAGCGCTCGTTGCGGTTGCAGGAGCGTGGTGGCTGCATCGACTCAGTGGTTCCATCGAGTCTGCCGAGTCGGTTGGTGAGCCTGGACTGAAGGAGAGCCGGTCGTCGGCGGGGAGATCCAACCTGGCGGTTGCCTCCGGAGCGTTCGTCGTCGGCTCGGCGTACGTGTTCGTCGATCTGCTCACCACGCCACCGGGGGCATGGGCGCTGTCGACTGGTGTCGTGGCGCTCAGCTCCGCAGGGTTCTTGCATGGGCGCGCCCTGCTGTTGCGAACAGTGTTGGCGTCGGCGGCGTGGATCGCTGGTTGGGTGTGGACGTGGGTTGCCAAGTGGGCGATTGCAATGCTCGTGCTCGGCTACAGCGAGGTGCGAGCGAACGTCGGAGGCGCGGTGGAGGATCGTGTGGCAGGCGAACGGGACTACATCGACCTGTCCTGGTTCAATTCGATCGACCTGAACATCGAGCGTTGGATGAGCCACCCGCTCACTCCGCCGGTGCTGATTGCCATCGTGGTGGTCAGCGCGCTCGTGGCGCGACGTCAGGAGTTCGCGTCGACGTGGGCGACGCGGCTGCTGATTGCCTCGCCGGCAGTGCTGCCGCTCATCTGGTTCGAGGTGATGCGCAACCATTCGCTCGTTCACGCGTTCGTGTTCCGGTCGCTCGGCGTGACGGCGGGGCTCGTGGCGGTTGCACTCATCGTGCCGTCGAGCGCGATCGCGCGCGGATCGAGCAGCGACGTCGACTAGCGCCGCGGTAGCGACAACAACCCGATCACGAAGGAGGCAAAGACGAACTCCGCGCCGACCGCGACCGCCGTGATCGAAGGAATGACGATGCGCATGGTCTCCGACGGGTCCAGGCCACCGAATGATTCCGAGCCCCACACGATGACGGCAATCACCGAACCCGCCACTCCGGCGAGGATGAGGAAGAGGCCGACGACGAGCACACGTTCGAGGCTCACGCGGCGAAGCCAACGGGCCAGGTCATCGCTGTGCGGTAAGAGCCCAGCGCTCACGGCGTACATGCGCGCAAAGCAGGCGAGCACGATCGCGTTGAGGCCAACAACCAACGCCAGGTGAGCAAACAGCAGTGCGTGGATATCGAGTTCGACCGAACCAATGCGCAGCGGCCCGGGGAGCAGGACGCCGAGTCCGACCGCCCCGATTGCCACGAGGACCAGGCCGGGGAGCAGCAGAAGCCAGCGGGGAGAGAACAGCAGGAGGAATCGGAGGTGCCGCCATCCGTCGCGCCAGGTCCGGAGGTGCGGTTCGCGTGAGCGGCCGTCTGGTCGCAGCACGGTGGGTACTTCGCGAATGTCGAGTTCGGCGAGTGCGGCTCGCACAACCATCTCACTTGCGAACTCCATGCCGGTCGTGCGTAGGTCCAAGTCGACGATCGAATCGCGTCGCATGCCGCGCATTCCGCAATGGAAGTCGCCGATGCCGACGTCGAACAGGCGCCGGCCGATCCACGAAAGGACAGGGTTGCCGAGGTAGCGATGTAGTGCAGGCATGGCGCCTGGCTCGATGGATCCCGCGAACCGATTTCCCATCACGAGGTCTGCGCCGTTGCGGAGTTCGGTGACGAATGGTCCCAGATCGTCGAGCGCATAGCTGTCGTCAGCGTCAGCCATGATGACGAACGCGCCGGTCGCCGCGTCGATGCCCGACCGAAGTGCAGCGCCGTACCCCCGCTCGGCAACGTCCACCACTCGCGCACCCAGCGACCGTGCGATCGACTGGGAACCGTCGGTGCTGCCGTTGTCGGCGATCACGACTTCGCCCGCGATTCCGACCTCGGCCATCGACCGCTGCGCTTTGACGATGCAGATTTCCAACGTCTCGGCTTCGTCGAGACAGGGGAGGACGACACTGAGTTCGAGGGTCTCGCAGCGAGCTCCTTGGTCGTTGGTAGCTTGCGTGCTCATGAGTCGGGACCAGAGTATTGCCGACCGGTTGCACCAACGTGTGCACGGTGCGCTGGTGTTCGACCGTCGCCGCGAGCGCCTGGTGCGAGCGCTGTCGGGGCAGTTGCCGCTCGGCGTGAGGGTGCTCGACATCGGCTGCGGCAGTGGCGAGGTCGGGGCCGACCTGGCCGCCGAGGGGCGTGACGTGTGTGGCGTCGAGACCCTGGAGCGTGATGTGTGTGCGATCGATATGACGTTGTACGACGGCATCACGTTGCCGTTCGACGACGACGCATTCGAGTGGGCCACGATCGTCGACGTCTTGCACCATGCGGCCGATCCGGAACGGGTGGTGGCAGAAGCCAAGCGGGTCACCACCCAGGGCATCGTGGTCAAGGATCACTACAGCGAGAACCGGCGCCAGGAATTGACGCTGTCGGTCATGGACTGGGTTGGCAACCGTCAGTTCGGGGTCGGTCGAGACGGCGCCTATCTCGCTCGATCAGACTGGAACGACATGTTCGAGCGGCTCGAACTCGGTGTGACCGGGCGCAACGAGGAAATCGATCTGTATCCCCGTCCGGCCAAGATGATCTTCGAGAACGGGTTGCACTTCGTGGTGAGACTCGAACCGTCAGCGGACTGATTCCGCGACAGATACGGTGCGGCTGTGGCACGTCGCACGAAGATCATCGCAACCATCGGCCCCGCCAGCTCTGACGAGGAGACCTTGGCCGACATGATGCGCGCCGGGATGGACGTCGCCCGGATCTCGCTGGCGCACACCCCGCTCGACATGGCGCTCGACAAGCACCGCCGAATCCGCAAAGTCGCCGACGAGCTCGGCGCTGTCGTGGCCACGATGATCGACCTGCCCGGTCCGATGATTCGAATCGGACGCACGCCGCGAGGTGGAATCCAGCTCGAGACCGGCTCCACGGTGGTGCTCGTGGGTGGCAGTGACGAGAGCTCGGCGGATCGTGTCTACGTGGACTACACCCACCTGATCGACGACTGCGATGTCGGCGACCGGATCTCGATCGGGGACGGTGAAGAAGTCGTGGTGGTCGTCACCGCTGTTGGCGCGACCGAAGTCACGACCACGGTGGTGTCCGGAGGCCCACTCAACGGACGTGCGGGTGTGAACATCCCGTTCGCCACGAATGATCTCGGAGCGATCAGCGATGCGGACCGTCTTGCTGTCGACCGTTTCATCGAAGAAGGTGTCGACATCGTTGCGCTCAGCGTCAAGGACGGTCGCGAGCTGCGCAATCTCGGGCTGGAGTCGCACCCTCGGGGGCCGATGTTGATCGCAAAGGTCGAGTCGGCCGCTGCGGTGCAAGACCTCGAGAGCATCATCGAGATTGCGTCGGCAATCCTGGTGGCGCGCGGTGGTCTCGGTATGGAGACGCCGCTGGCCGAGCTCCCACACCTGCAGAAGCGGATCATTCGAGACTGCATCTCTGGGGGCCTGCCGGTCATCACCGCCGGTCAGATGCTCGACTCGATGGTGTCCGTGCCGACGCCGACTCGCGCCGAAGCAACCGACGTTGCCAACGCGGTGTTCGACGGCACGTCCGGCGTGATGTTGTCGGCCGAGACCGCCATCGGCGCGTACCCGGCGTTGTCCGTCGAGACCATGGCGCGAATCGCCGAGACCGCCGATGATGCGTTCGACCATCAGGACTGGATGGAACAGGTTGCCGAGCTGCGCATGACCGGTCCCGATGACGATGCGTCGCTCATCACCGACGCCATCACTATCGCCGCCGCGCAAGCCGCCGAATCGGTGAACGTGCGCGCAATCCTGTGCGTCTCTGAATCGGGCTTCACCGTCCGATCGATGGCGCGATTCCGCCCAAGCGCACAGATCCTCGGGTTCAGCACGAACGAACGAACCGTGCGCCAGCTCGCGTCGAGTTGGGGCGTGGTGCCGGTGCTGTTGGAAACCGAGAATCAGGACTATGTCGAGCGAGTGCGCGTCGCGGTGAATCATGCAAAGCGCGAGGGCTACGTCGCTCCCGGTGATCTGATCGGCGTCGCCGCGGGCATCTCACGCGCCGCCCGCGCCACCGACACCTTCCGCCTCATCCGCGTCTCCTGATGTAGAACTTTGGGTCTGACCCCAACCTCTACATGTAGAACTTTGGGTCAGACCCCAACCTCTACATCAGGCGCTGATCACGTCGAAGCCGAGGCCGAGCGCTACCCCGATATGGGTGGGGTCGAACGTGACGAATCGGATTGGATCCGGTAACCGCTGAGCTGCTGCGAAGTGGATGGCATCGCTCAGTCGAACCGGCTGTGACCGGGCGAGCGCCGCAGCACTGTCCAGACACCGTTGATCCACCGGAACCACATGCAAGTGATCCCATGCAAGACGCACGGCATCCTCGAGGTCGAGGCGTACGAACCTGTCGTCGGTGAGTCGGTCGATGGCGGGTAGCGCCTCGGTGAGTGCCATCGCGGACGCAGCCCACACGTCATTGTCGGCGAGCGCGGCCGCGACCGTTGCGCGCTGTGAGGCGTCGACCGCGAGTGCGAGCAGCGCGGAGGTGTCGAGCACCAGCGTCATCCGCGTAGCTCACGAAGTACCTGGTCGATGCGCACCCCGGCCCACACCGGCACAGGCTCAGGTGCGCGCCACTCGCTGGTGCGCCGCGGCGGGATGACGGCGCCGGATCCAATCAGCCGCTCGAGATCGGGTGCGTCGGCATCCAGCGGGCCGAGCTGTGCGACCGGGCGGCCCGAGGACGTGACGACCGTGCGTTCGCCAGACGCCGCACGCCGCACGACGTCGGCGAGTGCACCCCTGAGTTCGCGAACGCCTATCGCTGTCGATCCATCGGGTGCTTCGGGAGTGTCCACATGTGTACACAAGCAGATTTGCGACATGGGTGCAAGCGCACCAGAATCATCCCCATGAACTTTGCATTCACCGAAGAACAAGAAGAACTGCGCAGCACCGTGCGCGCCTTCCTCGAGGCCAAGTCCTCCGAAGAAGCCGTCCGCGAGCAGATGGACACCGAGAAGGGCTACGACGACGCCGTCTGGTCGCAGATGGGTGAGCAGATGGGCCTGCAGGGCCTGGCGATCCCCGAAGAGTTCGGTGGCTCCGGCTACAGCTTCGTCGAACTGGGCATCGTGCTCGAAGAGATGGGTCGCGCACTGCTGTGCGCCCCGTTCTTCTCCACCGCCGTGCTCGCGGCGAACACGCTCATCCACTGTGGTGATGACGCTGCCAAGCAGGCGCACCTTCCCGGCATCGCGGCTGGATCGACCATCGCCACCGTTGCGTACGTCGAGCCGTCCGGCAAGTGGGACGAATCGGGCATCACGATGGAAGCATCGGGTTCCGGCTCCGACGTCACCCTGAGCGGCACGAAGTCGTTCGTGATCGACGGTCACCTCGCTGACCTGATCATCGTCGCTGCCAAGTCCGGCGCCGGCACCAGCCTCTACGCCGTTGCGGGCGACGCTGCCGGGCTCACCCGCACGTCGCTGTCCACCATGGACCAGACCCGCAAGCAGGCCAAGCTCGACTTCGAGAACACGCCCGCCACGCTCATCGGCGAAGAAGGTAAGGGCTGGGAGATCCTCTCCAGCGTGCTCGATCTCGTTGCCGTCGGCCTTGCCGCCGAGCAGGTCGGTGGAGCGCAGATGGTGCTCGAGCAGGCTGTTGAGTACGCAAAGGTCCGCGTGCAGTTCGGTCGCCCGATCGGCTCGTTCCAGGCAATCAAGCACAAGTGCGCCGACATGCTGCTCGAAGTCGAGTCCGCCAAGTCCGCTGCCTACTACGGCCTCTGGTGCGCTGCTGAGATGAATGACGAGCTCGCCTCCACGGCCTCGCTCGCCAAGGCGTACTGCTCCGAGGCGTACTTCCACGCTGCAGCCGAGAACATCCAGATCCACGGTGGCATCGGCTT
>JBGCEY010000010.1:0-7470 GCA_045106645.1 Ilumatobacter sp.
GCGATCACCTCGTTGGCAACCACGCCACCGCCGTTCGGCGCGTTCAGCGACGACGCCAGCGGGCGTTCACCACACGGATAGACGGTCACGAATCCATTGCCATCCGGTCGGATCATCGTCACGTTCAACACAACGGACGCCACACCGGTCGCCGGAACACCGCCGCGGCCGAGCACCGGCAGTTCGACGAACCCGGCCGCTGGCACTCGACCAGACCCCTCGCTCCGGCGGTCGATGGTGAGCCCGTCAGGTCGGGTATCGAGGAGTCGGGCAGGCGCGAGCGACACCACCCCCGACGGCTCCGGCACGAAGCCCGCCACGTCCATTGCAATGTGGGTGTCGACCGAGGAGTACACGCACACCGCGCCGGTCGAGCTGAGCTTTGCGATCACCTCGTTCGCAACCACGCCACCGCCATCGGGGGCGTTGATCGACGACGCAACAGGACGGTCACCACACGGATACACGGTCAGAAACCCGTTGCCGTCGGGGCGAATCATGGTGACGTTTGCAACCACCGCCCCGACACCGTTGACGGGCACCCCGGCGCGACCGAGCACCTCGACCGATACGACGTCACCAGCAGCAAGGCGTCCATCACCGACGAACCGCTCATCCACCGTTTCGCCGCCTGATCGAGTGTCCAGCACTCGGGCGGGATCGAGTGTGCGTAACCCGTCAGGGAACGCTGCGAATCCGGTGAGGTCGACCGCCAGGTCCGTCGCCGTCGACGAGTACAGACAGACGCGTCCTTTCGAGTCGAGCTGCGCGATCAGCTCGTTCGCGACAACGCCGCCACTGTCCGGAGCGTTCATCGAGCTTGCGTTGGGCCGCTGACCGCACGGAAACGCCGTGACGAATCCATTGCCCTCTGGCCTGATCATGGTCACGTTCATCACCGCGGCAGCGAGCTGATCCGGCGGCAACCCGGCGCGACCCGTGACTTGCAGTTCGATCTGCCCACCCGCCGATAGGCGACCGGCGCGCGCAAAGTCACCGTCGATGGTCTCCCCCGACGGCCGGGTGTCGAGCAGGCGTGCCGGGACGATCGACAGGATCGCGACGCGGGACACGACCTCGACCGAAAAGCTCGTCACCGCTGTGAAGTTCGCCGAATCGGTTGCGACACAGCTCACCTCGGTGACACCGACCGGGAACATCGATCCTGATGCCGGGGAACAGGACGCGACCACCGGCCCGTCGCGAACGTCCGCCGCCGACGGAGCCCGGTAGTCCACCGCAATGCTGCTGGCACCCGAGGGTGCGATCACCGAGACATCGCGCGGTTTCGATTCGAAGAACGGTCGGCGATCCAGTCGCAGCAAGGTCACCTGGTTGCGGTCGGTCGGTATGACGACCGAGTCCGACGCCGAGAGCCGTGGACCCGGCCTGTCGGGCTCTCCGAACCCAGCGTTGCGTGCTGTGATCGGCCCCGACATGTCAGGGCCTGGAACGGCGAGCACGGTCGCACCGGCATCAGGTGTCCCATCGCGATCGAAGTCGGTCACCGTGATCGCCACGTCACCGGTTTCGAGTTCGGTGAACTCAGGATTCACGAGATCTCCCGACACCGCACCGATCAACAGTTCCGGCACAGCGACCTGACCGGTTCGGCCGACCGCACCATCGATCCACCCGATTCCGCCGATCGGGTCCACGCCGACCCTGAATCCTTCGACCGAGATCACGAGATCGCCACTGGAGAGCCGCAGAACTCGTCGACCAAGCCCAAAGAAGGGCTGCCCGACATAGCTGTTCGAACTGTTGATCCTCCCGACGGCCGGCGCGCTCGGCGTCATCCGAGTGATCGCACCCGAACCCGATTGCCACAGCGAGCTGCTGACGAAGCCGATGCCCGAGGCCCCTTCGAGTACCAACCGGCCGACCTGGTCGCCTTCCGCATCGCCGACGAGGCTGTTCGCCGAATCGACGACACCGCTCACACCGCTCCCCGCTGAGCCCCAGGTCGCTGCGCCGACGTCGTCACGGCCCGCCGAGTCATCCCAGAAGGGACTTCCGACGATGTACGCACCACCGTCCAGGACCGCAATGTTCGGGGTGAACCCGAAGGCGGTGTCTCGATCACCGAGTTTGTCGTCAGTCGAGCTTCCGATCAAGCTGTTCGTCGCGGACACAGCCCCAACGGTCGGGCCGGAACCGCTCACCCAGGTCACCGCCCCCGCATCGACGACCGGACCGTTGTTCCACAGCGGGCTCACCAGCAGCGCGTTGCCGTCGCTGAGCGGGACCATGTAGCGACCCACTTCATCACCGAACGACGAGCCGTACACGCTGTTGTCGGACTTGACTTGAGCACCCGTTGGTTGCGTGCCATCCATCCACGTGGCTGCGCCGATGTCCGTGTCAAAGACCAGATCGAAGCGTTCGGCGCCGACCATGGCATGTCCGTTCGCCAACGCCACGACCGTTTCACCGACTCGGTCGGCCGTCTTTCCGTGGAGGCTGTTGGCGGTCGATACGACCGCCGCAGTCGGCCGGGTTCCGTCGGCCCAGGTCACCGAACCAGCATCCACGCCGATCGGCCCACGGTCCCAGAATGACTGCGCCGACAGATAGTTGCCATTGGCAAGCGGGATGACCTCGTCACCAACAGCGTCCTGCGGTGTCGACCCGATCAGACTGTTCGTCGAGCTGACCGTTCCGCTCAGTCCTGTCGTTCCATCGGCCCACGTGACCGCTCCGACGAAGGCCGTGGACCCGTTGGACCAGCGAGGCCGAGACACGGCGTAGTTGCCGTTCGTGAGCGCCGTGACCTCCATTTGTTCGCCATCCAATTCCTGCGTTCCCACCAAGCTGTTCGACGCCGAGACCTCACCGGTCACCCCTTGTCCTCGGCGTGACCACGTGGCAGCTCCCGCTGCGGAATTGGGGCCGTTCGACCATTCCGGCACCACGATCACATAGTTCCCGTTCGACAGCTCCACCACCGACACACCCAGGAAGTCTCCGGTCTGCGATCCGATCAGGCTGATCGCCGCCGATGGTCTGCCCACCAGCCCCGTGTTCCCTGATCCGAAGGTCACCGCGCCTCGGCCCGCCACCCCTCCGGAGCTCCAGTTCCTGGATTCCACCAGGTAGTCGCCCGACGTGAGGATCTCGACCTCATCGGGACGGCCGTTGCCCGCTTGCCCGATGAAACTGTTGTCCTCCGAGACGACCCCCGACGACCCTTCGGTTCCGTGGATCCACGACACGTCGCCGATGTCGTCGACGAACGATCGCCAGTTGACCACGACATTGGAGTCGCCGACCTCGTACAGGTCGATGACGACCGCTCCATCCAGACGCCCCACGAGCGTGCTGATGATCACATCGGTTGCGCCATCATAAAGGTGGACGGCTCCGACGTTGCCGCCGGTCGGGTTCTCCCAGAACCGGTCGACCACGACGTAGTTCCCGTTCTCCAGCACGAGCACATCGGAGCCGAAGGTGACACTCCCGTCCGGTCCCCGCAGCGTCGTTGATGACGTCTCCGGCGACGTCTCCCCTGGCAGCGCCTCAGCCCGAGACGGCAGGATCAGCGAAAACAGCGCTGCGCAAAGCGCACACACCACAGCAACGGTCCGGTGGAATCTCATTGCGTCGACGATGCCGACCATCGCCAAAGGCTCACCAAATCCACCTCACCGACCGGCGACCGTCCCGGTGTCTGACACCGAAACTGGCGTTCGGTGTTTTGGCGTTCTTTCAGCGCGTTCGATGACGCTCGAATCATCGGAACGGGACCGGGGCAGGCAATGGATGAACTCACCGACATCGAAATCACGCGAATGATCGAACGGCTTCGACGCTGGCTCTTCACCGAAGAGTTGCTTGCCGACCACGTGGTGGCCAACGAAGAATCAGGCATTGGACGCCGGGAGACAACTACGGTCCAACAGCGTGATGCTCCGGCTGTTCGGCACGATCGAGGCGGGTGATGGCCACACGCCGCCCGTCCCCGTGTCCGCGCCGCGACTTCGAATGGTGCTGGCAATTCTCGCTGCGCACCTCGGCGAACGGGTCAGCACCGATCGGCTCCTCGACGCCATGTGGGGAGACGATCCACCCAAGTCGGCCATGTCCGCACTGCAGGTGTACGTCTCCAAGATCCGCAGGCTGTTCGAGCCGGCACTGGCTGCCGGGGCCCCCAGCGCATATCTCCGGTCGGATACCGGTGCCTACGTGCTGGAGCTGCCGACCGATGCGGTCGACATTGCAAGCTTCACCACGACGTGCCGAGATACCTCGGCCGACGAGAGGCAGCTGACCGACGCGCTCGACCTGTGGAGCGGTGAGCCCTTCGCCGAGTTCGCAGACGAGCCATGGGCCCTCACCCGCTCCACCGAACTCCGCCAGCTCCGCCTGCGCACCGTGCAGCGGCGTTACGCATCAGCGATCGCAGCCGGACGCGATGCTGACATCATCGACGCACTACGAACCGACGTGACCGAGCATCCGTACGAGGAACGCCTGGTCGGTCTGTTGATGACGTCGATGTATCGACTGGGAGACCAGCGCGGAGCACTCGACGTGTTCGCGCACACACGCGAGCTGTTGCTCGACGAACTCGGGCTTGACCCGACGCCGGAGCTGCAGGAGCTTCAGCTGCTGATATTGCAGCACGACGCGAGCTTGCTCGAAGGCATGCAGATTCGCCCCGCGGCCACGATCGCAACGACCGATCGGTCGGCGATGTTCGGCCGAAGCGGCGACCTGGAACGCGCGGAGTCAGCGCTCGCCCAACATCGACTCGTGACGCTGACGGGGCCGGGCGGTGTGGGCAAGACCCGCTTGGCGCAAGAGCTGCTCGACCGTCGACCGGGCGCATCGATGATCGACCTGTCCGCAAGCGGAACCGTGAGCGAGGCCATTGCTCAAACCGCCACCGTTCTCGGCATCGACGGCGACCCGCTTACGGCCACGGCTGCGTCGATCGCTCACGTCCTCGACGGAGGTGTTGTTGCCTTCGACAACTGCGAACACCTCCTTCCCGAACTCGGGTCCACCATCGCCGAGGTACTCGCCGGGTCCACCAACATCCGAATTCTCGCAACGAGTCGGCGCAGCATCGGCGTGTCGAATGAAGCGATCATCCGGCTGGAACCGCTGGATGCACCAACGGCGTTGGACGACGGCATCGATCTCCAACAGCTCGCTGAATCGCCTGGCATCCGAATTCTGACGTCGCGCAGCGGCATCGAAATCACCAGCGACAACGCCGCCGACATCGTCGAACTGCACCGCCGCCTCGATGGACTTCCGCTTGCGCTCGAACTCGCAGCGTTCCGGATGCGTTCCCTTGGTGCGATCGACCTCGACATCGCAGCGCAGGCGCAGGGAAGCGTCACACCGGTCGACTTGGCCGAACGCCACCGGAGCCTCGACACCGTGCTGCGCGCCAGCATCGATGCACTGACCGAGACCCAGCAGCAGGTGCTCGATTGGATGTCGGTGTTCGCTGGATCGACTCCGCTCGAAGCAATCGTGCGACTGCTCGATCGTGAAATGTCAGCGGTCGAGGTGCGCATCACCGTCTCGGAACTCGTCGACCGGAGTCTCGTGTCGTTGCGTCCGAGCGCCAACGGTGTTCGCTACCGACTCCTCGAAACCGTCCGGTCGCATTGCCGCGAGCGACTGGCAGCCCAAGCCGACGGCCGGGCCGACGATGCGCTGGCGACCCTGCTACGCGACGTGGCCGTCGACAGTCTTGCTCCGACTCCGCCGGTTCTGACCTTGACCGACATCGACGACGAAGTCGCTGCCGTACTCACCCGCTTCGAGCACGGTGACGTGGATGCGCAGCTGCATCTGTCGTTGCTCACGCCGGTCGCCACATACTGGTACGGGGTCGGCCGGGTCCGCGATGCACGCGTGCGGCTCAAGGCGGCGCTGGGGGCACACCCCGATGCGCCGCCGCCGCTCGTCGGGCTGTCGAGCGCGTTGCTCGGCATGATCTCCTTCGGTGACGGCGCATTCAACGACCTCGAGTTCTACACCGGGCAAGCCCTCAAGATCCTCGAACCAATGGGGTTCCCCGGACTCGACTTCGTGCGCGCCGGTCACCTGGTCGGCGCAGGTGATCCAGCAGCGGCACGCACGGCGATCGCCGCCTTTCTCGACGATCCAACTGCGGCGGGCCGGCCTCGCCTCGCTGGGCTCGAGGTTGCAAGCACCACGGCGTGGTTCTGCGGCGACGTCGACGCGGCCGCCGAGAGCTACCGGGAACAGGGTCGACTCGCGAGCGCGGAACGAGATACGTACTTCGAGGCCCACGCGCTGCGAGGCCAGGCGCTCATGGCAACCCTCGGTGGCGACCCGGAGCGAGGGCTCGATCTGTGTCGCCGAGCCGGTGAGATCGTGGTCGGGGTGCGCGGGCAGCGACCTCATATCGAGCACCTGGCGACGTCGGCGGTCATTCGACGCGAAGCAGGCGACCATGCAACTGCTCGGGAGTTGGCCCTCGAGTCGCTGGGCGCTTGCGTTCGCCAGTTCGACGCAACCGCCGCCACACTCACCACACCGATCGTCGCCGCTGGGGCGCTCGACGACGGCGACCTCGTCGCTGCGGCGCACCTGTCGGGATGGTTCTCCGCCCTGTGTCGCTCGACCGGACTGTACGGACCGCCCGACTCGATGCGGTTGCTGGACGAGGTGACCGCCGAGACCGAGCAACGGCTCGACGCTCCCACATGGGTTCGCCTCCGCTCCGACGGTGCCAGCATCGGCCTCGGCGCAATCCTCAGCCCAACCTCTCGCTAACCCATCTGGTTGGCACCGTTCGGGCCGGGATTTCGGGCCGGGATTTCGGGCCTGGCCCGGATTCCCGATCCGGGATTTCGGGCCTGGCGCGGATTCCCGGCGCGGATTCCCGATTTCAGGCGGCTGTGACGTAGCCCGTGACGTCGGCAGCCAGGTTCGTTCCCACGCTGGAGTACAAGCACACCGTTCCCTCCGTAGAGACCTTCGCAATCACCTCGTTCGCCACCACACCGCCACCCGAGGGCGCATTCATCGACGACGCCAACGGCCGATCACCACACGGATACACCGTCACGAACCCATTCCCATCCGGGCGGATCATCGTCACGTTCAACACCACCGAACCAACGCCCGACGACGGCACACCACCACGGCCGCCCACATCGAGTTCTACGAACCGATCTGCATCGACCCGGCCCAGCGCGGCGAAGCCGTCATCGGTGGTCTCGCCTTTCGAGCGCGTGTCGAGGAGCCTGGCTGGTTTGAGTGAAACGATGCCAGAGGGATCCGGAACGAAGCCGGCGACATCTGCTGCAAGGTCGGTCGCGACCGACGAATACAAACACACCGTTCCCCTCGCGCTCACCTTTGCGATCACTTCATTGGCAACCACCCCACCACCGTCGGGCGCATTCATCGACGACGCCAACGGACGATCACCACACGGGTACACCGTCACGAACCCATTCCCATCAGGACGGATCATCG
>JBGCEY010000011.1:0-7263 GCA_045106645.1 Ilumatobacter sp.
GCCGCCCTCTCATTCCTCGCCGAACTGACGCCCGATCAACGCGAACGCGCCACGTTCGACATGACATCGCACGAATGGCGCACGTGGATCAACGTGCACATGAACCACTTCCGGCACGGGGTGATGCTCGAGGACCTCAGCGCAGACGGTCGACGACGCGGTCTCGACCTGCTGCGCGCCACGCTGTCCGAGTCGGGCTACACGACAGCGCGCGCGGTGATGACGATCAACCAGTTCATCGTCGACTTGGGTGCCGACCCCGATTCGTTCGGAGCGTGGCCGTACTTCGTATCGATCTTCGGCGAGCCCGGCGGGAACGAACCCTGGGGTTGGCAGCTCGACGGTCATCATCTCAACCTCAATTGCGTCGTCGTCGACGATCACGTCACACTGACGCCGTGCTTCATGGGCTCTGAACCTCGCCGCGTTCGCACGGGGCCGCTCGCTGGTCACAGTGTTTTCGACGACGAAGAACGCGGCGGCATCGATCTGATCCGATCGTTCGACGCAGCGCAACGCGAGCGTGCGATCCTGCGGGCGTCGATCATGCCTGACGAGTTACCTCGCCACCTGAAAGATCCGTTCGACGGTCGAATGCAGGCCGGCGCCTTCCACGACAACCTCGTGGCCCCATACGAGGGCGTTCCCGGCAGCGACATGACCGACGCTCAGCGCAACATCATGCAGGTACTGATCGCGTCGTATGTCGCTCGCGCTCCCGCGGATCGTGCTGAGCGGCAGATGCAGAACATCTCGAACCACCTCGACGACACATGGTTCCATTGGATGGGTGGCACTGGCGACCACGACCCGTTCTACTACCGGGTTCATAGCCCGGTCGTGATGATCGAGTTCGACCATCACCCCGGCGTGGTGTTCGACAATCGACATCCGACACGCAACCACATTCACACGCTGCTGCGGACGCCAAACGGCGGCGACTACGGCCACAGTCTCCTCGCACAACATCACGAGCGTTACGACCACTCCCATGGCCAGCACGCGCCGCGGCACTGACCCGCCGACGGCCGTCGACACAGCACAATCAGCAGATGGGAGCCAAATGAGCACCGAGACCAAGCCACCAAGCGATCTGCGCACCGGGTTGAGCGTTCCGGGCCGCAAGCCGGCCACCAAGCCGGCGCAGTACTTCGAATTCGCCAAGATGGGGCCGAGCGCCATGAGCGACGCGGGCAGCGCGACGTGGTGGGTCCGCTCCCAATCGATGGTCATCGCCTACACCGAGGGCGTCGCCGGGGACACGTTTTCCAGATCGGGACAGGGCGACGAGTACGCAGCGCTCACGTGGAGCGACGATGCCGATGCGACCTTCGCTGCCGGAACACAGCTCGAACGGGCGACCGGCAAGTCGTTCGTGGCGATGCCTCCGGGCGACAGCTCGATCACGCTCAATACAGACGGCGTCCTCATTCGGCTGTTCACCACCCAGTCCGACGATCTCAATGCGCTGTGCACGAACCATGCGTTCTTCGATGAACCCGATCCCTTTGTGGCGCCGTTTGCCGCATGGCCCAGCCCGGTCGGCGGTTACAAGGTCCGCGTGTACCGGCTCGACGACTACGGGCCCGACCCGAAGCGCATGGGCCGCCTGTTTCGAACCACCACGTTCATGGTCAACGCGTTCTACGACTTCGACAAGCCGCGCCCCGAAAACAAGATGTCACCCCATCATCACGACGACTTCGAGCAGGTATCGATGACCCTCGCGGGCGACTTCATGCACCACATTCGGCACCCCTGGACCACCGACATGGCCGAGTGGATGGACGACGATCACCGCCTGTGCACCTCGCCCTCAGTGACGGTGATTCCACCGCCCACGATTCACGGATCCCAGTGGTTCAGCGACCACAACCAGCTCCTCGACATCTTCTCACCACCCCGGTTCGACTTCTCGTCGAAGGACGGCTGGGTCCTCAACGCCGACGACTACCCGATGCCGTCATGACCGACGCAACCAACCAACTCCCCGGGCTCGGCACACCGGGTTCCCCCACCTTCGGCACCTGGGTCAAGCTGCCCACACTGGAGACGATGGAGATGCTCTCCCACGCCGGATTCGACTTCGTCGTGATCGACCTCGAGCACAGCCCGCTCACACTCGAATCGACCTACCGCCTCATCGTCGCCGCCCAGTCGTTCGGAATGACCGCGTTCGTCCGAGTCCCCGACCGCAGCGGCAACTACATCCAGCGCGTTCTCGACTCCGGCGCCGACGGCATCCTCGTGCCACAGGTGACCTCGGTCGAGCAGGCCGAGCAGGCCATTTCGCAGATGACCTTCTCCCCCACCGGTGTTCGCGGCATGGGCATCACCTCGCGTGCCGGTCGATGGGGGCTCCTCGGCTCGGGCTACCGAGCCACGGGCGAGCGAGTCGTGAAGGCGATTCAAATCGAAGATCGAAACGTGCTGGAACACATCGAGCCGCTGCTCGATGTCGCGGGTCTCAGCGCCGCATTCATCGGCATGGGCGACCTCACGATGTCGAGTGGGCTCTCAGCGTCGAGCCCCGAGCTCTCCGGCGCAGTGGAGCATCTGATCGAACAGTGCCAACGACGCTCGCTTCCGCTCGGCACTGCCGTCGGGAACGCCGACCAGGCCGCGAAGGCGACCGATCAGGGCTACTCGTTCATCATGGTGAGCAACGACGCCACGATGTTCGCGAAGGCCGCGAGGGAGCTGGGCTCCGGCCTCGACGCGCTGCGGTCGTCGAGCTGAGACCGCACGAGCCATTCCCGGTGCACTCAGTCGGTGTTCGCGCGTCCGAGCAGACGCCCCAGCACCGCGGTGAGCAACTGCTTGGTCTGGCCCAGCTCATCGGCGGGGATGCCGTCGACGAGTTCGTCTTAATCAGGCTGCCGGCCGGATTCGCACGGGCAGCGATGCCAGACCGTGCAGCACGTTGTTCAGAGACCACTGCGGTTCGGCCGTGAGCTCGAACCGTTCGACTCGCTCGATCAGCGCGTTGAAGAGGCTGGCTGCCTCGGCGCGTGCGAGGTGGCTGCCGACACATAGGTGGATCCCGCGACCGAACGCAAGTTGGTCGCGAGCGTTGCGGGTGATGTCGAACCGGTCGGGATCGTCGTAGCGGCGTTCGTCGCGGTTGGCCGCCCCATACATGACAGCGACACGGACACCCTCGGGGAGGACCACGCCATCGATGTCGACAGAGGTGGTCGTGACCCGAGTGAAGGCCTGGACCGGGCTGTGCATCCGCAGCACCTCGTTGAAGGCGGCGTTCGCCATCGATGGGTCGCTGCGAAGGAGTTCCCATTGATCGGGGTGCTGGGCGAACAGCAGGATCGCTGAACTGAGCGCATGAACGGTTGTGTCGATCCCGGGCCACGTGTAGGCACCGAGCGCTAGGGCGAGACCGGCTTCGACGAGGTCGGCTCCCCGAGTACCCGGGCACAGTTGCCCCGACATCGCCGTTTCCAGCGTGTAGCCCATGAGCTGGTTCAGCGCTTCGTCGCCGGCGCGATGCCGATCGTTCGCCGGGCCCATCAGGTTGAACGCCAGCTCGCCGAGTGGACCGAGCAGGTCTCGCCCCTCCTCGGGGAGCCCGATGAGGTCGGCGACGATCCGGACGCTGTAGGGCGAGGTCAGATCGCGGACGGCATCGAAGGTCGTTGCAGCGACGAGACGATCGGTCATCTCGCTTGCGATCGCATCGAACTTCTCGAGATCGGGCGCGAGCGCCGAGGGCGTCAACTGAACCAACAACGGTCGCCGGTACTGCTCGTGTAGCGGCGGATCGGTGTTCAAGATGTTCTCGGGCATGCGCTCGTTGAACTCTTCGCAGACCGATTGACCACTCGACGACGAGAAGCGCTCGTGGTCGTTGAGCGCGGCTCGCACACTGTCGTGGCGGGTGAGTGCTGCGATTCCGTATCGCTCCAACCACACCACCGAGCCGAGGTCTCTCAACTGCTGGTATCCGGAGTATCGATCGGCCAGGAAGTCGTCGGCGTAGGGGTCGATCGTGGTGATCGGGCATCCCATTGGCGGCGTCGATTTCTCAGTCACTTTCAGCTCGTTTCTCTCGCTCAGGTGTTCGGTGTAACGACGGTGGCGATCACTTCTCGATCCCCGCACACCTGATACGCCGCGACGACATCATCGAGTGGGTACGAACGAGCAGCCAGCGTCTTCATGTCGAGCTGCCCGGTCTCCATCAAACGGACGAACTTCGGGGTGTCCCGACGGTCATTGGTGCCACCGCCCGTTCCGGGGCGATGATGCTTCGATCCGTCCGACCACTCTGTTGCCGGGAAGCTGACTTCCGACCCAGCCGGGTGACCGAAGCTCGACGTCGCCAGCGTGCCGGTGCGCGAGCAGAGGTCCCAGCACTGATTCAGTACGGTCACCCCCGTCGGGTCCGGGCCCTGTGGTTCGCTCTTCGGCACGATCAGGTCACCACCAACGGCTTCGATGACGTGATCGGGTGCGGGCCCCTGCGAACCCGCGAGCAGGCGATTGGTCGGAGGCGGGAGCAACGACCGCACGTGATCGACGAGTTCGTCCTCCCAGAACCTCATGTGTGCACCCTGGGACTGGTCGGTGCGGTGGCGGGCGGTGTAGAGGTTGGGATCGACCGCTGCGGTGGCACCCAACTGCATGGCGACCTCGCGTCGATACGGGATCGGCTCGACGACGACGATGCGCGACGCCCCTTTGATTCGAGCCCCTTGCACCGCTGACAGACCGACCGGGCCGGCACCGAACACCACGACATCGGAAGCGAACTCGACGGGACAGCTGATCAGCGACATTCCGAGGCCGCATCCTCCGACACACGTAAGCATCGACATCTCTTCAGAGGTCACGTCGGTGAAAACCGGCGTGACGTGTTCTTCATTGGTGATCAACAGTTCGGCCATGCCGCCGAAGTTGGTGAACACGTCGAGTCCGTCTTCATCGACGCACTGAGGCCCGAGCCCACCCTCGGCGATCAGGCCGAAGTTGCGACACTTGTCGGCGCGCGCATGGAGGCACGAGTGGCACCGACCGCACGAACCGTGCAAATGGACCACGACGCGATCGCCCACTCGAGTGCCCATGACCTGGGGACCGATGGCTTCGACGATGCCTACACCACCGTGGCCCACGACCATTCCTTGTCCTTCTGGGGTGAACGGCAGATCGTTGGCCGTGTTGTCACGCAAGATCGCTTCGACGCTGGTGTAGCACGTCTGTGCCGCCTCGACTCGTACGACCACCTCGCGACCGCCGATCTCGCGCATCGTCAACTGCTGCATCCGCGGCAGCTGGTTGTGGTACTTCACGAACCCCGTGAAGGTGCGGCCCGCTTGGCTGTTCTTCAAGTGCCCTGGTGCACCACTGATCGTGTTCGTCATCGTGCTACTTCTCCTCCGGACTGTTCAGGTAGTGCTCATGTGCGTTCGTTCGCAGCACTTCGCGTCCGGCGCGCTCCAACATGGTGTGCGCCAACTCGATGCCGCGGTCGGGCAGACCCTCGGTTGCGAGCACGCTCATCGGCAGACCGAGGTTGAACACCACCGATCCGCGGTACGCAGCCGTCGCCTCCTCGAGATCGACCTCGATGCCGTGCGACTGGACACGAGCGATGTACGCGTCGACCAGTTCGCCGGCCCGGCCCTGGGCCGCAGAATCCAACGACTGCGACACGAGGTAGGCGACATCGAACATCCCGTTGCCGATCCCCATCAGCTGAAAGTCCAGCATCACCACGCTGCCGTCGGGCCGAAACAACAGATTGTCCGCTCGGCAGTCTGCGTGAACGATCGTGTTGGTGCTCATCACATCGTCGATCGCCAGTGGCACGACCTTGGCGACGTGGTCGAAGATGGCAACGACTTCGGGCAACAGTCGGCTGGCCTCGACATCGCGGACCTTGTCCCAATCAGCAGCGGTCTTCATCGGCAGGCCTTGCTTGACGAGGTCGCAGTCGAAGGGAAGGATCGTGTCGGCGAATTCGCTGAGATCGGCTCCCCAAAACGGGGCATGGAGATCGGCCAGCGCCTCGACGGTAGACACGGCGTCATCGAAGTTCATTCCCTCGATCTGGTCGACCTGGCGACAACCTTCCACCTGCTCGAGCACCAAAATGAAGCCTTGATCGTCGGGATACATCTCGGCAAGCAAGCAGCGGGCCGTGTTGATCGACACGCGTGGGAGCAGATCGTTGTAAAAGCGGATCTCTCGCCCGTACAGCTGGAACATGGCGGCGATGAAACGAGCACCTTCATTCTCACTGGTGAGCTTCACGATGAGTGACGTCGGCGCGTCGGTCGGGCCGTCGAAGGTCATCACGACCCGATGCAGCGCGCTCATCATCGACTCGTCGCTTCCAAAGGCCGAGACCTCGGTGGATGCCACGCTGGTCGATGCATCGAGGTCACCGCTCGATCTGAGCAACTCCGTCAGCCATTCCGGAGTCAGCTCGTTCGCTGACGAGATCAATTCGGTGGTCACTTTGTCCCCCTTGGGCATTCGGTCGGCGCCGCCCGATTGCAGACACCAGTCTTCATGATTACAACGGTTCGACCCCTGACCCGGCTGTCTCGATCGGTGGGATCAACGCAGCCGGGTCCGGGATGCGCCCAGGCTCAGCCCCGGGTGACGAGTTCGATTGCCGAACTCATGTCGATCGTGTCTTCTTGCAGCAGCTGATACTGCCCCCCGACGATCTCCCAGAGATACAGCTCGGGGTTGAAGAGTTGCGACAACGCGGGGTTGGCGTTCGGGGTGCTGAAGTCGATGACCGGACCGACACCGGAGTCGTATCCGCTGATGGTCGTCAACCCGGCAAGCGTGGCTGCCGCGTTCGACTCATCAGCGCCTTCGAGTGCCTCGGCCACGAGCTGCAGACCGACGTAGCCCGAGAACCAGAACTGGTCAAGACTGACGTCGGGACCCAGCTCCTCTGACGCCTCGACAAGTGCCACCGTCTCCGGATGGCCCGAGCCGGGAAGCAAAAAGCCAGAAACGACGTGCACCCCGTCAACCTCGGAGCCGAGAGATGTGGCCAGACCCTCGGGCACCGACGCATCGACGGTCGTGATGGGCACTCGACCGGCAACGGCGCGGAGCAGCGCGGCGAACTCGATCGGGGAGACGCCGCTTGCGATGCAATCGGCTCCATCTGCCAGCGCAGCCTCGACAAGAGGTGCGAAGTCTGGTCCGTTCCCCTTCGCAACGCCCGTCACGGTGCCACCGAATGCTTCGATGCCGGCCAGGATGTCGACACCGTTGTCGTCA
>JBGCEY010000012.1:0-2694 GCA_045106645.1 Ilumatobacter sp.
CGGCACGCATGCGCTCATCCAGGACAAGGTGGACTTTTCATCGCTTGGCGTGGTCGTGGTCGACGAACAGCACCGCTTCGGTGTCGAGCAGCGTTCGGCGTTGCGAGACAAGACGGTGGGTGGACGCACGCCTGACACGCTCGTGATGACCGCCACGCCGATCCCGCGCACGGCTGCGATGACCGTGTACGGCGACCTCGATGTGAGCGTGCTCGACGAGCTTCCGCCCGGCCGAACGCCGATCGTCACCATGTGGGCGAACGGGCCGCTGATGGAGACCGGCGTGTGGAACGACATCAAGTCCGAGGTGGCCGCCGGTCGCCAGGCCTATGTGGTCTGCCCCTTGGTGGGGGAGAGCGAGAAGCTCGAGGTGGCGTCGGCGGAGGAGACGATCCAGCGTCTGGCATTCGATGAACTGCAGGGCCTGCGGCTCGAGTTGCTACACGGACAGTTGCCGCCGGACGAGAAGGCCGAGGCCATGGAACGGTTCCGCTCCGGCGAGGCCGACGTGCTGGTGGCAACGACGGTGATCGAAGTGGGCGTCGATGTTCCGAACGCAACGGTGATGGCGATTCTTGACGCAGACCGGTTCGGCATCGCCCAGCTCCACCAGCTCCGTGGTCGTGTCGGGCGTGGCGAGCACGCGTCCACGTGCTGGCTGGTCACGCAACCCGACGACGAAGACCCCGAGGCCGGCAACCCGCGGATCGAAGCGCTCGTGGCCACGACCGATGGCTTCGAACTGGCCGAGGTCGACCTGGACCTGCGCGGCGAGGGCACGCTGATGTCCACTGCGCAGAAGGGTCGCAGTGACCTGAAGCTGGCGTCGTTGCGGCGCGACCGCAAGCTGGTGGAACAGGCGCGAGCCTCAGCGTTCGCGATCGTCGAGAGTGACCCTGAACTGGCTGATCACCCCCTCATCGCGGACGAACTGGACATGATCTTCAGCGATCGCGACGAAGAATTCCTCACTAAGGGCTGACGCAGCCCGATCGTCAGGGGACGACGAGCACGTTGACTGTCTTGCGACCTCCGTCCCCGCTGATCTGGGAAACGAGGAGGTCGTCAGGGTCCTCACATTCGACCCCGATGTCGATGGCGTACGTGCCGGGTGGATACGAGTCGTCGGTGATGCCGTGGTAGTGAAGTGGATCGAACACGAAGTCGGAGCGTCGTTGGGCGCTCGACGGGACGGGGACACCGTCAACGGTGATGTAGTACCACTCTCTGTCACTGCTGAAGCCGCAGTTGACGTTGCGTGCGATGAACACGTCGAGCACGAGGTGTCCCGTGGTCGTTGTGGTGATCGTCGGGCTCGCTCCGATGGCTCCGTAAGCATTGGTGAACAGTGGATTGGGTCGTGAGCCGTCGGTTCCCGAAACGACCGAGATGGCTTCGGTGGCCTCGGCGATCTTCGTGTCGACTTGAGCCTTCGTGTCGTAGCGATCGTCGTGGTTGTGGTTTTCGTAGTACCCGTTCACGTCGACGAAGACGTTCACGCTGCCTCGGTTGTTGAAGACCTGGAAGGTCTGGTCGCCGGCGAGTTCGACGGTGACGGCGTTAAAGACGAGGCCGCCGGGTGACGGGTTGAGCGACGACGCCGTGGGGCGTTCCCCGTCGGGCCAGATGGTGATGAAGCTGTTGCTGGTGGCGTTGATGGCCGAGACGTTGAGTGAAAGTGCGGTGGCTCCGGCGGGAATGTCGCCGGTGCAGTCGGTGCCGGTTTGTTGGGCGTCGATCTCCATGGTGTCGGCGGCGCCGAGTGGTGAGGTGCGTGGTCCGACGTTGTTGGGCGCTGGTCGTGTGTCGGTGATGCGACAGGTGTCGATGGGGACGAACACGGGCCGTTCACCGGACGACACATCGGCAGACGCAAACTGTTGTGTTGCGGCGCCGACGACCACACCAGAGGTGAGCAGTGTGAGGCCGATGGCGAGGGAGCGAATTCTCATTCTCCACGATGACACATCGCGTCGAGATCGATGTCCGATTTGCGGATCGATGGGTCTTGGTCCGTCGGTGAGCGACGAAGTCGCACCCATCGGCGCGAGCGGTCAGCTGGTGGTTTCGGTGATGTGGATCGTGCGCGTGAAGCCGCCGAAGTTCTCGACGCACGCGGCATCGTTCGTCCGGTAGTAGAGCTCGAGTTGGTGGTTCCCGGCGGGTAGTTCGGTGAAGATGTCGAGCGTGTTGACGGCGCTCGAAGTGTCGGCGCCGTAGACGGTGGCCTCGGTCCCGTTGAGCCCGAATGCGCCGACCGGTGTCGATGCTTCACCGTCGATTCGAATACCGATGTTGCAGAATCGGGATGGGGTACCGAGTGCCCACACGTTCGAACTCCATTCGACACGAACAACGCCACCGGAACTCGTGAACACGCCGAGGTTGCGCATCTTCGTCATGGTCGACACGGTCGCGGCGACCTCGCTCTCGGCGCTCTGGTAGCGAACGGTGCTTCGAATCGGCGGCCCCTGCAACAGGTCCTGAACCTCAGAGCGCAGTGCGTAACGGTCGTCGTGGTTGTGGTTTTCGTAGTAGCCGTTGACGTCGACGAAGACGTTCACGTTGCCGCGGTTGTTGAAGAGCTGGAACGTCTGGTCCGCAGCGAGTTGCACGGTGACCGCGTTGACGACTCGCTGGCCTGGAGCAGGGTTGAGCGAGGACGCGTTTGGCCGTTCACCTCCAGGCCAGATG
>JBGCEY010000013.1:0-23178 GCA_045106645.1 Ilumatobacter sp.
AGCACCGACCACACGCAACCTCGTCGTGGCAGCGGCGACACCCGCCATCATGACCACAGAGTTCGGCCACGGGAAGTCGGACTCCTGGTTGCCCGGCAAGGCGTACTCGCGGGGGTTGGTCGGGGTGCCGTTCGCGTCGGAGCCCGTGCCGAGCACGATGTGCTCACTGAACATGACGCCGTCGAAGCCTGCCCGTTCGGCCTCGACCGCCACATCGATCTGGGCGCGAGCGTCGTTTGGGTCCCAGATGGTCCAGTTCTCGCTCATGTTCAGAATCAGCTTGATGTTCGTCATGTCGTTGGGTCCTCGGTGTTGTCGGTGTTGTCGGTGTCGTGCGTGTCGGTGCTGGTCGTCGCGGCTCGAGCGTCAGGCGGAGGCGTGCGAGGGGTGAACGATCGGGAACGTGTCGTCGTCGGTGATCATGTCGCCGGGCTGCAACGTGGTCATGCTCTGATCGACCACGGGCTCCTTCCCGTGCTCCCACTGCCAGGTGGCATCGTCTCCGAGCCACCGCCAAGAGACCGCCACGCGCGGATCGGGAAGCGGGTTCCCCCGGCTCCGATGCAAGATGCGGTAGTCGAAGAGCAGGGCGTCGCCAGGCTCCACGTCGAAGCTGACGATGTCGTACTCGTCAGGATGGTTCTCGAAGTCGATGATCTCGTCGGGAATCGTGGCGGCAAGGTCACCGAAGCCGGGGAAGAGTTTGTTCAGGTCGTCGCGCGACCCGGGCGGCCGGAACGTGGTGCCCCACTCGTGCGATCCGCGGACGAACTCGAGTGCGCTGCTGTCGGCCGTGGCCGCCGTGAGGGCGACCCACGTCGACGCGATCTGCGTGCCCCCGATCGGCCAGTACGGGTGATCCTGATGCCAGGGGAACACCATGTCGGTGTTGCCCTTCTTCACGAAAATCTGGTCGAAGTAGAGACGGATGGTCTCCGACCCGGTCGCCTCGGCGGCGAGATCGGCGAGACCCGTCTCGAAGGCGAAGCGACGGAACTCTTCGTCGTCGGCCCACGGTCGAACGGTGAGCCCGAAGGACTTCCCCGGTTCGATCACCCGCTCAACCGCCCCGAGCACGGGGTCGATCCATCGCTGGTCGAGCGCTCTGGGCACATGAACGACACCGTCGCGGGCGTAGTCGGAGAGCTGTGCCGCGGTCAGTCGTCCCATGCCGCCCACACTAGCCGACCAAGCATTTGCTCTATTCCTCGCGACGCAGGCGCCAAGCGAATGCTTGGTTTGGAGTAATGTTGTCTGCATGGCACCGCACGAGACCGATTTCGTCAGCACCGCGACCGGACACACCGCCCCTCCGAACATCGTGTTCCTCATGGCCGACGACCTCGGCTGGGCTGACCTCGGCTGTTACGGCTCGGACGCGATCTCCACGCCCAACATCGACCGCCTCGCAGCGCAAGGCGTCCGGTTTACGCACGGCTACGCGGGTTCACCGTTCTGCTCGTCGACTCGAATCGCGCTCTACACCGGTCAACACCCCTGCCGGCTGCAGGCCGGTATCGAGGAGCCGATGCAGACCCGTTCCCCCGAGAACGGCATCCCTGCCGACCACCCGACGCTGCC
The DNA here is from genome assembly GCA_045106645.1 of Ilumatobacter sp. Taxonomy (GTDB): domain Bacteria; phylum Actinomycetota; class Acidimicrobiia; order Acidimicrobiales; family Ilumatobacteraceae; genus Ilumatobacter_A. Next base: position 1,582 of record JBGCEY010000013.1, read on the forward strand.
GTCGCTCCTCAAAGACGCCGGCTACGACACCGCGATGTTCGGCAAATGGCATTGCGGCTGGCTGCCCTGGCACAGCCCGATCCGCATCGGCTTCGACACGTTCTTCGGCAACCTCGACGGTGCGCTCGACTACTTCGAGCATGTCAGCACACTTGGAGAACCCGATCTGTACGAAGGCGAGACCCCGGTCGAAATGACCGGCTACTACACCGACATCATCTCCGAGAAGTCGGCAGAGTACATCGCCGCCTCGGGCGACCAGCCGTTCTACGTGCAAGTCAACTACACCGCGCCGCACTGGCCGTGGGAGGGCCGAGGCGACGCCGACGTCGGCGCGCGCATCCGCGCCGAACTCGAGGAAGGCTCGAAAGGGCCCTTCCCGATCCTTCACCTCGATGGCGGGTCACTCGCCAAGTACGCCGAGTTGGTCGAGGCAATGGACGACGGCATCGGCATCATCCTCGACGCCCTCGACGCTGCCGGCAAGGCCGACAACACCATTGTGGTTTTCTGCTCCGACAACGGCGGCGAACGCTGGTCGAACAACTGGCCATTCGTCGGCGAGAAGGGCGACCTCACCGAGGGCGGTATCCGCGTGCCGTTCATCGTGCGCTGGCCCGAGGCGGTGGCGGCTGGCCAGGTCACCGACCACGCCTCGATCACCCAGGACTGGACCGCCACCTTGCTCGCCGCCGGTGGCGCCACACCACACCCCGACCACCCACTCGACGGCGTCGACCTGCTGCCATGGCTCGTTGACGGCGCCGACTACCCCGAGCACGATCTGCTGTGGCGCCTCGCCAGCCAGGGCGCAGTGCGACGAGGTCGATTCAAGTACGTCCGCGACCTTCGCGACCGTGCGATCGCCGGAAGCTGGCCCCGCCGGGTCGGTAAAGACGGCCACTACGAACTGCTCTACGACGTCACCGTCGACGGCCGGGAGGCCGCCGACATCGCGCCCCATCATCCCGACGTGGTTGCCGAGATGCGCGAGGCGTGGCTGGCTTACGACGCCGACCTCATCCCGTACACCGATACGCACCCCAACGTGCCGCGCCACGCCACCGCCGATCGACCAGCAGTCAGCCTTCCCGACTGAACCCAGCTCGAAGGACTCTTCAGGATCACGAACTTCAAGCAATACATCGACCTGCCGCTGATTCGAAACCACTGGTATGCGGCGGGCACGACAGACGAGTTCGGCCGTGATCCGAAAGCTCGAACCTTGCTCGATGAGTCGGTTGTGTTTACCGAACCCGACGAGCACTGCGACCAGCCCCCAGTCCCCCGGACTGGATGTGGAGAGCCGATGGCCGGCGCCTCAGTCGGCGCCGAGGTACGAGTTCTCGATGTCGTCGAGATTCTCGAGCATGTCGGCAGCGGTGCCTTCGGCCTCGATGCGGCCGTTCACCAACACGTAACCACGATCGGAGTGCTCCAGCGCAAGTCGGGCGAACTGCTCGACCATGACCACGGCGGTGCCGCGCTCGGCTTCGACGCGAACAGTCTCAAGGAGCCGCTGCACGATCAGCGGGGCGAGACCGAACGACATCTCGTCGAGGAGCAGCAGTTTGGGTTCACGCGACAGCACCACGGCCATGCCGAGCATTTGCTGCTGGCCGCCCGACAACAGTCCAGCCTTGCGGTCTTGGATGTCTGCGAGCTCAGGAAACAACCCCATCGTGTCACGCGTCCCTCCGGCCAGCCGCAGGTTCTCACGCACGGTCAAGCCGAACAGAACCGAGCGGTCGTCGGTCATGAGACCGATGCCCTTGCGAGCACGAGCCGACAGGCCTGAGCGGTCAGGCTGACCGAGGAACCGAATCTCCCCAGCCTTCGGACGGATCGCACCAGCCAAGGTCAGCAACGAGGTCGTCTTGCCAGCACCATTTCGGCCGAGCATCGTGACGACTTCACCCGCATTGAAGGTGAGATCGAGATCTCGAACGACCGTGACACTGCCGTAGCCGGCGTCGACACCCTTGACTTCCATCACCGCGGTCATGACGTCACGCTCACAATCTCTTCGTCGGCCTGCTCTTCGGGAGACTCGCCGAGGAACGCCTCGGCGACCGCTGGCATCGAGAGCACCTCGTCGGCGGTACCCCGACCGATGACCTGACCGAAGTTGAGAGCGACCACTCGGTCGCACCGCTCGCGGACGAGAGAGACGTCGTGTTCGACGAGGAGCACGCCCATACCAAGCTCGCGAGCGAGCATCGTGATGACGCGGCCCACTTCGGATCGCTCGTCGTTGTCGAGACCTGAACAGGGTTCATCGAGCAGGAGTACCGACGGACCAGCCGAGATGGCTCGGGCGAGAGCCACCAGCTTGCGTTGGCCGGTGCTGAGGGTGCTGGGTGATGCCGCCAAGTGCGGTTCGAGATCGAGTGCGGCGACGGCTCGCTTGAGCGCCGGCGACGGCCCCGAACGATTCGGTCGGATCATGTCGCCGAGCGGCGCCCACCAGGCACGGTGATCGGAAGCGGCTCGCAGGTTCTCGAGGACGGTGAGGTCTTCGAAGATCTCCAGGCTCTGCCACGACCGGCTGAGACCGTGCCGGGCGCGAGCGTGGGTGCTCGTTCCGGTGAGATCGGCGTCACCAAGACGAATGGATCCCTTGGACGGCACGAACCCCGTGATGGAGTCGATGAGCGTGGTCTTGCCAGCCCCATTGGCGCCGATGACTCCAACGATCTCACCGGGCTCGACGGTGAGCGACACCTCGTCGACGGCGGTGACGACCCCGAAGGTGACGGTGATGTCGTCGACGGTGAGCGTCGCTGACGGAACTCCGCTGCCGTCATCGACACCCGACTCGAGCCAGCGCCTGCTCCTCGCCTCGGCCTTGGCCTCGGTGAATCGTTTGAACTTGCCCGCCACCTGGAGGGCGATGCCGTCGGGGAGTTGGATGACGGCGTTGAGGAGCATCGCCCCAGCGATCACCGCCATCCACACGGGGCTGATGTCGATGACCAAACCGAGGAGTGCGTTGCCTGCACCGCTCGGGTCGACGAAGCTGCCGAAGAGTGCACCGAGCGCACCACCGACGCCACCCACGATCGAGTACCCGATGGTGACGATGTTGCTCAGCACCGACACGTTGCTGAACAGCGCAGCCGGGCCGCGAAACGTCCCGAGGACGCCACCGACGCCGGCGATCGCTGCGGCCAACCCGAAGGCCCACAGCTTGGTCGACACCACGTTGATACCGAGGCCTGCAGCCGCGCGCTCGTTGCCTCGGATGGCAATCATGTGACGCCCGGAAACGCCGCGCCGCAAGTTGGCGACCATGATCGACAACACGACGAGGAAACCGAGGACGAGCATCGCGTACCGGTCGACGAACTTGAAGGCGCCGAAATCGACGCCGAGGATGGTGAACGAGCCGGTCGGGTCGAGCGTGAGGCCACGGCTACCACCCGACAGGGAGTCGTTACCGAACACGAGCGACTGGATGGCGACCGCGAGACCGAGCGTTGCGATAGCCAGGCTGGCGCCGCGTGCGCGAGCCGACGGCAGCCCGACGATGAGGCCGACCGGAACGACGCCGATGACACCAGCAAGGAGCGCCAACGGGAACGGCCAACCCCAGTTGATGGTGACCTTCGCGGCGACGAAGCCAGCGAAGGCTCCCAGGGTGACCTGGGCAAGCGACATCTGGCCGGCATAGCCGACGATCACCGTGAACGACAGCAGGGTCATCGCGATGAGCATGCTCGAGGTGAGCGCACGGGTGCCGTTGTCGTTGAGGATGGGTCCGATAAAGAGGAGCGCCACGGCGGCTGCGGCGATGACCACGGGAATCGACACGGACCCGGTACCCACGCGCGGCAGACGATCGCCGATGTAGCTCCGCAGCGGCAGGCCCCGACCTCGAACGATGATCACACCGACGATCACGGCGAACGGAACTGCTTCGGCGAGCCCGTCGATACCGAAATCTCGGATCGAGAACAGCGACTGCATCATTCCGATGACGAGGCCACCCACGAGGGTGAGCGAGAACGAACGCAGCCCACCGATGAGCGCTGCAGCGAGCACCGTGACGGTGAGCACCGTACCGATCGAGAGATCGACGCCGGTGATGGGCGCCAACAGCACACCGGCAAGACCAGACAGCGCCCCGCCGACAGCCCAGTTGGCCGAACCAACCATGCCGATACGCCACCCGAGCGCCGCCAGCTTGCGTTCGTTCTCGGCCACGGCCGTGGTGGCCAGACCGAAACGAGTTCGGGCGTAGATGACGCCGCACACCACCGTGAGTACGACCGCAATGACCAGCAGCACGATCCGGCTGTTGGCGATTTCGATATCGCCGCCGACCGATAACGCCCCTGCGGGCAAGAACTCGTCGACGGCAACGGTGTTCGGTCCGTAGCGCAGCTGGAGGGCTGCTTGCAGAAGGGTGAGAATGCCCAAGGTGCCGAGGACGCGCATGATGTTCGATGAGCCCTCACCGGGGAGCACGATGACGAGGAGGTAGCAGAGCCCCCCGAGCACCGCCCCGAGCGCGACACACGCAACCAATGCCGGGGCGGCGTGCCACCCCTGCTGTTTGGTGAGGTCGTAGTAGACGTACGCAGACGCCATTCCGATCCCACCGGTTGCGAAGTTGAGCACCCCGCTGCTGCGGAACATCAGAACCAGGCCGAGGCCCGATAGCGCGATCATCGCGCCGGTGCCGAGGCCCAGCAGCAGAAGGGTGATTTCAAGTGTCATGACATCGAGGCGACGCTCAAGAGCCGCGGATCAGCCTGCGCCCAAGATGTCGAGTGCGGACTGCATGTCGTAGTCGACACCCTCGACGAGCGTGATGACGCCTCCATTGGCTTCCCACAGCAACATGTCGGTGTTGAAGATTCGCTCGTAACCCGGCGCCGTGTTCGGCGTCGAGAAGTCGATGATCGGACCGAATCCGGTGTCGAAGTCCGTGATGCTCGGCAGGCCAGCCAGCACAGCGGCAGCCGACGTGTCGTCGGAGCCCTCGAGGACCTCCGCGATGATGTTCACGCCCACATAGCCGTGCACCCAGAAGTTGTCGATGTACGCCTCTGGGAACAGCTCGGCCGACTTCGCCGCGAGTTCGAGCACGTTGGCGTCGCCAGCGGCCGCGAGCCGGTAGCCGCCAGCGATGAGGGTGCCGTCAACTGCATCACCGAGGTCAGCAACCAGTTGCTCGGGAAGCGGCCCGTCAAGCGAGATCACCGGAACGCGTCCGGCAATGGCGGTGATGAGCCCGGCGTTCTCAGGCGGCGACACGACGGAGGTGATGCAGTCAGCGCCGTCGGCAAGGGCAGATTCGACCAGCGGAGCGAAGTCAGGACCCTGGCCCTGGTGAACGCTCGACACGGTGCCGCCTGCGGCCTCGACGCCGGCGGAGACGGCATCGGCGTTGGCGTCGCTGCCCTGGGAGCTGATGAACACGGCAGGTGTTTCGCAGCCGCCTCGATCCACGGCGGCGAAACCGACGGCCGAAAACGCCGTGGCGCCGTCAGCTGCGAGCGGGAAGAGAATCGGCGTCGAGAAGTCGGTTGACGTCGCCGAGCCGATCCACGGAATGCCCGCTTCGTTCAGCTGCGGGAACACCAAGGCCTCGAAGACCGACAGGCCGCTCACGAGGGAGACGACGCCTTCGTCAATCGCCTGCTGAATGCAGCCTGCTGCTTTGTTCGGATCGAGCTCGTCGTTGCAGACGAGCAGCTCGAGCGGACGGCCATTGACACCGCCGGCGGCGTTGATCTCATCGACGGCGATCTGGGCACCGACCGGCGTGTTCGGAACGGAGAAGACCGGCGACTCGATGGTGCCGGTCGCCATGATCTTGATCGGGTCGCCCGACGGCGGCACGACTTCTTCGGCGGGCTCGTCTTCGGCGACCTCTTCTTCGGCGGCCTCTTCTTCGGCGACCTCTTCTTCGGCGGCCGGTTCGGCCGGCGGTTCGGCCTCGTCGTCGCTACCACAGGCAGCGGCGATCAGGCCGCCAGCGAGCAATGCGGCGAGCGCACGACGAGTGCGAATTCGACCATTCGACGCGTCGATGGAAAGTGAGCGGTGTGATCTCATGGAACCCCCAAGGTGATATACGTCAAGCAGCCCTGTTGAGCGCTTGCTTGGTGCAGCATATGCGTTACGGAAGTCACAGGTCAACTTGCGACACAACTCCCAACGAAGATCAGCCGATCGACGTGAGGTGGAGCTGTGCATGGAGATCTGCAACGAGGTCGTCGAGAGTGACGCCCTCGGCGGTGTGGCCAAACACGTAGCGATCCGGACGGACGATCACCGCTGACGATTCGCTGAAGAGATCGTCGAAGCGACCGCGAACGGGCGTGAGGCCGTCGAGCACCACCGTTGCGATTCCCAGCTGATCGACAATCCGACGAGCGTCGTGTGAGAGGTCGATGTCATCGGCGGTCGGCGCCACGATCGCGAATCCTGCCCCGAGTCGATCGTCGAGACGGAATTGCTCTCCCCGCTGGTCGACCACGATGGGCTGTGCGAACAAGTAGCCGGTCGATCCGGTATTGGTCACCTGATCGACGACGACGACACCATCGCGAAGCGGTGGCGCTGCGCGACCCTGGCCATACCCCGACAACCGTTGACCGGGCTGCTCGGATGGCGGTTCCTCACCCGAGCGTTCGGCTGCTTCGACGGCGGCCAAATGTTCCATCAGTTGACCGACCGCCACTGCCCATTCGACCAAATCGCCCGCGTGCGCGGAGCGCTCGGCCTGGTACGAGTCGAGCAGTGTCGGCGAGGCCACCCCGGAAATGACGAGCGGGAGCTTCCACGCAAGATTGATCACGTCGCGCAGACCGGCGTTCATTCCTTGACCGAGGAATGGCGGAGTCTGATGGGCAGCATCGCCGGCGATCAAGATCCGCCCAATCCGCCAACGGTCGACCACCGCAGCATGGAATTGATACACCGCAGTGCGCACGATCTCGACAGTCTCAGGTGGCGTCCACGGCTCGATCAGCTCGAGGATCTTGGCTTCTTCGAGCATCTCTTCGCGTGTCTCGCCGTCGTTCAGCTTGAATTCCCAACGGCGATATGGATCTGTGATGACGATGAACGACGCAAGCCGATCGGGATCACACACCTGCAGCGTGTCCGGCCCAAGGGTGTTGCCGGGCTTCACGATCGCATCAACCACAAGCCAGTCGTGGTCGTAGCCGAGACTGGTCCACGCTGCACCGAGCATGCGGCGCGTGCCACTACTCGCTCCATCACAGGCGACCATGAATGCCGCCGACACGTCGACCGGGTCGTCGGACCCAACCAGCCGAGCCGTCACCGTGACGTCGCCCGCGCGCATCGCGTTGCTGTGATCCGAAGCGGTCGTCGATGCGTCCTCGAACGTCTCGACCTCGTAGCCGATGTAGGCGGTGACGTTCGGGTGGCCCAAGGCAGCCGACCGAAGGAACCCTTCGAACTCGGGTTGATGGAACGCCGAGGCATCTGCCCAACCGTTGCTCCCAAAGTCCCGACTCGCACGACCGAAGAGCCACTCGCGTTTGGAGTTGGCGAACCCTATTCGCTCTCCAACATCGGGGCGCAACATCGCCACCACGTCGTCGGCGAGGCCGAGTGGTTGGAACGCTCGGATGATCTCGCCGTCGAGGACCACCGCACGCGGCAACCGGTACACCTCCTCGTCCCGCTCGAACACCACCACGTCGAGCCCTGCCTCGGCAAACAGCAAGGCGGCCAACGACCCGACCGGCCCGAGCCCGACGATGACGACGTCATGCGCGCCCACGATTGCGACCTGTTCCCGAGACGCCTACAGCGCTGCTTGCGACGCCTTGAGGTCGGCGCGGAAGGCAGCCGCCATCGGTTGGTAGTCGTAGCCGACGGTGATCATGGTGAAGCCTTGCTCGCGGCGTTTGGCCACCAGGTCGGGAGACGCTTGGATGCCTGGGATCACGCCGTTGGCTTCGCACGCGGCGACCACGCGTTGCAATGCCGCGTCGAACGCTGGGTCGTCTTGGTCCATACCCATCGGGAGGCCGAGGCTGAATGACAGGTCGGCGGGGCCGACGTAGAGCGCCCCGACTCCGGGCACCGCCGCAATCGCTTCGACATTGTCCACCGCTTCGACGGTTTCGATCATCGGCATCACCGTGACCAGCTCATTGGCTCCGGCCACATACCGCCCCCCGAAGCGCGTCAGCGCACCCATTGGACCCACACTTCGCTCCCCGACCGGCGCGTACCGGCAGGCTCGAACGGCGGCCTCGGCCTGCTCGACGTTGTTGACCATCGGCACGATCACACCGAGCGCGCCGGCATCGATGATTCGACCGATCAGGCCGGGGTCGAGGATCGTGGTTCGAGCAATCGGGAACGCGTCACCGGTCTCGATCGCGGTCAGCATTGCGTTCATCGTGTTGATGTCAGCCGACCCATGCTGCATGTCGATGCAGACATAGTCGTAACCGGCATGCGTCGCCATCTGCGCCGCGACCGGTTCGCTGAGAAACAGCCACGCACCGAACACAGCCTCTTGCTCTTCGAGGCGGGCAGCCAACGTGGCGGGAATGGAACTGGGCATGGAAGTCTCCTGATCGAACTGGGGTTGGGGGATGAAGTTGTGGGGCGAAGTCAGTCGCCGACGTAGGCCATCACGGTGGCCGTCACGATCTTGCCGCTGACGTGAATGTGGCGCGATGCGCGCGATGCCGGGTCGGGGAAGTGGATCTTCCAGCCGGCGTCGACCTCGGAACGGGCTTGGTTGCTCGGCACCCAGAAGTCCATCTTCGCCACGTCATCCCACGTTGCGCCGACCTCGTCGAGAATTCGACCGACGTGGGTGTAGATGTTCGCTATCTGTGCATCGGTCGAGTCTGGGATGTCGCGCGTCCCCGGGTTGAACGAGGCAATCACCGAGCTCACGACGAGCGGGCCGATCTTGGTCGCCACCGGAATGGCGGCGAGGTGGGACAGGCCTTCGATCTCGATGGAGCGACGCTCGGCCATGATCAGTTGCCCTGCTTTGCTGCTGCCCAGGCCTCGTAGTCGGGGCGCCGGTCCTTGGAGAGCGGGAACAGCCCCACGACGGACTCGCCCGCCTTGACGCGCTCGATTGCGAATGCCTCGACGTCTTCTTGGGCCACACAGTCGCGAGCGACTTCTTCCGCGAGTGCGAACGGGATCACGACCGCACCCTCCGCGTCACCGACGATGATGTCACCGGGCTCGACATACACGCCAGCACAGGTGATCGGCTCGTCATTGCTAAACGGCATGTGATGGCGCCCCCATGTGGACCCATGCGAGGACCGGTGATACACCGGCTTGCCGAGTTCCGCGATGGCAGGAGTATCACGGAGCGCACCGTCGGTGATGATGCCCACAGCACCCAACTCGTAGGCGCGCATGGCGTAGATGTCGCCGCACGTTCCGGCATCGGGAACGTCGCGCGCTTCGATGATCAGCACATCGCCCGGCTCAGCGGATTCCGATGCACGGCGCTGCGCATTGCCCCCACCGGCGAGTTCTTTCAACTTGTCCTGGCGGTGCGCCACGTAGCGCAACGTACGCGCACGACCGACCATCGACTGATTGGGAAGCAGTGGCTTGAGTTCGGACAGGAACGTCGTGCGCATGCCACGCATCTGCAGCTGATGGGTGATGGTGGCCACGCCAACACCGGCGAGCATGTCGCGGATCTCGTCGGTGAGCACATTGGGGATGTCGGACACGTCGGTCATGGTTCCTCGGTTTCGGTTTCGGTTTCGGTTTCGGTTTCGGTTTGCGACTCGATGAATGGTCAACACGCAAGCGACTTGCACTCAGCGGCCCGTACCTTCGCACCAAGCACGTGCTTGGTCAAGTTTGTAGCGTCAAGCGTGAGAGCGCTGCGTCGAGGTCGGCGATGTCATCCGGACCCGTGAATCGCCCTCCGACTCCGGACACCAATTCCAACTCGTCGAGGTTGCGCCCGACCGCTTCGAGTTCGACCCCAATGCGGTCGAGGTCTTCGGGTTTCACCGGCCCCAAGCCCATGATCCCCGAGCCGTAGCGCGTCAAACGATTCACCATCTCGGGGTGAACGGTGGAGCCTCCGAACCACATCGTGACGCCCTCGGGACGATGCGCCTTGCGTTCGAGCCGAGGACGATGTGTTCGCTGAACATCACGCCGTCGAACCCGAAGCGCTCAGCCTCGATGGCCCCTCGATCTGTGCGCGTGCATCGCTGGGATCCCATATCGTCCAGTTTTCACTCATGGTGAGAACGAGCTTGATGTCGGCCATGTGGTGTGTCCTTCGGATCGGCTGCCTTGCCGTCAATCGATGGAGCGACCGCGGCGATTGTTCAACGTTTCAGACGATGTCGTCTGGCAGCGTCTCGGGCGCCACGTCCTGAGGCGGGAGAACCCGCGTGATCACTGCGTACCCGTCGTCGACGAGGCTGCGGTCGCTGACACCCGGCGCTGGCCGGTCCGGTCGCGGCTCGATGGGAACGAAGTCCATCGACATCACACCTGGCGCCGACCCGTCGAGTACGAGACGAGCGGCGCTGCCCGAGCCGACGGGAGCGTTGCGCAACCCCTTGACCTGATCGATCGCCACGTCAGGAAGGTTGAGGTTGAGCGTGGTACGACGCTCACAGCTCGCCAGGTAGTCAACAAGTCTGGTGGCCACGATGGCGGCGGTGTCCCAGTGCGTTGGAACGCTCGGCTCGATACTCACAGCCATGCCGTTGACGCCCATCTGCGCCGAGGTCAGCGCCGCCCCGAGGGTTCCACTGTGGAGCTGCAAGAACCGACCGACGTTGGCACCGGGGTTGATTCCTGAAACGACGAGCTCGGGCAGCGGACCGAAGGCACCGAGCATTGCAGCGAGCACACATCGACCCGGCGCGCCGTCGACGGAAAAGGCCGCAACGCCCGCAGCATCGGGCAGCTGGACCTGCTCGGTCGCCAACGTGTCGCCCGGCATGATCCCGCCGACCGCTGCACCCGATCCACTCATTTCGACCATCGGTGCAGCGACGACCACGTCATGACCTGCATCTGCGAGATGTCGAGCGAGCACGCCGAGCCCGCTGGACTCCACACCATCGTCGTTCGTCACCAAGATTCGATATTTTGCGCTGGCCATGCCTGACTCTCCTCAACTGTGAATCTTCAACAACCGTGCGTCAACATACAGAGCAAGCGCTTGTTTTGCAGATTCTCGGCAGAGATGACCGGCTCACCGGCCACTTCACCGGCCACCTCAACAACCAAGAGGCCGGGCGGCTGGCTAGATTCCACGACGGCGCCCCTCGACCCACACAAGGAATCCATGGCAAAGAAGACCAGCACCGACTCCAGCAGCACACCGTCGCGCAGAGATGAGATCCTGGCTGCCGCAGCCAGAGTCATCGCCGAGCGAGGCATCAAGCAGGCAACGGTGCGCGACATCGGCGATGCCGCTGGCATCTTGTCGGGCAGCCTCTACTACCACTTCGAATCGAAAGACCAGATCGTGCTCGAGCTCCTGCTGCCGAGCATGGAACTGACGCACGCGTCCGCACGAGCGATTTTCGACAAGCACAGCGGACTTGGCGCACTCAGCGCGCTCATTCGCGATTCGGTGCTCGCTACTGCGGCCAACCCGGAGCGCTCGGTCATCCTGCGCAACGAGGCTCGGATCTTTGCCGAACTCCCACTGTTGGCACCAGTCAACGAATTGCGCGGGAAGATCGTCGATCTCTGGTTCCAGGCAATCGAACGGGGAATCTCCGATGGCGAAATCCGCCCGAACATCAACGCTGGCATCGTCGCCCGAGCGATTCTCGACGGAACCCTCGGAGCATCGCGCTGGTTCGACGGCACCCGCGAGGCCGCACCAGACACCGTGGCCGACTCACTCGTCGAGTTCTACGTCAGCGGACTCGCAGCGCACTGAATGGCGCACCAAGCAACCGCTTGCTACGCGCCCGCCTCGGCCGTAAGGTACGAACTTCTTGATCAGCTGCCACGTTCCCGAGCCGCGTTACACCGGCCGGCTCGCGCAGCCACCGATCGCACACCACTTTGAGGAGAATTCGTCGTGAATGACCAGGCAAGCATCGACATCGACGGGGTCATCGTGCCCACCGGACACCTGATCGGCGGCCAGCGCGTTTGGAATGCCGAGACCAATGGTGAGGCCAACGGGGGCTACGAGGTCATCAGCCCCATCGACACGAGCGCGCTCGGTGTCATTCCGCGCGGTGGCGCCGCCGAGGCCACCGCGGCGGTTGCCGCAGCCAAGGCCGCCTTTCCCGCATGGGCCGCCTTGGGTGCGCAAGGCCGCGCAACGATCCTCGATCGATTCACCGAGGCCATCGTGGCCCGCATCACCGACCTCCAGAAGGTCGACTCCTACGACCAGGGTGCGCTGCTGGCTGGCCGACACAGTGACGGGCTCCCGCGCACGGCGCTCAACATCAAGTTCTTCTCGGACTGGGCGCTCCAGCTCACACACGACGACATCGTCGGCGACGTGGTCGACAACTCGGTGCGTTTCGAACCGGCGGGCCCATGCGCGCTGATCGTCCCCTGGAACGCGCCACTCATGCTCGGCACCTGGAAGATCGGCCCTGCGCTCGCTGCCGGAAACACCGTGGTCGTCAAGCCGCCGGAGTTCGCACCGTTGAGCTTGTCCCTGCTCGGCGAGATCGCCCAAGAGGCTGGCCTCCCCGACGGCGTACTCAACATCTTGCACGGCACCGGCGCCGAGGCCGGCGACGCACTCGTCAACCAACCAGATCTTGCACGGATCAGCTTCACGGGTTCCCCGGCCACGGCACGCGTCATCGGCAAGGCCGCAGTCGAGACCATGACACCAGTCAGTTTTGAACTCGGCGGCAAGTCGCCGTTCATCATCTGCGCCGACGCCGACCTCAAGGCCGCTGCTCGAACGATCAGTGTTCAGTTCATGAACGCCGGGCAAATCTGTCTGGCCGGCACACGCCTCCTCGTGGAGGAGTCGATTCTCGACGACCTGATCGACGAAGTCGTGGTGGCCGTGGACAAAATGGTCGTCGGTGACCCCCGCGAGAAAGGAACCCGCGTCGGCCCACTGATCCATCCAACGCACGCGGCCAAGGTTCGCACGCTCGTCGAACGCGCCATCGAGGCGGGCGCCCGCCCGGTGATCGGGGGCGGGCCGCACCCCCAGGGCGAACTGTACTTCCAGCCGACGATCCTCACCGACGTCGAACAGGATTCCGAGATCGTGCAGACCGAGGTGTTCGGCCCGGTACTCACGCTGCAGACCTGGACCGACGAAGACGCCATGATCGAGATGGCCAACGACACCGTCTACGGGTTGGCCGCAATGGTGTTCACGACGAACGAGGCCAAAGCCGAGCGGATCGCATCGCAGGTGGTGGCCGGAACGGTGTGGACCAACTGCTTCTTCGTGCGTGACCTCGCCGCACCATTCGGCGGCAGCCGCGAGTCCGGTGTGGGCCGCGAGGGTGGAACCTGGAGCTTCGACTTCTTCTGCGACATCAAGAACGTCGCTGTCAAGCGCGGCACGTTCGCCTGACGGCGAGCGGCTCGCTCAGCCCTTGCCGAAGACCGGATAGTTGGTGTCGTCGGCCAGTGCCTCTTCACCCTTGCGTGGCAGCGATTCGAAGTGGTTGAGCGCGCCGTCGATGTCGTCTTCCCACACGTCGCGAGGCAAGTCGTAGAGCACTTCGATGCCATATCCATCAGGGTCGGCGATGTACACGCTGTGGGTCATTCCGTGGTTGCCACGCACGAGGAACTCGACGTTGTTCTGCTGCAGGTGTTCCACCTGTGCGAGCCACGCCTCGCGAGTTCCGTAGTCGAGCGCGATGTGGACAATGCCCGGCGCATCTCCGCCGACCAGGACGCTTGCACGATTCGCCGAACGGTCGGGAACCGGCGGAGCGGCCTCCGACTCGAAGAGCTGCACGAACGCGATGTCATGGTGGTGCGCTCCCGCACCTTGGTAGAACCGCATGTCCCGATTGGTTCCCGGCTCGCCGATCTGGCCGACTTGGCTGAAGCCGAGCATCTCGGTGTAGAAGGCGTGAGTGGCTGCCATGTCACGGACATTGACCACCATGTGTGACAGCGAGGGTCGGTTCGGTTGAGTCGTCGACATCGTTCATGTTCCTTTGGTTTGGTGTGTCAGAGGCGACGCTGGAGAGCCCGCCGTCATCGCTGTCAGCTTGCCACGGTCCCACCCTGGTAGCAACAAGCACTTGCTTGGTCCTTGTGGAACCCGTCGGTCGAACTCGTGGCTCAGCCCGTCGACTCATCGACCATGCTGGCCGCACCCGCCTTGGCGACCGCGAGGTCTTCGGCGCTGGAACCGCCTGATACACCGATCGCCCCGACCAAAGCGTCATCGGACTTGATCCCCACGCCGCCACCGAACACGACCAGACGCGGCGTGTGCGTCATACCCTCGGCAAGCGCCGGTTCGTCCTTGATGGCGTCCCACCAGCGATGCGTGGGCATTCCGTTGAATCCGCACACGGAGAACGCCTTGTCCGCGGCGATTCCCGCCGACATACGCGGCGCTCCGTCCATCCGAACGGTGACGATCGGCTCGCCCGACGGGTCGGTGACCGCAATACAGAATGACCGACCCATCTCCCGCGCCGCGGCAAGCGCAGCATCGAGCACGCGGGTCGCCCCGGCCAGCGTCAGATGCTCCGCCGTGGCGATGCCGTCGTGACTCATCCGAACTGCAGGTGAGCGCCCGTGCGCAGGATCTCAGCCGACGCACGACGAAGCATCACGCGACCCAACTCCAACGCCCGCTCGGGTACGGCGTCCAAGGCCAGCATGCCGACCGGGATGCTCAGGTAGAACACGAGACCTGCTCGATAGCGGTCCATTGCTTCGCCCATATCGAGATCGATCCCGTGAGTCGCGAGTCGATCCACGTAGACCTTGATCAAGGCGTCGGCCCGAACCGCCGCCACCTCGTCGTCAACCGACTGCCCGATGAAGTAGGCAACGTCGGTCATGCCGTGGCACACCGAGCCGAGTTGATAGTCGAGTGCAAGGACCGTGCCATTGGAACCAAAGAGCAGATTGTCGCTACGGAAATCGCCATGGCACAGCGTGTCGATGCCGTGCATTCCTCGGAGAATGTCCGCGGTGTGCTGGTTACGGTTGTCGCACATGGCGAGCACCTCGTCGCACAGCACGTCCACGACCTTCGCTCGCGTCGTCGCCCATTGCCCATCGAACATGTCGGGCAGAACGGCCTGAAGCATCGGCGAGTCGAATCGCATGAACGTCTCGGCTTCAGAATCGAGGTTCTTCCCCCAGAAGGGGACGTGGAAGTCGGCCAATTCAGTGAGCGCGACGACAGCGTCGTCGTACCCGACACCGTCGATCTGATCGACCTGGCGGCGCCCGGCGAGCTCCTCGAGGACGAGCACGAAGCTCTGGTCGTCGGTGTTGATCTCGGCGAGGTAGCAACGAGGAGTCGCCACCGACATCTGGTCGGCGATCTCGTTGTAGAAGCGGATTTCGCGTTCGTAGAACTTCGTCATCGATGCGATGAATCGCTGCTCCTCACTCGGGCTGGCGAGCTTGACGATGAGGCTTTCGGGCCCGGCGTCGGCCGGCTCGTAGGTCAGACCCGCTCGAAACAGCGAGCTCATCATCGACTCGTCGCTCCCGAACGGTGAGAGGTCAACCGATGCGACCGCGGCGGCGCCATCGAGCGCACCCGCAACCCGTAGCAGGTCGGTGAACCACCCAGCCGTCAAGTCATCGATGGTCGGAATGTTCTTGTCCAGCATGGCGAAACCCCCCGGTCAGCAGACGTCCTTCAACGTCACGCTGACGATAGTTCGTCACGTTGCAGGACACCAAGCAAGCAAACGCTCAATCACTCATACGGTTGGGGCAGCTGCGTCGATCATCTGCCATGCGAGCCAATCAACAGCACGACTCAATCGTTGCGACGTGAGCGCCTGCTCGCCTGCCACCGACGCCACGAACGTTCCGTCGATGAGGGCGAGCGTCATCGCTGCGAGCTCCGCCAACTGGTCATTGCTCAGGTCCGGATGCTGGTGGCCCAGGACCCTGCGCAACCGGCGAAGCGAGTCACCACGAATCTCGAGGAACCGCTCACGCGCCTCCCGCCCACCAGATGCAGGCTCCTCGAGCGTGATCATGAGGCCGAGGCGAACAAACGCAGGGCGCGCCACCAGGCTTGCGTACATTCGCTCGACTGCATCATCGGTGTGGTCGTCGAGTTCCCCCAACTCGACGAGCCATCGCCCATAGCTGTCATCGATGAGCGCGGCGAAGAGATCGTCTTTGTTCGCGAAGTGCCAGTAGATCGAACTCGCCGGAAGACCGGAGTGCTTCGAGACCGCGCTGATGCTGGTTCCTTCGTAGCCGCGCTCGGCAGCGATCTGGGTTGCGGCATCGAGGATCTGCTGGCGCGACGCCCGGCCATTCGATCGTGTCCTGCGAGAACTCATCACCTTGACGATAGCGCGGAATCGTGCTTACTGTAGTGTTCATTCCAACAGGAGTGATCGCTACAGCAATGAATCGCTCAACACTCAGCAGACGGAGATCTCGATGACCGCGACACTTTCAACATCCAGCCCAGCGACCACTTCGTTGCGCGAGCGGATCGCCGACATCCTCCCCACGATCGCCGCGAATGCCCAACAAGCCGAGCAGCAACGCCAAGTGCCGCAGGAGAACATCGATCTCCTTCACGAGGTCGGCTTCTTCGCTGCGTTCCAGCCGCGCCGGTTTGGCGGGCTCGAACTCGGCGCTGACGAGTACGGAATGGCGCTCATCGACCTGGCGGGTGCGTGCGCGTCGACGGCGTGGGCGTCAGGGCTTCTGGCTCAGCACTCGCACATGGTGGCACTGATGTCTGACCAGCTCCAGCAGGAGATCTGGGGCGATGATCGCCGCACCTTGGTCTCGTCGTCGGTGGCCCCGCTCGGCAAGGCCGTCGAGGTCGACGGAGGAGTTCGCCTTTCAGGTCGCTTCGGCTGGTCGAGCGGCAGCGACCATGCCGGGTGGGCGATCCTCGGTTACCGCTGGCCCGATCCACTCCTCGGCGGATCGATGACGCCGCACTACGCGGTCGTACCGCGCGCCGATTACGACATTCACGACGACTGGCATGTCGCTGGCCTGAAGGGCACCGGCTCGAAGACCATCGTGCTCGACGACGTGTTCGTTCCCGCTTACCGCATCGAATCCGCGTACGCACTGGGCAGCGGCCAGTCGAGCGGTTTCGCCAGCAACGACGGCGACATCTACCATTCGTACTTCGCACACTGGTTCGCGATGGGCTTCTCCGCTGTCTCCATCGGAATCGCCCGCCGCTTCCTCGACGTCTACGCAACGAAGATGTCGTCTCGAGTTCGCGCCTACACCGGCGCGAGCGTGAGCGAGTCAGCGCCCGCATACATGCGCCTCGCCGAGTCGGACCACCAGCTCAACGCCGCCACAGCGTCGCTGCGCTCCGACTGGGTCGAGTTCACCGAGCTCGCCCGGCAACGGACATTGCCGACCTATGAGCGGAGCGCGTACTGGCGCACCAACCAGTCCTACGCAACCAAGATGGCGGTCGAGTCAGTCGATCGTCTGTTCACCGCATCGGGTGGCAGCGCCTGGTTCGATGACAACGAGATGCAGCGGCTCTGGCGTGACTCCAAGATGACGGGAGCCCACACCTACTCCGACTACGACATCGCAGCCCAGACCCACGGCCGCTCGCTCCTCGGCCTCGAGCGCGACCGCACGATCTTCTAGCGATATCACAGACGCCGCGTTGGAGATCTCCGAGACTGTTCGACCGCACGTTCAGACCCACCGAAGCCAAGCCCGGCGGCGTGCTCAGCGAGGAGCGTTGTTGGCTCGGACCTCCACGCCCGACACGTCGCTGATCCACGAGCGGAACACGTCGTCGTCGGTCTCGGACTGACGCTCGACCCACGCTTCGTCGGTCACACTCGAGCGGTACGCGAGCATTCGCTCCGCGTCATCACCCACTTCGTAGCGGAGCTTTGGCTCATCGCTGGTGAGGGCGGTCCAGATCACCTCGGCCACCTCGTCGGGGGTGCCCGGTCGCCCGCCCAACGTACTGCGGAACACCTCACCCATACGGCGTGCCCCGACGTACGGCGTCTCGACAACCGCGCCTCCCGACCCCTTCGAAAAGATGGGCGTCTTGATCACTCCTGGCTCGATCGCCGACACGCGGATGCCAAACGGACGCGCTTCGATGGCCAGCACTTCGGTCAGGCCCTCCAGCGCGAACTTCGAGGCCACGTACGCGCCTTGCCCGCCTTGCGCCAGCACACCTGCAAGGGACGTCACGTTGATGATCGCACCAGCCCCGCGTTCTCGCATCGACGGCAACACGGCCTGCACACAGCGCAGCGCACCCCAGGTGTTGGTGTTCATCAAACGGACGAAGTCGGTGAGCGGGGTCTCTTCGATCGACGCGCCAGCTGCGACGCCGGCGTTGTTGACCAGGACATCGATCGGACCACGGTCGCGCTCGATCGATGTGAACGCGGCGATGACCGACTCGTCATCGTCAACGTCCATCACGACGAGCGACAGGTCAAGCCCGTCACCGGCGTCGAGCAGCTCCGCACCGCTGTCGAGCGATCGCACCGAGGCGTGCACCTCGTGTCCTTCACGGGCGAGCCGCAACGCTGTGGCCCGGCCGATACCCGTTGATGCGCCAGTGATCACACTGCGCGTCATCGACCGACCTCGGCGCCCGCTGCAGTCGTGGGCATCGAATTCAGCGATGCCCACGTGTCGCAGACGGAAGTGTCGAGCTGTTCGTGTGATGCACTCATTGCTGTCCTTGCTGTCGGAAGTCTGGCGCGAAGACTACGCCGACCACCAAGATAAGCAAGTGCTTGATTGGCGTCACGCAGCGGATTCCACCAGCGTCGCGGTTGTCACGACGCACCGACACTGACGTCGAACTGTCGAGACAGTGCGCCGACGATCGGGATCGCCGCAACGATGTGCATCACGTTGAGCCACACACCCGTGGCGACCTCTTCGCTCGCACTGAACGAGAAGATGCCGTAGCCGATGAGGCCGACGACGCAGATTCCCAGGAAGACAGCAGCCCCATTCGCGAGAAGCCGCCGACAGAGTGCCGCCAAGCCCAGGCCGACAACGGCGCCGACAACGGTCGCCATCAGCGCGGCACCGATCTCGAGCTCTTCGGGAGCGTCCGCTCCCGGTGATGTGACGAGGAGCGGCCCGGAGACTGCATCGCCGACCAGCAGGGCGATGACGACAGCGACGATCGCCGCAAGGGTTCCAAAGAGTGTTGCTTTCAGCATGGTGGTGTCCGTTTCATGTCGATGTGTTGATGTGTTGACGTGTTGATGTGTCGATGTTCGGTGGGTTGGTAGTGGGCATGTGGGGATCTCGCCGCGTCGACCGAACGGACCGTTGACCGATCAGCCGGGCCCGACGTCTCTGGCGGCGAGTATTCGGGTGGCGATGCGTTCCAGTTGGTTGACCTGCGTTCGGCTGAGCGGGTCGAACACCAGACGCCGAACCTCGGCGACGTGCCCGGGCGCTGCGGCACCCAGCACGTCGAAGCCTTTGTCGGTGAGGACCGCCAGCGTCGACCGACCATCGTCGGGGTCCGGCCGCCGCTCGATCCATCCCGACTGCTCGTGCCGTTTGACGACTTGAGACAGGCGGGGCAGCGACCCTTCGGTCAGCGTCGCCAACTCGCTCATGCGGAGCGTCCGGTTGGGCACGCCAGACAAGATGACCATCACCTGATAATCGAAGTGCGTCATTCCCGAGTCGGCTCGGAGCTGTTGGTCGAGCGCCGCCGGAAGCCTGAAGAACAAGGTCATCAGCGCAATCCACGCGGCACGCTCTTCTTCGTCGAGCCACTCGGGTTCATGTCGTTGCGTCATGCTCCGATCTTGTCGGACACGACGTCTCCAAAGCGGTATCCCGAGCTCGGAATCCAGCCCATGACGTTGTCTTCGTGATAGTCGCGATGGCCAAGGTCGCTTCCAGCAGCACCGACCGCGACCATGCCCGGAATGAGGTGCTCCTCACGGGGGTGGGCGATCCGCGAGTGCGGGGCGTCCTCCCATGCGACGAGACGAGTGACGCGATCGTCCGTGCTGCTCTCGACCATCGTCGCGGTCAGCCATGCGTCGAAAGCGGCCGCTTCGACAGGAACATTGCGCAAGCGCAAATTGTGGAAGCTCGGCACGCCACTGCCGATGATGAGCACGTTCTCGTCTCGAAGCGGAGCGAGTGCTCGACCGACCGCCAGATGCTCGGCGGGATCGAGACCGTCCCGCAGCGACATCTGGACAATCGGTACATCAGCATCGGGGTAGGCAACGAACATCGGCGCGTAGACACCGTGATCGAACCCTCGCTCGGCGTCGGTCCGGACAGCAATGTCCGCAGCCGTCAACAGCTCGACGACGCGCTGGGCGACTTCGGGTGATCCGGGAGCCGGATACTCGATCTCGTAGGTGTGCTGCGGAAACCCGAAGTAGTCGTAAATCATCGGCGGATTCGGTGTGGTCTGCACCGTGAACTCGGGCTCTTCCCAGTGGGCCGACACGAGCAGGATCGCCTTTGGCGGTTCCGCGATCTGCCGCGGAATCTCGCGCAGCGCGTCAGCGAGACCAGCGAAGTTGACCGGCATCACCGACTCGTCGAGCCAGGGCCACGGCCCTCCGCCGTGACTGATGAAGTAGGTGGGTAGTTGCGTTGCGTTCATTGCGTCTCCTCGTCGTGCGTGGTCGATGGTTCGTGGAACCGGGTCAGAACGACTCGGCACCGAATCGCAACACGGCGACGAAGACGGTGAGACCACCGAGGACGATTGCGGGAGCAGCGCCGGCAAAGCCATCACCGCGACGAAGGTGAACGACGACGGCACCGGCCATCGTGACGGCGAGGCCGACAGCAGCGATCGGCGCAAGGACCGGCGCCACGTCGACCAGCGGTGGCAGCACGAGACCGATACCTCCCAACAGTTCAGCGGCGCCGATACCGCGGACCTGCCCGGCCGAGAAGTCGTTGACCCACGGCATCTTCTCCGCGAGGTCGGCCTTGGGCGTCATCAGTTTCATGGCCCCCGCAGAAGCGAAGGCTGCGGCGAGAAGGCCGGCGATGATCCAGAGTGCGATGTTCATGTTGATGGTTCCTGTCTCGCCGAAGATCGACGGTTAAGTTAAATGTTGAAGCATCAGCATAACCACCTTCACTTCAACATGCAACTACTTTAGTTAAATCATGAATTATCCCCACGCGATGTGGAGCGACGCCATCTCGTTGCCGAGGTCGGAACCAGCGTGCTCGCTGCAGTCTTTCTGGGCGGCTTCGGCGCGCTGAGCGCAGCACCGTCCCCACCCGAGCGAGGCCGCAACGCCGTGCAGCGATTCGTCTCAGATCTGAGGCGTCAGCTGGGCGACCACGCCGACGGAGACCTCACCATCGGCGCAGTTTGGGTGATCGTGTGGTGCTCGGGGTCGAGCAGTCTCAGGGAACCCAGACGAGTTCGCCGCGGAAGGTGTTGGGTCCGACGGGGCCGCCTCTGTCGTAGATGCTCTCCGT
>JBGCEY010000014.1:0-168253 GCA_045106645.1 Ilumatobacter sp.
TTCAGGTTCACCGTGCCATCCACCTCGACGGACGCATAGTCGCCGGGAATCGAGTACCGCTCGCCGTCGATCATCACGAAGGTGAGCGCAGACTTTTCTTCGTCCTTGTAGTAGCCGATGGGCGTGCGGCCGCGGAGTGCAACTCGCCCGAGTTCGCCAGACCCGGGCACCACATCGCGACCGTCATCGGTGACAACGCGTGTGCTTTCTCCCAACTGGAACTTTGCGGTCTGAGCGCCAGGTTGGTCAGCCGACTCGCTGGTGGTGGTGTTCGTGGCCATGCCGATGGCCTCGGAGGAACCCAGCGCATCGACGAGGATCAGGCGCGGGTTGTGGCGCAGCAAACCGTCCTTGGTCTCCTTCGACCACATCACGCCAGACGAGACGATGACGCGGAGCGACGAGATGTCCCAGCGGTCGGGCTCGGCGTCGAGGGCACGCAGGATCGGCTTCGCGAATGCGTCTCCGACGATCGAGGTGGAGT
Organism: Ilumatobacter sp.; assembly: GCA_045106645.1. GTDB lineage: Bacteria > Actinomycetota > Acidimicrobiia > Acidimicrobiales > Ilumatobacteraceae > Ilumatobacter_A. The sequence goes on from JBGCEY010000014.1 coordinate 485, forward strand.
TGATGCCGAACCGCTCGACCGTGTCGAGGAACTCTGCAGCGTCGAACGACCGGGCCTGCATCGTCGTGATCGATCCGCCGACCATCAAGTTGCTGATCGCGTTGAACAGTCCGGTGCCGTGCATCAGCGGGGCCGAAGGCATGTTGCGTGGACCGGGTGACCCCATCCGGTTCCGAGCGGCATCGAGGTCCTGCTCCGGAGGCATCCGCTTGCGGTTGTTTGCATCGAGCACACCGAACACGTCGTCCTGGCGCCACATGACCCCCTTCGGCCTTCCGGTGGTGCCACCGGTGTAGAGCAACAAGAGGTGGTCGCCCGAGCGCCCCCAGGGACCTTCGACGTTGTTCGCAGTGCCGTGCGTCGTCGCTGTTTCGTATGGCGTTGCCCATGACGGACAGTCGCCCGAACCGTCATCGACCCACAACCACGTGGTGATGCCGGGCACGCGATCGCGGACGGCCTCGATCTGGTCGATGAAGGTGCCATGGAAGACCACGGCGGTGACGTCGCCGTTGTTCCACAGGTACACCAGTTCATCGGCGGCGTATCGATAGTTGGTGTTGACGATCGCCATCCCCGCCTTGAAGGCGCCGAACACAGATTCCAGGTATTCGGGACAGTTGTAGAGGTACTGAGCGACCTTGTCTTGTTCCGTCGCACCTGGCGCTGCGAGCAGGGTGGCGGCAACGCCGTTGGCCCGCCGATTGAACTCCGACCACGTGACTTTGCGGTCGCCCTGTTGCTGGCAGAGAGCATCGGGCAAACTCGCCGAGGCGGTCTCCCACAGGTCAGCGAAGTTCCAGCCGGTCTCGGTCGCACTCATAGGGAGCGAACGTACTCGCTCGGGTGCCGAGGGATCAACGCGCCGGTCACCGGTGGTGAGCACACCTCGTACGTCGCAACCCGGTTGGAACGTACGAGGCGCGAGGAGGGGAAGTCGATGTGAACAATCCCCACATTGCGTGATCCAGGTGACGTCGGCCACCGAACCCCGACGGTGCGCGACACGAGTTGTCGATTCGCACACCACATCAAACACACAAGGGGAAAACCGACATGACATCGAAACCAACGATGACGAAGTGGAAGCGAGGTGCAGCCGCCAGTGCGGGTTTTGCTCTCGTGGCCACGCTCGTTGCCACCAGCACTGGGCCTGCCAGCCTCAGTGCGTCGAGCCACCGAGAGGCGCCGCTGATCGCAGGTGATCCTCGAGCGGACAACACGGACACCTACGCATTCGTGAGCCCGGACGACGAAGACACCGTCACCCTGGTCGCGAACTGGATTCCGTTCGAAGAGCCCAACGGGGGGCCGAACTTCTACCCGTGGGCAGACGGTGACGGCGCCACCAGTGGCGCGTCGTACAAGATCAACGTCGACAACGACGGCGATGCCAAAGCCGACCTGGTCTACGAATGGCTGTTCACCACGATCACCAAGGACCCGGGGCAGTTCCTGGTGAACACCGGACCGTTCTCTTCGGTCAACGATCCAACGCTGAACGTGTACCAGACCTACGACCTGATCGTCACCGACACGGGCGTCGACCCCGACGACGCCAGCGATGACGTGGTCACGACCGTGCTCGACGACGCCATCTCGGCACCGTCGATCTCGGGAGCTGTGTCCACCCCCGACTACCAGGCACTCGTCGACGAGGCGGTCACCAGCGGAACTGCGGGAGAACTCAAGTCGTTCGCCGGTCAGGCCGACGACTCGTTCTTCCTCGACCTCCGCGTGTTCGACCTGCTCTACGGCGCCAACGCCGTGCCTGAGGTCGGTGAGGACACCCTTGCGGGCTACAACGTCAACACCATTGCACTCCAGGTCCCGAAGTCAGAACTGGCACTCGCCGGAGACGATGCGGCCAACCCGGTGATCGGTGTCTGGTCCACCACAGACCGCATCGTGCAGACCGAGGGTGGCAGCACCCCGATGGACGACAGTGATGATCAGTACGAGCGTGTGCAGGTCTCGCGCCTCGGCAACCCGCTGGTGAACGAAGTGGTGTTGCCGCTCGCACTCAAGGATGCGTTCAACAGCATCCCGCCGACGGCCGACGCGACCATCCCCGAAGCGGTTGCTGCGGTGCGATTCCCCATCCTGCCGCCGCTGGTGGAGCTCATCTACGGTCAGCCGGTTCCGGGTGACGTGAACGGCACACCGCTTGACACGAGTGACGACGAGCCACGTTCCGACCTGGTGGAGATCTTCCTCCAGGGCGTGAGTCAGGCAAACTTCGGACTCGGTCTGGCTGGCGAAGGTCCCACCACCAACCCGGCGCTGAATGCGGATCTGAACGACCTCGCACTCAACGCTGGTGTTGCATCGGCGACTCCGTCGGAGATGCTCCGCCTGAACATGGCCGTTCCGGTCAGTGCAGATCCGAGCCCGCTCGGCGTGCTCGGCGGCGACTTCCAGGGCTTCCCGAACGGCCGTCGTCTCGCAGACGACGTGGTCGACATCGCGCTCGCCGTTGCCGAAGGCGCGGTGTTCAAGTCGGGCGCCGACGTGTCGGCACTGGCTCCGTTCGACTCCGTCGATCGCAACGATCGCGACTTCCTCGACACCTTCCCGTATGTGGCATTGCCGCACGTGGACAGCGTCGTGAACGGCACGGAGCGCACCCCTCGGGTCCCCGAGATCACGTCGGTCAATCCCGACCGAATTCTCGACACGCGACCAGCCAGTGCCATCAACTACACCGGTGACAAGCCGGCAGCCGGCACCACGTTGACCGTCAAGGTCGCCGGCGTGGGAGAGGCCCTCGTGCCCGACGATGCGCAGGCGGTATACCTGAACGTCACGGCGGCACGCACAGAAGAACGTGGATTCATCACGGTCTTCCCGTGCGATCAGGATCAGCCAGAGGCGTCGAGCTTCAACCCGGATCCCGTTCGTACGACGTCGGGACTCATCCCTGCAGTGATGGATGCCGACGGCAACGTCTGCATCTTCACCAACTCGGCAACGGACCTGATCGTCGACGTGAGTGGGTACGTGCCGAGCACGTCGGACTTCACGTCGGTCGTGCCAGAGCGCGTGCTGGACACCCGCAGCGGTGACAAGCCCGCAGCTGGTTCCGAAACCGTGATTCAGGTGACCGAGACCGGTGATGCGAACCTGCCCGCAGGAACCTCCTCGGTGCTGCTCGGCCTCACCTCGCTGCGAACTGATGTGAGCGGCTTCGTCACGGTCTACTCATGTGACGAAGATGCACCGACTGCATCGAATCTGAACACTCGCGAAGGCGAGCGTCGGGCGAACCTGGTATCCACCGCGGTCAGCGCCGACGGCACCGTGTGTGTGTTCTCCAACCAGCCAACGGACCTCGTGGTCGACTTGGTCGGAGCTACACCGGCGTCATCGACCTACCAGCCGACGCTGCCGACCCGACTGTTGGACACCCGGCCGGACAGCCGTGTGAACTACACGGGCGCCAAGCCGATCGAGGGCCAGATCCTCGAAGTGCAGGTTCGAGGCGCGGGGACTGCGGTTCCTGCCGATGCCGGCACGGTGGTGCTCAATGTCACCGGGCTGCAGGCGGACACGAACGGCTTCATCACCGTGTTCCCCTGTGGTGAGGATCGTCCCGAGACCTCGAACATCAACCTCAGCGGTCTGACGACTGCTGCGATGGTCGTGGCCAAGGTCGGCGACAACGACAGAGTCTGCGTGTACACCGATCCGTCGGCACACGTTCTCGTGGACATCATTGGTCACTTCCCCGGGACCATCATCGCCTCCTGACGATGACGGACCTGCTGTGAGATGAGTGGGCGGGGTAGCGAACTTCGGCTGCCCCGCCCGCGCTCACGCACACACGTTGCCCATCCGCACTCACGCTTGGAATGCCCATGTCTTCTCACGTCAACAAACTGCTCGCAGCGCTCCTGTTTGCCGGACTCCTCATCGGTGCCGGAGCGGTCGGGGTCTCACGGATCTCTGAGACCACGCCGGCCACCGCAGCGGGCGCGTTGGTCATCGAACCCGGGCTCGTGGCTGCCACGACCGGTCCGCCCGCTGCTGATCTCGACGGTCTCATCGCTCAGCTCCAAACTCGCCTCGACGTCGTGCCGGGAGACAGCGTGGCGTGGTCGACCCTCGGCCTTGCATATGTGCAGCAAGCTCGGGTCACCGCTGATCCGTCGTTCTATCCACGAGCCGATGCAGCGTTGGATCGCTCCGTCGAAGTGCAGCCGGACGACAACTTCCTCGCATTGGCAGGGCGCTCAGCGCTCGCATCCGCACGACACGAGTTTGGCGATGCAAAGACCTTCGCCGAGCAAGGACTGGCCGTGAATGCGTTCAGCGCGCTGCTTTGGGGCGCGCTCAGCGACGCAGAACTCCAACTCGGCAACTATGACGCTGCGACCGAGGCCGTTGATCAGATGATCCGACTCTCACCCGACACGTCGTCATACAGCCGTGCGTCGTATCTCGCCGAGCTTCGAGGAGAGATACCACTCGCTCGTTCGCTGATGGAAGCTGCGCTCGAATCCGCTGGGCAACCATCGGATCAGGCATTCGCACTCACCATCCTCGGCAACCTGTCATTCGATTCCGGAGAGCCCGGCGCCGCGCTTACGCAGTACAACCGGGCGCGCAGCCTGGCTCCCGGAGACGTCGCGGCGCTCGCCGGCAAAGCCCGAGCCGAAGCCGCGCTCGGGCAACATCTCACGGCGCTGGATCACTACGCTGAACTCGTGGAGGTGGCTCCCGAGCCGTCGTTCCTCATCGAGTACGCCAGGTTGCTCGAATCGCTCGGTCGTGGTGATGAAGCAGCTGCGCAGTACGCCGTGATCGACTCGGTGCTTGCCGTGTTCGACGCCAACGGGGTGGAACTCGATGCCGGTCCGCTCCTCGACCTCGCGGAGCGTGGCGACCCTGTGGTGGCACTCGCAGAGTCGGAGCAGGCAGTTCGGGTCCGCCCATTTCTGGCGATTCACGACGCTCATGCGTGGGCGCTGTACGCCAACGGACGCTACGACGATGCACTCCTCGCCGTGGAGCGAGCGAAGGAGACCGGCGCATCGAATGCCCGCGTGGCTTTCCACTCGGGGATGATCAAGCTTGCGCTCGGTGATCGTGCGGGTGCTCGTGAAGACCTCGAACGAGCCATGGAAATCAACCCGTTCTTCGATCCGCTCGACGCCGTCACGGTGCGCACGACGCTGGCCGAACTCGGAGGTGCGTCGTGAGTCGGCGTCGACGCCGTTCGCTCCTCGGGGCAGCGCTGACCGCAACTCTTGCGGTCGTTGCGCTGCTGCCGACGGGGTCAGCCTCGGCGCACCCGCTCGGCAACTTCAGCGTCAGCCACCTGACGACGATCACGCTCGAGTCGGATCACGTTGCGCTCGACGTGGTGATCGACTCGGCCGAAATCCCCACCGCTCAGGATCGGTCACTCGTCGACAGCGACGGTGATGATGAGGTCAGCGCCGACGAGCGCGCCGTCCACGGCACACGTGAGTGTGCGGCGTTTGCCGAGGCCGCCTCGCTGCGCAGTGACGGACTCGAGCTCGACCTGACGGTGACGGCCTCATCGTTTGTGTACGAGTCAGGGCAGGCGGGGCTGGAGACGAGCAGGCTCGACTGTGCGATCCGTGCAGACGCTCCGAGTGGCTTCGGAACTCAGCAGTCGACGCTTGAATTCTTGGACGACCATCGGCCGGGCCGTGTTGGCTGGCACGAGGTGAATGCGATCGGCGCATCCGTTGGACTGATCGATTCGCCGGTGCCGGCCTCCAGTGTCACCAACGGGCTCAGGGCATACCCCGAAGCGTTGCTGGAATCACCGCTCGATGTTCGCTCGGTGAGCCTGCAGGTTGGACCGAATGGCGTGATGCAACCGATCGACGCCGAGCGCGCCGAGGTGAACTCGATCGATGCCACCGACAGCCTTGTCGCGGCGCGACCCGGCTGGCTGGGCAGTGTGGTCGACCGGGTGCAGGGGGAGTTCGAACGCGTCGTCGGGCGAGACGACCTGACGTTCGGTGTCGGGCTCCTGGCCATCGGGTTGTCGTTGGTGCTGGGTGCATCGCATGCGCTGCTGCCGGGGCACGGCAAGACGGTGATGGCTGCCTACATCGCGGGGCGTCAAGGACAGGTTCGCGATGCGGTGCTCGTCGGCGCAACCGTGACGTTCACCCACACGGGCGGCGTACTCCTACTCGGGTTGGCCTTGAGTGTCTCCACTGCGCTGGCCGGCGAGACGGTGCTGGGTTGGCTCGGCGTGTCGAGCGGAGCACTCATTGCGGGTCTCGGAGTTGCACTACTGATCGGAGCGGCTCGGCGCCGCGACAGCGGATGGTTCGGTCACGGCCACCATCACGGACCGGGCGGTCACACCCACGACCACGGCAATCACCACACCCATGAGGTGCACGACCACGAACATCACGATCACGGACACCACGATCACGATCATTACGATCATCACGATCACGCCGGTCATGATCGGGATCGAGTGTCTCGCGGCGGCTTGATTGGAATGGGCGTTGCCGGCGGCTTGGTGCCGAGTCCATCGGCCTTGGTGGTCCTGCTGTCGGCAATCGCGCTGGGCCGAACCTGGTTCGGTGTGGTGCTGGTGGTCGGCTACGGCCTCGGCATGGCCGCAGTGCTCACCGCGGCAGGGATTGCACTCGTGAGAGTTCGAGACTCACTGCAGCAACGACTCGATGACGCAGACGGCAAGGTCGCCCGGGTTGCGCAGCGGTGGGGTCGACTCGCGCCGGTGCTCACAGCGAGCCTGGTGTTGGTCGTGGGAGCTGGTCTCATGGTCCGCAGTCTTGCGGTGCTGTGATCGCCGGGGAGTTCACGGGTTGGTTGGATCGAGGTCGCCACGACGTTGTGGAACGTTTGCTGCTTCGACGCCAACCGTGAGGCTGAACGTTTCGCTGCGCGGAATGTGGCAGGTGTGGTCATCACAGGACTGCCACCGAATCGTGCCGGTGATGTCAATGGTGTGCGTCCCATCGGCGTTGGGTGTGACCCGACGACCTCCGTACAGCAGCGGCACCTGAATTCGGACATCGCCCTCGTAGACGTGCAGCGTCTCACCGGTGCCTTCGAGCGTCATCTCGTGTGTCGGTGGAAAGTACGCGGGTTGTGCAATCACGTGATCGTTGTCGTCAACGGTGACCGAGGTGATGACGAGGCCGTCCGACACCGGTGGGCCGTAGAGGTGCTGCCCCGGTGGGACGCGAAGGTCGACCGTGAGATCGGTGAGCAACAGTGCTCGAATCGAGTTCGTGCTGATTCCCACGTGTGCCTCGACGTGCGCGACCGGCTCGTGCGAAGAATCGGCGACCTCATCGCACGCGACGCCCTGTGCAGCGCGCAGCAGATTGTCGGGGTGAGTGCGAATGAGCGAGTTCTGTTCGAAGAACTTTGCGGTGACCGTGCCGTCTGAGCCGATGACGAAGCTTCCCGGGTACGGGATCCCGAAGAACGGAACGTCGGTTTCATCAAGTGTGGTATTCAGAATGCCGAGTTCGCTGATGATGCGGCTTTCGGGATCAGAGAGCAGCGGGAGGGTGATGTCGAACTCCTCAGCGAACGAGCGCAGCTGCTCGACGGGCTCGTAAAAGACGACGAAAACGGAGACACCAGCGGCATCAAAGCGGTGGCGGTGTGATTGCAGCTCGACCAGCTGCGTGCGACAAGGCGGTCACCAGAGTGTTGCGCGGGAGAACACCACGATCGCCGGTCCGCTCTCGCGCGCCTCGTGCACATCGATCATGGTTCCGGATTGATCCATGGCAACGATGTTGGGAAACGGTGAACCAACGGCTGGGCCGGTCGGGAACGCCTCCCGCGGGTCGCTCCGCGGTCCGTGACCCGGCTTGTAGGGGCCAACGACCCCGTAGTCGTCGATCCACCATCCAGAGGACAGTTGTCTGGCGTTCGGGTCGCCCGGGATGATCGGTGCCTGTTGGTGCGTCATGCTGACCAGCACCGTACGGCTTGACACGGTGTGAAGGTCAAGGCGTGAGGCTGACACCTAGATGGGTGGGCCCTGCTGGAGTCGGTCATACGCAGCGGTCACGGGGGAGTGCTCGGCCATGGCGCCCCACATCGATTCGATCCACCAGGTCGCGCCGGCGTCGGCGTATGCCTGCGGAGAATGATCTGTCCACTGGCCTTCGACGATGATGTCTGCAGTGGGGTTGGGGCCTGCCTCGATTGCGTTGCGGAGTTCTGCGACTTCGGCCAAGTCGGCTTGGCGGGCGCCAGCGTCCGACTCGGGATCGAGGACCTGGGGGATGACACCGTCCCAACTCAGTGCGCGTTGCATCGACTTGGGTCGACCGAGGGCACCCACACACCAGATCGGCACCCGCGGTGCCTGCACGATGTCGCCGATGGTGGGGAATTCGGTGGACTGCACGCTGTAGTGGTTGCCGGAGTACTCGTAGGGCTGACCGTTCCACAGTCCACACACGATGTCGAGGCACTCGTCCATCAACTCGGCGCGTAGGCGGCGGTCACACTCCTCTCCGAACGTGTCGAAGCCGGCGTCGATTGCGCCGAGCCCGACCGACAGCGTCACACGACCGTTCGACAGTCGATCGACGGTGGCGACCTGGCTGGCGAGTTCCCATGGGCGACGCCGCGACGGCGCGGTGAGCATGGTCCCGAGGCGGAGCTTCGAGGTGCGCACCGCGGCGAGGCCGAGTGAAATCCAGGCGTCGACACCCCACACCGGCTCCCACACGAACAGTCCGTCCCACCCGGCGGATTCAGCTGCTTCAGCGAGGTCACCGATATCGGCGGCGTCGCCCCACGGGACCACGAAGCCATATCGCATCTCTGCAAGGTACCTCACTTGCTCGGAGGGTGAGCGACGTCGGAACTGTCGGTTGTCCACATGAGTTCGTTGTCACTGGCGGCAATAGTGGGTTCGGCGTCCGGGATTGGATGGTGGACGCACCGTCACCTCAGCAGAATTGGAGCCATGAGTGATCAGGTGATTCCAGAAGATCGCGACTGGACGTGGGTGCTCGAGCGCCCGTGTCCCGAGTGCGGCTTCGATGCTGGGTCGTTCCCCGTGTCGGAGATGGGCGTCGCGATCCGACGCAATGCAGCATCCTGGGCTGCTGTGTTGGGCGGTGACCGAGCGACGTTGGCCACTCGGCGACGCAGCGACCGTTGGAGCGATCTGGAGTACTCGGCACACGTTCGCGACGTGTTCCGCTTGTACCTGGACAGGCTGACGCTGATGCTGGAGCGCAACGACCCGCTGTACCCGAATTGGGACCAGGATGCCTCTGCGGTGGAGGAGCGCTACAACGATCAGGACCCGACGGTCGTGCGTGACGAATTGCTCGCCGATGCCGAGGCCCTGGCGTCAGGGTTCGATGCGGTGTGCGATGCGGACTGGAAGCGAACGGGTCGTCGTAGCGATGGTGCGGCGTTCACGGTCACCTCGTTCGCTCGGTACTTGATCCACGATCCCGTCCATCACCTCTGGGATGTGACGGGCACCTCTGGGATATGACGGGGCAACCGCAGCACTGAGCGGAACGGGCTCAGATGGAAGCGCCAACCACGTCGACCACCAAGCCGACCGACCGGTCGTTGTAGATACAGACCTTCCCGGCGAACGGTCCGGTCGTGTCGAGCGCAGCGATGATCTCGTTGGCTCCATTGACACCTGCTGCATGGTTGAGGATCGACGCATCTGGTTGGTCCTGCGAACACGGCCACACCGTCACGAAACCCGGCGTGGTTGGCCCGACCGCAGTGATGTTCAAGACCGCTGACGAGGCGTTGCCAGGCACGCCTGCACGACCGGCAACGTCGAGTTGTGTGATGGTTCCCGCTGGTTTGGCACCGCCACCGAGGAAGCGGTCGTCGTGCGTGGTCCCTGCGTCTCGGGTGTCCATCAGCCGAGCGGGACCGACTGGCAACACCGCCGTCGCCGAGCCGAGCTCGCCGACGAGATCGACTGCCAAGTGCATCGTGGTGCTGGCAAAGAGACACAAGCGCCCGCTCTCATCCAGCTGAGCGACGAGTTCGTTTGCTCGGTTGGCTCCGGGGACCACGTTGATGCTCGATGCTGTTGGGCGGGTGTCGCGACACGGGTGGACGGTCACGAAGCCAGGCGCCGTTGCTCGGATCGCTGTCACGTTCACCACCGCAGCCGTTGCATCGGAGTTCGACCCGCCGCGCCCCGCCACCTCCAGTTCGATCTGGGTGCCACCGCGTACCTCGCCGTTGCCGGCAAAACGCTCATCGACGGTGGTTGCACCGACCCGAGTGTCGAGGAGTCGTACTGGAGTGACCGGTCGAACGGGTGACGTGGCGGTGACGAACCCCACCACGTCTGCGGTGAGGTGAGTGGCCGACGACACAAACAGACACACCTCGCCGTTGCGGTCCACTTCGGCAATCAACTCGTTGCCGAGGTTGATGCCGCTGGTGAAATTGAGACTCGATGTTTCGGGGAGTCCAGACTCACACGGGAACACCGTCACGAAGCCGTTCGATTCCGGGCGTACGGCCGTGACGTTCACGATCACGGCCGCAGCGTTGTTCGGAACGCCGCTTCGCCCGGCCACGGCCAGCACCAGGGTGCTGCGCGCCGAGCGAATCAGTCCGCTGCGTGTGTCGAGCACCCGGGTGGGTTGCAATGAGTTCCACGCCGACGGCTCGGCGGGGTCTGGATCCGGGTCTGGATCCGGGTCTGGATCTGGATCCGGGTCTGGGTCTGGGTCTGGGTCTGGCTGCGCGCTTTCGACATCGATGGCCACCGAGGAGATGTCCAGGCGTGCGCTTGCGCTGGTGACCTCGGCAGTATTCGTCACGCGACCGGTGGTACCGATCCGTACGTCATCGACCCACCAGCCGATCTCTTCGACCGACGGGTCGGTGGCGAGACGGAAACGGACGAACACGTCCTGACCTGCGAACGAGCCCAGGTCGACAATGGTCTCGACGAAGTCCTGCTGGAGGCCCGAGAATGCTGGACGCCCAGCGATCGGGCTCAGGTCGATCGTGCTGATCGAGTCGTTGTAGCCGTTGGAGGTCATCTGCGGACCGAGGTCGATCCACGTCGTGCCGTCGGTCGAGATCTCGACCACGCCGCCGTCGTAGTTCGCCTCGAGATCATGGCGGTGGTGGAAGGAGAGCTCGGCGTTGGCAGGAAGCGTCACCGAGTCACGCAACGTCAGGTACTGGTTGCCGACCTGGGAATCGTCGGCCACGAACGCCGCATCGCTCCCGGTGCGACCTTCATTGGGAGCAACGTCCCAGTCGGTGCTCACATCGCCGTCGTGGCCTGGCTCCCAAAGCCCGAGGCCCTCGTTGAAGTCGTCAGCCAGCACCACCACGGCGGGTGTGACGTTTTCGTCGGTCGTGGCACGGAACGTGCAGGTGCGGCTTGCGCCAGCCAACAGCGTGTCGATCTCGAAGGTGACGATGCCGGCGGCCTCGTCACCGCCGCAACTGGCTGAGCCATCGACGAACGCAAGCCGATCGTCGAGTGGATCGGTCACGACAATCGCCGTCTCGGTCTCGCGCGAATTGTTCTTGACGACGATCGAGTACGTCACCTCGGCACCGGCTGCCACCGAGGTTGCGCTGGCCTGCTTGGTGATCTCGAGTGGGCAGCTCGGTGGCAGATCGAATGCTTCGGAACCATCGTTGGTACTCGTTGCCAGTCCCTGGTCGGCGCTGAAGCCGAGTCCACGGCGAGCGAAGGCAGCCCAGATCAGGCACTCATTCGCTCCGCTCGTGAGGTTCGCGTCGGCCTGGAGAATCGCGTCGCGAGCGTCGACGAAGCCCGGTTGGCAGGTTTGAAGCTTGAGCCCTTCGATCACCAACCGCAACGCAAGGTTGTTGCCGCCGTCACCCCGGATCACATCGGGATCGAAGCCGTACTCGTCGACCAGGTCCCAGGTCATTTCCCACAGCATCGCAGCCCAGACCGATCCAACGCCGTGCGGGACACTGGCCGACCGAATGTCGTCATAGGTTCGCGGATCGAGGCTGAAGTCGGTGCTGTACGGGTGACTGCGAATTCCTCTCCCGCTGTTCGGTTGGCGCAGCACGTGCGTGCCGATGCCGCGCGACGTCGTTCGAGTGTCGCCCGGCCGCATGGTGGCCACGAGCGCCACATAGTCCGACCATCCCTCGCCGGCCTGCTCGCGCCTGCTCAGACACGTCGGGTTGGCCGCGCCCCCGGTCAACCTCGTCGACAGGCCATGGGCGTACTCATGGAACACGATGCCGTGATCGAACGCTCCGTCGGTGAGGTTGGCGCCACCGGTCCAGTTGTACATCTGCATTCGGGGAGCAAATCCATCAGGAGGTGTTGCGAAGTCCGCGTTGTTGGTGTCGCCGCCGTCTTGGGTCTGCGCTTCGACGGCGTCGTTGCCGAGTCCACCGCGTCCGTAGTTGTTCACCTGAAAGTTGCCCGACGTCTCGTCGAAGCCGTGGGCGTACAGGAGGTCGTGGGCCACGTTGGTCGCGTAGAACAGATCGGTCACCGCAGCGTTGGTGTTGACGCTGGGTGCAGCGGCGAGGTCGAGTGGGAAGTCGAAGTCCAGGGCGGCAGTGCCGTCGGGCAGCGTGCCGCCATCTGGCCGACTCCCGGGATCGGGCACGTTGTCGGCATCGGTGTCGGTGTACGCATCGACGTTGTTGCCTCGGGTGTCGGTGAATTCCGCTCCAGGGATGCCGTCGGTGTCGTGCCACCCGAACGGCGAGGCAATGTCATCCGCCGGGTTCTCGACGAGGGCTCGATCGCCGTGGCTTGGTGATTCGACCGGCACGGGAAAGACGCGGTAGCTCGACCCTTCCACTACGAGTCGTACGAACGGGGAGTGCTGCAGCAGCGTGGCGGTGGATGGCGCGGTTGCGGTGACCGATGTCGAACTGGTCGCCGCCACGGTTCGCTGCTCGACATCGTCATCGGGCGAGGGGTCGTAGTGGTGGCTGACGTTGAAGTTGACGCGGTCGATCTCCGCACCGTCGGAGGCGTCCACCCGGATCAGCCACCAGTCACCTGAGCCGGCAACGTCGATGGTGAACTCCCAGGCGAGTCGCAGCGATTTGCCGTCGGGAACCCAGACCAGGCGTGTGGGGATCGCTCCGGTTGCGATTCCTCCATCGGTGAGCTGCTGTCGCCGTTCAGATCCGACGGGCGCATCGATCGTGCGGAATTGTGAGGTGGGGGCGAGCCCGAGTGCAGCCGCAGCCGAGCGGGCAGCGTCCGGCGCTTCGAGTGCCTCGACCGACCAGTCGATCGCTGGCGTGGCATCGTCGTCGAGCAGCCGGCTCGGGGCGTAGACCACAACGCCGTCGTCGACTGCGACGCTGGCATCGGCTCCGACGATGTCGAGCCCGCTTTGGGTCTGCTGGACATACACGTGGGTCACATCGGCCGCACTGCTGCCGGCGGTCGAGCTGACCCTGAGTTCCCGGCCGATGGAGAACTGGCCACGGCCGACCTGAGTCGAAGGTGTCGGCAGGGACCCGGCGGTATCTGCTTCGAGGTATCGCAGGGCAACCCCGGTGGCATCGAGTTCGGCAACGGTGAGGGTGCCAGCAGCCACCGGTGCCGGGCCCACGGTCGACACGACGCCGAGCACCGCCATCATCGCCACGCTGGTCACAGCGGTCCGCCTCACAATGATCCCCATCCCATCTCGAACGCCAGCCACAGCTTGGCAGCTATCCGAAGGTAGTTGTCGGCAGCCTTGTGCGCGAGATGAAGACGAAAGTACCAATCGGTGTTGTCCAGCTCTCCGGTGTTGTTCGGATGCGAGGTGACCGAAGCGATTTGGCACGGACTGGCCTATGGTCGAACCATGAGTGGGGTGCTGGAGGCTGTTCGCGAAATCGCCGATGTGATCGAAGCACATGCTGATGAGGCGGAGCAGCAACGACGGCTACCCCGTCCGACTGTGGACGCGCTCACCTCGGCTGGCGTGATGGAGATGCTGGTCCCGCACGTGTACGGCGGCCCCGAGCTGGGTCCCCTCGACATGATTGCGGCGATCGAGAGTCTGGCGTTCTGTGACGGCGCAGCCGGCTGGTGTTCGATGATTGCCTCGACAACGTCGTCGATGTCGGCGTTCCTGCCGTCGCAAACCGCACAGGCCATCTACGGCGATCGATCGATGGTCACCGGCGGTGTCTTCGCGCCGAACGGCCGTGGTGTGATGACCACGGAGGGCGGCGTCGATGGCGTGAGCGTCAGCGGGCGGTGGGCGTGGGGTAGCGGCACCCAGCACAGTGAGTGGATCGTCGGCGGTGCCATGTGTGACGACTCGACCTTTCGCATGTGCTGGTTTCCGAGAAGCGACGTGTCGTTCATCGACACGTGGCACACCGGGGGGATGCGTGGGTCAGGGTCGCTCGACTACAGCGTCACCGACGCGTTCGTGCCCCTCGACCACACGATTCAGCCCGGCGTCACGCGCCCGGTTGCCGAATCGGACCTCACGCGTTTCCCGAATTTCACGCTGCTCGCCTGCGGCGTTGCGTCGGTGGGACTCGGCGTCGGGCGGCGTGCGCTGTTGGAACTGATCGAACTCGCGCAGGGCAAGAAGCCGCAGTATTCGAGCCGAACCCTTGCTGAGAACGGGTATTCCCAGATCGAAATCGCACGCGCCGAGGCCGCGTTGCGGGCTGCACGGGCATTCCTGCTCGATGAGGTCGGCCAGGCGTGGGAGCGGGTCCTCGCGGGCGACGACGTGACCATCGAGCAGCGAATCGGAATCCGCCTCGCTGCGACCAACGCAGCCTCCGCAGGAACGATCGCTGCCGATGTCGCCTTCACGCTGGCCGGTGGCACAGCGGTGTACGACACGAGCCTGCTTGGGCGTTGCATGCGCGACGCCCACGTTGTCACCCAACACATCCAGACCGCACCGAAACTGAATCAAAAGATCGGTCGGCTGCTGCTGGGGCTTGACGACGATGTCAGCATGTTCTGATGACCGACCTGGGTGACCTGCCCGATCCGGAGTACGACTTCGAGACCATTCGGGGGTATCGCTCCGGACATCTCTTGCACGTGGTCGTGGACCATCCTGCTTCGGATCTCAATGCCGTCGACGAACGTCTCCACCGAGATCTCGCGTTGCTGTTCCGCACGCTCAAACACGAGGCGTCCGCCCGTGCCGTCGTGCTGACCGGGGCGGGACGAGCGTTCTCCGCTGGCGGAGACATGTCATGGTTTCCTGAGCTGCGCGATCCCGCACGGATGCATGCGCTGCGGCGCGAGGCAAAGCAGATCATCTGGGACCAGCTCGATGTGGAGGTGCCGATCGTCTGCGCGCTGAATGGTCCAGCGGTCGGCCTCGGAGCATCGATTGCGCTGCTGTGTGACGTGATCGTCATGGCTGACTCGGCCGCGATCATCGACCCGCATGTTCAGGTTGGCCTCGTGGCCGGTGATGGCGGCGCGGCGATCTGGCCGCTCCTCGTTGGACCGCTCGCAGCGAAGCGACACCTCATGCTCGGCGAACCGTTGGGCGCAGACGAGGCGCTTCGAATGGGCGTTGCGAGCGAGGTGTGCCCGCAAGGAGTGGTGGCGGAGCGCGCCCGTGAATGGGCCGACCGGATTGCTGCCCAGCCGCCGATCGCAGTGCAAGGGACGAAGATCGCAGTGAATCAGCAGGTCAAGCAGGCCCTCTTGACCTCGTTCGATGTGTCGACGGCGCTCGAGATGACCTGCTTCGTGTCCGACGATCACGTCGAAGCGGTGGACGCGTTCACCGCCAGGCGTCCCGGGGTCTTCCACGGTCGGTAACGGTCGTCCGGCAGCCGATGACGGTCGATGGCGTCGAGCGTAGGACTTCGCTGAGAGTCGGTTGGCGCCGGTCTGCAACGATGTGGAGATGTCGCTGACGGAACCATCGGTCAACCTCGACAACACGCAGTGGGAGGACGGCCGCATCGTTGCCGACCTGCTCGACCCGGACCTCTATCGACGAGATCCACATGACGTGTGGTCGTGGATGCGGGCAAACGAACCCGTCTACCGAGACGAACGAAATGGGCTGTGGGGCGTCACCCGCCATGCGGATCTGATGGACGTGGAGCGCCGATCCACGGTCTTCTTGTCAGGCCAGGGATACCGCGCCCTGTGGTCGCCCAGCGAGATCAACATGATTGCCCAAGACGACCCTCGACACCGCCAACAGCGGATGCTCGTGCAGGGCAACTTCACGAAGAAGTCGGTCGAGCAACGTCAGGCCGAGATGGAAGAACTCGTGGCCGAAGTGCTCGATGCAGCGCTCGCTGACGGCGCTGAGGTCATGGAAGTGATCGACGCCGTGTCCGGTCAGGTGCCGGCCAGGATGACCGCACGGCTGCTGGGGTACCCCGAGTCACGCTGGCAGGACGTCAAGTCGTGGTCGGAACGACTCATGCGGACGGACATGCGTGAGCGCGACGGAGCGGTGTTTCGGGACTTCATCGATGCAAACAACGAGTTCGTCACTGCGCTTCGGGAGGTGGCTGCTGACAAGGTCGCCAATCCGGGTGACGACCTGATCTCCACGTGGCTGCACGCCAGCATCGATGGTGAACCGCTCCCTCCCGAGGCAATTGCCCACGAGGTCGGCCTGTTCATCTCGGGTGGAGCTGAGACGACCCGCACCGCAATCAGCCACGGACTCCGAGCGTTCGTGGACCACCCGGATCAGTGGGAAGCCATGGCGACCGATCCTGGACTCGTTCCGGGTGCGGTGGAAGAGGTGCTGCGGTGGGTCACGCCGCTCAACAACATGTTCCGACGCGTCGGGGCGGATGACCGCATCGGCGACCAGCCGGTGGAGCGCGGCGACCGGATCGTGTTGCTCTACCCGGCGGCCAACCGAGACGAGGATGTGTTCGCCGATTCGCACAGCTTCGACATCGCGCGTACACCGAACCAGCACGTGGCGTTCGGCTTCGGTACCCACTTGTGTATTGGAACCCATGTTGCTCGAGCCACGTTGGCGTCGGTGTTCGGTCAGATGAGTCGGCGACTCACCGGGTTGAACGCGGTCACCGAGCCCGAGGTGGAGCGGAATATCTTCGCTCGTGCGGTGGTGTCGTTCGAGTTGGGGTTCACCCAGCGCTGAACCTCGTGCTCAGCCGAACACCGCGCTGGGGGCGATGCCGCAGGTGGTGACAGCAGCCTCGAGTGACGTGCGGAGTTCGCTGCTGTCCGCCGCGTCGCCACTGCTGAAAATCTCCACGACCTGGTCGTTGCCGAGGTTGCCCAGCACGAAGTCGCCCAAGCAGCGCTTCTGGCCTTCACCGAGGACGCTGTCTCGATACAGCGACGAGATCTGATCACCCACGTCGTCGGGGTCTGCGGGCTCCGACGCGGTATCAGGCGGAGCAGTGGTGGTTGCGGTCGTCGTGGTGGTACTGGCTGCCTCGTCACCCGACGCGTCGGCTTCGAGGTCAGCGTCTGACGACGGTTCTGCGGCCGGTTCGTCACCGACGGCCTCACCGTCATTCGCTGCGTCATCGACGGTGGTGGTCGTGGTGGTGGTGGTCGTGGTCGTGGTCGCTGCTTCGACTTCGTCCTGGAGCGCTTCGTTCTCGGTAGTGAGGCGTTCGATCTCGGCATTGAGCTCAGCAATCGCCGCCTCGGCTTCAGCGATTTCCTCCGGTGATGATGCGTCGGTGGTTTGGCTCTGCGCCTCATCGAGTGCATCTTGGGCAGCGGTGACCTCGTCGCGCAGCGTCTCGAGTTCGGCGTCATTGGCGATCTTGGTCGAGTTCACCGCATCGCGCTCGGCGATTGCGGTGTCGCGCTCGAGGGTGCGATCTGCCTCGTCGCTGCGGGCACCGAGCCAGAGGAATGCCATGACGGCAGCGATGAGCACGCCGATCACCGCCGCAGCGATCCAGGGTGTTCGCGAAGCCTGCTGCTTGGGTGGCGGCCAGATTGGTACCAGGGTCTCTTTCGAGGTCACCGTCAGAGCGTAGGTTTCGAGTGGCCGATGGAGGTGGATGTGAGCGGCGTCACGCATTCCGATCTCGTGTGGAACGAACTTGGTGACTACGGTCACGTCCATGCCGAGTTCAGATATCACCAACGTTGCGGGAATCGTCCGAGTCCATGGAGTGGAGCGGGCCGGTCACACCGCACTGGTCCAAGACGACCGCCGAATGAGCTGGTCGGAGTTGCTCGAACGCTCCGCTCGCATGGCTCAAGCGTTGGCTGACGTCGGCGTTGGTGCCGACGACCGCGTGGCCTTCTTGGACAAGAACGGCATCGAGCACTTCGAGGTGTTCTTCGGATCCGCGATGCTGAACGCGGTGTCGGTCGACGTCAACTGGCGTCTCGCCGCTCCAGAAGTGCAGTTCATCGTGGACGATTCTGACGCCAAGGTGCTCGTGGTCGGCCCGGATTTCGTTCCGATGCTCGATGAGATCGCTGGCCAACTGCCCAAGGTCAAGAAGTTCGTTGTCATCGGTGGCGGGAGTGACGAACACCAGGACTACGACGAGTGGGTGGCGAGCTACCCGGCGCAGGATCCAGGAGTGGAGGCTGGCGATGACGACACGGCGTTCCAGATGTACTCGTCGGGTACCACCGGTCGCCCCAAGGGCGTGATGCTCTCCAACTCCAACTTCTTCAGCCTGCTGCCGATGGCCAAGGAAATCTGGGAACTCGACGCTGACTCGATCAACCTCACGGCGATGCCGCTCTTCCACATCGGAGGAGGCGGCTGGGCAACCGCGGGAATGTACGAAGGCTGCACCTCGGTGATCTTTCGCGAGCTCGATCCGGCGGCGCTGATCAAACTCATCGAGCAGGAGCGCATCACGCACGCGTTTCTCGTACCGGCGGTCTTGCAGTTCATGCTGATGGTGCCGGGGGTCGAAGACGCCGACTATTCCAGTCTGAAGGTGTTCGTCTACGGCGCCTCACCCATCAGCGAAGAGGTGCTCGCTGCGTGCGTGAAGATGTTCGAGCCGTGCAAGTTCTGGCAGGCCTACGGGCTGACGGAGACCACGGGAGCGGTCGTCAACCTGCCGCCTGAGGATCATGATCCGAGCGGGCCGAACAAGCATCGTCTCCGCTCGTGCGGTGTTGCTGGTCCCGGCGTGGAGTTGCGTATCGTGGGCGACGACGGTGTGTCGTCGCTCCCTGCGGGCGAGGTCGGCGAGATCTGGATCAAGTCACCGCAGGTGATGAAGGGGTACTGGCACCTGCCGGAGGAAACCGAGAAGTCGGTCACCGCAGACGGCTGGTTCAAGTCGGGGGACGCTGGCTATCTCGATGACGACGGGTACCTGTTCATTCACGATCGGGTGAAAGACATGATCGTCTCCGGCGGAGAAAATGTGTATCCGGCCGAGGTGGAGAACGTGTTGATGAAGCACGAGGCAATCGCTGATGTTGCCGTCATCGGGGTTCCCCACGAAAAGTGGGGCGAAACGGCCAAGGCCGTGGTGGTCTGTGCTGCAGGCGCCAACGCAGACGATGCCACTGCGCAGTCGATCATCGAGTTCGCTCGCACGCAGCTCGCGGTCTTCAAGTGCCCCACGAGTGTCGACTGGATGGACGCACTGCCCCGCAACCCCACCGGCAAGATCTTGAAGAAGGACCTCCGCGAGCCGTACTGGGAAGGCCTCGACCGCCGCGTCGGCTGAGCAGCGCAAGATGCGGCGATGCCTGCGTTGGCCCTCACCGCTCGGTGCCGGAGGACAACCGAGGTCCATGGCGCCTTGGCTTCCCCGTTGAAGCACCCGTGGTTGGACGTGACGAGAGCCTCCCTCATTCGTTCGAGGCGGACCGATAGCGTTGATGCGTGACTTCTTCGGACACCCTCTCGACGCGCACCGACCTGCGCAACCTCGCAATCGTGGCGCACGTCGACCACGGCAAGACCACGCTCGTCGACTCGATGCTGCACCAGTCGGGCGCCTTCCGTGCGAACGAGGACGTGGCGGAGCGAGTCATGGACTCCGGCGACCTGGAGAAGGAAAAGGGAATCACGATCCTCGCCAAGAACACGTCGCTCGTCTGGAAAGACAAGCGCACGAGCACCGACGTGACGCTGAACATCGTCGACACCCCCGGCCACGCTGACTTCGGTGGCGAAGTCGAGCGCGCGCTCACGATGGTCGATGGCATCGTGTTGCTTGTGGACGCTGCCGAAGGTCCACTCCCGCAGACTCGCTTCGTGCTGCGCAAGGCGCTGGCTCGTGACCTGCCCGTCATCTTGACCATCAACAAAATCGACCGCGACGACGCTCGCGTCGAAGAAGTCGTGGACGAGGTGTACGAGCTGTTCTTCGATCTCGACGCTCGCGAAGACCAGGTCGAGTTTCCCATCGTGTACTGCTCGGGTCGCGATGGCTGGTCGACGACCGATCTGGATGAGGCCAAGGCCATTGTCAAGGGTGAGGTGACGGGCAAGGATCTCACCACGCTCGGCGAGGTGCTGCTCGACTCGATCCCGGCGCCGACGTACACCGAGGGAGCGCCGCTGCAGGCGTGGGTCACCAACCTCGATGCGTCGCCGTACCTCGGTCGCCTTGCCCTGCTGCGCGTCATGGAAGGCACCATCAAGAAGGGTGAATCGGTCGCATGGTGCAAGCGTGACGGCACGATCGCTCGCGCCAAGATCGCCGAGCTCTTCCTCACCGAGCACCTCACCCGCGTGTCGGTCGATTCGGCCCGTCAGGGTGATCTGGTCGCCGTTGCCGGCATCGAGGACATCTTCATCGGCGAAACGCTCGCAGACCCGGAGAACCCGATCCCGCTGCCCGTCATCGAAGTGGACGAGCCTGCGCTGTCCATGACCATCGGTATCAACACCTCGCCGCTGGCAGGTCGCGAAGGCAAGAAGCTCACCGCCCGTTTGGTGAAGGATCGCCTGGATCGAGAGCTGATCGGCAACGTCTCCATGCGCGTGCTGCCGACCGAGCGGCCTGACGCCTGGGAAGTCCAGGGCCGTGGCGAACTGCAGTTGGCGATTCTCGTCGAGCAGATGCGACGCGAAGGCTTCGAGCTGACCGTGGGGAAGCCGGTCGTGCTGACCAAGGAGATCGACGGCAAGGTGCACGAGCCGGTTGAGCGGGTCACCATCGACGTGCCTGACGAGTACATGGGCGCCGTCACGCAGTTGCTCGCCACTCGCAAGGGACGAATGCAGAACATGGGCGGCACCGGGTGGGTTCGACTCGACTATCTCGTTCCGGCGCGTGGTTTGATCGGCTTCCGCACCGAGTTCATGACCGAGACCCGCGGTACTGGTGTGCTGTCTCACACCGCCGAGGGATACGAGCCGTGGGCCGGTGAGATCCGGGCGCGAGCGCAAGGTGTCCTGGTGGCGGACCGCACTGGTCCCGTGACCAACTACTCGATGATCAACCTGCAGGAGCGTTCGCAGTTGATGGTGTCGGCTGGCCAAGAGGTGTACAGCGGCATGATCGTCGGCGAGAACTCTCGCGCCGGGGACATGGACGTCAACATCTGCCGTGAGAAGAAGCAGACCAACGTGCGTGCATCGTCGTCGGATCAGACGGTCAACGTCACGCCGCCGAAGTTGCTCACGCTCGAAGGCGCGCTCGAATTCATCAGCATCGACGAGTGCGTCGAGGTCACGCCGGCGAACGTTCGGATTCGCAAGGTCGAACTCGATCCCACGATTCGCAACCGTGCGGCCAAGAAGGCTGCGCACGCCGACTGAGTCAGTAACGAAGCGCGCCGCTGAGTGCTCAGAAGTGACGCAGAAGTCGGCGGACAGCGTCCTCGACGTCGGTTGTTTCGCTGATGAATCGGTAGCGGAAGAGACGATTCATGTCGTCGGCGCCACCGTTGGTGCCGAGTTCGGTCGCGAGCAGTCCGATCGAGGTGGTGGGCGACATCGCCAGTACCTGCCACGTCTCCACCAGCTCATCGTCGAGATCGAGATCGGCCAGGTGGACGCCGGTGACCTCCGATGCGGGGACCGTCGTCACGTCGGCGCCGAGCACGCCGACGAACCCGCACCGGCGAGCGAGCGCTCGGTACTGATGGCGTGTGCGAGCGGTGAAGTGTGAAGCATCCTGCAGCGTTGACAAGAGCATGCAGTCGGGAGCAACCGCAGCGGCCTCGATGTGGCGCGTCATGCTGAGCAGATCCGCTTTGGTGCCGATTCGCTCTCCCAGGTGCGGCACCGATCGTGAGTAGCCGTTGCACGTGTCGACAAGGGCGAAGTGTGCGAGGTCGTCCACGGGGCCCGGCCGGCCGCATCGGTAGCCTTGAAGGAGGTCGGCGCCAAGTACGTCTGCGTGGTCTTCGTCGGCCTGTGTCTCGACTCCCTCTGCGATGACGATCACGTCGTTGCGTCGTGTTTGGTTGCGATATGCAGCCACGGCGGCAACAACGTGGGCTGAGTGCGCTGGGTTGTCGTTGCGGATCAGGCGCATGTCGAGCTTGACGATGTCCGGCTCGATCCACCGCATCGCTGCGAGGCTCTCGGAGCGGGATCCGACGTCGTCGAGGGCGATCTTCCAACCCAGCTGTCGGCACGCGTCGACCGCAGCAAGCAGTCGGCCCGGGTGTTCCATGACGCATCGCTCGGTCAGCTCTGCAACGACGGGTCGGCCGCTCCCACTGGAACGCCAGGCGTCAGCGAGTTGCTCGAACCACTCGGGGTCGCTCAGCAAGCTGGGGTCGAGGTTGATGAACAGTGTGATGGTGTCGTCGATGTCCAGGTCGAACGAGAGTCGTTTGGCGGCAAGTTCGAGGGGGCCGAGGCGGCCGAGTGTCGTTGCGGCATCGAAGAGCCGGTCCGGATACTCGAGTGGATGACCTGCGGGCCCGCGGGTGAGTGCCTCGACTCCGAAGATCGAGCCGGTGCTCGCCCGGACAATGGGCTGAACGACAACTCCGAGGCCCGCAATGGCGTTGTCGATCATGGCGAGATCGAGAGCTGGCTCGGATCGTCGAGCGCTGGATTCGGAGGTCGGCGCGCTCGTGTTCGGTGAACCGGTCCGGTCGGTACGAACCTGACCGCGGCCTCCCGCTTTGGCCGTCGAGAGCATCTGATCAGCCCGTTCGAGCATGCTTGCGGCGGTGTCGTTGGTTCGGCTTCGCGCCACACCGACCGATGCGGAGAGGCTGACCGCGCTGGTGTCGATCATGATCGTCTCTTCGACCAGTCCAATGATCTGCTCGGCTCGCAACGGGCCAGCAAAGCCGTCGAGGAGGAGCATGAATTCATCTCCACCCAGTCGTCCGAGGCAGTCGTTCACTCCGCCGACTCGTTCCAGTCGAGCTGCGACGACTTGCAGCACGACATCGCCGAGCTCATGACCGTGCTCGTCGTTGATGGACTTGAACCCATCCAGGCCGATGGTGAGCGCAGTCACCTCCTGTTCATTGCGGAGTCGGTGTGCAAGCTCAGCGAGGACTGACGCTCGGTTGTTCAGCCCGGTGAGCGCGTCGACCTGGGCATCGAGTTGCAGTTGCTCCTGGATGCGAATTCGACCGATGACCAAGCCGAGCACTCTGGCGAGCAACCCGAGTGCTTCAGGATCAGCGTCGGCAAAGGCGCCGCATCGGCGTGAGTACACGCCGATCAGCCCGCATCCATGCTCTCCGAGTGGGAACGAGGCGCTCATCGTGCTGCGCACCTCGGCGTTCGTCAGCAGCGCGGGAGCTTGAAAGCGTTGGTCGATCAGAATGTCGTTCGAGATGCACACGAGTGCCGACGACCGGACGAATGCCGCCTGCGAGTCGGGGGCCACGGGGAACGGCTCAGAGTGGAAGGGGCCTGGCAAACCAACCGAGGTCACCAGTACCGCTCGATCGTCGCTCACGAACTCGATTCCTGCGGTCAGCTCGCCGTCGAAGAGTTGTTCGCAGAGTTCGCCCGCCAACAGCCACGCGTTTTGTTCGCTGTTGGTGGAAAGCAACGGGGTGAGCTGTTCGACCAGGGTCCAGTCGGTTGTCACCGAGCCAGCCGTCGGCCGCGTACCGACCTGTGGTGGCTGGTGAAGATGGAGCACACCGATGTTTCGGCGGTTCCAGCAAGATCTTGACTGCAATCAGCGAGGTCAAGGACCGAAGAGTTGGGGTGCCCCGCCGTTGGGGCCATCTCGAAACACGTTGTCTCGATGGTCCAAGGCAGTGGCGTTCCACGCCAGCAGCCCGACGCGGCAACGATCCCAGTGGTTTCCGTACACCTCGCAGTCAGATGCTCCGTCCTGCACGATGCACCCGCTGTCGCCGTCGATGACAGCGTTGCCGTCGACGACACCGTTGGTGCCGCCGTCAACGTCGACAGCTCGCATCGTCCAATGGACGCGGTTCGCATGGACGTGGGCATCTTCGGTGTGGTCCAGGTGGACGCCCCACCAGCGAGCTTGGATGGTGTTGCCGCGAATCGTCGAACCTGTGGTCGCGCTGACACGAACCGCACAGAGATGGGCGTCGAACTCGCTCGATTCGATGTGATGGCCCTCGCCACCGCGCAGCTCGACGCCGACGTTCCAACCGTTCCCCTTGAACGAACAACGTGACACGTGCAGGCGGTTCGCATGTGCTGCGACGACGCCTTGGGCGGTCACGGCTCGAAGCAGCGCGTCATCGGCGGCGACGTCGATGACACCGTGAATCGTGCAGCCGAGCAGGGCGGCGAAGGCTTCAGGGATCGACACGAGCGGCGGCGCAACGTGGTGCGATCGGGTGGGGTGGCCGGTGACCGTCAGGTGCTCGACCCGTGCGTTGCGTTCGAGCCGCAGTACCGGCGGTGCCGGCACGATCGACTCAGGGGCGGGTCCTGCGTGGATGGCCGAACGGTCGGCGCCGAGACCGCGCAGGATCACGCCCGCCGGCACGACTCCCGGTCCGATGTAGACGCCGTCGCCGAGTTGCACGATGTCGCCAGCGGTCGCATTCGCGAGTAACGGCCCGAGCGGCGTCGGCGAGGCGTCGGTCGGAGCGAACAGTTCGTTCGGGGGTTCGGCATCCGTCAAGACGATGCGGTACACCCCGACACTGATCTGTTCATCGGACAACGGGGTCGGTGCGGGCAGAGCGGCGAGCTGGAGGCCGTCTCGGTCGAGCCGATGGTCGACCCCGTGGTGTGTGTTGCCGTCGATCAGTTCGACCCGCTGCACGTGATGACCGACATCGGTGATGTCATCGAACCGACCCGCGCCGGTGAGGTCGATGGCGATCACGTCGTCACCAGCGCGGAGGTAGCGAACAGTTCGGTCCCCCCACGAGCGCCACGGCGTCGTGCCGGCGAGCAGCTTGCTGTGTTCGCGAATCCAGGCACCAGCGGATCGCAACGGTCCAGCCTGGAGATCGGATACCGATCCCTGAGCGTCGGGGCCCACGCTGAGGAGCAGATTGCCGCCTTTGGCCAACACTTCGGTGTAGAGGTCGACGATGTCGAGGCCGGTCATGTGGTGTTGTACCTGCTCAGCACGGTTGTGGCCGAAGCTGAGGCCGACACTTCGGGTGAGCTCCCATGGTCCTTCGGTGATGTCGTCGGGAGCGCAGTGATCGAACGTCCGAACGATGCCGGGTGCGCCGTCGGGAACGTCCGACTGCGAGGCACGCCATCGATCGTTGATGATGATGTCGGGCGAACTCGCTCGCACGCGTTCGAGGAGTTCCTCGGTGCGCCAGTAGCCGGCATCTCGACCCCAGTGGCCGTCGCCCCACAGCATCGCGGTGCCGTGGCCCTCCACGAGGTCCATCACCTGGGGATGCACGACGTGCTCGACGAACTCGTCGGTGCCGTATCGCTCGTCACCCCAGTCGAGCAGTGAGAAGTACGTTCCGAACGTGATGCCATGGCGTTCACACGCAGCCGCGTATTCGGCCACCACGTCGCGTCGCGGTCCGCGCTCGGTGAGCTTGCGATCGGTTGACGGTGCGTCCCACCAGGCCCAGCCGTCGTGGTGTTTGGCAACGAGGACCGAGTAGCCGGCTCCCGCATCGCGAGCGAGCGATGCCCAGGCTTCGGCGTCGAAGTGCTCAAAGGTGAGGAGCGGAACGAAGTCGTCGTAGTGCTCGACGTGGCCCCACCTGTCTCGGTGGTGGGCCAGCACCTCGACCATCGGCGATGGGTGGAGGACCACGTCGACAACGTCGTCGCCGAGGTGACTTCGATACCACTGGCTTTGTTGGCCAACGGGCGCCCACGCGGGCACGGTCGCTGCAGTCGCATGGACGAACAGCCCAAATCGTTGCTCGCTCCACCAGGTCGGCATCGTCATGAGGATCTCAGTCTCGCGCGTCCAGATCGGGGCACGACAACGCAACGATCTCGCCGCCGCCGTGATCGATGGTTGCCACACGGCTCGCGTTCGCTGTTGGTGAGTTGTTACCAGTCTGCTTTTCGGAGAGATTCGAACGTGTCAACCTGGCGAGGTGGGTGGTCGTACAAGGGTTCTCGGGTTCTGTTCGCTCGCGCTGACGCTGTTCGTGTCGGTGCTGATCTCCGTGGGGTCCGGTCCCGGTGTCAGTCCGCCTGCAGTGAACGCTGCTTCGGGCGACCCCGACATCGTCACCTTGACGCCAGCCCGACTGCTCGACACCCGGCCCGGGATGGACACGATCGACGACATCTCCGCGGGAATCGGTCGGCGTACCGAAGGTCAAGTGACCGAACTCGCAGTGACCGGGCGCGGCGGGGTCGCAGCGGATGCCATCGCGGCGGTGGTGAACATCACGGCGATCAAACCGGACCGTCGAGCGTTCGTCACTGTGTTCCCCTGCTCAGCTGAGCCCCCCAATGCGTCGACCCTGAACTCCTCGCAGGGCGCGGTGCGTGCGAACGGCGCCATTGCCCAGCTGTCATCGCGCGGCTCGATCTGTCTGTTCACGTCTCGCGGGATGCACCTGGTCGTCGATGTGGTCGGCTACCTCAGTGTCGATTCGCCGATCGTCACGCTTGCGCCAGCGCGGCTGCTCGACACCCGTGACGGACAAGCCACCGTCGACAGCCAGCAGGCGGGCATCGGAACGCTCGATCCGGGTGAGGAACTCGAGTTGCTTCCTCTCGGGCGCGGCGGGGTCGCGAGTGATGCCGAAGCCGTGCTGCTGAACATCGCAGCAATCGGCGGCGAGCGTCGGGCGTTCATGACGGTCTGGCCGTGCGGCTCGGAGATGCCGAACGCGTCGTCGCTCAACATCGGCGTCGGAGAGGCCATTGCCAACAACGTCATCGCGAAGGTCGGCGATGGGGGAGCGGTGTGCTTGTCGTCGTCGAACACGGTGAATCTGTTGGTCGATGCGGTTGGGTACGTGCCGTCCGGAACCGATACCAACGTGCTCGAGCCGGCTCGTCTGCTCGATACCCGCACGGGGCAAACGACGATCGACGGTGATTTCGCAGGCGGTGGCACCCCGGATGCGAACGAGGTCACCGAACTGCTGGTGGCCGGTCGCGGCGGCGTCGATGACGACGCCGAGTCAGTCGTCCTGAACGTCACAGCGATCCGACCGTCGGCGCCTGGCTTCGTCACGGTGTGGCCGTGCGGCGTCAGTCAGCCGAATGCGTCGACGCTCAACATCGCCGATGGTGTCGTGGCAAACGGTGTGGTCAGCCGGATCGGCGAAGACGGCAAGGTCTGTCTCGTCAGCCCGCGAGCAGTCGATCTCGCGGTCGACGTCACGGGGTGGATCGCTGCCGGGGAAACAACGACCACCACCACGACGACGACCACAACGACGACCACCACCACGACATCGACGACGGTTCCCACGACGGATGGCTTCGGTTTCCCGACCGGTGCAACACTGGCCACGTCGAGCCCAACTCCCGCGTCTGCCGGTGTGCAGTGGCCGATGGTGGATGGCGCACTGTCGTACACCGTCACGGTGAATCCCGGCGCCATCCAACAGGTGGTTGCGGCCCCCGCTACATCCGTCGTCGTCGAGGGCTTGGCGGCTGACACCGCATACGACATCTCGGTCGTGGCCAGCAGCGCAGCCGAGGATTCGGCCGCACTCGAGTCTCCGCAGCGCACGATGCCAGAGCCCGTCATGCGGACACTGGTGCCGCAGCCCGTGCCGCCCGCAGCGGCGAGCACCACGGCCACGAGTGCGTCGTTCCTGTTCGAAGGGCCGAACCCGGTGCAAGTCGGTGTCGAGCCGACTGCGCTCGTCGAAGAACGCCTGGGTGTCGTGAGCGGAAGAGTCACGGACGTGACCGGTGCGCCGCTCGCAGGAGTGACCGTCTCCGTGCTGGAGGACGGCCGTCTGGGCCACACCGTCACCGCCGCCGACGGTCTCTGGGATCTCGCCGTCAACGGTGGAGCTCGGATCACCGTCGACATGGAGAAGCCGGGATTCTTGGCGTCGCAACGCAACGTCGACATCGACTGGGAAGAGTGGACGACGATCGACGACGTCGCGCTGCTCGAGCTCGACGCCGAGCAGACTGTGGTCGGACTCGACCCGGCTGCCGCGGGTGACGGATTCACGAGCCACTCGGCCTCGGAATCGACCGATGTCGACGGGAGCCGAACCGCTCGTGTGCTCGTTCGCCACGGTACGGCAGCAACCCTTCAGTTCGCCGATGGCTCGACACGGCCGACGGAGTCGCTGACGATCTCCGTTACGGAATACACCGAGGGAGTCATGGGCGAGATGGCGATGCCAGGGTCGCTGCCGCCGACATCCGGGTACACGTACGCCGTCGAAGCCACCGCTGCTGAAGCGATCGCCGCTGGAGCGACCGGCGTTGCCTTCGATCAGCCGGTGCTGCTCTTGACCGACAACTTCTTGAACGTGCCGGTGGGCTCACTTGTCCCCACCGGTACGTACAACCGTGCCCTTGGAGAATGGGTCGGCCAGGCCGACGGCGTCGTCCTCGAAGTCGTCGCCGAGAACGAGGGCGTTGCGTCCATTGACGTGGACGGCGACGGCGATGCCGACGCTGACGACGCAGAGATCTTGCCGCTCGACGTCGCAGAACGCACCGAGCTTGCGCTCCACTATGACGTGGGTGATCAGTTTTGGCGTAGCGAACTGATGCACTTCAGCCCGCATGATTTGAACTACCGAATCGTGCTGGATCCAACGGTCGACATTCCGGATATCGCCGACGTGGTCAACGGCAACGTCGAACTGTCCGCTGACATGGTCGACGATGCGGACCTGGGGGACGGGTACGGCACGATCGACTTCCAGAACCAGGTGCTGCGCGAGATGGCGCCACTCACCGGGAGCGATCAGCAGCTGACGTACTCATCGGCGCGGGCTGCGGGACGAGGGGCCGAGCTGACGATTCCGGTCACCGGTGCGGTTGTCCCGGCAGGAGCAACCGACACGGTCGACATGACGCTGACGATCGCAGGGAAGGTGTTCGAGCAGAAGTTCCCGATCGCGCCGAACCTCACATGGACGGTCACGTGGGACGGAACCGACAAGTTCGGACGTCCCGTCACCGGTTCACAGCGCGCCGAGGTCCGCACGCAATACAACTTCCCGGCGCGATACACCACGCAGTTGGTATCGCCCTTCTTCCGTTCGCGGGCGAGCTCGTTCAACCTCGTTCCGGGCCTGCCGGCGGCGTTGGTGAATGCACGGGCCACCGTCGGGCGGTTCCTGACCTCTCGGTTCGTCGTCACGGCAACGGAAACCCAGGTCGACTCCCTCGGGCTCGGAGGCTGGGGACTCTCTGGAGTTCACGCGTACGACGCAACGACCGGCACGCTGCTGCGCGGTGACGGCTCTCGTCAACGGACCTCGCAGGTTCCCGGCCAGTTCGGCACGATCCGCCCGATTGTTGGGTCGGGTGAGCTGGGCGGAACCGATTGCGACCTCTTCGGCGACCCATGCGGTGACGGCGGCCCGGCAAGTGACGCACCGATCTTCAACGGCATCTCAGCGGTGCACCATGACGCAGCCGGCAACCTGTACATGCTCACCGATAGTGCTCGACGCCTGCGACGGGTCGATGCGCAGACCGGCATCATCACCACCGTTGGCGGCACGGGGGCGTGCCTCACCCGACTCTTCATCAATTGCTCCGGCAATCAGGTGAGCATCGATCCACCCGGCTGTTCAACTGTTGCGCAAGCCTGCGGGAACGGTGGGCCCGCAACCGAGGCCTCGTTCATCGCGTTCGATATCGACACCGGGCCGGATGGATCGGTGTACCTGCTCGATGCTGCGACCTTCGGTGTTCGTCGCATCGGCCCAGATGGAATCATCACCCAGGTCGCGGGCAACGGTGCCTGCCCGGTCTGGTCCTTCGTCGACTGCGCCGGGACTCCCGAGCCCGACGATTGCGCAGATCGTCAAGCGCCGTGTGGCGACGGTGGCCAAGCCATCGATGCAACGCTGGGCTACCCGCAGTCGTTCGAGATCCTGTCCGATGGCTCGATGCTGATTGCGTCACCGGGGCGTCTGCGCCGGGTTTCCACCGACGGTGTCATTCAAACCATTGCGGATGGGATGACGGGGGTGTGCAATGACAGCGTGAGCTGCGGTGACGGCGGCTTGGCGGTCGAGGCGCGCTTCTTCAACCTTCGACACCTCGCCGAGCTGCCGGACGGCAGTGTGTTGGCCTCTGACGACTCGTTCCGGGTTCTGCGACGGATCACGCTCGACGGTCGTATCGAACTGTGGGCAGGCGAGTACTACGACGAGGGTGCAGGGAGCGATCGGTACTGCTACGAGGCGGACGCTTGGACCACCGAGGCGTTCGGTGACCCGAATGACCCCGGCAACTTCGCAAACGGTCCATGTGCTGAGAGCGGCGAACACCGTCTCGACACGCCGCTGCCGCCGATCCTCGATATCGAAGTCGGTCCAGATGGGTCGGTGTACCTTGCCACTGGCGGATTCATCGGTCATTGCTTCCAGTTCGATGTCGAGATCGACAATGGAACCGATCCCGCCGACCTTTCGGCGAACTTCTGTGAGAACGGTGACATCGACAACGACGGTGGCTTCGACGACTGGCGGCTGATTCGAATCGCTCCCGACGGCACGATGAACCGCTACGCCGGTACGGGACGGTTCGGAGCACCGATTCTCGGCGACTTTGCAGTGACCGCTCCGTTCGAGAGCCAGGATGGTTTCAGCGTGGATCCTGACGGCAACGTCATCTGGCCTGCGGGTTTCTTCGGGCGAGACCAAGCGTGGATCGTGTCCGACACGACGCCGCCGATCGAGAGCGACGAACGATTCGTCCCCGACGGCGATCTCCTGCACGTGTTCGACGCGTCCGGCCGTCACCTTCGAAGCCGTGGCCTGCGCACCGGCACGATTGTTTCGACGATCGCGTACGACGCCGAGGGTCGTGTCACGTCGGTCACTGACCGCTCCGGTAACGCCACGACCGTGCTGCGCAACGGCGCCGGAGACCCGACAGCGATCGTGTCGGCCTTTGGTGACTCGACAGCGTTGACACTCGATGCCACTGGCCGGCTGGCGGCGGTCACCAATCCGGAAGCCGAAGCAATCACATTCGGATACCGAGGTGTCACTTCGCTACTCACGTCAGTTCAGGGAGCGCGCCTCGGCGCCTTGTTCAGCTTCGTGTACGACGCCACGGGACGACTGACCTCGGCAACCGATCCAGTCGACGGCACATTGACCGTCACTCGAACCCAGCCCGATACCGGCGTCGTCGTCACGACCGTGACTCGCCCGAACGGTGACGTCGAGACGATTCGGACCGAACGAGAAGCCGGAGAACGCACGACCGTATCGACCGACGCAGCCGGAGTCGTCACCACGACGGTCACGCGCGCCAACGGCGAGGTGGTGATCGAGTCGGCCGATGGGACGGTCGTCACCGCTACCCCGGGGCCGGACCCGCAGTACGGCGGCGCCTTGCCGTTCGCTCAACGGATCACCACGCAAACCGGAGCACGTACTCGTACCGAGGTGGTTGATCGCAGCGTGCAATTCGATGCCTTTGGCACCATCGAGTCGTTCACACAAGTGTCCGGCGTGTCAGGGGAACAGTCGAGCACGGTGCACGACTTCGGAGCGAGGACGATCACGACCACGACAGCGGCGGGACGCTCGTCGGTGATCACGCTCGACGCCTCCGATCGAATCGTGCTCACGTCGCCGGCAGACCTCGCAACCTCGGTCAACACCTATGACCTGAATGGTCGACTGATCGACATCACCTCGACTGCTGGTGGTACCACGCGTAGCGCATCGTTTGCTTGGGACGGCGCAGACCTCGTGTCGCTCACCGACGAGAACGCCGACACCACGCTCCTGACCTACGACGACGCCGGACGACTCGTGTCGGGCGAGCGACCGAACGGCGACACCGTCGACATGACGCTCGACGGCCACGGTAATCCGGTGGCCATCGACGTGCCATCTGGCGAGGTCCATGCGCAGAGCTTCGACCTTCGTGATCGCTTGGTGACCCACATCGACCCCGATGCTGGGGACGGCGACGGACGGACACTGACACGGACATACGACGATGCCGGGCGATTGAGCGTGCTTGCACGCCCCGATGGCGGCGAGGTCACCTACACGTACGCCGACGGACGCATCGTGCAGCGAGCGGGTGACGGCGCCGGGATCACCTATACCTACGAGCCAGGGAGCCAGCGTCTCGCCAGCGCAACCGGAGAGGCGACGGTCGAAATCGACTACGACGCCACCTTGCCGACCTCGATCGTCACCTCGGGCGCGGTCTCTGGGACCGTCGGCTACGTGTACGACTCGTCGTTCCGTCAGTCCACGGTCACCGCGGGCGGTGTTGCTGTCACCCGTTCGTTCGATGCCGATGGCCTCCCCGTCGCGGTCGGCGAACAGACGATCGTTCGTGATCCGGTCAACGGGCTCGTCACCTCTCGGTCAGTCGATGCAGTCACGGTTTCGTACGAGTACGACGACTACTCCCAGCCCGCACGCATCACGGCGGTGGAGTCCAGCTCGGGAACGAGTGTCGAGTTGTTCGATGAGGTCATCACCCGCGACGGACTCGGCAGGGTGGCCACGAGAACCGAGTCGGTTCAAGGTGGGCCGACGGTGACGTGGAGTTACACCTACGACTCGAGCGGCCGCCTCGCAACGGTGACCGAGGATGGGGCCACGAGGACCTACGGCTTCGACGCAGCGGACAACCTGACGTCTGGGCCTCGCGGGATCGCTGTGTTCGATGAACGCGATCGTCTGGTGAGCGTCGGATCTCTCGCGTTCGATCATGACGCAGCGGGGGACTTGGTGACCCTGACCGACGGGTCGAACATCACGACTTTCGACATCGATGCCACCCAGTTGCTTCAAGGTGTCACCACATCGGCGGGCGTTGACGTCACCTACGACTATGACGGCCTCGGTCGTCGAGTCGGCCGCGAAGTCGACGACGCCGACGATCGCGGGTGGATCTACGGAACCGGCCCGTCCCCCTTGGTCGAGCTCGATGCTCTGGGTGATCCGGCGACGCGCTTCGTCTACGGGGTTGGTTCGCTCACCCCCGACTACCTCGTGGTCGGTGGGGTCGATCACGTGGTCGTCTCAGATTGGAGAGGGTCGCCCCGCCTCGTCGTCGATGCGTCGACGGGCGTCGTGGCCCAACGGATGGACTATGACGAATTCGGAGCGATCACCGCGGACACCAATCCGCAGATGCAACCGTTCGGATTCCAAGGTGGATTGGTCGAGCCGGACACCGGTCTGGTGCGCTTCGGGGCGCGGGACTACGACCCGACGATCGGTCGATTCGTGAGTCGAGACCCGATTCTCTTTGATGGCTCGCAGACAAACCTCTACCTGTTTGCGAACGGCGACCCGGTCAACGGAGCCGATCCGAGTGGGCTCGGACCGTGCGCGGCAGGCAATGGCGGAGACGTGGCATCCCGTTTTCTCGGCCATATCTCACTCGCACTCAGCGTTGCGAGCCCGTTTGTCTCCATCGCGTCACCTGCAGCGGGCCAAGCAATCGGAAACGCAGCGGTCGCGATCGACGGTGGTGCGGTTGCTACCGATGCGGCGTACGGGTCGGGTCAAGGTGGCCCCAGCGATCCGATCATCGCCCAATCGGAAGCATTCCTGAACGGGCTCTCTCGCACCGCCGGAATCGCAGGAGTTGTCGGCGGTGGCGCCCCGGCCGCGGTGATCGGTGCAGGAACCGGTTTGGCGTCCAAGATGACCGGAACCATCGGCCCGCCGTTCTACCCCGTCGCCGATGCGCTCGGTCGCACGGGCGCCGGTGAAGCCTTCGCTCGTGCGACTTCGGGCAGTTCTGGGCCGGGCAGTGGTGAGTCGGCAGCCAACCTCAACGCTCGTACCGCAAGCGAGTTCGGTGGCGTGGTGCCTGGTACCAGAGGCTGTCGCAACTGAATCGGCCACCACACTCCGATTCCCTCGTGGAACGCGTGTTCACCTAACGTAAGCACTCATATGAAGCTCTCGATGATGATCAACTATTCCGGTGACTTCCATGCCGACGTCGCCAAGGTCGTGGAACTGGAGAAGGCCGGCCTCGACATGGTCTGGGTGCCCGAGGCCTACAGCTTCGATGCCGTGTCCCAGATGGGTTACCTCGCTGCAAAGACCGACACGATCGAGATCGGCTCGGCCATCCTCAACGTGTTCTCGCGCACGGCAACATGCATGGCGCAAACAGCAGCCGGCCTGGACTTCGTGTCCGATGGTCGCTTCACGCTCGGCCTCGGCGCATCGGGCCCGCAGGTCATCGAAGGTTTCCACGGCGTGCCGTACGAGAAGCCCATGCCGCGCATCCGTGACTACATCAACGTCTGCCGCATGACCATGAAGCGCGAGAAGGTCGTGTACGACGGCCCGACCGTGCAGGTCCCGCTGCCTGAAGGTCAGGGCACGGGGATGGGCAAGGCGCTCAAGCTCATCAACCACCCCGTGCGCGACACGGTCCCGATCTTCTGGGCGTCGCTGATGGGTCTCTCGGTGAAGAACACCGCCGAGAACGCTGACGGTTGGATCCCGATCTTCTTCGACCCCGAGAAGTTCCACAACGTGTGGGGCGATGACATCAAGGCCGGCACCGCCAACCGCGATGCGTCGCTCGGCCCACTGCAGATCTCTGCCGGTGGCATGGTCGCCATCGGCGAAGACCTCGTGGGCGACAAGGCCGATGCGATCCTCGACTTCTCCCGCCCGAACGTCGCGCTGTACACCGGCGGCATGGGCGCACGGGACAAGAACTTCTACAACACGATCCTGCAGAAGTACGGCTACGTCGACGAAGCGATCGCCATCCAGGACAACTACCTGGCCGGCGAGAAGGAGAAGGCTGCGTCGCTCGTGCCCGCACAGATGCTGCGCGACACGAACCTCATCGGCCCGAAGAGCTTCATCAAGGAACGCTTGGCGGCCTACAGCGAAGCGGGCGTGACTCACCTCAGCGTGAACGCGGTGGGCAAGGACTCGGTGGAGACCATCGAGACCCTCAAAGACCTGCTGCCCTGATTCGCAATCAGCAACCGATCAAACCTCGGATGTTCGAACCCGGTTCGAACATCCGAGGTTCGTTTCGTTTTCGGGTCAGACCATGCCGCGAAGCCACCAGAGGCTGAGCGCGTAGGCGGTCACCAAGGCAATGAATGCAGCCAGCGCCCACCGCCAGGTGAGTTCCTTGGTGATCTCGATCTCTTCGCCGAGTGTTTCGCCGAGGCTGTCACGGACCTGGTCGTAGGCGTCGGCGAGTTCGCTGCCGTCCTGGGCCTCGAATGCTTGCCCGCCCGTCGTCTCAGCCACCACTTCGAGTTCTGCCGGTTGCACGGGGACCGGAACGACATCACCCGAAACCGGATCGATGATCGTGCCGTTCGCGGTGCCGAATGCGATGGTGAACACCGGAATACCCGCCTCTGCAGCAGCAGCCGTTCCATCAGCGGTTTCTCGCCCCACCGTGGTGGCGCCGTCGGTCAGGAGCACGATTGCGCCGGGCGCAAGATCCTCGTCGCGGTTCGGGTCCTCTTCCGCTCGGCCAACCAGCAGATCGGTTGCCACGAACAGTGCGTCGCCGATCGCGGTGGACAAGTCGAGCTGCAGTCGTTCGATTGCCCGGTCCACACGCGATCGATCGAGCGTCGGATCCACTGCAACCCGTACGACTCCGGCGAACGACACGAGCCCCACCTCGACATCGTCGTCCACCTCGTCGATGAACTCACGCGCCGCCTCCTTGGCCGACTCGAGCCGGTTCGGTTCCACATCGGTGGACTCCATCGACAACGACACGTCGAACAGCACGAGGATGCGCCCTTCGCTCTGTGTTCGCTCGGTCGTTCGTTCCACTGGACGAGCGATTGCCACGACTGCCAGCGCCAGCCCGACGAGCTGCACCGTTGCGATCACGTGGCGTCGCCAGCGAGGACGCTTGGGAGCCACGCGATCGAGGAGTTCCACCTGTGTGAAGCGAACCTGAGCGGCCTTTCGCCAGGTCAGCGATGCCACGTATGCAGCGGCCAGAACGACCACGACGAGCAGAAACCACAGTCGTTCACCGGCGATGAAGCTCGGTGTCAACCAATCGAAGCTCATCGGGGCATCACCCCACCGCGTACCGCTTGCACACGTTTGCGCTGGACGTGCTCCACGATTGCTCCCAGCCAATCACCGGCGGTCGACAGCTCGATCACCTCGGCATGGGCTCGACGCAACCCAGCCAAGCGCCGTGCTTGCTCCTCTGCTGCGGCCGCGGCAAAACGCCGTTGGACCTTTGCGGTCACTCGAATCTCTCGCGTCTGACCGGTGGACGGGTCCACCAACTCGACCAGGCCAATCGGTGGCACGTCGTGCTCGCGCGGATCCGAGATCGGGATCGCGAGCATCTCGTGACGAATGCCGGCACGGCCGAGTGGTTCGACCCAAGCGTCACCGGCGAAGTCGGACACGACGGCAACGAAACCGCGTCTGGTCGCAATCGCCCCAACTCGATCGAGAGCACCGGCGAGGTCGGCGTGTCCGAGACCTTCAGCGGGTGGGGGAGAGGCGAGCGATGCAAGAATCGCACGGACCTGATTCTTGCCCGCGCGTGGCTGCATCACATGGATCTTCGGCCCCGCAACGAGGACTGCTCCGAGACGGTTCTGCGCCCGTGCGGTCAGGAAGCCAACGGTGGCTGCGGCAGCCATCGCCGTCTGCGCCTTGTCGTTGGCCTGCGTGCCGAAGTTCATGGTCGCAGATACGTCGACCACGAGCCACGCCAGCAAGTCGCGATCAGCAATCTGCTCGCGCACGTAGGTCTCGTTGGTTCGCGCCGTGACATTCCAGTCGATGCGGCGAACGTCGTCGCCTGGCTGGTACTGGCGGGACTCGCCCGGCTCCGAACCGTGTCCTGGCGTGAGGCCCTGATGGTTGCCGTGGAGTACGCCGTCGAGCCGCCGAGTGATCATCAACTCCAACGATCGAAGATGCTCGGCAACGGTGTCGGGCGTGGGCCCCTGCACCCAGCCTCGGGGGCCGGGCGAAGCAATGGCCTCGGGCATCGAACTCGGTGGCCCCGTTGGAACGGTGAGCGCCACCCGTCAGCTCCGTGAGAAGGCGTCGTTGGGCTTCGGAGAGACCCAGTGCGCCGGGACCGCTGCGAGCATCCGATTCACCACATCATCGGTCGTGATGTCCTGGGCAAGAGCGTCGTACGTCAGCAGCAGTCGGTGACGGAGGATCTCGGGGGCGAGGTCGAACACATCCTGCGGCGTGGCGTAGGTGCGACCGCGCAGCATTGCCAACGCACGCGCCCCTCGCACCAAGTTGATGGTCGCTCTCGGGCTTGCGCCGAGCCCGACGATGTCACCGAGATCTCCGAGATTGAAACGGCCCGGATCTCGCGTGCACTGGACGAGGTCGACGGCGTACTGCGCAACCGAACGGTCGACGAACACCTTGTCGGCGCGCTGTTGCAACACGACCAGTTCCTCGAGCGAGATCACCTGCTCGGGGACGGGTGCGCTCGTGGTGACACCCATGCGATCCAGAATGGTCAGTTCCTCGTCGGCGGTCGGATGGTCGAGCACGATTTTCATCATGAAGCGGTCGCGCTGGGCGTCGGGGAGGTTGTAGACGCCTTCGGATTCGATCGGGTTCTGCGTTGCAACCACGAAGAACGGTGCGGGCACCGGGTGGGTCACGCCGCCGATGGTGACCTGCTGTTCGGCCATCACTTCGAGGAGCGCAGACTGAACCTTCGCCGGCGCACGATTGATCTCGTCGGTCAGCAAGAAGTTCACGAACACCGGTCCGAGTTCCACGTCGAACGTCTCGGTGGAGCCCCGGTAGATCCGGGTGCCCACGATGTCGGAAGGCAACAGGTCAGGCGTGAACTGAATTCGTGCGAACGATCCGCCGACCACGTTCGCGAGCGTTTCGGCGGCAAGTGTCTTGGCGAGGCCGGGCACCGATTCGAGCAAGCAATGCCCCCGACACAGGACGCCGACCAAGAGTCGTTCGAGCAGTCGGGTCTGGCCCACGATCACCTTGCGCAACTCGAAGAAGATCTTCTCGAAGGTCTGCGCAGTCTGCAGGTCGTCCATCGGCGCAGCCACGACGCTCGATGCACTGGTGTCCGATGACGACGCTGTTGCGTCTGTTCCGGGAGGCTTGAAACTGATCGGGGTGTCCGCGTCGCTCATTGCCGACGAACCTACTGGCGCTGGCCGTCCCGGAGCGGTCGACCCGATGGGGATGAATCCCCGAACCGACGTAATGTGAAGCCATGCCCGATGCACTGGACGACGCTGCTGACGACCGGGTCGATGCCGACGCCGACGAGCGAGCCCGCGACGACGATGCGGTCGAGTTCAGTGTCGACGAGTCCGCCTGGCAGCGCGTCGAAGACGAGTCGCTTGCGGCGCAACGCAAGGCATCTTCGATCGAAGCAGGCCGCCGCAAGGGCGGCGTGATGGGTGCGGCGATGGCAGGGGCAATGCTCGCGATCCAGGAGATCTACGAGGGCCCGAAGCAGGACGACATGGTTGCGGTGTCGGAATCGCCCGACGAGCCTGGTGACATCGACAAAGACGGCATCTTGTTGACCGTCGGCGAGGTCGACGTCGAAGCCAAACTCCCCGATTCCGACCCCATGTAGAACTTTGGGTCTGACCCCAAGTTCTACACCTCTGGCACCAACCTCTACATCAACGGTAAGCGCCCGGCTGTTTCAGGAAGCCTCGATGCCAGCGAGATGGAGTGAGCACCAGCGCACGTGGCTCGTCTTCGAACATCCAACGCGCGAAGTTTCGCTTGCCCCAATCACCGCTGGCAGCCACCACTCGGATCGCACCACGAGCTCCCCACTCCTTGGCGAGGACTGACCCGAGCGCCAACGACATCTTGTGGTCGGCAACCAGATGGTGGTGGACCTCGCCTTCGTACAAGCGAGCGACTGCGTTCGGTTGCAGCGCCCCGCCGGAGATGATCGACTCAGCCGCCAACCTGCCAGTCAGCAGCGCCTGACCGATTCCTTCGCCGGTCATCACATCGGTCGCCGTGGCTGCGTCGCCGACGAACAGCACTCGATTCGCGGTGAGCGCAAGCGAGTCCACCCGTGCCGGGATGGGCCATGCGGTGTGTCGCTCTTCCATCTCGAAACCGTCGCCGAGCGCCTCCACGATGTGCGCGCGTGCCAGCAGATCGGGCCAGATCGCCTTGATCTGCTTACCGGTGCGCTCGCCGTCGCGCAGCACTCCGAAGCCGATGTTCGCTCGGTTGCCGGGGAGTGGGAACGACCAGGCGTAGCCGGGGAGCAGGTCGGGCTCGAACCACACGTGGAGTTGTGATGCTGCGCTGCCCGTGACGTTGCTCGCATACTGTCGAAAGCCGTGCCATTCGCCGAGGTAGCCGGGTTCGTTCAACCCAACGGCCTTGCGGACTGGGCTCCACATTCCGTCCGCCGCAATCACGTAGCGGGTATCGATCGTGAGCCCGTCGGCTTCGATGCGCACCGCGTCGTTGCCGTCGGAGTCGTCCCGAGCTTCCAGCGACCGAAATCCGTGACCGTCTCGAATGTCGGCGCCGGCGGTGCGTGCGAGTTCGACGAGCGCATTGTCGAGTTGGAGTCTCGGTGCAACGGCTGCATACCGCCCGTCATCAGGCAGCGGGATCGTGACCTCGCGCCCCGAGGGGGAACGAAGTGCGGCGCCACCCACGTCGAACCAGTCGCCGATGTCGGCCGGGTCGAGACCGAGTGCGTCGAGCTCGCGCAGCGCCAGCGTGGTGAGTCCATCGCCGCAGCACTTGTCTCGTGGAAAGGTTGCCTTGTCGATCACGATCGCTGAGCGCCCAGATCGGCACAGTTCGATCGCAGCGGCAGTTCCAGCCGGGCCGGCACCGACGATCACGACATCAGCGGCGAGATTCTCGTGACTCATCGCCAGAAAGGCTACGAGCACCCTGTCGGCGAAGCAGCACGAAGCGCCGGGATCGTCGTGTGACGATCGCCGTGAGGAGCGGTGAATGTCAGGGGCGTTGCAGTCCGACCCGACGGGCAGGTTGAAGACCGTCGGTGGCCCACGTGGCCGAAACGATGTCGAACACGCGTCGTCGCCAGTCGTCGAGCAGGGCGACTGCGGCATTTCCCGGGCATTGGGTGAACGTGACCGCGCGATGCGGCGAGATCGTGGGAGTACTGATGTAGGCACCCGTAGGGAACTTGTCGGAACCGCGCGAGGTGAAGTCGGCCGTCGAGCTGCGGTGCACGGCGAGGTCATAGCGCCCGGCAAGCCAGGCCAGCGTCTTGACCAGGCTGGTTTGTACGGCCGGGGTCGGTGGTGCGGCCACGTGGTTCCCGATGAGACAGACGAGTTGGGCAAACCCCTGGTTACCGCGGGAAGCGTCGGCTTCCTCGGGGACCATCGATCGATCCGCTCGGCGGCTCGCTCGCATCGAGCCCGTGGTCGCCGCAGCACAGCGCGGCGGCAGTTCCAGCGAGTCCTGCGATCATCGTTCGGCGTCCGATCGAAGCGGCCGACTCCCCGTGCTGCACGTCGCGAGCCTAGGTTCGGACCCATGAGGAACATGACATGGCTCTGAACCCCGAAGCACTCGGCTCCAGCGTGGACCCGATCGAACTGAGTTGGGACTCCAAGGATGCGCTGCTCTACGCCGTGGGTGTCGGCGCGGGCCACGAGGAGTTGGCCTTCACCACGGAGAACACCGCCGATACTCAGCAGTTGGCGCTACCGACGTTCCCCGTCGTGATCGGCTACGCCCGACCGTCGCCGATGCGCAACATCGGTTCGTTCGACCCAGCGCTGCTCG
This sequence comes from Ilumatobacter sp., assembly GCA_045106645.1. Lineage (GTDB taxonomy): Bacteria > Actinomycetota > Acidimicrobiia > Acidimicrobiales > Ilumatobacteraceae > Ilumatobacter_A. The sequence goes on from JBGCEY010000014.1 coordinate 41,634, forward strand.
TGCACGGCCAGCAGGCGATCACGCTTCACCGGCCAATCCCCGTCGAAGGTTCCATCACCATCGGTGGCGAGATCACGGCGATGTGGGACAAGGGCAAGGCCGCGGTCGTGGAAACCGAGAGCGTGGCGATGATGAACGGCGAACCGCTGTACACGCTGACGTCATCGGCGTTCATCCGCGGTGCGGGTGGATGGGGAGGCGACCGAGGGCCGTCGGGACCCAAGAACGAGCCGCCAGCCTCCGATCCGGATCACGTGGTGTCGTACACCACGTCACGTGACCAGGCGTTCGTGTACCGCTTGTCCGGCGACAGAAACCCGCTGCACACCGACCCGGCCTTTGCTGCAATGGGCGGCTTCGACACGCCGATTCTTCACGGCCTGTGCACGTACGGCTTCACCGGTCGGGCACTCCTGCATGCGGTCTGCGCATCGGACCCGAGCAGGTTCGAGCACATCGAAGGTCGCTTTGCGTCGCCGGTGTTCCCAGGCGAGCAGCTCACGATCCGGATGTGGAACGGTGATGGCGGCATGACCTTGTTCACCACCAGTGCTGGGGTCGGCGACACCGAGCGGATCGTGATCGATCAGGGGATGCTGCGTCACTCCTGATCGATCCGCATCGGCGACTCCGGCCGGTCAGTCGGTGCAGATGGCGACGAGGTGCGCGACCGCGTCGCTGAGGGCGATGTTCTCGCTCGTTCCCGAAGCACGGTCCTTGACTTCGATGGCCGGAGTGTCGGCATCGATGTCGCGACCGACCACCGCAATGGTGGGCACACCGATCAGTTCGGCGTCCTTGAAGCGAACGCCTGGTGAGACCTTCGGGCGATCATCGAACAGAACCCGGAGCCCGGAAGCTTCGAGCTGTGCTGCGAGCGCCTCCGCGGCGGGACGCTGCGGGCCGCCTTCCTTGCCCGCCATGATCAGGTGGACGTCTGCGGGGGCGATCTCGCGCGGCCAACGCAACCCGATGTCATCGCAGGTGGCTTCGGCCACCGCAGCGAGGCCGCGGGTCACGCCGACGCCGTAGGAACCCATGGTCGGGGTGACCGGCTTTCCATTCTCGTCCTGCACCCACAGGTCGAGCGCCTCGGCGTATTTGCGGCCGAGCTGGAAGATGTGGCCGATCTCGATGCCGCGTGCGATCTCCACATCGGACCCACATGCCGGACACACGTCGCCGTCGAGTACTTCGGCGGCTTCGATCACACCATCGGGCGTGAAGTCGCGGCCCGCGGTGAGGTTGATCACATGCTGGTTGTAAGCGTCGGCACCGGTGACCCAGGACGTGCCGGTGACGATGCGTGGATCCACGAGGTAACGGATGCCCGACTCGTTGTCGGAACCGAGCGCTCCCGGGCCGATGTAGCCCTTTTTCAATGACGGGTACGCCTTGAAGTCGTCCTCGCTGAACGGTGTTGCCTCGGCGGGCGCAACAACTGCTTCGAGCCGCTTCATGTCGACGTCGCGGTTGCCCGGGATCCCGATGGCCAGCGGTTCGATCGTCCCGTCGGGGTGCTTCAGGTTCACCACGAGGTTCTTCAACGTGTCGGCTGCGGTCCAGTCTCGACCCGGGTGGCGCATCGACTCGTCGTTGTTGATGAAGTCCACCAGGGTGTCGATGGTGGGCGTCTTCGGCGTGTCGTGAACGACCGCGGCGGCCAATCCATCGAGTGGAATGGGATCGGGGACCGGGGTGGTCACGGCCTCGACGTTTGCTGCGTAGTCACAGTTGGTGCAGTTGATGTAGGTGTCTTCGCCCACGGCCATGGGCGCCAGGAACTCTTCGGACTTAGAGCCGCCCATTGCTCCCGACATCGCCGACACGATCACGAACGGCAGGCGCATTCGATCGAACAGCTTGATGTAGGCATCGCGATGGGTCTGGTACGACGCATCCAACCCCTCATCGGTGAGATCGAACGAGTACGAGTCCTTCATGACGAACTCGCGGGTGCGCAACAGGCCGGCGCGGGGGCGTGCCTCGTCGCGATACTTGGTCTGAATCTGATACAGGCTCACAGGCAGGTCTTTGTACGAGCCTGCGACGTCTTTCACCATCATGGTGAACATCTCCTCGTGCGTGGGTGCGAGCAGGAAATCTGCGCCCTTGCGGTCGACGAGTCGGAAGAGGTTGTCGCCGTACTCCGTCCAGCGATTGGTGGTTTCATAGGGCTCGCGGGGGAGGAGCGCCGGGAAGTGCACTTCCTGTGTGCCCGCAGCGTTCATCTCTTCGCGCACGATCCGCTCGACGTTGCGCAGCACCTCCCAGCCGAGCGGCAGCCAGGCAAAGCCGCCCGGTGCGACACGGCGGATGTAACCCGCTCGGATCAGCAGGCGGTGGCTGGCGATCTCGGCGTCAGCCGGAGCCTCGCGAAGCGTCTTCAGGAAGAGGGTCGACATGCGCAACACGCCGCAGAACCTACCGGAGCCGGGCCGTCGCGGTGTTTGCGTCGTGTCGCTGTGTTTGCGTCTGGGAATTCCTCCAGCGAACACCGCGACGACGTGCAAACACCGCAGTGCTCGCCGAGGTGGCACCCTTCCGAAGCGCCGTTCCTGCTGCTATCATCAGGTCTCGCAAATTGGTTCTGAGACCAAGGCGTGGGGCATCCGCCTCACGCCTTGTTTGTTGAATGGGCCCAGACACGTCGTGCGAACGGCGAGAACGAGAGGAGGTGCATCGAACATGGCAACGGAACTCGAACGGGTACGTGAGCTCGTCGAACCAATCACCTCCGATCTCGATCTCGACCTCTATGACATCGAGCGGCGCGGGGCCACGGTGCGAGTCACCGTCGACACGCCTCCCGGCTCTGACGGCGGCATCAGCCTCGACAACTTGTCGCTCGCCACACGGCTGATCAGCCGCGAACTCGACCACGAAGACGTCATCGCGAATCAGTACACGCTCGAGGTCACGAGCCCCGGTCTGGAGCGCACGCTGCGCACGCCGGCGCACTTCCAGCGCGAAGTCGGTAAGGACATCACGGTTCGCCTTGCAGGCCACGCGGTGGCCGAGGGCGAACAGCGCCGCATCGATGGTCAATTGATCGCTGCCGACGACACCACCGCAACCGTGTTGGGCGATGACGGCGCTGAACGAGTCATCGCTGTCGCAGACGTGGACAAGGCACGCACCGTGTTCGAGTGGGGGCCGAAGCCCAAGCCCGGCAAGGGGCCTGGCAACACGAAGCAGAAGCAGTCGAAGCAGAAGAGCAACTCGCACAAGCCCGCGACGGGCAACTCCAAGGCGAGCAATCAGAAGACGACCAAGAAGGAGAAGCAGCAGTCGTGACGAATCTCGACATGAGCGAAGCCATTTCGATGCTGGCCCAAGAAAAGGGTCTCACGGAGGATGCACTCCTCCACGTCCTGGTGGATGCCCTTGCGTCCGCATACAAGCGTCGCCCCGATGCCGCTGATGAGGTGGTCGTCGAAGTGAACCCCGACACGATGGACTTCTCGTTCATCGCGTACGACGTGGACGAAGACGGCAACTGGATCAACGAGCGTGACGACACGCCGCGCAAGGAAGAGATGGGTCGCATCGCTGCCCAGACGTTCCGCCAGGTGATGAGCCAGCGCATCCGCGAAGTCGAGTCGGACCGCAAGTTCGAGGAATACGCGAACCGCGAGGGCGACATCGTCACCGGCATCATCCAGCGCACGGATGCCCGCTACACGCTGCTCGACCTCGGTCGCGCCGAAGCGCTGCTCCCGCAAGCCGAGCAGGTGCCATTCGAGCGTCCAGCACAGGGAGAGCGTCAGAAGGCGTACATCGTCGAAGTACGCCGCACTCCAAAGGGCCCGCAGATCGTGGTGTCGCGCACACACCCCGGCCTCATCAAGCGGCTGTTCGAACTCGAAGTGCCCGAGATCGCCGACGGAATCGTCGAGATCAAGGCCTGCGCTCGCGAACCCGGACACCGCACCAAGATCGCCGTCTGGTCGAATGACCACAACGTCGACCCGGTCGGCGCATGCGTCGGCGCTCGCGGTGGTCGTGTCCGCATGGTCGTGAACGAGATGCGCGGTGAAAAAATCGACATCGTGCCGTTCTCCGAGGACCTCCCGGACTTCGTGGCCAAGGCGCTGTCTCCCGCCAAGGTCACCCAGGTGATCATCTCTGACGACGGTACGCAGGCCGACGTGATCGTGCCCGACCACCAGTTGAGCTTGGCGATTGGACGCGAAGGTCAGAATGCTCGTCTCGCGGCTCGCCTCACCGGTGTGCGCGTCGACATTCGTTCCGAGACGCAGTACGCCGAAGGAATCCCGTCGGGCGGTCGCGACGTCGAAGAAGTTGACTACGCCGACGGTCAGTGGGTTGCCAACACCGAGACCGGTGAGATGGAGTGGCATGCCAGCGATGGCACCGTCATTTCCGAGTCGGCCTGGCAGGATCAGCAAGCAGCCGAGGCAGCAGCCGCACGTCAGGCAGCACGAGATGCTGAAGAGGCTGGCGAAGATGGCGACGATGCTGCGACCGAGGGCGCAGTTGCAGAGGCTGGCCCCGCCGGGTCTCATGCGCCGCTCGCTGATCCGAACGAGGCTCCCGAGGGATTCTCGATCAAAGGCAATGCAGATTCGATGAAGTTCCACGAACCCGATGGCTCGTTCTACGACCGCACCATCGCTGAGATCTGGTTCGACACGGCCGAGTCCGCCGAGGCTGCGGGATACACGAAGGCCGGGTCGAACGATTGATCATCACGGACCCGTCCGCAGCTGCATCGGCTGCCGTCGCCGTCGACTCGCACGCGAACTCGTTCGCATCACGCGAGTCGTCGATGACCAGCCATCCGTCGAGATCGACGGGGCCAGCCGTGGTCGGGGCGCGTGGTTGTGCCGGGATGAACCGGCGTGCCTCGACGCTGCGGTCCGGACTCGCCAGTTCGCCCGAGCGTGGCGGACCACCATCGACGATGACGACGTTGCGGCCATTCGCCGTGCGATCCAAGAACAATGTGACACACCCGCTGAATTGCGTACCGGGTGAGGGAATGACGACAGGGAAAGGTTGAATCGAAACGTGCCTGCGAAGAAGATCCGCGTCCACGAGCTCGCCAAAGAGCTCGGGATGACCAATAAAGAGGTGCTCGACCTCGCCCAAGCTGCAGGCGTTGCCGCCAAAGCGCCCTCATCATCCCTACAAGAGGCCTATGCCGACATGCTGCGGCGTCGCGCCGAGCGTGAGGGTCTGACGCGCGACGAGCAGCCCGAAGAGCCCAAGCCCGTCAAGAAGGCGGCGAAGAAGAAGGCTGCGGCGAAGAAGAAGACTGCGGCGAAGAAGACCGCTGCGACGGCGAAGGCTGCCGACGACACGGAGCCCACCGACGACGCAAAGCCTGCCGAGACCGCGAAGCCCGCCGCTGAAACGGTGGAGCCCGAGGTCGCGGCTCCCGCTGCGGACGCTCCCGCTGAGCCAGCGTCGGAGCCGGTGACCGAGGCCCCGGCCGAGCCCGCCGTCACCGAAGCGGCGCCCGAGCCCGAGCCGACTCCCGCAGTCGCCACCGAGAAGCCAGCGCCTGCGAGTGACGCTCCTCGTGTGGGAGACAGCAAGCCGGTCGCTCCTCCAGAGCAGGCGCCGCCGCCTCCTCCTGGCAAAGCACCGCTGGGTGCCACGCCGACCGTCACGCCGGAGCCCGCTGGTCCGTCAGCAGCAGACCTCGTGGTGCTGGCTGCCGAAGGCAAGCCGATCCCGAAGATGCCGGCACGCACTCCCGCTCCAGCTGCGCCCGCACCGCCACCCCCCGCACCGGAACCGCGCCGCGTCATCTCGAGTGCGCGTCCCAGTGCTGACGGCACGCCGCCGCCGGATGCGCATCCTCCGATTCCGACCGAGGGCGCGCCCGATGCCGCCCCGGCCGCTCGTGGCCCTGTTGGCCCGTCCGGCAAGCCGGTTCCGCCGCCTCCTGGTGGCGCACGGCCGCTGTCGCCGTCCGGCAAGCCCATTCCACCGCCCCCCGGCTCGTCGCGTCCCGCGCCAGCTGGCAACCGCCCAGGTGGCGGTGGCTACCGCGGTGGCCCCGGTGGCGGTGCTCGCCCCGGTGGTGGTGGCGGAGCGCCCGGTGGCGGTCCGCGACCCGGCGGAGCCGGTCGCCCTGGCGGCGGCCGCAGGCCTCCACGTCGGACCGGTCGTCGGCGCCGTCGTCGCGATCAGGACGAACTGCAGCCACAGCTCACGCAGTACACGTCATCAGATGTTCCCGTCCCCGAGGGCGAGATCATCATCGAGCGCGGCGTGTCTGCTCAGGAGTTCGGACCAAAGCTGAACCGCACGTCTGCTGACGTGTTGCGCTTCTTGCTCACCAATGGCGAAATGGTGACGGCGACCATGACGCTGGCGGACGAGCAGATGGAGCTGTTCGCGCTCGAAGTCGGCGCCGAAATCTTGATGGTCGAACCCGGCCAGCAAGAAGAGGTCGAACTACAGAAGCTGTTCGACGACTCCGATGATGAAGAGGATTTGGAACCGCGCGCTCCGGTCATCACCGTCATGGGCCACGTCGACCACGGCAAGACCACGTTGCTCGACCGCATTCGCGGGGCCAACGTCGTCGATGGCGAAGCGGGTGGCATCACCCAGCACATCGGTGCCTACACGGTCACCAACGACAACGGTTCGGTCACGTTCCTCGACACTCCCGGTCACGCTGCGTTTACACAGATGCGTGCTCGTGGCGCCGAGGCAACCGACATCGTGGTCTTGATGGTTGCAGCAGATGACGGCCTGATGCCGCAGACGATCGAAGCAATCAACCATGCGCAAGCGGCCGACGTGCCGATCGTCGTGGCGGTCAACAAGATCGACAAGGCCAACGCCGACCCGCAGCGTGTGCTCACCCAGTTGGCCGAGTACGAGCTCGTTCCCGAATCGTGGGGCGGTGACACGATCGTCGTCGAGATGTCCGCACTGAAGGGTGAGGGCGTCGATGAGATGATCTCGCAGCTGCAGGTCGTGGCAGAGCTCGAAGAACTCGAAGCAAACCCAACCGGCCGTGCGAAGGGCATCGTCATCGAAGCGCAGCTCGACAAGGGCCGCGGTCCGGTTGCGACCGTTCTGGTCGACAAGGGCACGCTGAAGGTCGGCGACCCCATCGTCGCCGGTGGTGTGTGGGGCAAGGTCCGCGCGATGATCAACGACAAGGGTGAGCAGGTCAAAACTGCTGGTCCGTCGACGCCGGTCCAGGTGCTCGGATTGTCGGGCGTCCCCGAAGCTGGCGACGAGTTCCGAGCGGCGCCGGACAACAAGACGGCACAGACCGTTGGTGAAGCACGTGCTCTGCGTTTGAAGGCCCGTCATCTTCGCGAGGACTCGCGTGTCAAAACTGGCACGAAGCTCGAGGACATCTTTGCGCAGATCCAGGCCGGCGAGAAGGCCGAGCTCAACCTGTTGCTCAAGGCGGACGTGCAGGGTTCGCTCGAGGCCGTGACCGGTTCGTTGCGTCAGCTCGACACCGACGAAGTCGAGCTGCAGTTCGTCCATCGCGCCGTCGGTGGCATCACGGAGAACGACATCACGCTGGCCGAGGCAACCAATGCCACGATCATTGGATTCAACGTGCGTCCTGACGGCAAGGCTCGCAAGGCCGCCGAGCACGCCGAAGTCGAGATCCGTACGTACGAGATCATCTACAAGCTGCTCGAAGACATCGAACTGTCGATGGTCGGCATGCTCGATCCCGAGTTCGAAGAGCAGGTCACCGGCGAAGCTGAGGTCCGTGAGATCTTCCGGGTGCCCAAGCAAGGCGCAATCGCCGGTTGCATGGTCACCTCTGGTGTCATCACCCGCGGGTCCAAGGTCCGCTTCATCCGCAATGGCACGATCATCTGGAAGGGCGCCATCGAATCGTTGCGGCGCTTCAAGGACGATGCCAAGGAAGTCCGCGAGGGCTTCGAATGTGGTGTCGGGCTCGATGACTTCCAGGACCTCAAGCCGGGCGACATCATCGAGACGTTCGAAGATGTCCAGGTGGAGCGCACCGAACTCTGAGCTGAACACGAACAGCTGCGGCACCATGCCGAGACCGAAACCGCCGAGCATCCCTCGGCGGTTTCGTCGTTTTCCGGGACGTGAATCGATCGTGCGATTGATATTGCGCCCGATTTCTTCTCCAGTGTGACGGGTGACATACTCTCCCCACAGATCGAATCCATTGGGGGTTCGTGCGAAGGGGGAAAGCTCATGCAACGACGTGTACGTCTCGTGGTCGCTCCGCTTCTGGCGGGTGCGATGATCGCAGCTGCTTGCGGCGGTAGCGATAGTGATTCGGATTCCGGCGACACCGGTTCCGAAGAGTCCGGCGACACCGGCTCAGAAGAGTCCGGCGATACCGGCGACGAAGAAGAGTCGGGCGATACCGGCGACGAAGAAGCCGCTGATACCGGAGCCGAAGAAGCCGATCCGCCGCCGAACGAAGAAGTCGACGACAACGAAGACATCAGCACCGATGACAACAACGGTGAAGCGGTCGATTCCACCGAAGTCGTCCGTGGCGGCACGCTCGTTGCACTGCTCGAAGCCGAGTCCGACACCTGGGACATCCCGGGTGCCAACTGCGCAGCGTCATGTATCTCGGTCATGAACCAGGTGGCTGACACGTTGACCATCGTGGATGAGAACGGCGATGTGCAGCCGTTCCTGCTCGAGGACTACACCGTCAGCGAGGATTTCAGCGTCCATACGCTCGTGATGCGTGAAGGCGTGACCTTCCATGACGGCACCCCTGCTGACGCCGCAGCCGTGCAGCGCAGCCTGATCGAAATGGCCAGTGGCATCCTGCAGGGTCAGGTGTTCCTCGACCTCGTCGACGGAGCGTCGCCGCTGCTCGGCGGAGACCCCAGCACGGCAATCGTGCTCGACGGCAACACCGTCACGGTCACCTTCGACAAGCCATATGCGACGTTCGGCAACAACATCGCCGGCCGCAGCGGTTGGCTGATCGCCCCGTCGTTCTGGGACAGCGAGACCCGTGCCAGTGACCTCATGATCGCCACCGGCCCGTTCGTCATGGACGAGCAGGTGCGTGACGAGGCCACCCGCCTGGTTGCCAACCCTGACTACTGGCGCACCGACGCCAACGGCGAAGCACTGCCGTACCTCGACGGCATCGACTTCCGGCCGAACCCGGACGTGTCAGCACGTCGTGCGACCATGGAGTCGGGCGACGCCAACGTCAACCTCGACAGCTTCGGTGAGAACAAGGAGTTCTGGACCGGCGAGTGGATCGAGAACGGCAACGCCCAGGCCCCGGCTGCATCGGACCGTGAAACCACGTACCTGATGTTCAACAACTCCAAGCCGCCGTTCGACAACCCGCAGGTGCGCGAAGCGCTCACGCTGTGTACGGACCGCGATCTGTACCTGCAGCTGCGTGCGCCCGGTAACGAATTGGCAAACGGTCCGTTCGCACGTGGCTCCGCTGGCTTCCTCGAGGATCCGGGCTTCCCGGCATTCGATGCAGCTGCCGGTAACGCGTTGTTCGACGAGATCGGACGCCCGGAAGTGATCAACTACGGCACCACCAACGTGCCGTCGAACCTGCTCACGGCGGAACTGTTCACCAAGATGTGGGCTGACAACTGTGGGCTCAACGTCAACATCGACCAGTTCGACCAGTCGGAATTGATCACCCGTGCAATCTCGGGCGACTTCGAAACGTTCCTGTGGCGCAACCACGGTCAGGGCAACCCGGGCCTCGAGATGGTGTGGTGGAACAGCCGTCACGCCGAAGGCCTTGCGCTGAACTTCGGTCGCATCATCGACCCGGCAATGGATGCGCTGCTGTTCGAAGCATGGACCACCGATGAGTTCTCCGAGCTGGACCGGATTGGCCAGGAGATCAACACCCTGTTCTCCGACAGCTTGTACAACCTGTGGCTCAACACCACAGAGTGGAACAACCCGGTGTTGGCCGGAACCAACGGCGTCAACGCCGTCACCCTTGATGGTGAAACACGAGTGGTCGGCCAGTTCGCCGGCCGCCTGTTCCTCCAGGAAGCGTGGCTGGGCTGATCCAGCACTGATCCGCACATGACCAAGAGGGGTGAGGTGGCGCGCCAGCGCCGCTTCACCCCTCGGTCCGGATCACATCGATACCTCACATCATGATTGCTCTTCTGATTCTGCTCGTCTTTCTGGCCCTCTGTGGCTGGATTGTCTATTCCGCCGGCCCGATGTTCGCCCTCAAGCGACTCGGTGGCGCCGTTTTGGTGCTCGTCCTCGTCACGTTCGGCGTGTCGTCGATGTTGCAATTCACGAGTGGTGAGGAGAGCACCCGCGAAGCCCTCGAAGAACTCGGGGTGTCACGCAATGCCCAACCGTGTGTCACCGCACTGGGAACCGGCGCCAGCGTCGAAAACGTCAACCAGTGCGTTGCTGACCGAAACCTCGACGACAACGTGGTCGTCCAGTACGGCAAATGGGCAAAGCAAATCGTTATCGACGGCGACCTCGGGCTCGCGTTCTACAAGAACGGTGAAACCCTGACCGACACGATGAAGCAGCGTCTGCCGCGCACCGCTTGGTTGTTCCTCTACAGCCAGCTCACGGCGTTGGCGCTTGCTGTTCCGCTCGGCATCTGGTCGGCGTACCAAGCGGGGCGTGCCGGTCGACGACTTCCGGCATGGCTGCTTCCGGCCGGTGCCGGAGTCCTCGTCCTGATCGGCGTCTTGGGCGGATTCCGACTCACGTCGCTGTTCGCGCTCCTCGTTGCTGCCGCTGCGATCTTCAGCATCTTCAAGGGCGGCAGACTCGCTGACAACAACACCAACTTTCTTGCGTTCGCCTTGCTCTCCATCCCCGTCTTCGTGCTGGGTGAGACACTGCGATACGCGTTCGCGATCGAACGCGACATCTACCAACTCACCGGCTACCAGCCGTGGAGTGCCGGATTCGCCGAACACGCGAAATCCATCTGGCTGCCCGCGCTCGTGCTCGGCATGGCAGCGACGCCGGTGTATCTGCGTCTGCTTCGCGCCGACATGATTCAAAACCTGCAGCAGGACTTCGTGTCGGTTGCCAAGGCCAAGGGCATGTCGAACACCCACATCTTGTTGCGCCACGTGCTGCGACCGTCCACCGTCACGCTCATCACCGTGCTCGGCTTGAACATCGCGCAACTCGTCAACGGCGCGATCGTGGTCGAGTTCATCTACGACTTCGACGGGATGGGCAGCTACCTGATCGCAGCCTTCGCTCGCCGTGAGTTCTTCGCGGTGCAGACCATCGTGGCGCTGGTTGCTGCCCTGTTCATTTTGACCAACACCGTGATCGACGTGCTGTATACCGCCGTCGACCCCCGAGTGAAAGCGGACGACGACCGATGACCAACGTCGCACAAGAGATCGCCGTTGGCTCCCAGCACGCGGCCGAGGCGCAAGCAGCCTCCCCAGAAGGCGGCGGCAAGAAGCGCAACTTCTTGTTCACCCTGGCCGTTGGCTGGCTCGTCCTCGTCGTGACCGTCGTGCTTCTCGGCTGGATCTTCGGTGACTCGCTGCCGTTCCTGCGCGACCCGGATGGGATCAACCAAGACGCCCTGAACGCCGGGCCGTCCTGGAAGTATCCGTTCGGAAATGCCGCATTCGGTGAAGACGTGTTCTCTCAAGTGGTCGAAGGTGGGCGAATCTCGCTCTTCGTCGGCTTTGCGGTGACTGCGATCGGTATCGGTGTCGGTGGCGGAATGGGGCTGATCGCGGGTTACTACCGCGGTTGGATCGACTCGCTGGTTCGGCTCATCATCAACGTCACGCTGTCGGTTCCTGCGCTCCTGCTGGTGATCTTCATCGTCACGATCTTCAGCCAGGCGCTCATCACCGTGATCTTCGCCCTTGCGCTGCTCGCCATCCCGGCGTTGGCCCGAATCGTGCGAGCCAGCACGCTCCAGGTCGCAGACCGCGAGTTCGTCAAAGCCGCCGAGGTGCTCGGCGTGAAGCGCTCCAAGATCCTGTTGCGCGAAGTGTTGCCGAACGTCATGCCAACGCTCGTGTCGTTCGCATTCCTCACCACGGGGATCATCATCGTGGTCGAGGGCACGCTGTCGTTCCTCGGCCTGAGTGTGGAACCGCCCACGATCACGTGGGGCAAGATCATTGCCGAAGGTCGCATCAAGTTCGCCGACACTCCTCACATGGTGGCGCTTCCGGGGCTTGTGATCTTCGCCACCGTGTTGTCGCTGAACTTCGTTGGCGACCAACTCCTCAAGCGATTCGACATCCGGGAGGCGAGCCTGTGAGTGCAACCGACGTTCCAACGATGCTCAAGGTGAGCGACCTCACCGTCGATTTCGCCACGCCCGCCGGCACGCTGCGCGCCGTCGACGGTGTGTCACTCGAGCTTGCCGAAGGCGAGACCTACGCGATCGTCGGTGAATCCGGTTCGGGCAAGTCGGTGTTCTCTCGCACGCTCATCAATTTGCTGGCGGGCAACGGCACGCGAGGCGGCTCCATCGAGATCGGTGGTCGCGATATCGACTCGCTCTCGAAGGGAGAACGCAAGCACTTCTTCGGGGTCGACGTGGCAATGGTGTTCCAGGATCCAATGACTTCGCTGAACCCGGTGAAGCGGATCGACGCGCAGCTCACCGAAGCAATGCGCTACCACCTGAAGGTCTCGAAGTCCGAAGCGCGTGAGCGTGCAATCGCGCTGTTGAAGCAGGTGCACATTCCATCGCCCGAGCAGCGGATGCGCCAGTACCCACACGAACTGTCTGGCGGCATGCGTCAGCGTGTGGTGATCGCCATGGCGCTCGCGTGCGAACCTCGCCTGCTCATTGCGGACGAGCCGACCACGGCGCTCGATGTCACGGTGCAGAAGTCGATTCTGGACCTCCTCGACGAACTGCGTATCGAGCGCAAGATGTCGATGATCCTCATCACTCACGACCTGGGCGTTGCCCGCGGACGCGCCGATCGTGTCGGTGTGATGTATGCCGGTCGGTTGATGGAGGTCGGCAAAACCGACGACCTGTTTGCTGACATGCGCCATCCGTACACGCAGGCGCTGCTCCAATCGATACCGAATCCAGCCCGACCGAGTCACTCTCGGCTGCAGCCGATTCCTGGTCGGCCACCGAACCTGCTCGACCCGCCTCAGGGCTGTGCGTTCGCAGCCCGGTGCCGCCATGCCCAACCCGACTGCCTCAACGCCAAGCCCGCATTGGAAAGTGCATCGAGTGCTGCCGAAGGTCACCGTTGGGCGTGTTTCCACCCCGTGGGAACGCCTGATGGCGATGCGGCGCTTGCTGCGAACCTCGCGGCGGGAGAGAACGCGACCGGAATGTCGATGAAAGAAATCGTAGGAGAACTCGTCTGATGGCTGGCTCAGGAACCGCGCATCTACGCGACACCGATGACGTCCTCGTTCGCGTCGAGCACATGGTCGTGGAGTTCCCGATCTCGGGCGGAACGGTGCACGCTGTTTCGGACGTGAGCTTTGACCTCGTGGAGGGCGAAACGCTCGGGATCGTCGGCGAATCGGGCTGTGGCAAGTCCACGACCGCACGCGCCGCCATCCAACTTCCAAAGCCCACCTCTGGTTCGGTCTGGTTCAAGGGCAAGGACATCACGAAGCTCTCGAACGAACAAATGCGCCAGATACGGCCTGAGTTCCAGATGATCTTCCAGGATCCGATCTCGTCGCTCAACCCGCGACGCACGGTGAACGAAATCATCTCTGAAGGCCTGAAGGTCTGGGGCGAGAACGACAGTTGGACCCTCGACACCATCGACGAGCTGATGGAAGCAGTGGGCATCGACCCGCGCTACGGCGAGCGCAAGCCGCACCAGTTCTCGGGTGGTCAGTGTCAGCGAATCTCGATCGCTCGAGCACTGGTGCTGGACCCAAAGGTGATCATCTGTGACGAACCGGTCTCGGCGCTCGACGTGTCGGTGCAAGCTCAGATCCTGAACCTGCTCGAAGACATGAAGGCGCGCTACGGCGTGTCGCTGATGTTCATCAGCCATGACCTGTCGGTCGTGAAGAACATCTCGGACCGGGTGATGGTCATGTACATGGGCAAGACCTGTGAGGTCGCCGGGTCCGACGAATTGTTCGCGGCCCCCACGCACCACTACACCCGCGCACTCATGGCCGCCATTCCCGGTGCCGAGGGCCTGGTCGAAGAGCAGGTGCTGGAAGGTGAGCTCCCGTCGGCGATCAATCCGCCGGCAGGTTGTCGGTTCAACTCCCGCTGCCCAGCAGCAACCGACGAATGTCGCTCCGTCGAGCCGCAGCTTCGTGAAGTCGCCACAGATCACTTCGTTGCATGCCACCACCCCGTGCTGTCGTGACCACGCCGATCGACCTGGACTTCTTCTGGGACCCCGTTTGACCGTGGGCCTGGATCACCTCCCGTTGGGTGGTGGATGTGCAAACACAGCGGTCCTATTCGGTCGACTGGCGGTTCATCTCGCTGTGGATACTGAATGAGGAAAACAGCCAGGATTGGTACACGCCGCAGTATCGGGCGGGCCACTTTCTCGGGCACAAGGCGCTGCGGATTGCTGACCAGATCCGGCTGACCGGTGACGACGTCGATGCAGTCGGCCGCTGGTACACCGCGCTCGGCGAGGCGTTGCATCGCAACGATCGGCGCGACGAGGCACGTGCAGATCACCATGCGTTCCTTGCATCGATCCTTGGTGAGGCTGGGTTCGACGCCGGTCTGATCGCACACGCCGACGATGAGTCACATGATGCGTCGCTGCGTGCCGACACCGAGGTGGCGTTGAGCCGCACCGGACCCGACGTGGGTACGCCGATCCTGACCTTCCGTCCGGGAACGGATCGTGAAGGCAGCTTCTTCGGTCCTGTCATCTCGAAAGCCCCGACTGGCAACGAGGCGGTCGAGCTGTGGGATGCCGTCGAGAAGCTCGCCACCAGCGGTGTTGCCGAACTCAAGCGTTCCAACCGCGCCGCACCCGATTTCACCTGAACGTCTCTCTTGCCGACGTGTCGGACGTGGGTCCGACCTCAAGTCGGACATGTCGTTGCTTGCTGCACGTCGAGGCTGCTGTCAGAGGTGGGGAACGGGTTGGCCCGGTAGGTTCGGGGGATGGCTCGGAACCAGTCTCGTGGCGGTCGCAACAGCGGCGGGCCGAAATACCCTCGGTCGGCGCGTGTCGGCGAGACGTTGCGCGAGATCATTGCCGAAGACCTCGTTCGCGTCGACGATGAGCGACTCGAGTTCGTCACGGTGACGGGAATCGACGTGGACCCGGAGTTGAACCGGGCAACCGTCTTCTTCGACTCGTTGGCGGGAGAAGAAGGCGACGAAGACATCATCGAGGCGCTGGGCGAGTACCGCGTCCGACTCCAGTCGTCGATCGCTCGCCAGATCAAGGCCAAGAAAACGCCGATCCTCGATTTCAAGCCGGACATCGCCATTCGATCGTCCGAGCGCATCGACGAGATCTTGCGCGCCGACCGCGAACGTCGCAGCTGAAGCAGCCGAGCCTCATGGCACGACGCAAGAAGCCGGCCACCACGCACGGGATTGCAGTGGTGGACAAACCAACCGGAGTGACCAGTCACGATGTCGTCGCGATGCTGCGGCGGCGATTCGACGAACGTCAAGTCGGCCACGGAGGCACGCTCGACCCCAGCGCAACGGGTGTGCTGGTCGTAGCGGTGGGCAAGGCAACCAAGTTGCTCCGTTTCGTGGAAAAGACCCACAAGGCGTACGTGGGAGAGATCGTGTTCGGTACCGAGACCGACAGCCTCGATGCTGATGGTGCCGTCACTGCCACCCATGAGATGGGCGACATCTCTGTCGCCGATGCCCAGGCACTCGTCAACGAGCACCTGCTCGGCGCCATCGAGCAGATTCCACCGATGGTCTCGGCGATCAAGATCGATGGCAAACGTCTGCACGAACTCGCACGTGAGGGCATCGAGGTGGAACGGCCGCCACGGCCGGTGACGATCCACTCATTCCAGGTGATGCCGACCAACGAACCCAACGTGTTGCTCGCAGCGGTCGAGTGCACGTCAGGAACATACATCCGCACGCTGGCGGCTGACCTCGGGCACCTGCTGGGTGGGGGAGCACATCTGCGCAATCTGCGTCGCACGGCGGTCGGTCGGTTCACGATCGGCGAAGCCGCAGCCCCGGATGAGTGCACGCTGCTGCCGGTGGAAGATGCAGTGCGGACGTTGGATCGGGTTGATCTGTCCGGCCCACTCGTGGACCTCGTGAGCAATGGGCGCGTGCTGCCCGCCTGGGAGGGTGACGGGCCGTGGGCTCTGTTCCGGCCCGATGGCACGCTCGCTGCGGTCTACGAGCGGATGGGTGGCCAGGATGCGAAGCCCATGGTCGTCGTTCCGGCCTGACCGACGTGGTGGGAACGACTCACGTGCGTGAGGGAGCGCCGGGCCCGCTCCAATAAGCTCTCGACGTGCGGATCATTTCGGACCAGTCCACGCCAGCATTCCCCGGCGAACGCACCGTCGTGACGATCGGGGCCTATGACGGTGTGCACCTCGGTCACCAAGCAGTGATCGATCACGTTCGACGGCTCGCTGCAGAACGCAACTGTCGCAGCGCGCTGGTCACGTTCGACAAGCATCCGGCAACGGTCGTGCGTCCGGAGTCCGCACCGCTGCTGCTGACCGGTTCGAGTCAACGAATCGAGCTCTTGGAAGACACCGGCCTCGATGCCGTGGTGTTGATCACCTTCGACGAGGCGCAGGCAGCCGAGAGTCCAGCGTCGTTCATCCAACGTGTGCTGATCGACTGTCTGGCGGTGTCTGCGGTGGTCATTGGTGAGGACTTCCACTTCGGTCGCGACCGCGATGGCAACGTGGATCTCCTCAGCAAGGTCGGAGCAGAGAACGACTTCGACGTCGAGCCGCTCGAACTGTTGCCGCGCCACGACGGCATCGATGAGCCAGTGAGCTCGACGGCGATCCGTCGAGCACTCGCCGGCGGAGACGTACCGCGTGCGAACTCCATGCTCGGACGCAGCTTCGAGGTCCGGGGCGACGTCGTGCAAGGTGATCAGCGCGGGCGCCTCCTCGGTTTCCCGACGGCGAACGTCGAGGTCTCCAATCGGATCTGTCTTCCCGCCGATGGCGTGTATGCGGGCGTGTACGAGCGACCGAACGGCGAGATGCATGACTGCGCGATCAACCTTGGCCGACGACCCACGTTCTACGAACACGCCGAGACGTCGCTACTCGAAGCCCACCTGCTCGACTTCGAAGGCGATCTGTACGGCGAGGCTGCCAAGGTTCGCTTTACACACTTTCTGCGATCTGAGCGAAAGTTCGACGGCATCGATGCGCTCATCGAACAGCTGCGGGCGGACGTCGAAAGCACCCGCACACTGCGCATCGATTCCAGCGACTGACGCCACCTCGGTTCGGCTCGCTCCCGACGAGGTGAGCCGAGCGAACCGGTGGTGGTTGGTCAACCGGGCCAGATCACCGCACCGGCATCGTCGTGGATGCTGGCGTTGAGATCTGCGGCGATGAAGTCCTCGGCGTCAGGGACGGGCCCATCGCCGAACAGGCCGAGGATCGCGTACGCGTCGAGTTCGGCTTGTAGCACCCCCACGTCTGGCGTACCGAGCCCGAGTCCCTCGGGAGCTCCTTCGAGGATCAAACGGGCCTCGGTTTCCCAGCGGTATGTCTCGACCTCGGGAGAAAGATCGTCGTCGGTGCTCGTTGCGTTCATCGCGGTGAGGGTTGCCGCGACGGCGGCGGTGGGGTCAGCCACCGCGTCGATCAGCCCTTGTGAACTGGCCCGCACGAAGTCCTGAGCTGCGGTGGGGTGTTCGGCGATGAATGTGGCACTGGTCGAGATCACGCCGAATGACCCCGGAACGCCGTAGTCGAGCGGATCGAAGAGTTGCACGCCGATACCGGCTCGTTCCAGCGTTCCCACTTCGTCGCTTTTGGCGCCCGGAACGCCGATGATGCCAGGAGATTCGAGGTCGGCGACCGGATCGTCGCCGTCGATCTGTCGCACGTCGAAGTCGACACCGTCGATGAGTGACGCGGTGCGAAGCATCACATCGATCGACGGTGGAAGCGCTCCCTGCACCCCGATGGTGCGCCCTGCGAGCTCGTCGAGTTCCGTTGCCTCTCCGGACTTCACGATCAGCGTGTCGATTGTGGTGCGGCCCTCGACGGTGACGACCACGAGGTCGGCATCGTTGACGATGCTGTGCTCCACCACCTGTGTGAACGATGCACTCGAGGCGAACTGGGCTCGGTCGTCAGCCACCTCCGCCAGATTGGACGACGACCTGCCCGGCTCGATCACCACGTCGAGGCACATGGCGTCGAAGTAGCCGGCGGCATCAGCGAGCACCACGTCGAGGGTCGATGCAGATGCGGCACCGCCGGAGCCGGTGAGGAACGTGATGGTGCCTGCCGCCCGATTGGTGATGCACCGTTGTTCGGGGAACGCCTGGTTCTGCTCGACAATGGTGTCTGGCAGTGAGCCGAACGTGACCACGGTCGAACGCTGCGCCGTGTCATCGCGGTCGACACCGCAGCCACCAATGGCCGCTGCGACGAGTGCGGTCACCGTGAGCAAGCGAAAGGTCGACATGAGGAGCGGGGCCACCGGGGAGGAAGGCAGCGACGCAACACTAAGCAGCGAGATCGTGCGAGGTACGGAGCGTCTCGGAACCGTCACCAATCTGTGATCTGACACGAAGCGGACACTGAGCCTGCCGCGGAACAGCATCGGGACCGGTAGCATCGAGGGGTCCGTTTGGGCTGGTTCGACAGGTCGCTGTTGGATCGCTGCGCAAGCGAGATGCAGACGAGAAGTCGGCTGCGACCTGACACACGATCACTCGAAGGCGAGATACCACGATGGCCAACACCATGGCAACCAAGACTGCAACGATTGAGCAGCACAAGATCCACGAGTCCGACACCGGATCTCCCGAGGTGCAGATCGCGCTGATGACCGAGCGCATCACCCACCTCACCGAGCACCTGAAGATGCACAAGAAGGACCACCACAGCCGTCGTGGTCTGCTGATGCTCGTTGGTCGCCGTCGTCGCATGCTCGACTACGTCAAGGGCATCGACGTGGAGCGCTACCGCACGATCGTCGCCAACCTCGGCCTTCGCCGCTGAGATCAGCCAGCTTCGCCGCTCGCGGCGTAGCGCACAACGACAACGAGCCGGCTGCTTCCTTCGGGAGGCGGCCGGTTTGCGTTTTCGTGTGCCTCGTTGCGGTGTGTGCGTCACGAAAACCCGCAAGCAAACACCGCCGTGGCACGCAAACCCCGCGCCATCCACGTGCAGAACCGCGCTGAGTGGGTACACTCTCACTTGTTCGGAACGTCCGGACAACGGAGTCCGAGGCAACGACTGCCCCAGAAGCTGACTCCGAGACGCTGTGTGGAGTCTTGCGCTGTAGATCTCGGATCGCCCTCTGGGTGCGAGAACCGGTGCACTCGACACTCCGCACAGAAGCAACGCAGCAGGGTGCTGCGTCCTGAAAGGAAACATCACATGGCTGAAGCCATTTCCGTGTCCGGTCCCGTCTCGGGAACCGACAAGACACTCACCTTCGAAACGGGCAAGTTCGCCCCGCAGAGCCAGGGTGCCGTCGTGGCATCCATCGCTGGCACGAAGGTCCTCACCACCGCCAACGCCGCCAAGAGCGTGCGTGACGGCATGGATTTCTTCCCGCTGACCGTCGACGTCGAAGAACGTGCGTACGCAGCCGGCAAGATCCCGGGTTCGTTCTTCCGTCGTGAAGGCCGCCCAACCGAGGACGCAATCCTCACGTGTCGCCTCACCGACCGCCCCCTGCGCCCGTCGTTCCCCGACGGATTCCGCCACGAGACGCAGGTCGTCACGACCGTGCTCGGCGCTGACCAGGAAAACCCGCACGACGTGCTCTCGATCAACGCTGCCTCGGCAGCACTCATGATCTCGGGTATCCCATTCGACGGGCCGCTCGGCACCGTGCGTATGGCATACAGCCAAGAGGGAGAATGGATCCCTCACCCCACGTTCGAAGAAGCCGACAACGGCACCTTCGAGATCGTCATTGCGGGCCGTGAGCTCGAAGACGGCGACGTCGCGGTGATGATGGTCGAAGCCGGTGGCTCCGAGAACGCGTTCTACTACTACGACGACGGCGCCAAGAAGGTCACCGAAGAAGTGCTGGGCGACGCCCTGCAGGCCTGCAAGGTGTGGATCAAAGAGTCGATTGCGCTCCAGCGCCAGCTCCTCGCATCGGTCATTGCCACCAACGGCCCGATCGAGCCGATGAAGTGGACCCCGGTCCTCGACTACACGCCGGAGATCTTCGCTGCCGTCGAGGCATTCTCGACCGAGGCAATGAAGCCTGCGGTCACGATCTCGGCCAAGGCCGAGCGCAACGCAGCAGTCGACGCAGTCGCTGCTGACGCGGTGGCCAACTTCTGTGGCGATGACGGCGAATTCGCTGGCCAGAACAAGATGGTCAAGGAAGCCGTTCGCAGCCTGATGAAGAAGGTCATGCGTGCTCGCGTGCTCGACGAAGGCATTCGTATCGACGGTCGCGCACCTGCTGACCTGCGTGCCATCAGCGCCGAAGTCGGCGTGTTGCCGACCGCTCACGGCTCGGGCCTCTTCCAGCGTGGCGAGACCCAGGTCATGAACGTGCTCACGCTGGCCATGCCCCGCATGAACCAGATGATCGACTCGTTGAACCCCAACAACGAGAAGCGCTACCTGCACCACTACAACATGCCGCCATGGGCCAACGGCGAGACCGGCCGCGTCGGTTCGCCGAAGCGTCGCGAGATCGGCCACGGTGCACTCGCAGCGCGTGCGGTCCTGCCCGTCATCCCGAACCAGGAAGACTTTGCGTACACGCTGCGCCTCGTCTCCGAAGTCATGGCCTCCAACGGCTCGACCTCGATGGGTTCGGTCTGCTCCTCCAGCCTCTCGCTGATGGACGCCGGTGTGCCGGTCCGGAGCCACGTGTCCGGTATCGCGATGGGCCTCATCCACGAAGACGGCAAGTACGTCACGCTCACCGACATCCTCGGGGCCGAAGACGCCATGGGCGACATGGACTTCAAGGTCGCTGGCACCGAAGACGCCATCACGGCCCTGCAGCTCGACACCAAGATCGATGGCATTCCTGCTGACGTGCTGTCCGCAGCGCTGGCGCAGGCCCGCGTTGCCCGCCTCGAAATCCTCGAGGTCATGAACGCAGCGCTGCCGGCAACGCGTGACGAGATTGCCGAGACCGCTCCGAAGATCTCCACGATCTACATCCCGCTCGACAAGGTCGGTGAAGTGATCGGCCCGAAGGGCAAGGTCATCAACACCATCCAGCAAGAGACCGGAGCCGACATCGGCGTCGACGATGACGGTGCCCGCGGCATCGTCACCATCGGTGCGGTCGAGGCGTGGCGCATGGAGGAAGCCAAGATGGCCATCCTCAACATCGTCGACCCGCCCAAGGCGGAACTCGGCGAGGTGTACATGGGTCGCGTCGTGAACATCACCAAGTTCGGTGCGTTCGTGAACATTCTTCCGGGCCGCGACGGACTGGTGCACATCTCCAAGATGGGTGGCGGCAAGCGCATCAACTCCGTCGACGACGTCCTCGAGCTCGGTCAGCCGATCGAGGTCAAGGTCGACGAGATCGACGACAAGGGCAAGGTCAGCCTCACGCCGACCCAAGCGCTCGTCGCCGCAGATGGCGCCGGCTCGTCCGACAGCGGTTCGTCCAACGACGCTCCCAAGCGCGAGCGCGCACCGCGTCGTGATCGCGAAGAACGCAGCGATGCTCCGGCACCGTCGAGCGACTCCGACATCGAGACCGTCAGCTTCGAAGACAGCTTCGACGCTGAGCTCGCTGGTGAACTCGGCGACCTCGGCCCGGCGAGCGAGCGGCCCAAGGCCGACCGCGACAACGGCAACCGTCGTGGCGGCTCGCGCCGTCGCCACCGCTGATCACTGAGTGAACGTCGGTGTGTTCGTTACGGGCCTGGCCCGTAACGAACACACCCGGATGTTCAATGTCATCGACGACCGTTCGTTACGGGCCTGGCCCGTAACGAACGGTCGTCGTCGTTTTCGACCTACGCTCGACCAATGCGTGTCGGCGTCAACGGAGCAGCAGGTCAGATGGGGCGCGCCGTGTGCGCAGCAGTCGAGGCAGACCCCGGCCTGACATTGGTGGCAGCGGTCGATCGTGACGCTGCAGGAACCGCCCCGATCGATGGTGTTGCGCTGTCGAGCGACCTGCAGGCCTTTGGAGACGCAGCGTGTGACGTCGTGGTGGATTTCACGGTGGCCGACGCTGCCCGTGTGACGCTTCCGTGGCTGGCCATGAACGGAATCCACGCTGTGGTGGGAACCACGGGGTTCAACAATGAGGACGTTGCGGTGTTTGAATCAGCGTTTGGTTCGTCGAACGGACCGAACTGCCTGATCGCACCGAATTTCGCGATCTCCGCGGTGCTGATGATGAGGTTTGCCGAGATGGCGGCTCCGTGGTTCGACACCGCAGAGGTGGTGGAACTGCATCACACCCGCAAGGTGGATGCGCCATCGGGAACAGCGGTGAAGACCATCGAACGCATGGCGGCCGCACGAGATTCGGACTTCGCAGCCGACCCGACCGAAGTCGAGGTGTATCCGGGGAGCCGCGGCGGTGTCGGTCCACGCGGAATTCGGGCCCACGCCATTCGGATGAACGGCATGGTTGCGCACCAGGAAGTGATTCTCGGCGCTGTTGGTCAGACCATCACGATTCGTCAGGACAGCTACGACCGGACCAGTTTCATGCCGGGGGTGGTGCTCGCATGCAAGCACATCGATGCACACCCAGGGCTCACCCTCTCGCTCGATCCGTTCCTCGATCGCACCTGACGGCGTGCCCGACATCGAGCCTGGTGCCATGAGCCCCGACGAGGTGACGCCAGACGAGTTGGACGGCGTCACCGTCACCGACGCCGACATCGATCTGACGAGCGATGCAGCAGGCGAAGCGGGCAGCGACGAGCACGGAGGCGCCGAGCGTCGAGGTGTCACTCGCCGTCTTGTCGTGCTCGCAACACTGTGTGTGGTGCTGGTCGGGGCTGTTGCGGCGGCGGCACTCACTGGACGCGAGGATGCGCCAGCGCCGCTTCCTGACGTTGCGCTCGATGCGTGGGCGCCGTATTGGACGTTGGATGCGTCCAACGAGGTGGCGGCCACTCGGCTTCGCTCGATGCGCGAGGTGTCGCCGTTCTGGTTCAACGCCGTTGGCGCAGCCGACATCGTGGTCGACCAGAACGCCAGCGAGTCAGCGACGGCTGAGTTCATGGAGATCGCTGAGCGGTCGGGCGTCCGAGTGATCCCATCGATCGTCGACGCCATGCCAGCTGGGGGAATGGCCGGTGTGCTCGCAGATCCAGCATCGCGCCAGGTCCACATCGACACCCTCGCGGCCTTTGCCGATGCAGGCGGCTACGACGGCATCGATCTGGACTACGAACAGTTTGCGTTCGCCGACGGGCGCGACACGTGGGCAGCAACACGACCGAATTGGGTTGCCTTCATCGAGGCGTTGTCGCAGCGTCTGGCTGAGGACGGCCGCACGCTCACCGTCAGTATTCCGCCGGTCTACGACGACGGGCGCACCGACGCAAGCGGGTTCTGGGTGTACGACTACGCAGCGATTGTTCCCCACGTCGAGCACATCAGGGTCATGGCGTACGACTTCTCGGTCCGAGATCCTGGGCCGATCGCACCGCTCGAGTTCGTCGAGCGTGCAATTCGCGGTGCAATCGAATCGACCGGAACCCCGGAGAAGATCGTGCTCGGTGTGCCTGCGTATGGCCGCAACTGGCCGGTGGGGACATCCGGCGAGTGCGACGGCGTGGAGTTCCAGGGGATGACCTCGACCAACGCTCGGACCGTGGACGACCTGATCGTGCGCCGAGGTGGAGTGCCCGCATTCGACGATGTCACCGGCGAGTGGAGCTTCGCCTATGACTTGGCGATCGAAGACACGACATGTGTGCAACAGCGTCAAGTTCACTACGTCGATGGCGACGGGGTACGACTGCGGATGGATCTTGCGCGAGAGAACCGCCTGGGCGGAGTGTCGCTGTGGGCGTTCGGGTTCGAAGATGCAGATGTGTGGGACGAGATTCTCGGCACCGTGGCTCAGAACTGATCGACGCCAGCCCGCACCGCAATGGCCCGGATGGTGCCCACTTGCTCAGCGAAGACAACGGTGTCACCGGTCGACCGATCGAGCAGCAAGACGCCGGGACCATCACCGATGCTGAACTCGCCGGAGCTGTCAGCGGTCCAGGTGTTCCCAAATGGTCCGAGCCGTTGATCTTCGAAGACAAACGACGTGTCGTTGGCGAGGTCGAACAGCGATCGACGGCCGTTGAACGTCCCGCTCGGAGTAGCGACCGCAGTTGCGTCGGGTGACAGGGAACCACCGAAGAACGTCGGGGAGAAGCCTGGTGGGAGATTCACGACCGTCACGTCGTTGCCGTCGTAGTCGCGGACGATGTTGGTGCAGTTGCGTTGAGCGTCGCACTCGCGAAGCAGTAGCCGGGTCGCCGACGACGCAAGGATCTCGCCGTTACTGACGCGTTGGACTGAGCCATCAGGGTCGACTCGGTACGCGCCGCCGGCGTCGTTCAGGAATCGGGAGCCCTGTGCGAACACGGGTGTGCTGAAGGTGCCGGCACGCTGCGCCGGGGCGGGCGTGACGAGTCCATCGGTGTCGACCAGCAACTCGCGTTGGCGACCCGTGTCGTTCTCGACGGCGATCACCAGGAACACGGAGCGCCCATCTGCATCTCGTATCCATCCGAACGGCACGACTTGGGACGCGCGAGAAGACGAGTCGAACGCAAAGTCGTCTGGATCGATCGAAACGGTGACGCCCGACGCCGCATCGACGACAACGATTGCCCCACTCGACGTCGACACCATGGTCGCATCGGGCGCCGCGACGACGAGGTCGTCGCCGAACCGTTGCCCAGACTCGACCTGCAGATCGATCTCGGTCACGATCCCACTCGGGAGATCGATCGTCACGAGTCGCCCGTCGGCGGTGAGTATGACGAGTTGATTCGTGCCGGCCGAAGCAACTCGGTCCGGCACCTCGACCTCGGTCAACGGCAGTGGGTTTGGTGCAGTCGAGACCGCAATCGGCGATTGGCTCGCGGGTGTGGCGACCGTGGTTGGTGGCGGTGTCGTGGTGACCGGAGGGAGGGCGTCGAGCGTCGGAGGTGCAACGGAGTCGACTGGGTTCAACAGCTCAGTGTTCGAGTCGGAACTCGGCCAGGCGACCAACGCAATGGCGCCGAGGCTCGCCACCGCAGCCAACGCGGCCACGCCGGGCCAGCGTCGCCGGTGAGTCGGAGCCAGAGGAGCATCCGGTTGCTGCTCCGCGGTATCCCAGACAATCGCATCGGTGCCGCTCGAAACAGGAATGTCGTCGCTTGCCCATGGCGAGACCTCGTTGGTCACGGGCAGGACAGGGTTTCGATGTTGCGTTGGGAGTCGATCAGGAACCGGCCGCTGCTCTCGCGCAGCGCAAGGTCCACGAGTTGACCGGTGCACTGGCCGCGCAGGCTCTCATCGCCGGCGACGGCGGAATAGGTGATGAAGAAGCGGACGGTGCAGGTTGCGACCTCGTCGACAAATGAGCATTCATCGATCGGTGAGTCGACCGTAGCCACGTCCGTGCTCCAGAATCGCACGAACTCGTCGAAGGGCGGCGCAAACTCCGGGCTGAGCCCACCGTACGCTGCATCCAGGTCCACTCGGTCGTGGTTCGCGAAGTGGAGTTCGAGATCCGCCTGTGCGCGTGCGGCGATGTCGGCGGGCGATGGTTCGGTGGTCGTCGTCACCGCTTCGGCAGCGGTGGTGCTTGCAGCGATGGCGCTGCCCGGATCGATCGTCGTGCTCGAAGCCGTGGCATTCGGGTCGTCCGTGGTGACCGACGGATCAGGAGCGCTGGTCGTCGGGGCGTCGGTGATCGGCGGGGCCGCGGTCGTGGAGGCCGGCGATGTTGGACTCGAGGTGTTGGACGGTGCCAGCACCGACGACGTTGCCGGAGCTGGGCTGACCGTTTCGCTGTTGGATCCGCGACCCACGAGAAAGGCGCCGACGCCCACGAGCAAGATCGCCGTGACGAACATCGCCACGAGCACGACGATGCGCGTGTCGTCGGCGCTGTTTCGAGCTGATGGGCCCGCTTGGGGGAGCGCGCCGTCTGGGCCAGAGCCCGTTGGCCCGTCACCCCAACCGGTCATGCGAGCTGGACTTAGATGGAACCGAGCGCGGCGTCGTAGTCCGGCTCGTGTGCGATCTCGGACACCAGCTCAGTGTGCTTGACGTTGCCGTCCGCACCGATCACGACCACGGCGCGAGCGAGCACGCCGGCGAGTGGGCCGTCGACCAGGTTGACGCCGTAGTCGTCACCGAAGGAGGACCGGAACGTGGATGCAGTGGAAACGTTCTCGATGCCCTCCGCGCCGCAGAAGCGGCCCTGTGCAAACGGGAGGTCGGCGGACACACAGATGACCGCGGTGTCGTCGAGGCCGGCGGCACGCTCGTTGAACGTGCGCACGCTCGTAGCGCAGGTGGGGGTGTCCACCGACGGGAAGATGTTGAGGACGAGGTTCTTGCCCTCGAAACCCGACGCCGAGACATCACCCAGGTCGGAGCCTGTGAGTGTGAATGCGGGAGCGGATGAACCGACCTGGGGAAGGTCGCCGGACGTGTTGACAGGGTTGCCCCCGAGTGTGACTTCAGCCATGAGCTGAACGTTACTCGGTCAGCGTCGTCGGAAGTTCTTCAAGTTGACCAGAATCACGAGCGCGATCGAACCAATGAGGAACCACCACTGGTATCGAGTCGTGAAATTCAAGAAGCTCTGCAGCTCGTCTTCGAAGAACCGCGCAAGCCACCACATGAGTGCCAGTCGTGCACCGATGCCGATGGACAACAGCGTCAGCAGCTTGGGCCAAGGGGTCGCTCGGACCCCGGTGAGGACACCGACGATGTTCGAGCCCGCAAAAATCGGGATCAGTGCCCATTCGGCTTTGGCGAAGCCCCGATCGAAGGTCTTCTCGGCTTCGTCGTTGAACCCGAGGTACTTCTTGAACCAGCCGACCGCTTCGCCGGCGTATGCCCGACCAATCAGGTGACACACGATGAATGCCAGCGCGATTCGCAGAAATCCGATCACCACGTACGCGGGAATCGAAACGTCAGATCCGAGCGCGAATGCGAGATAGCGATTTCGCGACGACAGCAGCAACAAGAGCTCGGGTCGCGGGTTGTCGACATCGGTCAGACGCGCCCACGTGGCATTGGCGATGTTGGTGCAGATCACCAGACCGACGAAGGCGGCGAGTGTCAGTGGCGCCCAGCGCGGCTTGACGTGTTCCGGTGGCTCCGATTCGGTCACGGGGGCACCGGTGGGAGGAGGCAAGGCGGTGTCGTCCACGAAATGTTGACGGTAGCCCGCGTGCGCTACGTTCGGCGCTCATGCACGGGCTGATGCAAGACGTTCCACTCACCATCACACATCTTTTCGACCGAGCCGAACAGTACTTCGGGCGCAAGGAGATCATCACCGCAACGGGTTCGGGCCTGGAGCGCACGACGTACGCCGCGTGGGCTGAGCGGACCCGCCGACTCGGCGGAGTGCTCGATTCGCTCGGTATCTCCGCCGAAGGCCGAGTTGCGACCTTCGCATGGAACACGGCGCGCCACTTGGAGTTGTACTTCGCTGCACCGTGCTCGGGCCGCGTCCTGCACACCTTGAACATCCGGCTGTTTCCCGAACAACTGACGTACATCGTCAATCATGCCGACGACGAAGTGATCTTCGCGGACAAGTCGCTCCTCGGATTGCTGGCGCCGCTGATGAGCACCTTCACCCGCCTGCAACATCTGGTGATCATGGACGACGGCAAGGGAGAGGTTCCGGACGGCCTCGACGTCGCTGGGGTGCAGATCCACGACTACGAAGCGCTCCTCGCGGCGGCATCACCGGTGCAGTGGCCAGACATCGCAGACGAACGTCGCGCTGCCAGCATGTGCTACACGAGCGGTACCACCGGGAACCCCAAAGGCGTCGTTTACAGCCACCGCTCGACCTATTTGCACACGATGGGCGCGATGATGGCCGACAGCCTCGGTGCTCGTGAGTCCGACGTGATCCTGCCAGTGGTGCCGATGTTCCATGCGAACGCCTGGGGTTTGGCTCACGCTGCAGTTGCGACTGGCGCGTCGCTCGTCATGCCGGGCCCGGACCTGTCCGGTCCGTCGATCGCGAAGCTCATCGTCGACGAACGGGTCACGGTCGCGGCGGGCGTTCCGACGATCTGGATGGCGGTCCTTCCCGAACTCGAGGGCAAGGACACCTCCGCATTGCGTTCGATCCCGTGCGGAGGCTCGGCGGTGCCGAAGTCGCTGTCGGAGGGATACCGCACGCAGCTCGGTCTCCCCATTTTGCAAGCGTGGGGAATGACCGAGACCAGCCCGATTGCTTCGGTCTGCCACATCGATGCCGATCAAGAGTTGCTCACGGTGGAGGAACAGGCTGATCTGCGCACGCAGGTCGGACGCATCAGCTTCGGCGTGGAGGCGCGGGTCGTGGACCCCGAGACCATGCAAGCAATTGCATGGGACGGCGAGTCGAGCGGCGAGCTGCAGTGCCGCGGAAACTGGATCGCAGCGGACTACTACGACGATGCCCGCAGCGGCGAGAGCTTCACCGACGATGGTTGGCTCAAGACCGGTGACGTGGCTGCGGTGGACGAGCGAGGTCGAATTCGTCTGGTCGATCGAACGAAGGACCTGATCAAGTCAGGAGGGGAATGGATCAGCTCGGTTGAACTCGAGAACGAGATCATGGGGCATCCCCAAGTGGCGGAGGCCGCCGTGATCGGTGTCGAGCATCCGAAGTGGGGCGAGGCCGCACTGGCCTGCGTGGTCCCGGTGCCCGGTTCTGAACTCACCGAAGCGTCGGTGCTCGAATTCCTCGACGGCAAAGTCGCCAAGTGGCAGCTGCCCAAGGGCGTGATCTGGATCGACGAAGTTCCCAAGACCAGCGTGGGCAAGTTCTCCAAGAAGACGCTACGCGACAGCTACGGCGACAGGTTGATGCAGCCATGAAGCGCGTGATCTCGTGCGCGCTTGCGCTCGCAGCGATCGGCGCTGCATGTGCTCCGGACCCGGTTGACACCTACTCGGCGCCCGATGCGCCGCCTGCGACCCGCCCGCCACTGCCGACGACGACTCCGCCACCCCCGCCGGCTGCCGATGGCGACGGGGATGGCACCGAGGTCGACGACGCCCCTGAGACCACGGTGGCAACGATCCCGGTTTTCGAGGCGAATGGTGAGGTCGTGGAGGTTCGCTCGCTCGACAACAGCTTCATTCAGGCAACCATCGAGATCGAGGCGGGAACCGAGGTGAACTGGATCAACGGTGGTCGCAACGATCACAACATCTTGCCGGTCGATGAGTCGCTCACGTGGGGTGTGGACCGAGACACGTTTGTTCCGGGCACTGAGTTCTCGTTGTTGTTCGACGAGCCCGGTGTGTTTCCCTACTACTGCTCCATCCACGGGACCAAAGAGGTCGGCATGGTCGGTGCAGTCATCGTCACCGCACCTGCCTGATCGGGCGGCCGGGCGAACCGAATCGACAACGCACGAAACGCCAGCGGGCGAATTTCGAAACGGACACCAAACCATCGCGTCGTCATGCACAGATCGTTGATCTCGTGGAACACTTGCTCCATGAGCGAAACCCTCGACGATGCCGGGCAACCCGCAGGCGCGGAACCTCAGCCCGAACTCGTTGCCCAGAAAAAGCACTCGCTCGCGCTGCGGTGGATGCACTGGATCAACTTCCCGGTGCTGATGGTGATGATGTACAGCGGGATGAGGATCTACTGGTCTGACCTGCGTGAGCCGTACGCGTTCGGTATCGGTGGCTGGCAACTCTTCGAGTTCTGGCCCGACGGGGTGAACAGCGGCCTGCAGCTCGAGCGGCGCCTTGCCAAAGGCATTGCGTTTCACCTGAATTTCGGCTGGTTCTTCGTCATCAACGGCCTTGCCTACATGTTCTTCCTCGCCCGCAAGGGCGAGTGGCGCCACATCGTTCCGGACGTGCAAGGTCTCAAGGACGCCGGAAAGACCGTGGCGCATGACCTGCATCTGCGCAAGGACAAGCCGGTTCAAGGCAAGTACAACCCGGCGCAACAGATCACCTACTCGCTGGTGATTCTGATGGCGTTCCTGCTGGTGGCGAGCGGCTTCGCGATCTTCAAGCCCGGCCAGCTCTCGTGGCTCGAAGCAGCGTTCGGCGGGTACGACTACGCACGCTTCGTGCACTTCACCACCACGATCCTGCTGATGCTGTTCTTCCTGGTGCACATCCTCCAGGTGGTCAGAGCGGGCTGGTCCAACTTTGCTTCGATGATCACGGGCTATCGACTCGACCGGGTCGACAGTGCCGAAGTCGCCCCGGCGTCGGCGTTCGGGCCTGACCACACGATTGATTCGAATGACGAGACGACCGCGGAACTCCAGGTCGAGGAAGGGAGCCCATCATGATCGGTGACGCCCAGAACCAGAAGGACGCGGAACGCGAGCGTCGGCTGCGAGAGCAGACCGATGACGGCGAGATCATCTCAGCAGCGGAGTACCGCCGCCGTTCGCGTCGATCGTTCCTGTCGTTCGGTGCCCTCGGGGTGGCCGGGTTCGTCGGCTTCAACCAGCTGCAGAACCAGGAAGAGAACGAGAACATCCCGAAGCTGTTGCGTTGGGGGCTCGAACGAAACAACGACGTCTGGTCAGCCATCGAACGAGACGGTGCCACGGCACGGACCTTCGCCATTGCGGACCGCGAAGAGATCCGCGTGAATGGTCGAATCGGGTTGCGCACCGACCTCGAACCGAACCTGTCGGTCTCGATGCGTGTCGACGGTGACGAGTACGCATCGATTCCCGCCACCGACGCTCGTGATCTCGAAGCACACGACATCGTGTGGGAGCACAAGTGCGTCGAAGGCTGGGCGAACATCGTCCACTGGACCGGTGCGAAGTTCTCGGACTTCTTGGCCAGCTACGGGCCGGCGAACGACGACTGGGAGTACATCTCAATGCGCACGCCCGACGAGGAGTACTACGTCGGGTTGGATCGGTACACCGCAATGCACAGCCAAACGCTGCTCGCGTGGGCATGGAACGGCCAAGAACTCACCCCCGAGCGCGGTGCCCCGCTGCGCTTGGTCACTCCGTTCAAGTACGGCATCAAGCAGCTCAAGCGGGTGGGCATCATCGAGTTCACCAACGATCGGCCCACCGACTACTGGTTCGAACGCGGCTACGACTGGCATGCAGGGTTCTGATCTTGAGCTAACAGCCGACCAAGCGGTCTGACTACTGTTCCCGAGAGCTGACGACCGTCAGCGAGTCAGGGGGACCATGAAATCGACCACCACCAAGATGTTCGCGCTGTTCGTTGGAGCGACACTCGTAGCCGCTGCGTGCGCCAGCGATGAGCCGGAGGCGATCCAGTCGACCGACACCGAGGCGGTCGAGGAGTCTGCAGTCGAAACCGACCCGCCAGCAACCGATGCGCCCGTCGAGACAGCAGCTCCGGGCACGGCGGCGCCCGACACCGCAGCCCCCGAGACCGATCCGCCTACCACGGAAGCGGGCGCCACCGATGATGGTGTGCTCGACGTCCCGGGCGAATTCGAATCGATCCAAGCTGCCGTCGATGCAGCAAGCCCGGGTGATCTGGTGCTGATTGCTCCCGGCGTGTACAACGAAGCCGTCAACGTGGTGACCGACGAAATCGTCATCCGCGGCCTCGAGCGCGAAGGCGTCGTGCTCGACGGCGAGTTCGAACTCGACAATGGCATCCGCGTGCTCGGCGCGAAGGGGGTCGCGGTCGAGAACCTCACGACCCAGAACTACACCGACAACGGCGTGTTCTTCACAGCGGCCGACGGCTACCGGGCCTCGTACGTCACGGCGTATCGCATCGGCGACTACGGCATCTATGCCTTTGACTCCGTCAACGGTCAGATCGAGAACTCGTATGGCGCAGGCAGCCCCGACGCCGGCTTCTACATCGGCCAGTGTTTCCCGTGCAATGCGGTCATGGACAACGTCATTGCCGAGCACAACGGCCTCGGGTACTCGGGCACGAACGCTGGCGGAAACCTGATCATCGTCAACTCGCGGTTCAACAACAACCGCGCCGGTGTGGTCCCGAACTCCGGTTCCTACGAACTCTGCTACCCGCAGCGCCAGACGATGATCGCCGGCAACACCATCTACTCGAACAACCAACCCGACACTCCGGCCATCGACGTGGCGTTGCTCGCTATGGGCAATGGAGTGGTGGTTGCCGGCGGCATCGCGAACACCGTTGAACGCAACCTCATCTACGACCATGACAAGACGGGCATCGCACTGGTGCCCTTCCTCGAAGAGGGTGCGAACGACGACCTGCCTCCCGAGTCGGATTGGGGCATCGAGTGTGCCGAGCAGCGCTTGGAGCCGCTCGCCGAGGAGATTCCAGAGCAGCTGCTCTGGAATTCCTACGACAACGTGATCCGTAGCAACTCGATCAGCGAGAGTCGGGTCGTCGACATCGCTGTCGAAGGTGTGGGCGAAGCAACCGGAACGCTGCGCAACTGCTTTGGTGAGAACGACTTCGCCACGAGTGCACCGGCGAACCTGGAGAGCATTGCGGCTTGCGGTGCAGATGCAGCAGCAGCAGACGACCCGGCATGGGTCGAAGCACCGCTGAACGTGCTCGAGTGGCTGGCTGATGCCGAGAACGCCCCGCCTTCGGTCGACTACGAGCTCGCCGAGTTGCCGCCGATCCCAGACCTCGAGGACATGCCCGATGCGGCAACCGCCCCCGCCGAGCCCGCCACCGACATGCCACGCATCGTCGACGTCGACGCCATCGTCACCCCCACCCGCTGACGGGCTGACCCGCGCGGTGGCATTCGCAACACCCGCCGCGGTGTTTGCGTGCTGGTCGCAGTGTTTGGTTGCGGAGGGTCGGGTGTCGGCTGCGTGGTGACCGTAGGCTCGTCGGCGTGCGGGCCCGACCGATCACGATGCTGGTAGCCGCGAGCTTGGCGGTCGCCGCATGCGGCGCGTCAGCGGCCACCGAGTCAGCGGCAACCGAGTCGGCCGCCGGCGATCCGGACCCGTCACGCGTTGGCCCGCAGGGGCGCGTGGCGCAGTTCGTGGTGGAGTGCGAGGTCAGCCACCTTGCCTTCGATGATCCGATCGTGCTGCCGTGGCAGCAGGGCAAGAGTCACCAGCATCAGTTCTTCGGGAACACCGCAACCAATCACGAACCCGGGTACGAGCGTGCGATCGGTGCGGAGACCAGCTGTGACCAGAGCCTCGACACCGCGTCGTACTGGACGCCGACGTTGCTGAACTCGACCGGCAACCGCATCGACTCATTGGGCCTTACTGCGTACTACCGACCGGGAAACGGGGTGGATCCCGCTGACGTGGTGGCGTACCCACCGGGCTTCATGGTGATCGCTGGCGACGCAGCTGCTGACGAACCCCAGGGTCAAGACGTCATTGCCTGGGGTTGTGGAAGCGGTGCGATCCGCGAGGACCGGCCGCCGGAGTGCTCGGAGGAGTCGACACTGCGGCTGTGGATCACGTTCCCGGACTGCTGGGACTCCAGCCGACTCACGGCGTTTGGTTCGGGCGCGCACGTGCGCTTCAGCGATTCGGGATGCCCGGAATCCCACCCGGTGGCGCTGCCGCAGTTGCTGATGGCCATCGACTTCCCTCCCGTCGACCCGGAGGGGCTGTCACTGAGCTCGGGGTCAATCGACTCCGCCCACGCCGACTTCTGGAACACATGGGACCAAGGCAAGCTCGAGCGCGAGGTCGAGCTGTGCTTGAACCGCGACCTGGTGTGCGGTCTGTCCGGCTGAATCAGATCCCGTACACGGCAGCGATGTCGACCGGCGGCATCGTGCCGGGGTCCGGACACGCACCGAACGTGGCGCCACCGGGCATCTGAGCAACCGGGCATCGCTGGCCCGCAACGAATGCGACCGCACGAGAGATGAAGTCAGCTGCGCCATGGCCGCCGTACCGATCGAGGTGGATGCCGTCGGGATACACCCAGAATGGAGACTGTCGAGCAGCCGCGCCCCACTCGACGGCGACCATGTCGGAATTCGTTGCGGCATGGCGTCGGATGACGGCGTTGTGTTCGGCGTACACCTGCTCAGTCGGGTTCCCCCCGCCTCGGTCGGTCCGCAGCGCGCGAGCATGCGTCATCCACACCACGTGTTCGATCCCTTTCGCCCGAGCTGCGTCGAGGATGAGCGGAATCGCTGCATCGATGCTCACCGGGCCGTCGTTGTAGCCGGCCATGATCACGGCAATGTCGTAGCGGCCGAACGGAAGTGACCGAATCTCATCGATCGTGTTGGGCGGCTTCACACCGTCGCGGCCGACGCACGACACACGAATCAGTCGACGACAAGAACGTGCCCGCAGGTCGAATTCGGCGCCGCGCAGCTGAGCCCACGCTCGGTTGCGGTCGATGCCAGCCATGCTGGAGTCGCCGATTGCGATGACGCGTTGCAGGTCCTTGGTGTTGGGCGCTCGGCCCGATTCCGTTTGCGATACCGGTGTACCGGTGAACCAGCCGAGGAGGTCGACCGTCAGCTCTGCGCCCTGGTGGGCGTAGACCGACACGCCCTTCGATGACGCCGAGGTCATCGCGAACTGGGCGGTCACATCGCCGCGCATCCCGAATCCGGACGACGTGGGTCCACGTTCGGTGCGGGCGGCGTGCGCGGTGATGTATCCCCGGCGCACTGGGCTGACGATGGTCACCGAGAGTGCCGCCGCCCGGACGTTTCCTGCCCGATCCGGGATGGCCGCTTCGATCGTGCCACGAGGGTGCACCGGGTTTGCTTCTCGGCGGGTGTCTCGTAGCCGACTGGGGTTGATTGCAACGAACAGGCCCTCGGAGGAGTTCGCTGCGCTGCTACCGGTGAACCAGCCCGTCATGTCGACAATCACGTGTGCTCCGGCGTGGCTGTACAGCTCGAAGCCGTCGCCATTCACCGGCACGATGGTGGCCGCGGCTCGTGTCTGGCCCGGCGAGTCGGCGTTCAGCACGGATGCTTCCGGTCGCTCGGTTCCGGCCGGGTACAGCGAGAAGAAGCCGCGGGCTGCGGTATCGACAGCGGTGAGGTTGACGGCAAGCGCAACGGCATCGGTGGGAACCGAGTCGGGGAGTGGGATTCGAATCGATGCGCCGGCTTCCATCGGAGTTGCTGTGCCGGTGCGGGTGTCCACGAGCCGCTCGGCGGTCGGAGCGACTTCGAAACGGCCGGCGGTGGCGGTGTCGGCGGGAACGAATGCACCCACGACGTCGACGAGTACCGAACCGTCACCGAATGAACCGGTGCGGTGGATTGCGATGTGGCGGTCGGCGCCGAGCGCAACGGTGGCTGAGTTCGCACGTGTTGTTCTGGCGTTCCAGTTCAGCGTGGCGGCGGTCGGCACCGGCGCCCCCGACGGGTAGGCCACGAGCCAACCCCGGCGCCTGGGGTTCACGATGGTGGCGGAGATCACGATCGACACGGCGTCGTCGGGGATGTTGCAGGCAGCGGCATCGATGCGTGCGGTGGAAGCATCGATGGCGAGTAAACCGGTACCGGTTCGCTCGTCCGCCAAACGACACGGGGTCACCGGCACATATCTGCTGGTGGCGGTTGCCGCTGCTACCGGCAACAAGCTGTGATGAACACCGATGACGCAAACCGATACCGCCAGCAGTGCGGCGACGAGCAGCGCTCGGATCCCTCGTGTCACGGACGGGACGGTAGTCCGACTGCGAGTGACGGTGCGCTGTCTTTCGTCAGATGCGGCCGGCGTCGATGACCCGCTGGAGAAACTCCTGAGTCCTCGGTTCGGTCGGTGCGCCGAAGATCTGCTCGGGAGGTCCCTGCTCGAGGATCTCGCCGTGGTGCAGGAAGCAGACACGGTCACTGATCTCGCGTGCGAACGCCATCTCATGTGTCGCAAACAACATCGTCATGCCGGATGCCTTGAGCTCGCGCACGACGTCGAGTACTTCACCAACGAGCTCTGGGTCGAGGGCGGAGGTGATTTCGTCGAGCAGCATCACTTCCGGCTTCATCGCCAACGAGCGGGCGATGGCGACGCGTTGCTGCTGGCCACCCGACATCTGGTCGGGGTACGCATCGATGCGATCTTCGAGACCGAGACGGATGAGGAGCTGGCGGGCTTGGGAACGTGCATCGGCTTTCGATGTGCCGAGCACCTTTCGCGGGCCGACGGCCACGTTGTCCACCACGCTCATATGCGGGAAGAGATTGAAGCTCTGGAAGATCATGCCGATGCGGCGGCGGATTGGATCCGGGTCGAGGCTGGGCTCGGCGATGTCGAAACCGTCGAGCAGAATCTCGCCGTCGTCGATGGGTTCGAGCAGGTTGGAGCAGCGCAGTAGCGTCGATTTACCGGAGCCCGATGCTCCAATGAGCGTGATGACCTCGCCGGACGCGACATCGAGGTCGATGCCACGCAGCACCGGGGTGGCATCGAACGACTTGCGCACGTTACGCAGCGAGAGCTTCGCGTCTGTCATGAGACCGCCGTTGCGCCGGTGCGTCGGCGTTCACGCACCAGCAGGTGGTCGGCGAGGCGAGTACAGGGAATGGTGAGGGCAAGAAACACGATTGCGGCGCCAACGTACGGGGTGAAGTTGGCAGCGAGCGACTTCTGGATCTCGGCGCGTCGAAGGATCTCGACCGGACCGATGAGGCTGACCAACGCCACGTCCTTTTGCAGACTGACGAGGCTGTTCATCAGCGGGGGGACGACGCGGCGGATGGCTTGGGGGAGCACCACGCTCATGAGGGTCTGCTGGGATGACATACCGAGCGAGCGCGCAGCGGCACGCTGGCTCTCGTGCACGCTCTCGATGCCGGCTCGGAACACCTCGGATGTGTAGGCGGAGTACGAGAGCACCAGTGCCACGGTGCCCCAGATGAGCGGGTTGCTCCATTCTCGAGATGGGATCAGCCCGGGAATGCCGAAGCCGATCAGGTAGATCGTGAGAATCACCGGCACGCCGCGAAAGATGTCGGTGAACACCGTCGCGATGATTCTCAGCGGGAACAGCGCAGGGCTGCGCGAGTTGCGGGTGATCGCCACCAGCAGCGACAACACGAAGATCAGCGGTAGTGACCAGGCAAAGATCTGGACGTCGAGCCAGAACGCCCTCAAGAGATCCGGAAACGACTCGCGCAAGATGTCGAAGTCGAAGAACGACCGCTTCACCTGTTCCCAGCGTGGTGCTCGGGGGACGAGCACGATCACCGCCGTGATGGCGATGATCGTGCTCGTCGTAGCGATCGCGGCGCCGCGCCTGCGGCGGCCACGTTCGTATTCTTGACGCCGCGTCAGCGGAGCCTCGGTTGACGTCATGGTGTTGGTGGTGTGGCGTCGACCGGGGTCACTCGGGTGCGATGACCGGAATGTCGGTGCCCACGACGAGCCATTCCTCGGTGATCGCAGCGAGATCGCCAGAGTCGGTCAGCGCCTGGATGGCAGTGTCCGCACACGACTTGAGTGGGCTGTCGTTCTCGAGCACGAAACCGAGCTCGTCGCCCTGGCCGCCCGACTCGATGGTGAACTGGCCGATGACGCTCGATCCTTCGATTTCGACAGCAGACACGAACAGCGCCGTCGGCAGGTCGAACACGGCGGCGTCGAGCTGGTTGGCTTCGAGTGCAGCCTTGACAGCGGAGTTGTCGTCGTAGACCAGCGGATCGTTGTCGGGCTGGATCACGTCGGTGATGTAGGAAAGGCTGGTGGTGCCCGACTGCGCTCCGAGCTGTAGGCCCTTGAGATCCGTGATCGTGGCGCCCGCGGCAGCGGAGCCATCGAGCGCGAGGAGTGCCTGGTTGCCGGTGTAGTAGGGGAGCGAGAAGTCAACGCTCTCATCGCGTTCTGCCGTGATGGAGAACTGCTGGATGTTCATGTCGAAGTTCTTCGCTCCGGGCTGGATGGCCTCGTCGAATCCGGCGCGAACCCAGTTGACCGCGTCGCCCTCGTAGCCCATCTCGGCAGCCACGGCCAGGGCAACGGCGGCTTCGAAGCCTTCGCCGGATTCGGGTGCGTTGCCAACGACCCACGGCTCGAAGGCCGGTTCGCCGGTGGCGAGCGTGAGTACGCCGTCTTCGAGCGTGTTCGAACAGGAATCGCTGGAGGCGTCATCGGACGAACCTGCGTCATCGCTGCCGCAGGCAGCCAGAACGAGGGCGCCGACAGCGACAGCGGGAACGATTCGGCGGGTGGTGGTGCGCATTCGGGTCTCCTTGAAAGGTGTGTTCACGAACCACTCAATGTAGTCGTGGCCCTCAACTGCGCACAGAGCCACAGCACATGCCACACCGCAGAGAAGCGCAGCGCAGCCGACATGCGCCAGTAGCGTCTTGGCTCATGTCGAACCCCCCGGCCACGCAATATTCGATCTCACTCGATGTCACGCTCGACAACGTTCCCGGCGTGTTGGGCCGGCTGTGCACCGCCATCGGCGATGCTGGCGGCAACATCTTCGCCATCGAGGGTTTCGTTGCAAAGGGGCGCGAGCTCGAACGCGACATCGTGGTCAACTGCGCCAGCGTCGACCATCAGACTGACGTCGTCGCTGCGGTCGAA
The DNA here is from genome assembly GCA_045106645.1 of Ilumatobacter sp. Classification (GTDB taxonomy): domain Bacteria; phylum Actinomycetota; class Acidimicrobiia; order Acidimicrobiales; family Ilumatobacteraceae; genus Ilumatobacter_A. The sequence continues at coordinate 80,363 of JBGCEY010000014.1, forward strand.
GCGACCGAGGGAGTCACCCTCGAGGAGTGGCACGACCGAACGTTCCGAATGCACGAAGGCGGCAAGATCGAAGTGCTGTCGCTGTGTCCGGTGGGGGACCAAGACGACTTGTCGATGGCCTACACGCCGGGTGTGGCCCGTGTGTGCAACGCAATCGCAGCCGACGAGTCGCTTGCTGACGAGTACACCATCCGCCGCAACACCGTGGCGATCGTGTCCGACGGCACCGCCGTGCTCGGCCTGGGCGACATCGGCCCGAAGGGCGCAATGCCGGTGATGGAAGGCAAGGCGCTGCTGTTCAAAGAGTTCGCCGGTGTCGACGCGTTCCCGATCTGTATCGATGTCGACTCCCCCGAGGAGATCATCGAGACCGTCATTCGTCTGGCCCCGACCTTTGGTGGCATCAACCTCGAAGACATCGCCGCACCGGGAGCGTTTCAGGTCGAGGAGGCGCTGAAGGAGGCGCTCGACATTCCGGTGTTCCACGACGACCAGCACGGCACTGCGGTTGTGACGCTGGCAGCACTCGAGAACGCATTGCGCGTCACCGGCAAGTCGATGTCGGACATGTTGGTCGTCATCTCGGGAGTCGGTGCCGCTGGTGTGGCCATCGGCAAGATCCTGTTGGGTGCGGGCGTCGGGACGATCATCGGGGTGGACAGCAAGGGTGCTGTCTATGACGGACGCGACGGCCTCAACGCCTGGAAGCAGTGGTTTGCGGAAAACACGAACCCTGATGGATTGCAGGGCTCGCTGTCCGACGTGATGCACGGAGTCGACGTGTTCATCGGCGTGTCTGCTCCGGACATCTTGAGCGTGGACGACATCGACAACATGAATGACGATCCAATCGTGTTCGCCATGGCGAACCCGGACCCGGAGATCAAGCCGGAGCTCGTGGGAGATCGCGTGGCGGTCATGGGAACGGGCCGCAGCGACTATCCGAACCAGATCAACAACGTGCTGGCGTTCCCGGGGATCTTCCGCGGAGCACTCGATGCACGCGCTGGCGACATCACCGAGGGCATGAAACTCGCCGCTGCGAAAGCGATTGCCGACTCGGTCACCGACGAGGAGCTGTCGGCCACCAACATCATGCCGTCGGTCTTCGACCGCTCGGTGTCGATGCGCGTTGCCGAGGCCGTGGCTGCCGCAGCCAAGGCCGATGGTGTGAGCCGCCTTCGCTGACGCCTGTCGCTGACGCCCTGCGAGGTCGTGCGCCACCCTCAGCGAGATCGAACGAAACACAGAAAACCCGTGCAGAGTCCGGCGCTGCTTGCTGGCCTGGATCTAGCTTTGGCTGCGTGACACTCGTCGAGCGGACCCGGGAAGCGGGACTCGACTCGACACGATCTACTGCGGTCAAGCGAGCCACATTCACCGTGCTGTTGCTGGCCGCGTTGGGCGTCGCCATCTGGTTGCAACGTGCAACGGTCGCCGATGCACTCAGCGAGATTCAGCGCCTGTCGCTGCTTGCGATCGCGGCGCTGCTCGTATTGAGCGCATATGAACGGTGGTCTCGGGCAAACATCGTGCGACGCCTGCTCGGCGAGCCCATCGGCATCGGCTCCGCGGTGGTCATTCACGACGTGGGAAATGCGGTCAGCAAAGGGGTGCCGCTGGGTGGTGCACTCGGAACCGCGTTGCGATGGTCGATCTGTCGCGAGAGCGGAGTCACCGCACCCCGATTCGCATCGATGCTGATCGCCTACGGCGTCGCCACCACGTTTGCCTCGTGGATCCTGCCGCTCCTCGCGCTGCTTGTGGACCTCACGCAGCGCAGCCCTGATCGCACCGATTCCTTGATCCTCGTGGTCATCGTCGTCGTGGTGGGCGGATCCGCAGCGTTTTGGACCTTTGCATTGACGTCGCACCGCGCAGCGAGCTTCGCCACCGCGAGTACAGCATGGGTGTGGACGCGACTCGGCCGACGCCTGCCTTCGCTCGACGGCATCGATCCCGCAGCGGGTGTCGCCGAAGTGCGATCCGAACTGATCGAGATCGGCCGGAGTCCATGGGGTCTCATGGTTCGAACGCTGTTGGCGCAGGCGTGTGGCTCGCTGATCTTGCTCACTGCCTTGCGATCCCTGGGTGTGGGCGACGAGCTCGGGCTCACCGAGTTCTTCCGCGTCTTCTTCATCACCCATCTGCTCGGCACGTTCGCCCCGACACCCGGAGGAGTGGGCGTGGTGGAGGCCGGGTTGACCGGGGCGCTGATGGCTGCCGGGGTCGAGACGACGACCGCACTGGCCGGTGTGCTCGTGTACCGGTTGCTCACCTACGTGCTGCCCATCGTCGTCGGGGCGATCCTGACGTTGGGTTGGCGGGCCGGGTGGATTCGATGCGGTGCACGGCGCGCTGCCACACTGTGAGCCATGTCTCACGCGTCCACACCTGATTTTCAGACGTTCCATTCACTGCGCATCAAGGGGTTTGCCAACGTCGACACCCTCGTCGAGATGACGGCTTTGTCGGAAGGCGACGTGGAAGCTGCGCTCGCTGCGCTCAGCGAAGCCGGCCTGGCACAGTTCCGCGAGAATCGTGGCTTGTGGCAACTCACCGCGGATGGCCGCACGGCACATGGCGAGCGTCTCGCCACCGATGTGGACGGCATCGACGTCGCCGCAGCGTTGGGCGACCACTACGAGGCGTTCCTCACGTCCAACGGTGAGTTCAAGGAGCTGTGTAGCGCCTGGCAGCTTCGTGGCGACGAGCCAAATGATCACACCGATGCGACGTACGACGGCGAAGTGATCGCCCGGCTGGAGCAACTGCATCAGCAGGCCCATCCGGTCGTTGCTGCGATGGGCGCCGAGATCGCCCGAATGTCGCCGTATGCCGACCGACTCGAAGCGGTGCTTACCAAGGTGCAAGCGGGCGAGAGCAAGATGTTCACGGGCGTCATGTGCGGCAGCTACCACGATGTCTGGATGGAGCTGCACGAGGACTTGATCCTCACCCAGGGCATCGACCGCGCCGCCGAAGGCAGCTTCTGACACCCGATCACTGGGGCGTTCGCTGGATTCGGACGCCCCAACGAGCAACCGATCTCGTAGGTTGGCAGCCGTGAATTGGCAGATGTACACGAGGAACCACTGATGGCCAGGTTCGGTCGGGTGTCCACCGCAATGGTGACGCCGTTCGACGACGATGGCGAACTCGACGTCGACACAGCGGTGTCGCTGGCTCGCTGGCTCGTGTCGCAGGGCAACGAGGGCCTTGTCGTGGTCGGTACCACCGGCGAGTCGGCAACGCTCTCCATCGACGAAAAGCTCACGCTGTTCGAAGCGGTCGCTGCGGCGGTCACCGTGCCGGTCGTGGGAGGCACCACCGGCTCGAACACGCGCCAGGACATGGGCTTGACGGCCGAGGCAAGCAAGCTCGGCCTCGCCGGCATCCTCGTGGTCGCTCCGTACTACAACCGACCCAGTCAGACCGGCTTCGAGTTGCACTTCCGAGCCGTTGCGTCGTCGACCGAACTCCCGGTCGTGCTGTACGACATTCCGAAGCGGACCGGCCGGAAGGTCTCCACCGACACGCTGGTGCACCTGGCGAACGATGTCACCAACATCGTTGCGCTCAAAGACGCAGCAGGAGACCCGAGTGAGACAGCGAAGGTCATTGCACGCACTGGCGACGACTTCGAGGTCTACTCGGGTGACTCGCCGATGAATCTGCCGCTGATGTCCGTGGGCGCAGTCGGCATGGTCGGTGTGTGCACGCACTGGGCGGCGCCCGATCACGTCCAGATGCTCAACGCATGGGCTGCTGGTGACATCGGTGCCGCGCAGGCCCACAACCGTCGGCTCCTCGAGAGCTACGAGTTCGAAGGCAACGACGATGCACCGAACCCGGTGCAACCCAAGGTGATGATGCAGACTCTCGGCCACCCGGTCGGAGCATGCCGCCTCCCGATGGGCCCAGCGCCCGCCGGAACAGACGCTGCAGCCCGCGGCGTGTACGAACGATTGGTGGCCTCCCGTGGCTGAGAACAAGCAGCGCAAGAAGTCCCAGAACTCATCGGTGTCCCAGCCGGTGCCTGCGCCCGTCACCGCGCCACTCGACCCGAAGGTTCCCGTGCGGATCGTTTTTCTCGGAGGTCTCGGTGAAATCGGCCGGAACTGCATGGTCGTCGAGCAGGGTGCTGCTGACGACCCGAACCGCACGATGATGCTCATCGACTGCGGGCTGATGTTCCCGGATGCGCACCACCACGGAATCGACCTGATCCTCCCGGACTTCTCCTATCTCAAGGACAACGCGCGCAACCTCGACGCAATCGTCCTCACGCACGGGCACGAAGATCACATCGGCGCCATCCAATACCTGATGCGTGACGAGGACGGCATCGGGCACCTGCGCGACAAGCCGCTGCCGGTGTACGGCTCGGCGCTGGCGTTGGGCCTGGCGAAGAATCGCATCGAAGAAGCCGGTCTGATGGGCAAGATCGACATGCGTCCGGTTCAGGACGGCCAGCAGATCGATGTCGGTTCGCTGCTCGTCGAGTTCGTTCCGGTCACACACTCGGTCCCTCACGCGCATGCCATTGCTGTCCACACCGCGCAGGGCATCGTGTTGCACTCCGGCGACTTCAAGATCGACCTCACGCCGGTCGACGAGCGTCGTGCGGACCTTGCACGTATTGGTCAGATGGCCAAGAACAATGGCATCCGATTGCTGATGTCGGACTCCACCAATGCCGAAGAACCCGGCTACGCCTCGAGTGAGACCAACGTGGGTGGCGTGTTGCGCAGTCTGTTTGCACAGCAACGCGGACGCCGCATCATCACGGCCAGTTTTGCCAGCCACATTCACCGGATCCAGCAGATCGCCGACGCTGCGGTCGCCGAAGGTCGCAAGGTCGCCACGCTCGGGCTGAGTATGAAGAAGAACATCCGGCTGGGCTTGGACCTCGGAGTCTTCTCGATCCCGGAGTCGTCGCTGATCGACATCGATGAGGTCGACAAGTACGACGATGACCAGATCTGCATCATCTCGACCGGGTCGCAGGGCGAGCCGATGTCAGCACTCGGCCTGATGGCGCGCGGCGAGAACCGGTTCTTGAAGCTCACCGACAACGACACGGTCGTGCTGTCGAGTCATGCCATTCCCGGCAACGAGGGAAGTGTCAACAAGGTGATCGACGGGCTCTTGCGTCTCGGTGCCGAAGTGGTGCACTCGGGGATCATGGACGTGCATGCCACGGGCCATGCCAAGGCCGATGACATCAAGACCTACCTGTCGATCGTGAATCCTGAGTGGTTCGTGCCGATTCACGGTGAGTACCGCCACATGGTTGCCAACGCCAAGCTGGGCGAGCTCATGGGTGTTGCCGAGAACCGGATCATCCAGTGCGAGGACGGCGATGTGCTCGAACTCACCAGTGAGGGTCTCGACCCGGTGGGTCGAGTTCCCTCGGGCTACCTCTACGTCGATGGCATCGTCGGCGATGTGGGCAATGGAGTCCTGCGCGACCGCCGCAAACTCGCCGAGGAAGGCGTGGTCATGGTCGTGTCGACCGTGGACATGCAGACCGGCAAGGTGCTCGTTGATCCCGAGATCATCACGCGCGGCTGGGTGTACGCGCCCGAAGCCGAGGATCTGCTCGACGAGGCGTGCGACATCGTGGCCACTGCACTCGAGCAGGCGCTTTCCGATGGGGTTCGTGACGTCGAACAGCTGGAGAAGGAAGCACGTCGTGCAACGGGCAAATTCGTGAGCGACCGCACCAAGCGTCGCCCCATGATCGTTCCCGTCGTCATGGAAGCCTGATCCGTCACCGGTGCGTTCGTACCGGGGGCGCGGCGAACGAGGTGGTTGCGACCGACCGATATCGTCTGGATGCATGGGAGCCACGCAACGGATGCGCCGATGACTTCTCGGGGTCGTTGCGTGGTGCAGGTCGTCTTGGTGGCCTCGGTGCTGGTCGGGCTCGGTGCGTGCAGCGGCTCGGACAGGTCAGAGGGGATCTCCGACGACGCGCCGGTCGACGCCGCGATCGCCCCGGATGTACCGGCGCCGCAGTACGTGCTCGACGTTCGCAACGCCGTCGAGGCAGTCGAGGCAGAGCTCGGGGGACCGCAGCGCTACTTCGAGGTCACCTCGAACGCGCAGTTCACGAACGTGTTCGTTGCGCTCGATGACGCAACCGCAGCCGTTGCGTACGCGTTCGTTGACGGCGAGTTGGAACCGCCAGCCCCGCGTCAGGAGGGAGCGTCCGGTGACACGTTCGCGGCATCCGACATCGATTTCGTCGACGACCGCCTGCTGAGCGGTGTCACCGCTGACCTGCCGGACTCGCAAATCGATGCCATCAGCGTCTACGGCAATGGCTTCGGTGCCACCTACGTGGTCGCAGCGACGTCGGCTGCGGGCGGGTTCCTCGACATCGTGGTCGGTCCGAACGGAGCGGTGTTCTCCGTCGATCCGGTCTGATCGCTGCAATGACGTGACCGGACGGCCTCCCTGACACCGAGGTACCCCCTTGGTACGGTGAGCTGGTCATGTCTACCTGGGGCCCGTCGGGCAAGAAGCCGGCCAAGAAGCCGACAAAGAAGTCGTCCGGCAAACGGTCCACCCGCGTGGATCCCACTACCCACACCGCTCGCACCTCTCGATCGTCTCGCAGTCGAAGCGGCAACGTCCGCGACGAGACCCCACCGGAACCAACCCACGTCATGCCACGAGACGACTCCCAGGCCGTGTACGTCGATCGACGTCGCGACGAATTCGTCGGCCTCGGCCTCATCGGCGCCGCCGTGCTGTTCGCACTGGCCATCTATCTGGATCTGGCAGGCCCGATCGGTCGAGGCGTCGAGACGCTCGTTGGATGGTTTCTTGGCCTCGGTCGCTTCGCCGTGCCACCGGTGCTCGCTGCGATCGGCGTGGCGCTGGTTCGCAAGGGGCGATCGTCGAGCCCGACACGGCTCGCCATTGCCTGGGTGGTCGTGGTGGTCAGCGTGCTCGGTCTCATCCACATCGTGCGTCGCAACGACGACGCCGAGGGGTTCGATCGGTTCGGCGACTGGGGCGGATGGATCGGTGCGGGTGTCGCAGCGCCACTCACCGCGGGAATCGCCACAGCGGGGGCGGTCGTCGTGCTCCTTGCGCTCATCGCCGGTTCGCTGATGCTCATCACGCAGACCTCGCTGCGGACCATGGCCGAACAGACCGGCGGATTCCTCAACTCGGTGCTGCGACCGGTCGGTCGGGCCGCACGGTCCGGGTTGGGCAATATCACCACGCTGTCCAGCGATCGCGATGACAGCCGCGAGCTTGACGCTGCACCATTCGATCACGGTGCTGCGCCGGCGCCCGGCCCAGGCCAGTCCATCGCCGGTGAAGCGTTGCCATCGGGGCCCACCGCCCTGTATGACGTCGAGTCGGATGGTGGAGTGAACGTGGGCTCCGAACCGAAAAAGAAGCGGGCCGCCAAGCCCAAGGTCAACACCGGCTCGTCCAAGGGGGACAAGGTCAGCCCGGACGGCCAGCAGGTCGGCGACTGGGTGCTGCCTCCAATGAAGTTCTTGCTGCAGCCCGGAGAAAAGAAGGTCGACATCAAAGCCATCGAGCAGCGCGGGCGCACGCTGCAGGAATCGCTGGCGTCGCACAACGTCGAGACCGAGCTGATCGGGATGACCGTGGGCCCGACGGTCACCCGCTACGAACTCGAGTTGGGCCTGGGCGTGAAGGTTTCCAAGGTCACCAACCTGCAAAAAGACATCGCCTACGCAATGGCAGCGACCGACGTCCGGATCCTGGCGCCGATCCCGGGACGCTCAGCTATCGGCGTGGAAGTCCCGAATCATCAGCGTCAACTGGTCGCACTTGGCGACCTCCTTGCGTCGACCGAGGCGCAGCGGGCCACGAACCCGCTCGAGGTTGCCGTGGGCAAAGACATCGAAGGCAAGACGGTCATGCTCGACCTCGCCGCCACGCCGCACATGCTCATTGCCGGGGCAACAGGAGCGGGTAAGTCATCTGGAATCAACTGCATCATCACGTCGCTGCTGATGCGCACGACTCCCGAGGATGTGCGACTGATCCTCATCGACCCGAAGCAGGTCGAGATGGGCCAGTACGGTCGGCTCCCGCATCTGCTCACGCAGCCGGTCACCAACCCGAAGAAGGCTGCCAATGCTCTGGGGTGGGCGGTGAAGGAGATGGAGCGTCGCTACGACGTGCTCTCCGAGATCGGTTACCGAGACATCGGCGGCTACAACAAGGCCTTCAAGGCAGGCAAGATCGAGGATCCCCCCGGCACCGACCCGGACGGCCCGGCCGTCTATGAACACATGCCCTACATCGTGGTGGTGGTCGACGAGTTGAACGATCTGATGATGGTTGCCGCACGCGATGTCGAGGAGTCGATCACGCGCATTGCACAAAAGGCACGTGCGGTGGGTATTCACCTCATCGTCGCGACGCAGCGCCCATCGGTCAATGTCATCACCGGCGTGATCAAGGCCAACATCCCCGCACGCATGGCCTTCGCCGTATCGTCGTTGACCGACTCGCGCGTGATCCTCGACCAACCCGGAGCCGACAAGCTCGTCGGCAAGGGCGACATGCTGCTGCTCCCTGGCAACTCTTCGGTGGCGAATCGAATCCAAGGTGCCTTCATCACCGAAGAAGAAGTACGCGAAGTCGTCGCTCACTGGAAGGCGCAGGCGCCCGAAGTCGTCACCTCTGCCGAAATCGAAGACGGCGGCGAGGGCACAACGAACGCTCCGTCGGCAATGAGCTCGCCAGCGCTCACGCCGCCACCGCCCACATCCGCATTCGACGCATCTGGTCTCGACGTCACGTCGGACGCGAACGCATTCTCGGCGGGTGAAGAAGACGAAGACACCGCCATGATGCGCCAGGCCATGGAACTGATCGTGCGCAGCCAGCTCGGCTCCACGTCCATGTTGCAACGCAAGCTGAAAGTCGGTTTCGCCCGAGCCGGTCGCATCATGGATCTGTTGGAGACGCGCGGGGTCGTCGGTCCGAGCGAAGGCTCGAAGGCTCGTTCGGTTCTGATGACCGTCGAGGAGTTCGAACTGCTGCAGCAGAACGGCCAACTCTGAACCGTGGCGCGTCGTGCGTCGACTCCCGAATCGAAGCCGTGCGTCGTGTGCGGCCGCGACATCGAGTGGCGCAAGAAGTGGGAGCGCAATTGGGATGACGTTCGGTACTGCTCGGATGCGTGTCGGCGCATGAAGCTCACCGACACCGATCGGGCGCTCGAATCCTCGATTCTCGATCTGCTCGATCGTCGCGCCGGAGGTGCCACGATCTGTCCGTCGGAAGCCGCCAAGGCTGTTGGTGGTGCGGGTGATGCGGGGTGGCGACCGTTGATGGAGCCGGCGCGACGCGCAGCGCGCCGATTGGTGGTGGCGGGCTCGATCGAGATCACCCAGCGCGGGGTGGTCGTTGATCCGTCCACCGCCCGCGGCCCGATCCGGTTGCGGCGTCGACTCCACTGACGCATGCCTCGCACGGCGAGACAAGCGGCGGGTTTGCCTGCGATGGTGGCGTCGATGACCGACACCAACGTGCGACTGCCAAATCCGGAGCGAGGGCGCGCCGCCAGCGAGGAGTTCGTGGCGCATCATCTGAGCGGGTTGTTCGAAGGTGAACCGGTTGGATCGGAGCGCTTCCGGGGAGGACAGTCGTCGGCGGATGCAGCGCTCGAAGCGTTCGACGTAGCTCGGTACGCGAATCGTCGCAACGAGGTGTTGCCGACCGATCGACGGGGTGCGTCAGCGCTGTCGCCCTACATCCGGCACGGTCTCCTGCAACTGCCCCAGGTCTGGAGTCATGTCGCTGGTGGCCCGGAGTACGACGTGCGGAAATTTCGCGACGAACTGATGTGGCAGGAGTTTGCTCGCCACTGGTACGCCCGCCTCGGCGACCGGACTGCGTCCGGGATTCGTCGCGACCAGGTCGCGCCGACCGAACCAGACCGCAGCACGGCCGGGACCGGGATCGAGGGATGGGACCGGTCGATGCGTTGCCTCGACGAGAACGTCACCGAACTCGAACGTGACGGATGGCTGGTGAACCAGACTCGAATGTGGCTGTCGAGCGAGTGGGCAGTGCGTCACGGCCAACGTTGGCAAGCAGGCGAAGACGTATTCTTCCGGCATCTGTTGGACGGCTCGCGCGCTGCCAATCGACTGGGGTGGCAGTGGACGACCGGCGTCGGGTCAGCAAAGCACTACGGCTTCAGCCGTTGGCAGGTGGAGAAGCGGGCGAAGGGACTGTGCAGCGGTTGCGACCATCGAGATGACTGTCCAATCGGGGACTGGCCCCAGGACCCGATGTTTGTGTCGGTCGAACGGCCGGATGCGGTTCGCCGTGGCGATGAGGATTCGCTGAACGGCCCACAGGTTGTCGAACGTTCGGGAGAGCCGGAAGCGGTCTGGCTCACGGCTGAGTCGCTCGGCGTCGACGACCCCGCACTCGTGGCCAACCCCGGCCTTGCGGCGATCTTCGTCTTCGATCGAGGGCTGCTGGCCAAGCTGAAGCTCTCGGCAAAGCGGCTGGTGTTCCTCTGTGAGACGCTCGCCGAGCTGGCTGCGGAGCGTGAGGTGCACCTGTGGCTCGGAGCACCCGGCGAGGTGCTTGCCAACCAACGCTCTGCGGTGACTCATGCTCCGGTTCCAGGGTTCGCTCGCGTTCACGCATTGGTGAAGCCGGTGGAAGTTCACCCGTGGCCATGGTTGTGTGCCCCCGCTGTCGGCAGCGTCGCCAGCTTCTCGGCATGGCGCAAGTCGGTGGGCCGGCCGATGTGAAGGGTCGTAGTCTGCGCTGATGCTGGTTCCGGTCATCGACATCTCGGACTTCGCCACGGGGTCGAACGAACAGCGGGCCGCGATCGGCGCCGCGATCGATCGCGCATGTCGCGAGGTCGGCTTCTTTTCGGTCGTTGGACATGGCGTCGACGAGGCGGTCATCAACGAGGCGCATCGCATGGCGCTGCGGTTCTTCGATCTGGCGCTGAGCGAACGTCGTGACGCCGAGCCTGATGACGTGAGCTATCCCTACGGATATCGACCGTTCAGCGTCGAGTCGCTCAATCGATCGATCGGCGGGGCCGCGTTGGCGGATCTGAAAGAGACGATGAACATCGGCCCGGTCGGTGAACCGGCTCGGCCCCGTTCGGAGATGACCGATGCGGACGAACGAGCAGTGTTTGCGCCGAACCTCTGGCCAGCGGCGCTTCCGGAGCTCCGGCCGGCAATCGAGGCGTACTACGACGCCATGGCAGACCTGTCGGCAACGCTGCTCGATGTATTCGCCGAGGCGCTGGGGCTCGACGCTGGTTGGTTCCGACCCTTCATCGATCAGCACGGGTCAGCGCTTCGACTCGCTCACTACCCAGCGCTCGATGTGGCGCCACCGCAGGGCAGCTTTCGGGCCGGTGCGCACTCTGACTACGGAACGCTCACGATTCTTCGACTCGACGAGGAACCAGGGTTGCAAGTGCAGAGCGCTGCAGGGGAGTGGGGCGACGTCGACGCGCCAGGTGGCGCGCTGGTGGTGAACTTGGGCGACCTCATGCAGCGATGGACCAACGATCGGTGGCGCTCGACGATGCACCGAGTGGTGGTTCCCGACAACGGAGGGGCAGTTCGTCGATTGACCATGCCGTTCTTCCACAACGCCAACTGGGATGCGTTGGTGGAGTGCATTGTCCAGCCCGGCGACGAGGCCCGACACGAACCGGTCGAGGCTGGGCCGTACTTGATGTCGAAGTTCCGTTCGACCGTGATCTGACCGACGAGGGCTACTTGGTGTGCGACCAGCGTGAGACGTCGCGGCCCTGCCATGCAGCGAGACGCTCGATGGTCGGGGCAGTCTCGGCGCATGCCACCACGTCGCCAAACGGAACGAACTCGTTACGACCGTCCTCTGGAATTGCCAACTGTGCCATCTGGAGGTGGATCGCCACGTCGGTCTCGGGCCAGTTCGCCTCGATACCGAGCGACACTGCCAGGTCCCATGTGTGCAGCAGCAGTTCGCCCGCGTAGACCCCGATCACGGCTGCACCGGGAAACTCGCCCCACGGCACCGCGATCATCTTGGACATTGCGGCCTCGTCGGACCAGTTCTCGTGTACTCGCTGGGCCGATGTGAGCGCAGCGGCACCGAGTTCGTCGAGCGGTACGTCGGCGAGTACGGGGAGTGCGTTGATGTCGTCGTCGGTCGGGCCTGCTGCAGCACGGTCGAGTACTGCGATCATGTGCTGACAGAGTTGCAGCACGTCCCAGTCCGCACAGGGAGTGGGCTGGTGTGCTGCGGCTGCGGTCACTTCGCCGAGCACGGCCTGCGCGGCCTGCACGGAGCGAGCCATGGCGCCACGTGGGTCGTCCGATGCGAGTGGTGCGCCGTTGGTGTAGTCGATGTGAATCTGGGTGTTTGTCATGCAGCCATCGTGCGCAGCTAAACCGGTCAGATCGTGACCGGTCTAGAAATGACCGGTTTATCTGCCAGACTGGCCTCCATGCGTGCCGATCGACTTGTTGCGACCCTGTTGTTGCTGCAAGCCCGCGGGACCGTCACGGCGCGTGAGGTCGCCGAGGAGCTCGAGGTGAGTGAGCGAACTGCTCGTCGTGACCTCGATGCGCTGTCCGTTGCTGGCATTCCGGTGTTCAGTCGGCAAGGCCGCGGGGGTGGTTGGGAGCTGATCGGCGGCGCTCGCACGGACCTCACGGGTCTTCGTGCTCCGGAGGCTCGAGCGCTGTTGACGATGGCGGCAGCCACCGGGCACGCAACGCACGAGTTCTCCTCCGCCATGCGCAAGCTCGTCCAGGCGTTGCCCGAACCAATGCGAGCCGACAGTGCCGCAGTGATGAACTCGGTGCTCGCCGACGACACGTCATGGGGCAACGTCGAGGCGTCGATCAGCAGTGAGCCTCGCCGTGACGAGTGGCTCGAGCCATTGCAGGACGCCGTGTTGGCGCGTGAAAAAGTCCTGCTCACCTATGCCACGCCTCGCAAAGGAGTGTCCGTGCGCACGATTGACCCCCTCGGGCTCGTGGTGAAACAGGGCAACTGGTACCTGTTGGCGATGACCGAAGCGGGGCAGCGCTCGTTTCGAGTCGACCGCATCGAAGGTCTGTCGCCGGTGGGTGAACGGTTCGAGCTGCCGGCGGATTTCGATCTTGCAGCAGCATGGGAGTCCACGACGGCGGGCTACCTGGAGAGTTCGAATCGTGTGACGAGTCGGGCGATCATCGAGCGGTGGGCAATCCCGCTGCTGCGGGCGCTCGGCGTGGAGACCTCCGTGCACGACGACGACGGAGACAGCGAGCGGTGTCATGCGACGCTCGGTGCCTGGAACAGTGGCGTGCTCGCTGCGCAGATCGCCGGCGTGGTGAATGGGATCGAGCTGATCGACCCACCGCCGGGGCTCACCGAGCGACTCGCATCGATCGGCAACGAGCTGGTGTCGCGGTTTGCGCACACCGCGGACCGGTAGCGTGCTGGGGTGCAGCGGTTCTATGTCGAGACGCTCGGCTGTCCCAAGAACGACGTCGATTCGGACAAGCTCGTCGGCGCGCTCGTCGCCGATGGCATGACCGCGACCGATGTCGCAGAAGATGCCGACCTGGTTGTGGTCAACACGTGTGCGTTCATCGACACGGCGCGTCAGGAATCGGTCGACACGATCCTGGCACTCGACGAAGCTCGTTCCGAAGGCAGCCGTCTGGTCGTCACCGGGTGCATGGCAGAGCGCTACGGCGACGAGCTGGCAGCGGCACTTCCCGAAGTGGATCAGGTGGCCGGGTTCGGCCAGGCGTTCAACCTCGTGCCCGCCGAGCGTGACGGCTCGGAACTTCCCACCTCGGGTGGGACAGCTTCTGGCCGCAAGCTCATTCCGGTGTCGAGCGTGCCGTTACCGGCGTTCGACCTGTTGAACCTGCCTCGTCCCAAGTCGGTAGCGCCGTGGGCGTATGTGAAGATCGCCGAAGGTTGTGATCGGTCGTGCGGTTTCTGCGCGATCCCGAGCTTTCGTGGCCCGCAGCGAAGTCGTGACCTGGCGTCGATCCTCACCGAAGTGGCCGAGACCGAAGCGCGTGAGATCGTGCTGGTGGCCCAGGACTTGGCGTCGTACGGAAAGGACCGGCCCGATGAGCTCGGTGCAGGCTCGATCGTTCCGCTCATCGACGCGGTTGCTGCTCAGGTGGATCGCGTCCGGCTGCTGTACCTGTACCCGAGCGACCTGACCGACGAATTGATCGACTCGATCTGTCGTTCCGGCGTTCCGTACTTCGATCTGTCGTTGCAGCACGTCTCGAAGCCGCTCCTGCGTCGAATGCGGCGATGGGGCGATGGTCAGCGCTTCCTCGACCGCATCGCAGACATCCGGGACCGCGAGCCCACTGCGGCGTTCCGGAGCAACTTCATCGTTGGGTACCCCGGTGAAACCGAAGACGACCATGACCAGTTGCTCGACTTCGTGGAACGAGCGCAGCTGGATTGGTGTGGCTTCTTTGCGTACTCCGACGAGGAAGGGACCTACGCCGCCGATCTGGACGGTCACGTTGATCCGGCGCTGATGAATCGCCGGCTCGTCGAGCTGCGAGAACTGCAAGACGACATCACGGCGAGCCGCCGCGATGCATTGATCGGTACCAGCCTCAGCGTGCTCGTCGATGCACCAGGGGTGGCACGGAGTCATCTCGAAGCGCCCGAGATCGATGGCATCATCCACGTGCCGCTCGACTGCACCCCGGGGGAGATGATCACGGTCGACATCGTCGATGCGCTCGGCCCCGACCTCGTCGCGGCGGGTGTCGACGTGGCGTCACTCGACGAGGACGAGGGCGAAGATGACGACGAGGACGGGGAGTTCGGCTGATGGTCGAGTCCCTGAACAGCTGGGCGAATGCGATCACCGCCACGCGGATCCTGCTGTCTCCGCTGGTCTTCTTGGCCATTCCGGAGGACGGCACCGGGTCATGGTGGGCGTTTGCACTGTGGTTCGTGCTGTGTTCGAGCGACGGCGTCGACGGGTACATCGCTCGTCGTCGCGGCCCCACTGCGGTGGGTGCGTTTCTCGATCCGCTTGCTGACAAGGTGCTGGTGCTCGGCGCCATGTTCACGCTGGTCGCCCATGACATTTTCTGGTTCGTGCCCGTAGCGATCATCGCTGGCCGTGAGCTGCTGATCAGCGGGTATCGAATCATCAAGAGTGGGCGCGGCGTCAGCGTTCCCGCAAGCCAACTCGGCAAGTACAAGACCGTGGTGCAGCAGTTCTCGGTGGCGTTCGCGCTCTTCCCGCTGACAGCGCTCGATGCCACGTGGACCTGGAATGGCTTGCTGTGGATTGCGGTCGTGCTGACGCTGGTGAGCGGCCTCCAGTACCTCTGGTATGCCGGGCGACCCGCTGACGCGGACGTGCCAGCGAACGAGACCGTTGCATGAACGTCGCCGTGCTCGCCGTGGGAACCGAACTCCTGCTCGGTCAGATCATCGATTCGAATTCTGCGTGGATGGGCGAGGAACTGGCTTCGCACGGGATCGACTCGCTGGTCCAGGTGAAGGTCGGAGACAACGTCGACCGGATCGAAGTGCAGTTGCGTCGGCTCTTGCAGGACGCCGATGCAGTCATTCTGTGTGGTGGCCTTGGCCCAACGCATGACGATCTCACTCGCGAGGCAATCGCTGCGGTGATGGGTACGGAACTGGTGCTCGACGATGCTGTCGCAACGGTGATTCGTGACATGTTCGAATCGCGTGGTCGGACCATGGCGTCGAACAACCTGCGACAGGCAATGGTGCCGGCGGGCGCCGAAGTGATCCAACAGACCCGTGGTACCGCACCTGGGTTGATCTGCCCCGTCGTCATCGATGGCGCTCCCAAAGTCATGTACGCCGTGCCCGGCGTTCCTCACGAGATGCGCGACATGGTGCAGCGCGCCATCGTCCCCGATCTGCTCGAACGCAGTGGCGTGACCGACGTGATCGCCAGTCGTGTGTTGCGAACTTGGGGCGAATCCGAAAGCGGGCTCAACGAACGTCTCGACGGGATCATTGCCGAGCTGGAGGGACCCTCGACTCCCACCCTTGCGTTTCTCGCCTCCGGATGGGAGGGGCTCAAGGTCCGCTTGACCGCAAAGGCTCCAACGCAGGCCGCTTGTGCCGCGGTGCTCGACGAGTGGGAAGCCCGAGTCCGCAGCGAACTCGGCGCGCTCGTGTTCGGTGTCGGCGACGACACGATGGAATCGGTGGTCCTCGAACAGTTGCGCAGCAAGGGCTTCACGCTGGGCCTGGCAGAGTCGGTCACCGGTGGACTCGTCGGCGCTCGACTCACCGGCATCGCGGGATCCAGCGACGTGTTCGTCGGTTCGATCGTCAGCTATGCAACGCGCATCAAACAGGAGCTGCTCGGAGTCTCAGACGGACCGGTGGTCAGCGAGCGTGCTGCGCTCGAGATGGCTCGCGGCGCGAGAGCGGCCCTCGGTACCGACGTGGCGATGTCGCTGACCGGTGTTGCGGGGCCTTCCGAACAGGATGGACAACCTGCGGGCACGCTCTGGGTGGGTCTCGTGGGGCCCGATTTCGAAGAAGTGCGTCATGTGCGGCTCGCTGGACAACGTGAGCAGATGCGTCAGTTTGCGGTGATCACGTCGTTGGGGATGCTGCGTCCCCTGCTGGACTGACGGTCGCTGGCCGGAGGCGTTCGGTATCGTCCCTGCTCAGAGATGATGTGTGATGAGTGACCCGTCTGAACCCGACGTCGGCGAGCAAGGCGTGGCGCTGCACCCATCGCATCACGCTGCGTTGGCGGCCGAAGCATCGCAGCGACGTCAACGCAATGCGCTAATCGGCCTGGCGGTGGGGTCCACACTCGTGCTGTTGATCGGCGGCGTGGCGTTTCTTGCATCTCGATCGGGTGGAGACCGCACGGCGACCCCATCGATTCCCAGTGTCTCGGTGGAATCGACCGACGTCGCGACGACACAGGTGACGACGACCGAGCCAGCAGCGACCACCACGGTTCCCGCGCCCACCACGACGCTTCCGATGCCGGTTGCTGCTCTCGCCGATGCCGGACCGGACCTTGCAGTAGACGCGGGCTCGGTTGTCACGCTCAACGCAGTCGAGGTGACCGAAGGAGCAGAACCTGATGACGTCACATGGCGCCAGACCGATGGCCCTGACGTCACAGGGGGAGTGGGAGCGCTCGGCGGAACCTCGGTCTCGTTCGGGGCGCCTGACGACATCGTCACGCTTCGGTTCGAACTCGTCGTGACATCCGGCGACCGCGCAGCCGACGCCCCAGAAGCTGTCGACGAGCTGACGGTTCGCGTCTTCGAAGAAGCGAGCAATGCGGTCTTCGTCGATGGTGAGCGTGGCGACGACGGTGCAGATGGGAGCATGGATGCTCCACTGCGAACTGTTGCTGCCGCCGCGGAGCGCGCCGTCGACGGTGCCGATGTGTACGGCCGCAGCATCGGCGTGTACACAGAGACGCAGACGATCAGACTCGACACCGGCACGAGCCTGTACGGAGGCTTCGACGAGAACTGGAACCGCGATCGCAACGATCGGCTGCGAATCGAAGGCGCGTCGACGGGAGTGATCGTTGCCGGCGATGGTGATCGCCGCGTCTCGTCGATCGAGCTCGCCGGAGCCGACGCAGCACCTGGACGCAGAGCGATCGGCATTCGTGTCGCCGATGCTGAGGTCGTCACGATCGAGGACAGCCGAATTGTCGCGGGAGCGGCAGGCAACGGGATCGAGAACTCGGGCGAGGAGGCGGCTGCAGCCAGCATTGGAGTGCTGGTCGTGGACACGACGGAACTGCGGATCGAGCGGACCACGGTCAATGGCTCCGAGGGCGGCGACGGTGTGAGCTTTGGTGATGATGCTCGGACATCGAATCGATCAGACGCTGCGTCGGGTTCCGATGGAAGCGGTGTCATCGGGGGCGACGGTGGTGCTGACGACGACGCTCCCGGTGGGAACGGCGGCGATGGTGGCGCAAGTGGCCCGGGCGACGATGCCGAGGGTTCGCGTGGCGGCGTGGGTGGGCAAGAGCCACAAGAGAACGGAACGCCGGGGCGGGCGGGCGCGGGTGGCGACGGCGGACGCGGCGGCGACGGCGGCGTTGGCCAACCCGACAATGATCCAGCCATCCCGATTGGAATGCCGGGCTTGAGTGGCCAATCTGGGTCCACAGGAGTCGGTGCGGGCGGCGGTGGCGGCGGCGCAGCGGGTGGAGGGGCCGGTCTCGCCACAGGTGGAGGCGGCGGCGGAGGAGGAGCCGGCGGGCAGGGCAGTAGCGGTGGCGTCGGTGGCGGTGGTGGCGGCGGATCGCTCGGCATCTGGGCGGTTCGAGTCGACAGCGTGGTGATCGTCGAATCGCTCGTGGCCGGCGGTGCGGGCGGGGCCGGCGGTTCGGGTGGAGCCGCGGGAACCGGTGGCGATGGTGGCGCTGGCGGCGCAGGAATCGAAGGCGGAGAACAGATCGCTGGCGCTGGCAACGGTGCCGGAGGTGGCGGCGGTGGGGCCGGAGGAGCCGGCGGTGTTGGTGGCGGTGGTGCTGGCGGCCCGTCCTACGGCATGCTCACCTCACAGGTGGACGATGTCGAGATCACCACGAGCACGATTCGCGGTGGGGGCGGCGGAAACGGCGCAGACGGTGGAGTCGGGGGAGCCGGCGGCGGAGCTGGTGGAAACGGCAGCGGTCGCTCCGGAGGCGCGGAGGGCGTTGCTGGGATCGGCGAGATCGGAGAGCGCGGCGCCGGAGCCTCGGGGGGATCATCGTTTGGTTGGTACGACGCCGACGGTGCCATCCAGAGCTTCGAAGGTGCCGACTTCATCGAGGGCAACGCTGGTGCCGGAGGGCAGGGCTCCACGATCGGAAGCGCCGGTTTCGAAGTGAATGTCAACGTCGACTCCCAATAGCGCCCCGGCGATACGCTTGGGACGTTGCCCTCGTAGCTCAGTTGGATAGAGCAGATGACTTCTAATCTTCAGGTCGCAGGTTCGAATCCTGCCGAGGGCGCTGGTTTCGACGGATACTTGTAGGTGTCTTCTCATCTTCAGGTCGCAGGTGAGCCCGGGGAGCAACGTGCCGGGAAGCTTCGGTTCGAGTCCGATCTGAGCTGGTGTTCGTGAGACACTCTCAACATGCGGAGACGGGCAGTCGGCGGAGTAATCGTGTGTATGGCGTTCATCGCCAGCTGTGCAGGGAGCGACGAAACCGACTCAGTGCCAACCGCTTCGGAAACGACGTTCGCCAGCACGACGACGAGCTCAACCACGACCTCAACGACCACGACTTCAACGACGACGACCTCGACGACGACGACCTCAACGACGACGACCACGCTTCCCCTGGTGGACGAGTTGCGGTTGAACGAGATCCAGGTGATTGGCTCGCACAACAGTTACCACTTGAAACCGCAAGAAGAGCTGTTTGCAGGGATCGCAGCGTTGTCACCCGAGCTCGCAAGCGGCATCGAGTACTCGCACGCACCACTCACCGAACAGCTCGATACGTACGGGATCCGCCAGTTCGAAATTGACATCTTTGCCGACCCGGTGGGCGGCCTGTATGCGAACCGTGCGTCGAACGAAGTCGTCGGACTCGACCCCGCCTCGGGAGAACCGGCGCTCGACGCTCCCGGCTACAAGGTCATGCACACGCAGGACTTCGACTACGAAAGCACCTGTCTCACCTTGGTCTCATGCCTCTCCGAAATCGAAGCATGGTCGAGTGCGAACCCGACGCACGTTCCCGTGATGATCATGCTCGAGTTCAAGGAGCAGTCGGTTCCCGAAGCTGCGGCAGAGGAAGGCTTGGAAATCGCACTGGATCTGCCCTGGGCGATCCCGGTCAAGATCACCCCCGAACTGCTGCAAGTCGTGGATGCCGAAATCGCATCGGTCTTCGGTCCCGAGCGCATCATCACCCCCGATGATGTTCGTGGTGACGCCGACACCCTGGAGGCGGCGGTGCTCGATACCGGATGGCCCACCGTCGAGTCCAGCCGAGGCAAGGTCATGTTTTCCATGACCGATGGCGGTGCGATTCGAGACATGTACGTCGCTGATGCGCCCAGCATCGAAGGCCGGCCGATCTTCACGACGAGTTCGCCTGGCCAGCCGGATGCCGCGTTCGTCCGCCTCGACGATCCAACCGACCAGGCGATCAGCCCGACGGTGGAAGCGGGCTATCTGGTGCGGACCCGCACGGATTCGCCGACCGACGACGCACGGTCCAGTGACACCACCAAACGTGAGGCGGCGCTCGAGTCTGGAGCGCACTTCCTCAGCACCGACTACTACCGACCGAGCGAATTCTTCGAAAGCGACTACGTCGTCGAGTTCTCGAACGGCGTGGTTGCACGATGCAATCCGGTGACGGCGCCTGCGACGTGTGACGCAGACCAGTTGGTCGACGGCTGACGCCGCTACCCTGTCAACCCCACCCTCGTGGTGGTCCCCCATCGAGCCACAGGGCCGAACGAGTCGAGGTATTGCGTGAATTTCAAGAAGGGCGAAACCGTCATCTACCCCCAGCACGGTGCATGCGTGGTGCAGGGAACCAAGAAGATGGAGTTCTTCGGCGAGAAGCAGGAGTACCTGATTCTCAAAACCGTCATCAACGAAATGACGCTGAAGGTGCCGGTCGAGAAGACCGACGATGTCGGTGTTCGGCCGCCCGTGTCGGCCGATGAGCTCGAGGATCTCGTGTCCGTGCTCGCCAAGCCTGATCCTCGTGTTCCGTCCAACTGGAGCCGTCGTTTCAAGAACCACCAGGAAAAGCTCAAGTCGGGTGACGTCTACCAGGTGGCTGAAGTGGTGCGAAACCTCGCAGCTCGCAACCGCGATGCGTCGCTGTCCGCTGCGGAACGCACGATGTACGAGCGTGCTCGCGTGAACCTCATCTCCGAGATCTCACCGGCGCTGAAGGTGTCGGCAGAAGATGCCGAGATCTACCTCGATGAAGCGTTGGCGAAGGGCGTGCTGAAGAGCGGCGAAGAGGCCGACGACGAGAAGAAGACCAAGAAGAAGAAGTAGCGGTCAGCTTCCGAAGCCGTTGCTCACCCAGTCCAAGGTGAAGCGGACGGTGAGCGGGAGGTGGTCAGAGAGCTCGGCCCACTCGCGGCCACCGGCCGGTGCGCTCACGGACACGCCTGCAGCAGCGGCCGGTACGAGCACATGATCCAGTGGCTGGACCGGCTGCTCTGACGGGCTCGTTGCCGGGGACGCGATTGCCTCGATGCCCGGCAAGGTGGCCACGACGAGTGGGTCGTTCGAATCGTTGAGGTCGCCCGCAATGATCGCCGGTGGAGCGCTGCCATGGGCAGCGACGATGCTGGAGATCCGACGGGCCTCGTTGTGGCGCTCTCGGGTCGCGTCGTGCGGCGAGAGGTGAGCGTTGTACACGCGGTACCCCGTTGCGTCAGCCCGCGACACGGTCGCCCATTGGATCACGCGGCGGCGATAGCTGCGCTTGGATTGCGCGTCGCTGATTCGTTGGTGTCCCGCGTTGCTCAATTCATGCGGCGTGAGGATCGCAGCGCCCTCTGCCCGATCGGGAAACAGCGGCTGGGACGGATGGTGCTTCTTGGCCCAGGTGTGTTGCATCGACAGCCGCTGGGCAAGCCCGTCGGCCTGTGAGCGACGCACTTCTTGCAACACGACCACATCGATCGTCGCGGCAGAAATCACCTCGGCGAGACGGTCCAAATCGGTGTGTTTCGCGCCCTGGATGTTCCAGGTGAGCACGCTCCACTCCTGCCCTTCGGCGACCATCGCGGCAGTCTGGCAGCCAATTCATGCGGGCAGGACTGACAACTTGTGACATGTTCCATCCGGACCGTCCCCACCTGGCAGAATCGTCTCCGATGAGCGACGAGACGGCCAATGAAATCACGATCGATCTGACCGACGACGGCGATGACGACGATTTCGAGATGGAGCGCGTTGCGTTTCTCGGCATGGGCGTGATGGGGGCTCCCATGGCGCGCCACGTCGCCCGGGCAGGACACCCGGTGACGGTATACAACCGCACGGCGGCCAAAGCGCTGGCATGGGTTGCGCTCAACGGCCACGGCGCGTCGCCGACCCCCGCAGAAGCGGCCGAAGACGCCGACGTCGTCATGATGTGTGTCGGCAACGATGATGACGTCCGTGAAGTAGTGCTCGGCAGCGCGGGGGTGCTCACGACGATGCGCAAAGGTTCGATCCTCGTCGACCACACCACGGCGTCTGCAGGAATCGCTCGCGAACTCGCCGCAGCATGTGTCGAGGCCGGTGTTGGGTTCGTCGATGCGCCGGTGTCGGGCGGGCAAGCCGGAGCCGAGAACGGTCAGCTCACCGTGATGTGTGGTAGCGATGACGAGGAGGTGTACGAACGAGTTGTCCCCGTGATCTCTCATTTCGCCAAGTCGTGCGTGCGCCTCGGTGATGCGGGCGCCGGACAACTGACCAAGATGGTCAACCAGATCTGCATTGCGGGCCTGGTGCAGGCACTTGCCGAGGGTGTGAACTTCGCTCAGCGCGCAGGACTCGATGTGGATCAAGTGGTCGACGTCATCGGGAAGGGTGCTGCCCAGAGTTGGCAGATGGACAACCGGGCGCGCACGATGGCTGACGGACAATTCGACTTCGGTTTCGCCGTCGACTGGATGCGCAAAGACCTCGGGATCGTGTTCGACGAAGCGAGCCGCAACGGTGCTCGGCTTCCGATCACGGGGCTCGTCGATCAGCTGTATGCCCAAGTACAGCAGCGCGGCGGAGAGCGCTGGGATACCAGCTCCCTCATCGATCTCTTGTCGAATCCGTAGCCAATCGCGGAGGCCTGCGATGATGCCTCCCATGTCGACCCCATTCGCTGAGGCTGCCGATCGCGTGTTCAAGGGCGCAGACGCCACACGTGAGGCGGCTGCCCTCGTTGCCGACATGACATTGGCTGAGCAGCTCGGTTGTCTCGACGGCGACACGGCGTTCTGGCCGGGCTTGGCGGATATGACGAACGGCGGCTACTACGAACACCCCTGGCCGGCTGCGGTCGTTGAGCGGCTCGGAGTGCCAGGTCTGCAATTCGCCGACGGACCTCGAGGCGCGGTGGTCGCAGACGGTACGGCGTTCCCCGTGTCGATGGCTCGCGGAGCGATGTTCGACCCGGCGTTCGAAGAACGAATCGGCGATGCGATCGGACTCGAACTTCGCGCGAGCGGGGCTACCTACACGGGCGCCGTGTGCATGAACTTGCTCCGGCATCCGGCGTGGGGGCGAGCCCAGGAGACGTACGGAGAAGATCCTCACCACGTGGGGCGTATGGCGGCCGCGTTCACTCGTGGACTCGAGCGTCATGTGATGGCATGTATGAAGCACTTCGCGGTGAACTCGATGGAGAACGCTCGCTTCTCCGTCGACGTGCACGCTGATGAGCGAGCGCTCCACGAGGTGTACCTCCCGCACTTCCGCCATGTTGCCGAGGAGGGCATTGCCTCGGTGATGAGTGCGTACAACTCGCTGAACGGTGAGTGGTGTGGCGACAACGAGACACTCCTCACCGCGATTCTGCGTGACGAATGGGGTTGGGAGGGCTTTGTCATCTCGGACTTCATCTTCGGGCTCCGCGATGCCGTGCGATCAGTGCGTGCCGGCCTCGATATCGAGATGCCGTTCCGCCAGCAGCGAGCAATGGAATTGAGCAATGCGCTCGAGGACGGGACGCTGTCGTCTGACGCCGTCGTGCGTTCGGTCGAGCGGACCGTGGCAACACTGCTGCGGTATCACCAACGGATCGTCAATGCCCCGGACCCTCGGGTGGTGAACTGCGCTCCGCACCGACGTTTGGCTCGTTCGGCTGCGAGTGCGTCTGCGGTGTTGCTCACCAACTCCAACGGTGTGTTGCCGCTCGATCCGTCAGCATCGGTTGCGCTCGTGGGACGTCTCGCTCGAGTGGTGAACCTCGGAGACGGCGGCTCCTCGGACGTGAAGTCCACGACCGCCGTGACACCGCTCGAGGGGCTCGAGGAGGTGTTCTCGGTGACTCATCATGACGATCTCCTGTCGGACGAGAGCCGTCGGGCCGCCCATGACGCGGATGTCGTCGTGGTCGTCGTCGGGTACACGAAAGCCGATGAGGGCGAGTACATCGACAACGCTGGAACCATGGATCTCGCCGGGGAACTGTTCCCGCCCATGGACCATCCCACGCTTGGCTTCGCCCCGAATCAGACGCACGCACCTTCACCCTCGGCGAGTGAACCCGAGCATCCGTCAGAGGTCGACGAGCACGACGAGCACGACGATCACGACGAGGTCGACGAGGTCGGAGGGATGGCCAAAGGAGGAGACCGGGTGTCGCTTCGTCTGTCCCGCGCCGACGAGGCATTGATCGAGGCAGCGGCGGCGTCGAATGAGCGAGTGGTCGTGATCGTTCAGTGTGGGTCGGCCGTGGTGATGCCGTGGGCGGATTCGGTGTCGGTGGTGATCGTTTCCTGGTACGGCGGCGTCGAGGCCGGTCGAGGCCTGGCCGACGTGTTGGCCGGAGGGACCGAGCCCGGCGGCCGTCTTCCGTTTGCTGTGCCCTACGACGAGGCGCATCTCGTGGACTTCGACAAAGACGCCACCACGGCCACGTATGGCTTGCTGCACGGTCAGTGGAAGCTTGACGCCGATGGCAACGACGCTCACTTCGCGTTCGGTGCCGGACAGGGATACACGTCGTGGACGATCGATGCGGTGGCCGATTCCGGTGGCGTGGCCGACAGTTCTGGGTCGAGTCGGGGTGATGGCGACACCGTGTCGGTCGAGTTGACGAACACCGGTGAGCGTGCCGGCTCTACCGTGGTGTTCGTGCACGCTGGCATGGCGGCGTCAGCGGTCGAACGAGCGCCGAAGCGGCTCGTTGGTTTCGCTCGTGTCGCGCTGGCAGCCGGTGAGCGCCGACGGGTCGTCATCGACGTCGACTGGTCGCAACTCGACGTTCGCCGTGATGGAGGGTGGTGGACCGAGCCGGGCGAGTATCAATTGTTCGTCGGATTCGACGCAGGCAAGTCCGCCGTCACGACGAGTCGCAGCCGCTAGATTCCTCCACCATGCAAAAGCCCGAAGTCACCATTCCCGCCGAGACTCCGTCGAGTGAACTCGTCATCGAGGACATCACCGTCGGCGACGGCGCCGAGGCCACCTCCGGGTCGCAGGTGAGCGTCCACTACGTCGGCGTGTCGTGGTCCACGGGGGCCCAGTTCGATGCGTCGTGGGACCGCATGGAGCCCTTCTCGTTCGGGCTCGGCCAAGGGCAGGTCATCTCGGGTTGGGACACCGGCGTGCAGGGCATGAAGGTCGGTGGGCGTCGCAAGCTCACGATCCCGCCGGCGATGGGATACGGCGCAGCAGGTGCAGGCGGTGTGATCGCTCCGAACGAGACCCTCGTGTTCGTCGTCGATCTCCTCGGCGTTCGCTGACCTTTCCCGTCGCTGAGGCCGGGAGCGCTGACGATCGTCGCTCAGTAGACCGTGTAGCCACCGTCCACACAGATCTCTTGGCCGGTGTGATACGTCTGGCTGGGGTCCGCGAGGAACGCGCCCACCGCTCGAAATTCGCTCGGATCTGCCCATCGGCGTACCGGAGTCCGCTTCACGGTTGCGTTGCGGAACACGTCGCTTTCGTAGCCGCCGGCCGCCAACTCGGTGATGGTCCACCCGGGCAGGAGCGAGTTCACCCGGATCTTGTGCCGGGCGAGTCCCACGGCAAGCGCCCGCACGAGGCCGTTCAATGCGGTCTTTGCGGTGCCGTATGCCTCGTTGCCGGCTGCGCCGTGGACCGCCGAGGTTGATGACACCGCCACGAGGCTTCCGCCCGTTGCCTGTTCCACCATCACCTTGGAGGCTTCACGCAGCGTCAGGAACACGCCATCGAGGTTGATGTCCATCACGGACCGCCATTCCTCGAGCGACAGGTCGATGAACGGTGTTCCCGTTCCGCCTCGACCGGCGTTGGCAAACAATCCATCGAGTCGTCCGTGCTCTGCGACGGTGGCGCCCATGGCGTCGACCACGCTGGCTTCGTTGCCGACGTCGCAGATGCGAGCCGACATCAACGCACCCGTGCCCACCTCGCCTGCGATTCGTTCCAGCGCGTCGATCGCTGCAGCGTTCTTGTCCGCGTTCCGGCCCCAGATCGCCACGGAACCGCCGGCTTCGGCGATGCCTTCGCCCATGCCGAGGCCGATGCCGCCGTTGCCCCCGGTGATGATGAACGTGCGACCCGACAGATCGGGGTGTCCCTTGGTGGCGAGGTTCGGTCGGTCCGTTGGATCGCTCATGGAAGCAGTCTGCTCATCCGGGCCGTCTTGCGCAGCATCGGCGACCCGTCGTGGCAATGGGCTGTCAACCGGCCACAATGGGCACATGGTGGATCGGATCGACATCAGCGGTATTCGTGCAGTCACGATCGTCGGCGCGCTCCCACACGAGCGGGAGATTCCACAACCGTTGGGCATCGACCTGTCGCTCGAAGTGGACCTTCGCGATGCTGGGCGCAGCGACGAACTCGGCGACACCGTGCACTACGGACTCGTGGCTGACCGGGTCGTTGCGGCCGTCGAGGAGTCCAAGGACATTCTGCTCGAGCGTCTCGTTGCGAGGATCGCAGACGAAGTGTTGATGTTCGACCGCGTCGATGCCGTCGAGGTAGAACTGACCAAGCTTCGCCCTCCGTTGGCGGTGGATGCCGCAACCACGTCCGTGCGCCTTCGCCGGACACGTGCAGATGCCTCGGCCACTGCACACACGGTGCATCGTGCGTTCGTGGCACTCGGGTCGAACCTGGGCGATCGTGAGGGATACCTGCGACTCGGCGTGCTCGGGCTCGGACACGTCACCAAGATGTCGAGCGTGTACGAAACCGATCCCATTGGCGGACCGGACGACCAGGGCGCGTACCTGAACATGGTCGTGGAAGTCGAGACCTCGCTCGATCCGTTTGCGCTACTGCGTCGTTGCCAGCGCATCGAGGCCGAGGCCATGCGCCAGCGTGTGGTGCACTGGGGCCCGAGAACACTCGATGTAGACATCATCCAATTCGACGACGTGTCGATCGTGAGTGAAGATCTCATCGTGCCGCACGAACGTTTCGCCGAACGACGCTTCGTTCTCGAGCCGCTCGCAGAAATCGCTCCGGACCGCTGCCCTGCCGGATGGGATCAATCCATCGAATCCGGTGGCGTCTACCGACGCGGGCCGCTGGCGCTCGACTGAACGATGTCTCCCCACGCTCACGAAGCCCGCACAGCTGGCGTTCGCACGTTCGATGTTCGGGCGCTCGACGTCGATGCCATCGTGGCGGCCAAGGCCGGACGAACGATCTCGGTGTGTATCCCGTGCCGTGACGAAGCAGCCACGATTGGCCCACTCGTCAGTGTCATCCGCAGCGAACTCATCGCAGCGACCGGAATCGTCGACGAGTTGATCGTGCTCGATGATCGCAGCACCGACGACACGGCCAGAGTGGCCTCGCATGCGGGTGCCCGAGTCGTTGCCATCGACGATGTCCACGCCGAGCACGGAAACGGACATGGCAAGGGCAATGCGCTGTGGGCCACCCTGCTCGTGAGCCACGGCGACTTCGTGGTCTGGTGTGACGGCGATGTCACGAGCTTCGAGCCGAATTGGGTCACCAAGCTGGTTGCGCCACTTCTCGAGGATCCTTCGGTCGCCATGATGAAGGCGTTGTACCACCGTCCCACCAGCTACGGCGGCGGGGGTCGCACGACGGAGTTGGTCGCCCGACCGCTGATGTCCCGCTTCTTCCCCGAACTCACCGGACTCGCGCAACCGCTGTCGGGGGAGTACGCAGCACGTCGAAGCGTGCTGGAGGAACTGGCGTTCATCCAAGGATGGGGCGTGGAGATGGCGCTGCTGATCGACATTGCGGCTGCTCATGGAGCGAGTGCGATTGGCCAGGTCGATCTCGGCGATCGGCTGCACCGGCACCGGTCACTGCATTCGCTCTCGGTCCAGGCTGCCGAGGTGATGTCGACGGTGCTCGACCGAGCCGGTGTCGGGGCGGAGCACCCACAGACGGAGCAGGTGCTGACTCGGGCTGACGGTTCCGAGGTGCCGCTGAATCTCGATACTCGGCCGTCGTTGCGTGACCTCGGCCTCGCTCGAAAGACGGCGGCACCAGACCCTGCGACGACGCAGCGGATCGGGCACGTGACCGCACCGCATGATTCCCATCGACAGGTGGTAGCGCCATGAGCGATGTGACCCGGATGCTGTTGGTTCGCCACGGCGAGTCGACCTGGAACGCCGTTCGAAGATGGCAAGGCCAGGCGGATCCTCCGTTGACGGAGCGCGGCGAGGCGCAAGCTGGTCGGGCGGCGCTGGCAACAGCGGACCACGGTCCGTTCGATCTCGTTGTCACGTCGAGCCTGCAGCGAGCGGCGCGGACCGGACAGATCATCTCCGACGCCACCGGATTGTCCTTGGCCGAGCCCCACCGAGCTCTCATCGAGCGTGCTGCTGGAGAGTGGGAAGGTCTCACACGGTCCGAGATCGAAGCGAAGTATCCCGGCTACCTCGATGCTGACCGCCGGCCCGAAGGCTACGAAGACGATGCGTCGATCGTGGCACGCGCTGGCGGTGCGATGGTCGCACTGTCAGCGGATCACCCAGGCCGGACGCTGCTGGTGGTGTCCCACGGCGGCGTCATCCACGCGCTCGAGCGGGCTCACGACGGCGATACCGGTTGGCAGCGCCTCGACAACCTCACCGGGCGATGGTTCGACGTCGACCACAACGGGTGGCGACCGGTGGGGGAGCGAGTTGCTCTGGTACCCGACGGTGGTCCGAACATCCCACCGCCAGACCGGCACTACACCTGATTTTCTCGCTCGCTCAGATGCCGTTTGCGACTTGAACGCGTCGGATCTTGGCGGGGTAATGGGCTCTGCCGTACTCCGGGCGTTGCCGCACGACGATGTCGAGCAACTCGTCGTGCTGGGCCGTTTCCTTCCATGGCAGCGCGATGTAGATCGGCAGTCCGAACACGCGGAGCCGGTCCAGGTTCGAGTACACGATCTTTTGGTACTCGTATCGCTGCTGCCAGGCCCAGTTCGACGGAGCGAAACCGGTGCCGGGGTCGACGATGCATCGCGAACGGAGTCCGAACCGGTCGGCGTCGGCGAGTCGGGCTTCGAAGAAGTCGAGCATGACTTGCACCGGGTCCGCTGTGACCATGTCCATCTCGCGCGGGTTGGGCCCGGAGAGAAACGGTACGACGATCGGCACGTCGAAGTCGCTGGCGACCTTCCACATGTCGTCGCTCTGCATACCGTCCGCAGCGTTGATCACCGTGGCGCCCGCGTCGAGTGCACGACGAACGACCTCAGGTCGCCACGAATCGATCGAAACATCGACCCCCAGTGCAGCGAGTGCCGGAATGAGGTGTTCCACCCGCGACCACTCGTCGGCCCAGTCGACGACTTCGGCAAAATCGGTGGATCCTTGCCCGCCGAGATCGATCGCATCTGCCCCGTCAGCGAGCAGCTGTTTGGCACGAACGACCGCTTCGTCTGCGGTGTTGGCGATCGAGTCGAGCGCGAGTGAGTCGGGGCTGGCGTTCACGACACCGTAGATGATCACGTCGAAAAGTTACCGGGTCCTCGCTCCGCCGTCGCTTCGAGAAAGAACGGATGTCGTCAGGCGGTTTCGACGCGCTGCTTGAGTCCGGTGAGTGCCGCAGGTAGCCCTTTGGCCGCTGGCGCCCAGGCGAGCTTCATGAGCCACCCGAGTCCACGTCGTCCTTCGACGCCCTGGCGATACGTCACTCGGCATCCTCCATCGTTGGTGGCCTCGAGCCGGACCGATTCGGCAGCCGCAGCAAGCATCGGGATCTTCGAGCCGACGATGGCAAAGGCGAAGTGTTCGCCCTCGTCCCACGCCGTGAACACTTCGTCGATCGACAGCGGCTTGGTCACGACCGTCCTGGTGCCGCCGACTCCGGTTGACGTTGCCCCCGGATGCACCTCATCGAGTGCTTCGAACCACTCGGGCCAGGAAGCATGATCGGCGATGTGAGCCCACACGTCGGACGGGGTCGCGGCGATGTCGATGGTCTCGGAGACGAGGATCGGGGCGCTGTCGATCCACTCGGGCTGCTTGACAGGGTGTGTGGCCATGCCCGCACCGTATCGACGGCCTCCGGCCCGAATGCGAATCGCGATGGTTCGGGTCTCTACGGTCAGCAACATGAGCGCAACCGAGTACCCCATGCCGAACAACTCCGCCGAATTGACCGGTCAGGTAGCGCTGGTAACGGGGGCAACATCGGGGCTCGGCAATCGCTTCGCACGCGTGCTCGCTTCCGCAGGCGCGAAGGTGATCGGTACGGGTCGCCGCCAGGAACGGCTCGATGAACTCGTTGCACAGATCGAAGCCGACGGAGGAACGGCAGTCGGTGTGGTGATGGACATGACCGACACGGACAGCATCCTCGAAGGAGCTGCTGCGGCTCGCGCTGCGTTCGGGACGGTCACGATCCTGGTGAACAACGCCGGAATCCCCGATGCGCAGCGTGCACACAAGATGTCGACGGACTTGATCGATCGAGTATTCGACACGAACCTGCGCGGGCCCTACGTGCTGTCGTGTGAGATCGCTCGTGAACTGATCGCCGAGAAGTCGCCAGGGCGGATCATCAACATCTCGAGCGTGTCCGCAACCAACTACGACGGCCATGGCGCAGCGCTGTACTCCATCACCAAAGCGGGAATCTCGCGCATGACCGAGGTGCTGGCGGTGGAGTGGTCGCGGAATCACATCAACGTCACCGGCATTGCGCCCGGAGCATTCCACTCCGAGATGATGGACGGCATGCTCGAACGGATGGGCGACTTCAGTGCGTCGATGCCCCGCAAGCGGCTTGGCGACCCGGCACAGCTCGACTCGACGCTGCTGTATCTGTGTTCGCCCGCATCGGACGCCGTGACCGGCACGGTGATCAAGGTCGACGACGGCCAGAGCCCGCGCTGACCGTTCGTTACGGGCCTGGCTCGTAACGAACGCTCACCCTGCTGTTCGTTACGAGCCAGGCCCGAAACGAACGCTGTGCGAGGATTGGAACATGAGCGACACCGATCCAATTCATGGCTGCATCGAGCGTTGGCACGAGCACACCAAAGGCCGCTTGGAGGGCGGTCTGGATGCAATCTTGCATCCAGACGTCGTGTTCTTGTCGCCCATCGTGTTCACACCCCAGCGCGGCATCGACATCACGAAGGCCTACCTGGGGGCCGCGGGCGGAACGCTCGGCGGCGAGAAGCCGTCCGGTAATGCGTCAGCGGACCTCGTGGGAGACGACGGCGATTCGAAGCCTGACGGCGCTTTTCGCTACACGAAGGAAATTCTCGACGGCCACCATGCGGTGCTGGAGTTCGAGACATCGATTGACGGCAAGTACGTCAACGGCATCGACATGATGACGTGTGACGACGATGGGATGATCACCGAGTTCAAGGTGATGATCCGGCCGCTCCAGGCCATCAACCTGGTGCATGCACAGATGAAGGCGATGCTTGAAAAGATGGGCAGCTAGCGGATCGTCGGCCGGTTGCATCGCACGGTGCCGGCTCGCACGGTTCAGGTGTCCACGGTTGCGTTGGCTTCGGTCACGGCGTCCGGCGCAGCAGCGTGCGGGTAGGCGCCTTGCACGTTGACCGTCACGCCGACGCGCCCTTGCGGACCGTTGGCTCCCTGGAGGCCGAGCCAGTTCACCAGCGCGTTCTGGTTCGACGGGCTCAGGCGAGCACAGCCTTTTGACTGCGGTGTCGTCGGCACGTTGTTGGCGCCGTGGATGGCTTGGCCGCCGTCGAAGTACAGCGGCCGATACATGTTGCCATTGAGTGGGTTGTCGATCGGAACGGGGTAGTCGCTGCTGTTGTGCCACCCGTCGTTCTCGAGCGCCGGGTCGTAGCGGAACACGCGTGACTGGTCCTGATCGCGGGTCTCGAAGCCTTGGCTGCCGGTCGAGGTCGGGAACACGAAGTTGAGTGTCGTGGCTCCTTCGCCGACGAACATCACCTGACAGGTTCGATCGATCAAGATCCACCGGTCCTGATTCAGTGCGGAGGTGAACGGGGCAACGATGTTGTCGGCGGCGAACAGTGCTGCTTCTTCGTCGCTGCCCGGCTCCATGTCGGTGAGTGTGACGTCCAGGCCGAGGCCGAGGCGGGCAGCACACAGGTGTCGACGCGTGACCGGCCCGGAGATTCCGTCGACGAGCAGCTCGCGCATTCCGTAGCCGGTGAGGAGTTCGTTCAGCTTGATCTGCTGTGCGGTGACCGCTGCGAGGGTTTCGGCTTCGACGATGGCCTGGTTCCGCTCGCGCTCGGCTCCGGTCACGTCGTCGAGACCGTTGTCGACGCAGATGTCGAGCAGTTGGCCCGGGTCGATGGTGGTGCCGTCGATCGAGTTCTCAGAACGAACCGTGGCGATGTTGATGGTCTCGTCGTCGAAGCGGTCGACGATCAGACCGAGCGAGTCTCCCGATTCGACCTCCACCACACATTCGGGGTCGTACACATCGAGCGCCGGAATCGTCGTGGTGGTTGTCGTCGTGGTCGTGCTGGTGGTGGTCGTGCTGGTGGTGGTCGTGCCGGCATCCGCGATGGTGGTCGAGGTTGTTTCGGCTGCATCCTGGGTTGTGGGTGGTGCGGAGACGGAGGGAAGAGACGTCGTGGTCGCGGAGTCGTTCGCCGTGGAGTCGTTCGCCGTGGAGTCGTCCGCGGTGGAGTCGTCCGCTGTTGCGTCGTCGTCGGCAACCACCTGGTTCGCCGCGATCGGCGCGCCCGGGATGGGGACAGCGGTCTGGTTGGTCGTGGACCCCGTGCTACAGGCGCCCAGAATCAGTGCCGTGGCCGCTACTCCTGCAGCGGTGACCCTGGTTCGATGGCCAGGCTGCAAGTGCAGGCCTGCAGCGTCGTCGAACAAGCGGCGCGTACGCAGCGGTGATCGGCGAGAAGACACGGAAACGAAGGTATCGAACCGCCCTGGCCCGTCGACGTCAGCTCCGAGCGTGTTTCGTGTTCGGTTCGCACACCGACCTGTGCGGTTCGGTGTGACTACGGTGACGTGTATGACCGATGAGGCACGTCCATATGGCGGCGGATCCAGTGACCCGGCACTCAAACGAGTTCGAACACGTCACTTCACCAGAGCGAAGGAGCAGGGGATCAAGATCACCGGTCTCACGAGTTATGACTTCCTGTCCGCGTCGATTTTTGACGAAGCGGGCATCGACTTCTTGCTGGTTGGCGACTCGGCAGGCAACACCGTGTTCGGCTATGACACGACGATCCCGGTGACGTTGGACGAGCTGATGCCGCTCACCGCGGCGGTCGTCCGCGGAGCGAATCGGGCGTTGGTCGTTGCGGACATGCCGTTCGGTTCGTATGAGAACGGCCCCGATGAGGCCCTGCGCACTGCCATCCGGTTCATGAAAGAGACCGGAGCGCAAGCGGTGAAGCTCGAGGGCGGAGTTCGGAGCGCAAAGCAGATCAAACGCGTTGTGCGCGCCGGCATCCCGGTCATGGCCCACATCGGGTTCACCCCGCAAAGTGAGCACGGCCTCGGCGGACACATCATCCAGGGCCGCGGTGACGAAGGTGCAGACCAATTGCTTGCAGACGCTCGAGCGGTCGAAGAAGCGGGAGCGTTCGCAGTGGTGCTGGAGATGGTTCCCTCCGAGATCGCCGGACGCGTCACCGAGGAACTTTCGATTCCGACGATCTCAGTGGGTGCCGGGCCGCACTGTGATGGTCAGTTGCTCGTGTGGTCCGACTGGGCTGGTATGTCGCGTGGTCGCATTCCACGCTTCGTCAAGCAGTACGCGCAGCTCGGCGACACGCTGCTCGCAGCGGCGCATGCGTTTCGCGAGGACGTGGAGAGCGGCGTGTATCCCGCACCGGAGCACGAGTACGGCGAGTAGCCGCCGCAGAATGGGTGCGCGTCAGGCGCG
Organism: Ilumatobacter sp.; assembly: GCA_045106645.1. GTDB lineage: Bacteria > Actinomycetota > Acidimicrobiia > Acidimicrobiales > Ilumatobacteraceae > Ilumatobacter_A. The sequence continues at coordinate 114,353 of JBGCEY010000014.1, forward strand.
GTCGATCGCGTCGACGATCATCTGGCGGGCTTCGGCGGCGTCGCCCCAGTGGCTGATCTTGACCCACTTGTCGGGTTCCAGGTCCTTGTAGTGCTCGAAGAAGTGCTGGATCTGCTCGATGGTGATTGGAGGCAGTTGTGTGTAGTCGAGGACTTTGTCGTAGCGACGGCTGACGTGTGAGCTCGGCACGGCGAGCACTTTCTCGTCCTGGCCCTTGTCGTCTTCCATCACCAGCACACCGATCGGCCGACAGTTGATGACAGCACCGGGGATGAGTTCGCGTGTGTTGCACACGAGCACGTCGATCGGGTCACCGTCCTCTGACAGCGTGTGGGGAACAAACCCGTAGTTCCCGGGGTACCGCATGGGGGTATAGAGGAAACGGTCGACGAAGAGGGTGCCCGACGACTTGTCGAGTTCGTACTTGATGGGTTCGCCGCCGACGGGAACCTCGATGAGAACGTTGATGTCCTCGGGAGGGTTCGAGCCGATGGCGATCTTGTCGATGCGCATGGGAACACCGTAGACGAGCGCTGAAGCGAACCACGGGAGCCCTGATCGGGGCCCGGTCAGCGCTGAGCTTCAAGAGCAGGCGTCGATCCAGTCGACCTCGAGCGAGAACGATCCGTCGACCCCGTCGGCGATGATGATTCCGATCTCGCGAGCAAAGTCGGGGTCGAATGGCGGAGCTTCGACGGCTCGTCCGAACACCGATGTGCGGAGGCTGTCGTAGGTGACGATCGCAGTGGTCCAGCCGTCGGAGTCGGGTTCGTCTGCGACATCGACTTCGGCGCGATGGGAGACCGAACGCTGACCGACCTCGGCATTGTCCTCCAGGGTGACGCCGTATGTGCGCTCATCGGAACGCATCCGGATGCGGAGCGCAGTGGAACCGGCGAGTTCGCCGCCGACGAGTCGGTATCTCACCGACGTGAAGCCACCGCCGGCAGTCGTGACCTGGCCGTTGAAGGTCATGATCGAGTCCGCAATCGAGAGTGCGCCGCCAGAGCGGCCGCCCATCACGCCGTCGTCGACCACGAACCATCCTTCATCGGGTGCATCGAAATCCGTAACGCGGCGACAGTTCGGATCCGGCTGGCCATCCGTCTGGGTCGGATTCGTTGTTTCAACGGTGGTGACTGGCACAGACTCGGCGACGGCCGGTGTCGATGTTGTCGACGCAGGGATCGTGGGCGTCGTCGAATCGTCGAAAGCCGCGTCAGCCGCAGGAACAGCGGTCGCGCCGGCGGTCGGGTCGGTCACGGGGGTCTCCTCGAGTGCGGGTGCGTTGGCTGCGGTCACCACTGCGGGTCGCTGGTCGGCGACGTCGTCACCGGACGTGGCGCACGCTGCGAGGATCGCGGTCACCGAAGCGGCAGCGAGAGTTCGGCGCAACGGCGACACAGATTCAGCTTCGCGGCTGGTGTCGCTGGTGGCCAGTCGAGCCCATGGTTCGTTCCAGACTCGGCCGCGGATCGGCTCAATCGCGGCGAACGAATGTGGGGGTGTCGGGCGTCGACCGGTCGGCGTCGTACCGGTAGCCGTTCGCATCGAACTGCGTGAGGTCCTTGAACGCAGTGATGCGCTCGCGCACCATCCAGCCGGCCATCGACCCGCGGGCCTGCTTGGCGAAAAAGCTGACGATCTTGAAGTCGCCGTCACCCTTTGCGTCGAGGAATCGGGGCGACACGATTCGACCTTCGAAGCGATCCGGCTGGACGACTGAGAAGTACTCGTTCGACGCGAGGTTCACGAGGACCGCTGCGCCGGGCGACGCTGTGAGCGCCGTGTTGAGATGATCGGTGACGTCGTTGCCCCAAAAGGAGTACAGGTCCTTCCCGTCGTCGTGTTCGACCTTCGAACCCATCTCCAACCGATACGGCTGGATCAGATCGAGCGGCCGAAGTGCGCCGTGGAGACCGGACAGGATGCGCAGCACCTTCTGGGCGTGGGTGAAGTCGCGTTCGCTGAACGACGCCGGAGCATCCAGCCCGGTATAGGTGTCGCCGTCGAACGCGAGCACTGCGGGTCGAGCGTTGTCGGTGGTGAACGGGGTGGTCCAGTCCTGGAAGCGCTCGTGGTTGAGTTCGGCGAGCTTGTTCGAGATGGACATCATCTTGGACAAGTCGTCGGGCGACTTGCGCGCCATGATCGCCGCGAGGTCCTGCGTGCGGTCGAGCATGACGGGCTGGCTGTGCTTCGCTGTCGGCAGAGGCGACTCGAAGTCCAGCGCCTTGGCGGGGGACACCACGATCAACATGCCTCCGGTCTATCTGAACCGAGCAGCGTCGACCCACCTCGGCCCGACCCGGTCCACCACAGTCCGCTTGAACTCTCAAGTCTCAATAGAGACACGAGAGTTTTCGGCCCCTGACCGTAATGGTACTGCAATGTCTCGCTATCCTCGCCCGAGTCATGTCGAGTTGGGGCGTCGAGCAAGTGGGTCATCGACCCGTGTTCCGTCGTTGCGTCGCGCTCGTCGTCGCGGTCGCCACGATCATGTCGGGCTCGGTCGCGGAGGCGTCGGCCGGCAGCACGCCTGCCGAGCGAGCCGCCGCCGAGATCCAGGCCGCTCGCGATCGTGCCGATGCAGCGGCGCAGTCACTGTTCGACACCGAAGCCGAGATCGACCGCTTGAGCATCGAAGTCGCCGAAACCGAAGAGGAACTGGCCGAACTCGAAGCCGATGCGAACGCCATGCGCAGCGGTCTGGAGCAGCGCGCCGTTCGCCAGTTCGTCGGCGCCGGGGGCGCGGTGATGCCACTGCTGATCGACATCGATGACGCCAACGATGTCCTCACCGCAAGCGTCCTCAGTTCGGTTGCGACCGAGAACGTGTTCGCCGATATCGACGAGTTCGATTCGCTGATGCTCGACGTCGGCGAGAAGCAAGAGGAGTTGGCGGAACAGCAAGCGGCTGCAGCGTCGGCGGTCGAACGATTCGCTGAGTTGATCGTCACAGCGGAAGCCGAAGTGGTGACCCTCGGAGAGATCGAGGCGCAACGATTGGAAGACGAAGCGGTGCAGCAGGCGCTCGCTGCCGAACAACGCCGTCGGGCCGAGCAGGAGCGCCAGCAGCAAGAAGCTGCAGCGGCTCGAGCTGCTGCGGCCGCCGCCACGTCGGCAACGCCCTCGTCGGGGAACTCGTCGGGCGGCGCATCGAGTGGCACCGGCAGCGTGTCAACGAGCTCCGGGCAGTCGAACGCCGTGGCTCCGGTGGAGGCGACTCCGGCACCACAGAGCAGTGGCTCGGGGTTGGCGTGTCCGGTTGCTGGACCACGGGCGTTCGCCGACACCTGGGGTGCGCCTCGATCCGGTGGCCGAAAGCACCAGGGCGTCGACGTGATCTCGCCGAGCGGCACGCCGCTCGTTGCGATGGAGTCCGGTCGCATCGAGTTCCGATCGAACAAGCTCGGTGGTCTCACGCTGCGGCTCTATGGCAACAGCGGGACCCGTTACTACTACGCACACCTGAGTCGATACGAGGGCAGCAACCGTTCCGTGTCGAAGGGCGATGTGGTGGGCTACATCGGGCGCACGGGGAACACCACCACGAATCACTTGCACTTGCAGATTCATCCGGGTGGCGGCCAGCCGATCAACCCGTACCCGCAAACTCGAGCCGCTTGCGGCTGATCGCTCAGAACGGCCGCAAGCTCAACACTGTTGGCGCTGTGTTACCGGAGTGATCGTACGGTGGCCACCATGGCATCGAAGTCACCGATCACATTTCTGGCACGTGCGGCTGCGATCACCGGGTTACTTGCATCGCTGGTCGTCGCGACGAGTTCAGCACCGATCGCAGACGCAGCTCACCCTGGGCCGAACGGGCCGGTCGCGTTCGCGCACGTCGATGGCGCCATCATCATTGCGCAGCCAAACCAACCCGACGCCAGTCAGTGGACGGAGATCATTCGACCACCTACGGGTACCACAGCGATACTCGACGAACCGTCGATCTCGCCGGACGGTCGCCTTGTCGCCTACCGGTTGATCGGCCCGTTCGATACCGAGCTCTGGCTGTACGACCGTCAGTCAGGTCAGTCGGGGCGCATCGACAGCGGTATGGCAGGGCCTCCATCATGGCTCCCGGACGGTCGCTCGATCGTGTACACGGCGACCGACCCGAGCGACCTGATTCGCAAAGTTGCCATTGCCGACCTCGATGCCGGCTCGTCGCGGTTGCTGGGAGCAGTCAATGCGCTGGAGACTGCCGTTGCGCCCGCCGGCGACCAGATTCTGTACTGGGACGATGTGCAAGACGAGCTCGGACTTCTCGACGTCGCCACGGGCGAACAACGAGTGATCTTCGAGTCGGGGACGAACGACATCATCGTCGGTCAGAGTCTGCAGGCGATCGTCCCTGGCTCGAACCCGCCCGCTCCGTACGTCAACGTGATTCAGGCGAACTGGGCGCCGGATTCGCAGAGCTTCGTGTTCAACTGCGGCTTCGTCGATGCGCGCGGGGAGAACAACGGATTCCTGTGCACGATGGACGCGGACGGGACGAACGCACGGGTGATCACCGGCGGACGGTTCTCGGGGACGGCGAGCGGCGGAGCGTTCTCCCCTCAAGGCACACAGATTCTGTTCAGTGCCTTTCCTGGATCGCCGGCGCGGATTTGGGTGATGCCGGCCTCCGGAATCGACGCTGCGGAGACAGGTGTGGCCCAGTTCACAACGCAGAACTCGATTGGAGCATCGCATCAGTCGCCAGATGTCGGTGTTCCCTTCGGCACCACAGCCACGCCGGCATCGGAGATTCCAAACACGCCGCTGCCATCGACCGACGGTGGCCCGACGTCGCCGTCAGCACCCCCGGCCGGGGCGGCCGACGTCAGCTCGCTCACGCCGTCTCGACTGTTGGATACGAGGCAGACCGCCGGTGCATCCACCATCGATGGTCGCTTCGAAGGTGACGGTCGGGCCGGCGAGATGGACGTGATCAAGCTCGACGTCGTCGGCCGAGGTGGCGTGCCGAGGTCAGGCGTTGCTGCAGTGGTGTTGAACATCACTGCGGTCAGTCCGGCCCAACGTGGTTTCCTGTCGATTTATCCGTGTGGATCGCGCCCCAACGCTTCGTCGTTGAATTATGAACCAGGTGCAAACCGGGCCAGCGAAGTGATCGCAAAAGTCAGCGATGACGGCGCGGTTTGCGTGTTCACCCGCCGCGCAAGTCATCTGATCGCTGACGTCACCGGATACGTGCCTGATGGCTCGGACTTGTCGTCGATCACCCCGGCGCGGCTCCTCGATACGCGAGCAACGGGGGAAACGGTCGACGGCCGATCGCAAGGTGGAGACAAGGTGCAGGCGGGGCGTTTCGTCGAAGTGCAGGTGACGGGCCGCGGCGGCGTGCCGTCAACCGGAGTCGCTTCAGCGGTGCTGAACGTCACCGCGGTCAGTGGTGAACGCAATGGCTTTTTGACGGTGTACGACTGCGGGGACGTTCCAAACGCTTCGGCCTTGAACTATCGAGTTGCCAGCAACGTGGCCAATGAAGTGGTTGCCAAGCTCACGTCGAGCGGCTCGGTTTGTGTCTTCACGCGGTCGACGGCACATGTGCTGGTCGATGTCACCGGTTACCTCCGCCCGACTTCGGACCTCACATCGCTCACACCGGCACGCCTGCTCGAAAGCCGCATCGGGTCGGGCTTGGACACGATCGACGGCAAGTTCGAAGGCATCGGCACCGTCGATGCACGGGGAGTGGTCGAACTCGAGGTCGCCGGTCGCGGTGGCGTGCCGACCGGTGCTGAAGCCGTGGTCCTCAATGTGACCGCAGTCGGTGCCGACGGGCGAGGATTCTTCACGTTGTACCCCTGTGCCGCGTTGCCGCTCGCATCTTCGTTGAACTACGAAGCAGCGACCAGTACCGCCAACGAGGTGGTGGCGAAGCTGTCGTCGGATGGCGACGTGTGTATCTTCACCCAGTCCCGCACCGAGATCATCGTGGATGTGACTGGATACGTGTCGTAGCGGGTCGGATCGGCAATCGTGGCGCGTCTCGGTGGGGACGAGTTCGTTGCTGCCGTTGGCGACGGGGTCGAGGCTGACCGGGTTCGACAGCAGATCAACTCGTTCTTGGCGGATGACATCGCTGGAGCGCCGCGTTCGGTGTGCTGCTCGGTCGGCGTGGCAATGCACTCGCGAGGGGTCGACATCGATGCAACGCTTGCCCAAGCCGACGTTGCGCTGTATCGCGACAAGGCGCGGCGCAGAACTGGCCGTGGTCGGGGGTTCCCGGCGGGTCGATTGACCAAGGAATCCGTCAAGGTGTGCGGTTTGGCAACAAACCAGGCCGTTGATCACGTAACCTGAAGCCAGAGCACGTCACAGCGGCGTGTTCGAAGCGAAAGAGTAAACCAAATGCAAGGCACCGTGAAATTCTTCAACAACGAGAAGGGCTTCGGCTTCATCTCACGCGAAGGCGGGGAGGACGTGTTCGTCCACCACTCCAACATCGCGGGCGATGGGTACAAGTCCCTCGACGAAGGCCAGAGCGTCGAATTCGACATCGGCCAAGGACGCAAGGGCGACGAAGCTCAAAACGTTCGGGCTCTCTGAGCTAACAGGCTTCAATCAGCGCCGCCGTCCCGCTGGGGCGGCGGCGCTGTGCGTTTTCGCCTCAGACCGGTGCGCCGTGGTCAGGGCGTTCCGCTGAATTCTCAGATCGAGTAGACCTCGTAGGTCACGCCCTCTGGTGAGGTCGTTCCGACGCCGATGCAAAAGAGTCCGTTCAACCAGCCGTACCGCTCGTCGCCGGTTTCGAATCGCGGCGCCGTACGAATGCTGGCCGTGCCGTCATCACTCGGAGTTCCGAAACCGGTGTAGGTGACGTAGATGTCGGCACCATCGTGGGTGCGCAACGACACTCGAACGTCGAGCGAGAATCGACCGTCTGCGAGCACGGTGAGCCAGTCCCCTCCGGCGACATCGTCTGGGGCAGTGGCGTCGATGTCGGGCCCAACGAAGGACGCACTGGACACCGTGACGGCCACCTTGGTGCCGAACGGCCCGGCCGCCACGACGGGACGCTCGACGTCGTTGGTGCGGGCTGAGAGCGTGCCGATGTGTCGGGCGGGGAGTGCGTCGAGAGCCATGGTCAGAACATAGGTCAATCGGGTACTCGAACCGCAGGCGGTTCGTTGGGCCCCTCCGGGCGAAAACGAACAACTCCCGAGCCCGGTGGAGGACTCGGGAGTTGACAGCATCTTGCGACACTTTTCGGAGCGGGCGACGGGAATCGAACCCGCGTAGTCAGGTTGGAAACCTGAGGTTCTACCATTGAACTACACCCGCAGGCGGCGCCAATGATAGCGGACGCTGCGTCAGTTGGACCGGATCAGCCGAGCAGCTTCAGCAGCGCCAGTCGCCAGGCAGCGCCGATCTCGTCAGGGTGACGCCCCTGGACCCGATGCTGCATGTCATACCCGGTCGGACACAGCACCAGCAAGACCGCCACCCCAATCGCCTCGCGAGTGGCCTCGGACATGGCTTCGAACTCGGGAGCGAACTGGCGCATGATCCGAGCGAGCCGGAAGTGGCTCACCATGCTCAGACCTTCATCAAGGTCCGGGATCTCGATCGATCGAGCCATGGCGACACGAAACAGCCCGTGCGTGCGCTCGTACACGCGGAGCTGAGCGGCGATCATCTGGTCGACGCGGTGCTCGAACGTGCCCTCGCCTTCGTCCGGGATGACCGACAATGGCGTGGCGTTGGCGAGTTCGGTCTCGATCGCAGTCCTTGCCAGGTCGGGGAGATCTTCGAAGTAGCGAAAGATCGACCGGTGTGACACCTCGGCTCGATCTGCAATCGCTGCCACCGTGGGACTCAGGTCACCATCGCGGATCAAGTCGATCAGCGCTGCGATCACCGCCTCACGATTGCGTTCTCGGCGTAGAGTGCGACCGTCTGTACCTTCGCCCGTTTGGGCCGCTCCGTCGTTCGTCTCTAGTTCGCGAGTTGCATTGGTCATGAAATACCTTCCTCCACCGTTCCACCGTAGTGAGCATTCCGGCACTCGTAGTGGCCGGATCGTGCAATGACGGCTCGAATGACAGAAGTGGATCGATCGCTGATCGAGCGGGTTCGCAAACTGCTCGACAAAGCGGAGGCCACCGACAACGCCCACGAAGCGGAGGCATTCGCATCCAAAGCAGCCGATCTGATCGCCCAACATCGGATCGATCCGGCTCAACTCGCCGAACGTGAAGACGGCAGCGAGTTGGCTCTCGGCGAGTTGAACGTCGGGCGCGGCGCATACGTACGTGGCCGGATTGCACTGCTCGCAAACGTCGGTGATGCGCACGACGTTCGAATGGTTTTTCAATCCACTCCCACCGGCAGCGTGGTCTTCATGGCGGGCAGGCAGGTCGATCTCGATCTCGTCGGTGTCCTGTATGCGTCGCTGCACAGTCAGGCTGCGGCACAGATGCAGTTGATCAAGCGTTCCACCGGGGCGGCCACGCAACGCGAGCGGCGCGCCTTCTTGTTCGGATTTGCTGATCGGATCGGCCAGTTGATGGCCGAGTCCAAAGAGTCGGCTCGAGCCAAGTCGGAGCAGGCTGCTGATGGCGGAGCGGCAACAGCGCTCGCCGTTCGCGAGCGGCGCGAACGGGTCGACCAGTTCGCTGCTGAGCGCTGGGGCAAGGTGCGATCGGCAAGCCGGCCCGCCGGGGTCGCGCCGGGCGGATACTTGGCGGGAGCGAGTGCGGCCGAGCGAGCCGACGTCGGGCGGAGCCGCCTGCGTGGCAGACCCGAGATTGGCCGTGGCGGCGATCGTGGCTGACGCGCAACGAGCCCAGGTCTACGCCGCCGAGATCGCTGCATTCGACGGCACGGACCTTGAGCGGGTGATCGATGTCGATCGCGTGATCAGGCTCATCGAGCAGGTGATCGCAAGCGACTGGTGGCCGAACGTTGCGGTCGAGGTGCGAGCGGCCCGTGTTGATGCTCAGTCGTCGTCGACGCGTTGCGGCTCCGACCCGGCGTCAGGGTCGACGATTTTCCTCGCCCGTTCGCAGGCCACGGTTGCCACCGCCGCACACGAGTTGGCGCATGCGTTGGCGGGCGTCCGCAACGGGCACGGTCGGCTGTACCGGCGCGCTTTCCTCGACGTCGTGCAGGTGATCACCAACATCGATCGTGTCGATGCTCGGGGGATGCTGCACGTAGCGCAGCTCAGTGACGCATTTGGCGCTGCTGGTCTCACGGTGGGGGAGCGCGAATGGTCTGCGCCTCCTTCCGTGGGCGGAGCAATCGCGCTGTAGCGGTCGACGTCGGGGTTTCGACGACGCGGCGACGATAGGTTGGCTCGCCACACACGGGGTGTGGCCCAGCTTGGTAGGGCGCCTGCTTTGGGAGCAGGAGATCGCAGGTTCAAATCCTGTCACCCCGACCATTTTCACCCCGACCGCGGTCGACCTGGTGTTTTTGATCTCTGCGCACCGAGCGGCTTGCTGATGTATTGCCGACGCTCCGCAAGGTGGCTCGTGTATGTCGACGGGGATCGAACGCCGTCACGGGTCAGTGCAAGCCGAAACAGCTCGGCAGATACCAGTCCAGCGATCAGCGTTGAAGGTGGACCGGGAGACAGGCCGAAGATGTGGTCGCCGACAGCGGTACGCAGAGTGGACTCGTACGCCGCTGCTGCGGCCGAAACCAACAGCCCACCTCAACCAACAGCCCACCTCGGGGGGGGTGATGTCGCGACGGCACGACATCGCTGAATCGTCGCGTTGGCACGACATTGCTCCAATGTCGTGTGGGCACGACATTGGAGAGATGTCGTGTTAACGTGACATCATGAAGATGCGAAGCATCACTGAGGTCGGTGGACTCATCCAGCAGCGGCGGACTGACTTAGGCCTCACGCAGGCGCAGGTCGCTCAGCATGCGAACGTTTCACGGGATTGGATCATCTCGATCGAGAATGGGCGACGTCTGACCGTCGACTTCGAGCGGTTGCTTCGCACTCTTGACGTTCTGGACTTGTCCATCGAGATCAGCGCCATGGCGAAGGAGGATCAGAGCGACGCCGATCGGGCGGTACTGGACAGGCTGTCTCGGGCGCAGTCCATCGACTTCGGTCGCAGTCGCGGCGAGATCGCCCAGTCGGAGACCAGCGAACGGGCGCCGAATGGCCATTCCTGATCTTCACGTTGTCGACAACGCGGGGCACGTCATTGGAACGGTGTCAGCGTCATCGGTCGATTCGCTCACCTTCGACTACAGCGCTGACTACACGGGAGTTCCAATCTCGACCTCGATGCCGATCGTCCGGCGCCACTACACGCACAAGGCAATAGCGCCGTACCTCTGGGGCCTCCTGCCAGACAACCCTGCCGTCATCGCCCGCTGGGCTCGTGAGGCACAGGTGTCCGAGCGGAACATCTCAGGGCTACTCGATCACGTTGGCGCAGACACTGCGGGAGCATTTCGTTTCACCAACGACCCGGAGTCACTCGGCCCAGAATCCCAACCGTCGCATACGCCGCTCACCGAGGTGGAGGTGGCTCAGCGCCTGAGAGATCTTGGTGTTGATTCGTCGCGCTGGCATCCGACGAATGACGAGGGGAGGTGGTCCCTTGCCGGTGCACAGGCAAAGATCGCGCTCGCGTGGATCGATGGCGTCGGATGGGCCGAGCCTGATGGCGACACACCATCGACGCACATCCTCAAACCTGCCATCGCGGGTCATGAGCACTTCGAGGTCAACGAACATCTTTGTCTCGCGACTGCCGACCGCTTGGGCCTGGTGGCTGCGCAGACGCGGGTCGAGGGCTTCGAGGACCAGCAGGTCGTCGTCGTCGAGCGCTATGACCGGCTGCCCGGCGGAACCGTGCGTATCCATCAAGAGGACATGTGCCAAGCCCTCGGCCATCACCCCTCGGAGAAGTACCAGTCAGACGGCGGGCCGGCTTCTGCAGACATCGTCAGGCGCCTACGTCAAGTGTCCACCTCGCCCGAGGAGGACGTCGATCGATTCCTCCTCGCGCTTGGCTTCAACTGGCTCATCGTCGGGCCGGACGCACATGCCAAGAACTACTCGTTGCTGATCGCCGACAACGTGATCCGACTCGCACCGCTCTATGACGTTGCGTCGGCGCTGCCGCACTCAGATGTCCATGTCAAGAAGCGAAGGCTCGCCATGAAGATGGGCTCGAGCTACAGACCGGACCAGATCGGAACGGCCCACTTCGAGCGGCTTGCCGAGGAATGTCGCGTCAGTAGCACCTGGATGCTGAGCGCGATGAGAGATCTGGCAGATGCGATAGAGCCCGTGCTGGTCGAAGTGGCGAGCGAATCCGGCCTGAACGAGTGCGCCGAGATGGTTGATCCGATTGTCGACTGGGTGCGGGCGTGTCAACGAAGGCTGCAGTGACCATGCGAAGTGCACGAGCGACTGAGTACCTCGGCTAACCGCGAAGGACGTTCGCCAGGACGACGATCGGGCGGATATCGCTGTCTTCCAAGTCCCGTTGAGTAGCAGGATCAAGGCGTCCTGCTTGATCGCCACGGCGTTTGCGATCGCTGTGTTGTTCGCAAGAACCGGCAACTTGATCGGTTGGATCTTCGTGCTTCACGAGTATGACCGAGGGCTGAACGGTCAACCGGTGATCGTCGCCGGCAGTACCGAGATCTCATTCATCGACAGTCGGGAGTCATCGTTCACCACGAAGAGCACTCCATCTCCGGCAGCGAGGAGAGCCCCCGGGTAGACGACATCGCCGACCACTTCGAGCGTCGCCGGATCGCGTCGTTCGATTCGGCCTCGGCCTGACGTGAACGGCACTCCGGATGGGTCCAAGGCCACCCGAGACGCTTCGAACACGATCGGTTCGATCGCTGATGTATCGAACCCGTCGAAGGCGTCGATCTCGACAACAACCATCCGAACCCCGCCGGTCACGGAGTAGCGAAGCCAAGCGCGGCCAGCTTCCACGCGGACATCGCTGAGGGTGCTTGGAATCTCCGAGTCGGGTTCGCACGTGCCGAGTAGCTCACCGACAGCGTGCTCTCGGTTGCGTTGCTCCCGCACGCTGTCAGCGTCGAGGCGCTCAAGACGCCGACAACCGCTGCCGAGGACAGACGGCGGGCCCAGGTTCTTAACATGCCTCGAGCTTGACGACGGAGCGTCAGTCGATCGAGATCGCCCGCGTTCAGCTCGGCCGAACCCGTGCTCCCACCCAGCTGCGAAATCGCAGCAGCGGTGCGTATCGTCGGCGGGGACATGGTCGATTCGCCCCACTTCGATGCTTCCGCTTCGGATACCGAGACGACACTGTCGCGCCATCAGCTGCGGCGGCTGTTCGGCGCTGCTGTTGCGCTGAGCGTGGTCTTGGGTCTTGTTCCTGGTGGAGGGTACGTGATCTACCCGTTTCGACTGTTTGCCACCTGGGCGCACGAGATGGGCCACGGGGTGGGCGCCATGCTCACCGGCAACAACTTCGATCGACTCGAGCTGTATCGAAATCTCGGAGGGGTTGCGTTCATCGGTGGTGCCGACGGTGTCTCGCAAGTCATCGTGTCGTCGCTCGGGCTCGTCGGTCCAGCAATTCTCGGCGCGATCGTGATGATCGCCGGCAGTCGACCCCGTTCGGCGCACTACGTGCTGGCGGGCCTGGCGGTTGCGGTGGGCGTCTCGCTCATGTTCTACGTCCGGAATGTGTTCGGATTCGTCTCGATGAGTGCAATCGCGGCGGTGTTGGTGCTCGTGGCTCGTTTCGCTCCGCCCTTGTGGCGAGTGGTGATGGCCCAGTTGCTGGCCGTGCAGCTGGCGCTGTCGGCATGGTCGAGCCGGGACTACCTTTTCATCAGCGGTTTCGAGCGGGACGGTCGGCAATTCGATTCCGACACGCAGAACATCGCCGATGAGTGGTTCCTCCCGTACTGGTTCTGGGGCGGCCTGCTCGGTGGGCTGTCGATCGTGATCTTGGCGTTGGCGTTCTGGGTGGCCTGGGTGCGGCCGATTGCTGGAACCGAACCGGATCGAGAACTGCGCCGCAGCTTCGATGACGGCTGAGCCGGCCGTCCAGGAGGATCGTCAGCCTGCGAAGAGTTCGATGGTCACGGAGACATCATCGGCGATCGATCCCTCGTCGGCTGTGACGTTGGCGAGGAACGGGTCGTCGGGAAACTCTTCGAACATCAGCCGCCCGATGTTCTCCTGGGCTCCGACGATGGCGAGTGCCTCCTCCAACGTCGTTGCCTCAGCCAGGGCGGCCTCCGCGAGCTCGTCGGCAGCATCGAGGTAGAACAGCACAAACTCGTAGTCGCAGAAGCACTCGATACCGAGGTCCAGCGTCGTGGCAGCATCGAGCAGTACGTCGATCGGTCGAACGTCGACGAGTCGTGATCGCCCGTCGAAGGAGTCCGAATCGATCAATCCGAGAAGGACTCGCGCTCCCGGTGGGAGGTCGTCGATTCCATCGATCAGTGTCCGGAGGAACGAGGCGTAGACCTCGAGTGCCGAGTAGCTCTCGAGCGGGGTGTGGTTCGTTTCCACGCTGATGTCGAGGTTGAGCCCCTCCAAGAACGGCTGCGGGAATGCAGACGCTGGCGCCGAAACGAACAGCGATTGAACGGTGTAGCTGATGCGTTCCGGCTGGCCAGGGTTGGCGCCGATGAGTGCCATTGCGCTCGGCGCGTTCCCGGTTGGCACGTCGAATTTCGACCAATGCGATACCCCGACCAGGGGATCATCTGCTTGCGCCGCGGTCGAGTCCGCCGACACGGTGGGAGGTGCGACCGGCGATTGAGGCTCGTCGAACAACAGCGAGAATGCAGCTGAAGCCGCCGCATCATCGAAGCTCTCGCCGTGGTCGTAGATGCTCACGACCTGATCGAAGAAGCGCCGCAGCACGGGGAGCGGAACGGATGCGTCGATGGCATCTGCGAAGAGGAAATTCAGCAGCGCGTCCGTCCTGAGGGCACTGTCTGCTTCGGCTTGTTGGCTCGTCTCTTGCAACGGCAAGGTGAGCAGGCCGAACCCGCTCGGGGTGCCGGTGTCGCGGATCGCAACCCCCTCGTTGCTTGCGACGAAGCTCGAGAAGTGGCTGGTCGTGCCCGACATGAAGAGATCGTCGCCAAGGCGTGTCATCGTCAAGTCGTCGAGGAGCTCATAGGTCCCGCTCGAATCGCGGTTGAGCAATGTCACGAACGGAACGTCGTTGGGTCCGAGATTCAACGCATCGAAGGCGGTGACGTCGAGGCGGCGGGTGATGATGACGGGTTCTTCGAACGTTGCGCCATCCGGTTCGAGGTCATACACCTTCACCGAATCGAGGTTGTCGCCCCCAGCGATTTCTGGAGGCAGTTCCGCGGAATCGAGCAGTCGAATCGAGACCCCGAGATCGGCCGCGACGTCGCCAGGAAGCGTGATGGTGAGATCTCCGTCTTCGCTGACGATCGACACCGGATCCGACGAGATGGTTGGATCGGTTGCAGGCGGCGCCGTTTCGGCGACCGGGTCTGAAGTCGATGGTTGCGGTGACGTCGTCTCGGGCGGTGGATTCGTGGTGATGACAGCGTCAGCGGCGGGCGGCGTGATGTTTGCTGACGACGCGGTGGTCGCGCCGTCCGAAGATCCACACGAGGTGGCAACAAGTGCGGCGGCGAGGAACAGTAAGCACGGCTTCTTCATGCGAGCGAGGGTGACGAACCCTGCGTCATCGAAGCGTCATCGACGAGTCATCGATGCATCATGGACGGCGACCGGCATCGCTGGACGAACAGGTTGACGCATAGTGTTCGACGATGAACGAGCACGAGTTCCTTCTTCTCGACGTCGAGGATTCCATCGCGACGATCACGATCGATCGCCCCGAGAAGCGCAACGCAATGACGTTCGAAATGCTGAACGGATTCATTTCGCTGGTGCGCGAAGCGGGGCAGCGCGATGACGTTCGAGTCGTGATCGTGACCGGACGCCCCGGTGTGTTCTGTGCCGGGACCGACCTTGCTGCGCTCGGCGGAGCAACGGCCAACCTCTCCGCCGACGATGAGCCACAGGTGCGAGGCGAGGCCGATGAAGCCGACGTGTGGTGGCCGCTCGTGTCATGTCCCAAACCGGTCATCGGAGCAATCGACGGCCCGGCGGTCGGCATGGGAGCCGAGTTCACCAGCCAATGCGATGTCCGAATCGGCACCCCGAACAGTCGCTTTGCCTGGAACTTCGCGCACCGAGGTCTCGTGCCGGACACGGGCGCGGGAAGTTGGCTCCTGCCACGTCTGATCGGCCACCAACGGGCGCTCCAACTGCTCTACTCCGGCGACTTTCTGAGTGCTGACGACGCGCTTGCGATGGGCTACCTCGCCGAAGTCGTGGCGGCCGACGATCTGCAGCGCCGTGCTCGCGAGATCGCCGAAGGGTTCCTCGTCGGTTCGCCGTTCTCGCACCGTCGGATGAAACAACTCGTCTACGAAGGGCTCGCTCGTGACGTCGGTGACCACATGGAAGCCCACGTCGCTGCCCTCAAAGAGTGCTTCTCGTCCAATGATCACAAGGAAGGCGTGGCGTCGTTCCTCGAGAAACGGCCTGCCACGTTCACCGGAACCTGAGCCCCAGCGAGCTTGTCTTCGAACTCGACGAGAATCGCTGGAGCCAGCGGTTCTGCCGAATGCGATGACGTTTCGATGATGCCGTGTTCGACACGGTGGCTCCATGAGACGACGAATCACGACAGGGCTCCTCGCCAGCGGTGGCTTCCTGCTGCTCGGCGCAGGGGCTGCGGACGCGGCGGCGACCGACCCGCCCAACGCAACGGGGGAGTGCTCGGCCGAAGCGGTGATCGATGGCGGTGAGCGCATCGATCCTTACGCATCGAGCGGTGTGTACGAAATCCCACTCTCCGGATCAGCCGAGTACTCCGGCACCGTGGGAACTGGTGAGGAACGCGACGAGCGCAGCTTCAATGGGAGCGTCGTGATCGAGACCCCGCCCGGGCTCCCCGACATCGAACTGACCGATCAGTGGGCCTGGTCAGGACCCGGCACGGGCGCCACCGAAACGGGCAACGTGAACTGGGACCTGCCCGCAGCGCTCCCACGGGGCATTCCGCTCAAGGTCGTCGGCTTCCACCAGGATGCTCCCGAACGGTGTGAAGGCCATGTGTTCGTGAAGGTCGAGGGTGGTCTGTTCGACTCGATCATCGGCCCCGCCGCGATCGGCGGAACACTGTTGGCTGGAGTGGGCGTGGCATTCGCCGGAACGCGCAGCGGGGTGCCCGCATGAGTGGGCGTCCCGTCGTCGGAGCGATCGCTGGGTTCTCGTTCGGCGTGTTCTTGTGGATCGACCTGATCCTGTTCGGAGTGCTGCCACTCGAGAGCGGGCTCGGCTACCTCGTTCCCATCCTCGGCGTCGCTACCGGGCTGGGCATGGCTCGCTGGGCACCCTTCGGTCGAGGCTCCGCTCAGCCAGCCTCCGGCGTGGCGACCCCCGGCTGATCGAGGATCAGGGTTCCTCGCAGGGTTCCATCTCGCTGATGTGGAGCAGGCCAATCGCCAGCGTCACGGGAGGTCGGGAGCAACGGAGTTCGACGCCTGGTGTGCGAGCCGGCGTCGTCGCACCCTGAAGATTCGAGCCCCAACAGCGATGGCGAGAGCGCTGGCGATGAGCACCCGTTGCATCGACGTCGGCATGTCGCGGAGCAGTTCGATGATTCCGCCGCCGGCGATCACGAAGATCACCACACCCGGAATGATCCCGATGCCGGTGCCGATCAAGAAGTTCCGAGTACTGACCTTGGTGACGCCGAGCAGCCAGTCCGCAGGTGGGAGTTGACCGAACACGAGACGAAGCAGAACAACCGGCCACACCCCACCGGTTTCGAGTCGATGGTCGTAGCGCTGCATTCGTGGGGGAATCCGAACCGTCACCCAGTCTCGTGCTGTCCAGCGAGCGAAGGAGAAGGCAAGGTAGCTGGCACCCATGTTGCCGATCCATGCCAGCGCAATCGCCAATGGATTCGGCCAGACGATTCCCGCAGGTGCCATGAACACGAATCCTGGGACGCCGAATGGCTGTGCGATCCACATGATCACGACGAACAGCAACGGACCGACCACGCCGGTCTCGGTGAGCAGTCGTTCGACATTGCCGTCGCTCGTTGCCCACCCGTACCCACCGAGGGCGAAGAACGCCGCAATGGTGGCCGCCATGAGGACGAGCACAACCGCCTGGCGGTTCACGCTGAGCTCCCGCAGTACGCGGCGACGACCGACTCAGCTGCCAGTGCGAACCGCTGCATCGAAGGATTCTTCCACGCATTGATTCGTTCGCCGGATGTGGAGTCGCCTCCGCGTTCTTTCAGTGCGAACCGCTGCGGTGAGCGGGGTTATCGTGGTGACACCCGACACACGCAGGAGTGCACCATGACCACGATCGACTCACCCAGTGCGAGTGAGGAACTGCCATGGCACCTCCGCGAGAACCGAGCGCCGGTGACCGATGAGGTCACGTTGACCGAGCTCGAGGTGCGGGGCTCGATTCCCGCCGATCTCTCGGGTCGGTACTTTCGCAACGGCGCCAACCCGCAGACCGGGCAGTCCGAACACTGGTTCCTCGGCGACGGCATGATCCACGGCATCGAACTGGCCGATGGCAAAGCCAACTGGTACCGCAATCGGTATGTGCGTACGCCGATGTTTGCGAATCCGGGGGTCGACCGGATGGATCTGTACCTCGACCCCGAGACCTTCCAGTTCAACTTCGAGGTCGGTGTCGCCAACACCCACGTCATCGGTCACGCCGGAAAGATCCTCGCGCTCGAGGAAGGCTCGTTCCCGTACGAACTCGACCGCAACCTGGAGACGGTCGGCAAGCACACGTTCGACTCCAAGTTGGCCACGGCGATGACAGCACACCCCAAGATCTGTGCCGAGACCGGCGAGATGTTGTTCTTCGGATACAGCTCATTGCCGCCGTACCTCACCTATCACCGGGTGAGTGCTTCCGGCGAACTCCTGCAGTCGACGGAGATCACGGTCGGCGGGCCGACGATGATGCACGACTTCACCGTGTCTCGGCATCATGCCGTGTTCTTCGACCTACCCGCCATCTTCGACATGGACCTCGCGATGGCCGGTGGCATGCCCATCCGCTGGAGCGACGACTACCCGGCTCGTATGGGTGTGATGCCTCGTGAGGGAGGCGACGCTGACGTGCAGTGGTTCGAGGTCGACCCGTGCTACATGTTCCACTCGCTCAATGCCCACGATGAAGGCGATGAAACGGTCGTCCGCGGTTGTCGAATCAACGAGCTGTGGCGTGACAGCGCTGACATTGGAGACCCCGACAGCACCAAGGCCGAGGACATGCCGATGATGTGGGAGTGGCGACTGAACCGATCGACCGGAGCAGTGCGCGAGAGTCAACTCGATGACCGCCCATCCGAGTTCCCGCAGCTCCCTGACGCACATGTCGGGTTGGCCAGCCGATACGGCTACTCGATGTCCACGACGCCCGACGGAGACGCTGGCGAGATTTTCAAGTACGACCTCGACAACGGGGCCGCCCGAACCTCACATCGCTACCCGAACGGGCAGATTCCGGGTGAGGCTCGCTTCGTGCCGGCAGCGAGCGGTTCCAGTGAAGACGATGGCTACCTCATGACCTTCGTGCACGACGAGAACACCGACACGTCACACCTCAGCATTCTCGACGCATCCGATGTAGCGGCAGCGCCATTGGCCGAGGTGCACCTTCCACGCCGTGTCCCCGCCGGGTTTCACGGCAGCTGGATCGCCGACTGACAGACCCCGGAGCCGTCCGCGAATCAGCTCTGAACATCCCACGTCAGCTGCGGTGCCGCGACGTTGGGAGCTCCAGGCGGCGGGCAGGGTTGGGCGGTCCCGACCTTCCACAAGCCTTCGAGATCGCCGTTCTGTAACGGGTGCACGCCGAGGTTGAACGGGAACATCACTTCGATCTGATCGACCACGTGGCGCAGCCCCATCATGTGGCCGAGCTCATGAAGCAGGAGATTCCTCCACTCGTCCTCGTACGTCGCCAGAGATCCAGGTGACGGTTCGTGGTCGACCTGGACTCGGATGAACCCGTTGTTGCGCACGGCGTACAGATCGCCGGGCGTGTTTTCGAAAGCGAAGAAACTCGAGCCGCCCCTGCCGATGACCGAGCCGTCCAGGTCCGGATCCTCCGCTTCTGTATTGAACAGCAAGACCGCGTCGACGTTCGGGTCAGATTGGTGTGCGGTCCAGTCGGGCGAGTTCGTGGTCCCGACGAATTGGAAGTCGAAACCTGTTGCCTGTTCGATGGCCGCGATTGCGTCGTTCAGATACTGGATCTGGTCAGAGGATGCTTGGCCGATCCGCACCTGATAGCGGATTGCGGTTCGGCAAGCATCCCAACGCACGATGGCGGTTGCTCCGCTGAGGCTGCTGATGGTCCGGAGCTCATGATCTCCTGACGTGGGCGACGTCGATGGTGCCACGGTGGTGGACGGTGCCGTCGACGTCGACGGAGAGACCGGAATCGTCGACGTCGTGCTCGTTGGCGTGGTGCTGCTGGTCGTGCTCGAAGACGTCGAGCCGGTCGTCGACGGCGTCACGGACGTCGTGGTCAAGATGGTGGTGCTGCTCAGCGGCGGCTCCGTTGTCGTGCTCGTGCTCGTGCTCGTGCTCGTGCTCGTGGTCGCTGGGGCGGGGATGTAGGCGACGATGTCGAGTGCGAAGTGGGCGTTGGCGGATGTGTAGATGCAGATTTGGCCGGCGGGGTTGAGGGCGGCGGTGGTTGCGTTGGCGATGTTGATGCCGGGTGTGTAGTTGAGTGATGAGGCGTTGGGGACGTCGGGTGTGCAGGGGTAGAGGGTGGCGAATCCGCGTGTTTCTGCGGCGATGGCGGTGAGGTTGAGTTCGACGCCGGTGGCGTTGTTGGGGATGTTTGCGCGGCCGGTGATTTGGATGGTTTGGATGTCGCGGGCGTTGAGTTTGCCGGTGCGTTGGGATTGGGTGTCGGTGGTGTTGCCGTTGGGTCGGGTGTCGAGGAGTCGTGCGGGTTCCACGGTCACCACGTCAGCGTCGTTGGTCTGCGCTTGCGAGGAAGATGGAAATTCGACGATCAGGCAAACGGCGGCGGCAAGCGACATTGCGAGCGCCGCAACGATGTGCGTTCGCGCCCGGCTGATGAGTGAATTCCTCGACATTTCAGCTCCGTCCTTGGCCAGGCCGCCGCTCGGCCAGCTCTCGAATAATGACGCGGCAACTGACATTTTGCAAGCGATCGTCTCAAGGAGTTCTCAAGCTCGGCGCGGACCTCGCCGATGAACCGATATGGCCTTGGCGCGTCCGTCGATCATGCGAACGTTCGCGCTGTTCGTTGGTGTTCTCACCGCCGTGTTCGGTGCCTACGTTCAGGGCAGCGATGGTGCCGTTGCGGACGCTGCGCCGAACACGGTGACAGCGGCGTTTGAGCCGGTCGGTCCCCATCGGCTTGCGGATACCCGTGAAGCGGACTGCGGATGTCGACGGATCGATAGCCGCACGATTCGCGTCGACATCGGCACGAGCGCAACCGTCCCGCAGCAGATCACCGCTGCTGCCGTGACCATCACCGTGACCCGAGCAGCCACCCGGGGGTACGCCACGGTGTACCCCAGTGGCACCAGCCGGCCCGTTGCGTCGACCGTGAACTTCCCAGCGCTCCGCAGTGCGGCGAATTCGACCATCGTCGGTGTCGGATCGAACGGCTCGGTCGATGTCTTCGTGAGCGCCGATGCCCACGTGATCGTCGACGTCACCGGTGTGTTCTCTGCAGCAGCGAGCGCAACCAGTGGACGATTCGTATCGCTCACCCCAAGCAGGATTCTCGACGGTCGAGTTGCCGGTGCGCCCATTGGACGAATGGCGCCAGGTTCGTCGGCCACGATTGCGATGCCGCGATCGGTTCCCGCCGATGCCACTGCGGTGGCGGTGAACGTCACCAGTATCAGAGCAGAGCGCGCGGGTTATCTCAGTGGCTTCGCAGCGGGAAGCAACGCTGCGGACACCTCCTTCCTCAACGTCGACGGCAGTGGCTCACCGGTTGCTGCTGCGGTGATTTTGCCTGTGTCGAGTAACGGGTTGACCATCCTCAACACCGCCGGTGGCCGACTCGCGATCGATCTCACGGGGTACTTCACCGGGCCATCCGGTCACGCATCGGCCGATGGCCTTTTCGTTGCGACCAATCCCTCACGGCTGCTCGACACGCGACTCGAGGAACGACGGCTGTGGGCAAACGGAGAGATCGAGGTCGCGCAGCCGTACCGCAATGCGGCTGCACTCGTCACGAATGTCACGATGGCGCGAACCGATAGCTCAGGCTTCGTAGCAGCAAGCGCAGCTGGACGGTGGCGTCCGGAAGTCTCCGCACTGAACGCGTCACGGCGCAACCAGACCATTCCGAACGCAGCGATCACACCCGTGTCCACTCGTGGCGTGGCCTACTACGCCTCGCTCACCACCGATCTGATCGTCGACGTCAACGGGTACTTCACCGGGTCGCCGCTGTCCGCTCCGTTCCCCGTTCCATCCAACACCCCGGTGCCGCGCCGGGTGCTGATGGTCGGAGACTCGACGCTCGCAGTCGTGCGCAATGTTCGACCGACACAGGACCTGTTCGTTGGATTCGATCCGGTCCTCGACGCTCAAGGCTGTCGACGTCTCGTGTGGCCTTCGTGCTTCAGCGACTCCGATTTCCGCACGCCGAACACCGTCGAGGAGGCAATCCTCAGCACCTCGGGTGTTGTTGACGTGGTGGTCGTGATGGCGGGCTACAACGATTGGCATGATCCATTCGGCACGTTTGTCGACACGATCATGCAGGCCGCTCGATCCAAAGGCGCCCGCCAAGTCGTGTGGCTCACGTTCAGCGAGGGACGCCAACCGAAGTCGAGCGCGACGGCCATCGAGGTCTACGCCGAAAACACACGGGACCTGTGGGCGTCGGCACCTCGTCACTCCGACCTCGTGATCGCTGACTGGCGCAACTACAACGCCCGTTCCAACGGTTGGATGAGTCCCGATGGCGTCCACCTGACAACGCGCGGTGGCTACGGGCTCGCTGACTACATCTCGCGCTGGATCGCGCATCTCGATGGACGCGCCTGCACCGCTGCGCTCACCCCCGGTGGCGTGCCGCAGAACCCATGCCCAAACCCCAACTCGGCGCAGCGTCTCCCCGACATTGCTGGCCTCTACGGCGTCTGAGGCGCCCTCGCCCGGTCGTCACAGCGGAGTACTCTCGAAGTTTCTGAGAAATTCGAGAACCAATTCGGAGCGACGAACGAACTGATGAGCATGAACGAGCATTCCGAATCAAGCACGCCCAAGCCGAAGACCTCGGCATCCACCTGGCTCAAGCGCGGTGTCGTTGGGGTCATTGCGCTCGTGGCGCTCGGGTACGGGGCGATCTTCTTCTACGCGAACGTCATCAACGACTCACCCGATGCGCTCGACACCAGTGACCTGTCCGATGCCATTGCCGGAAACAACGAAGATGATGATGCTGGCCAGAACGAGGCGGATGCCGACGACGCCGCCGACGAGCCCGATGCTGCGGTGACCACCGAACCTGCTGCTGATGATGCCGCTGCGCCCGCTGGTTTCGACGGCGGGTGGACCCCGACAACGGCATCCGAGTTCGGCTACCGAGTCGACGAGATCTTGGGTGGGGTGAACGTCACCGCCGTGGGTCGCAGCAACGAGATCGACGGAGCGTTGAGCATCGACGGATCCACAGCGTCCATCGAGGCAATCGTGCAGGTCGAGAACATCGAGAGCGATGACAGCCGCCGTGACAACGCCTTTCGCACCACGATCATGGACGTCGAGAACTTCCCGACTGCCGAGTTCCGCACCACCGAGCCAATCGACTTCGGCGAGATTCCACCAGAGGGCGACCAGGTCACCGCGACGGCGGTCGGCGAACTCACTCTGAAGGGCGTCACGCTGCCGGTTTCCGTCGAGATCACCGCTCAGGCAACTGCGGACAGCATCGGCGTGCTCGGCAACATCCCGATCACGTTCACGGACTACGGCATCGACAACCCGTCGAATCCTGCGGTCAGCCTCGAAGACGACGGGATCGTCGAGTTCGTGCTCGTGTTCGAGCGCGACGCCTGACACCGGAGCACACGCCAGCGCACCGGCGACAGCAGTCGTAGTGTGCGCCCATGGCGACCATCACCTACGACCGGTACCCCAACTATGCGGAGCTGACGAGTTGGCTGGAGGGTTTCGCCGCCGACTTCTCCGACCTGGTGCAGCTGACCTCGATCGGCACCTCCTACGAAGGTCGAGAGATCTGGCTGCTCACCGTCACGAATCACGCCATTGGTCGAGCAAGCGAGAAGCCAGCGGTGTGGATCGACGGCAACATCCACGCAACGGAGGTCACCGCGTCGATGGCGATCGTGCACCTCGTCGACCACCTCACCAGCTCGTTCGGCAACGACGCGCAAGTCACGCGTGCGCTGGATAGCCGAACGTTCTATCTCGTCCCGCGCGTCAACCCGGATGGCGCAGAACTGGCGGGGGCCGAGGTGCCGTCCTTCGTTCGCGGCAGTGTGCACCCCTGGCCGCGTACCGAACAGCTCGGGGGCCTGGTCAGCGAGGATCTCGACAAGGACGGCCGCATTCTGCAGATGCGGGTGGTGGATCCGAACGGCACGTGGAAGCCGTATGGCAACGATCCTCGACTGATGATCGCTCGTGAGCCCGACGAGGATGACGGTGGGCCGTACTACCGCCTGCTGGGTGAAGGAACGATCCACGACTACGACGGCGTTCAGGTGCCCACCGCGCCATTCCAGGCCGGGATCGACCCCAATCGTCAGTTTCCGTACAAGTGGGAACGCAAGGTTGATGGCCCGTGGGACGCAGGGGAGTACCCGGGTAGCGAGCCCGAGGTGGGCGCACTGCTGCGAGCGGTCACCGACCGGAAGAACATCTGTGCCTACTTCGCCTATCACACGTTCTCGGGGGTCCACATCCGGGCGTACAGCGATCAGCCCGACGAGTCGTTTGCGGCCGATGACCTCTGGACGTTCGAGGCACTCGGAGAGATTGCGACGAAGCTGACGGGTTACCCCGCCATCTCCGGATTCCACGACTTCCGATATCACCCGAAGAGCGTCATTCACGGCGTGGAGACCGACTGGGTGTACGACCACATCGGCGTCTACGGCTGGACGACCGAGTTCTGGAACGCGTTGAGCGCAGCGGGACTGGACGACGCGCATCCGCTCGAGTGGTACCGGACGCACCCGCTCGACGAGGAACTGCAGCTGTTGGCGTGGGTCGACGACAACGTCCCCGGCGGCTACGTGGACTGGTATGGGTTCGAACATCCACAGCTCGGACCGGTTGAACTGGGCGGCTGGCACAGCGAATTGGTGTTTCGCAACCCGCCCCCGCACCTCCTCGAAGCGGAGATTTCACCGCACTCGACTCTTGCGGTGCGAATGGCGCTCGCCTCGCCGCTGCTGCGCCATCGCGACACCTTCGTCGAGCAGCTCGGTGGCGACACCTGGAGAGTTCGCGTCGTCGTGGAAAACGCGGGATGGATGACAACGGCGGTCACCAGCCGTGCGCTGGAGAACGGGTACGTGCAGCCCATGGTGGCCCGAATCGAACTTCCCGCTGCGGCATCGCTGGTCACCGGGACCGAACGGATCGACCTGGGTCAGCTCGGTGGCCGGGTACTGCAGCAGAATGCCGTTCGTTCGTTTGCCGCAGGCTCCGACGGAACCGCCGACCGAACGGTCGCAGAGTGGATTGTTCATGCGCCCGAAGGCACCGCATGCAGCGTCGAAGTCGTACACGATCGCGCAGGCACCGTGCGCTGTGCCGTAACGCTTGCATGAGACGATGATCCGAGTGTTTCAGGCGAACCTGCGAGCACTTTGTGTCGGCATCCGGACAGTCGAACCAGGAACACGACCGACGAACCAGACACGCTGCTGACGCCACCCGTCGGAAACTTTTCTCACCACCTCCTGGCGCGCGCGTCTCGACTCCGGACAGTCCGCGACATGCGTATCGATCAGGCGTCCAACACTGCAAACATGCGGTCGCTTTTCCCGACCCAACCGGTCCGGTCTGTAACCGGTGGCACCAATCTGTCGGCATCGTTCGCGGACACGGGTCGATCGACGTCCGACTCGTTCACGCAGCAACGTCCAACGCCCATGCCGGCAACCGCCCGATCGAATCGCTCGGCACCCGACGTCGCCGATGTCGCCACGGCAGCGATCGAAATGCCGAGTGCTACACAGCTTGCAGCCGAGCCGCGCTTTTCGGTGTTGATCGAGTTGATGGAACGCCTCACCGGGCGAGAGATCAAGCTGCTACCGCCTGCGTCGGTGATGTTTGGCGCTCGCAAGCACGTCGAAGGGTCTGCTCCCGCTGCGGCACCTCAGGTATCCGGCGGCGCCGAGATCACCGGCGTCAGACCGCTCGAGGGTGGCCAGGTCTTTAGAATCGACACAACGGCTGCTCTCGATGACGGCGGTCAAACAACTGCAGCGTTCGACGTCGGGATGGACATGATCCAGGACCACGGCGACAGCAGAGGTGAGCGGACAGGGCCGCTTCGAGTTCACGTGAGCGCCGACGCCGTCGTGAGCCACCCGACCGAGCCGTTGCGTTTGGAGAGCGGTGGGAACGATGCGGTCCGGGTGACTCCGCACGTCGGTCACGTCGACAAAGAAGCCTGAGGGCCGGCAATGATGCGCGGTTGACGAGCCGCGGCCAATATCTGGTCATGAGTTCTCCACGGCGCCGTGTCGTCGCACCGCTTGTCGTCATGTCGCTTGCCGCAGCGTGCGGCGGCTCCTCTGGCCAGTCCGTCACGTTGACGGCCACGTCTTCTCAAGGTGATCCGGTGGAGATCACCTACGAGCTCGACGGAGCGTTGGTGACCGAAACGGTCGACACGCCCTGGTCACAGGTCGTCGAGATCTCGGGAGACTTCGACCTGTCGTTTGCGGTCACGAATCCGCAAGAGGCTGGTCAGGTCGGTTGTTCGGTGAACGGCCTCGGCGTCGGTCCTCCGGTTGCGGCAACGGGCGAGGCGGCTGCCTCGTGCGATGCCAGCGGTTCGATCACCGACTCGAGTTCGAACGTCGTGTCGTCGGCAGGTGGCACACCTCGTCCGGAGAGCGATTCGGGAGTAGCCAACGACGCTGAAGCGGGTGACGTAGCAACCGATGCAGCCACGGGCATCAGCGCTGAGTTGGTCATCGTGGACGATTCAGGCGTGCCGGGCGAGCTCACGCAGTTCGAACTGTTCGACGCATTCGTGCGAGTGACGGGGCTCGACATCTCAGGCGATGAGTCCGCGATCGTCGATGGCGAGTTGACGTACCGGTCGCCCACGGTCACCAGCGATGTCAGCGCAAGCGAGTTGTACGGTCCTGATGACGTGGTCGACGGCACGATTGGGCACCGTTTGACCAGCGGCGGCATTGTCGTCACCGACACCGGCCAACACACGATCACGGCCACCGGCACGGTCAGCGTGCCTGATCAGGACATCGAGGTGCCGTTCGACGTCGCAGTGGACTTCGATGTCGAGGCGGTCGAGGTCGAAGCAGTGACCACCGAGTTCTTGGATGGTGCACTGACCCTCGACGTGCCGAGCAGTTCCCGGGTCAACGAGTCGAGCGGATGGAGTTCTTTCTCCGATGAAGGGCTCGGTATCGAGCGCCCGCTCGAGGCTGACGGCCTCGACTTCCTGGTGGAGATCTTCACTCCCGACGATGCCGTGGCGGTTGCGGTGGCGCGGTCCCCACAACCACTCTCGCAACCCGACCTGGACCTTGCGGTACAGCAACTGAACGAGTCGCTGCCGACACCCGGAACGATCACGAGCGCCACCATCGGCGGGTTCGAGTCGCAGCGGATCCAGGTCGATGACATCGAGGGGCCCGCCCGCCTCGATGTGTTCCGAGTGGCCGATGAGATCCTCGTGGTGCTCGCCGGGGGGCCGCTCGGCGATCCAGCGACGTTCGGTGACGCCGTGGCGATTGCCGACTCGATTGCGTTCGACCTCGATGCGATCCCGCGGCTGACGCACACGACGGTCGTCACCTCGACCAGCAATGCAGGTGTCGTTCTCAGCACCTACGAGATCCCGGCGAACTGGATCGAGGGGAACCCGACGTTCACGTCGCCAGATGCCCTTGTCGGCGCTCGCATGGGTTTCGTTGCGGGCGACGAATCAGTGGACAGCGTGGTTGCCCAGGTCGTTGAAGAGGCGGGCTACCTGAAGCCTGCAACCGCCACGCAGATCGACGGCGTCGACTTTGCCGAGCTCGGCGCAGATGATGATGTCGGTATCCGCCGGGACTTCATCGGAGCAGTCCCGGGAGGAGTGCTCGTGTTCACCGTGTTCGACGAGCGACCCGAGGTGGACCGGATTCTCATCGACGCGATCATCGCGTCGATCAAGATCCTCAATCGATGACCGCTCGGCGCGCAGTGTTCACTCGTCGCTCCGAGTCTCGTTCGAGTGGACGGTGCTCTCTACCCTTCGAGGTACCGACGACGAACTGAGGCCATGATGTCGAATGCCGAGCAGCCCACGACCGAGGAGCCCATCGCGCTCGATGCGGTCAACTTCTTCGACCCGGCGATCAATGACTGCCCCTATGGCGCGTACGCGACGTTGCGCGACGAGTCGCCCGTGTGGTTCGACGAACGACTGCAGGGATACGTCATCACCCGTCACGACGATGTCCGCGCCGTGCTCACTGACACCGAACGATTTGCGAACTCGCGGGCCGCGAACAAGCGCGCTCGGACCATGTCGCCCAAGATCTTGTCGCTCTATGAGGAAAAGGGCTGGGTCCCGGCACCCACGCTCGCCGGCCGTGATGACCCGGAGCACCGAGAAATGCGATCGCTCTTCAACCACGCGTTTCGCCCGAAACGTATTGCTGCCCTCGAACCCGAGATCAGTCGACTCGCCGACGAACTCATCGACGACTTCATCGACGATGGGGTCTGTGATTGGGTCAGTCAGTTCGCCGTGCCGCTGCCGCTCATCATCATTGGCGTGCAGATGGGCGCCGACCCAGCAGACATCTGGCGCATCAAAGCGTGGACCGACGCGTGGGTGCAGCGTCTCGGATTGATGCAGACCCCAGATGAAGTGGTGTGGTCGACGGAAATGGAGATCGAAGCGCAGCACTACTTCCAACCGATCTTCGAACGGTTACGCGCTCAGCCCGACGAGACGTTGCTGTCCGACATCGTGAACACCGAAGTCCCGGAGTGGGGCCGCTGCCTCACCGATGAAGAACTGCACGCCGAGATGATGGCGGACACCTTCGTCGGTGGCTCGGAGACCTCGACGAACGCCCTCTCCGGAGGCGTTCGACTCTTGATCGAGCACCCCGACCAGTGGGACCGGCTCAAAAGCGATCCGGACCGATACCTGCCGGTGCTGGTCGAAGAGGTGTTGCGCTTGGAGTCCCCGGTGCAGCGCTTGTCGCGGACCGCAGTGGTCGACATCGACATGCACGGTGTGACGATCCCAGCGGGCTCGACGGTATTGATCGGCTACGCGGCCGCCAATCGCGATGAGCGAACGTTCGATGCGCCATCGGCGTTCGACCTCGACCGCGACGATGCGAAGAAGCACGTGACGTTCGGTTTCGGCACGCACTTCTGCCTGGGCGCGCCGCTCGCCCGACGCGAGTTGCTCCACGGTTTCACGGCCCTGGTGAACCGAATCGACGACATGTGGTTCCTGCCGGAAACCGATCTGACGATCGCGCCCAACTACTTCCTGCGCGCACTGCAGGAACTCAAGATCGGCTTCAGCGCGGCGAGCTGAGCGACTGCGATTGCTCTCTCGATCTCGATCTCGACTTCGAGTTGGTGGAACCTGCGCTGAACCGCTCCGTGCGATGCCGCACCGGCGAAGCGCGCCAGCGCACGCAGAAACCCGATCAGGCGTCAGGCGGTCACCATCGGCGGCGGGGTGAAGTGCTGACCGAGTACCGATGAGATCTCCTCGGCCATGCTGATGAGCATGTGATCGGACCACTTCGGGCCGATCAGTTGCATGCCGACCGGCAGGCCATCGGCGGTGCGTCCGATCGGAATCGCCACCGACGGCAAGTGCGGCATCGTGGCCAGCCCAGCCCAGAACAAGATGCTGCGGTACGGGGCATCGGCACCATTCACCTGGAATGTGCGCTTTCCGTATGGCCGCCCGTTGTCGTGCTCGAACGCAGCCACCGGCTGAATCGGAGCGAGCATCACGTCCACTTCGTCGAACACGTCGTTCCACGCCGCGATGGCGTGCGCCCGACGCTCGTTCGCCGAGAGCCATGTGCGGTGCGCCATGGTGGTGTCGCGAGCGAACATCACGGCGTCATCGGCTGCCGCGTCGTCGCTGAGATCGTGAGACCCGCTCGCCTTGTCGACCAGCGCATCCCACATATCGTTCGGTGTTCCCGGCGACATCGCAGCGTTCAGCAGCTGCATGTACGTGCGGTGCAGGTCCTCGGTGGGTACCGCTGGACGAATCTCGGAGTCGACCTTGGCTCCTGCGCTTTCGAGGGTGGCGGCAGCGGCTTCGACCAACTGCTTCACGGAACCGTCGACGGGAGCGAGCGCGTCGTCGGACCACACCCCGATGCGAAGATCGACGATGTCCGGCTGCTGCTCGAAGCGCGGCAGGACGGCGCCGGGAGCGCCGCCGAATGCGGTCGACGAGTTGGTGAGCACGTCGAGCAGCAGGCGCAGGTCGCCACAGGATCGACCGAGCGGGCCGAATACGCCGAGGTCGGATGAGGTGAGTGAGCCGCTCGGTCCAGGTATGTGGCCTCGACCCGACACCAGGCCGTGCGTGGTCTTCAACCCGAACACGCCGTTGAGGCTTGCGGGTTGGCGAATCGAGTTACCGATGTCGCTCCCGATCTCGGCGGTCGTGAAGCCGCACGCCACCGCAGCCGCAGCCCCGCCCGACGAACCACCGGAAGTGCGGGCGAGATCCCACGGGTTGTTCGTAACGCCATAGACATCGTTGTAGGTCTGGTGGTCACCTGCGTAGTACGGCACGTTGGTCTTGGCCCACACGATTGCTCCCGCACGCCGGAGCAGGCGAACGACGTCGGCATCGCGAGTCGGCACGTGCTCGGCCAACTCCGGTGCACCCGCCGTGGTGACCAGGTCGAGTGTCTCGTAGCAATCCTTGATGGTCATCGGGAGTCCGTGTAACGGGCCGCACTTCTTGCGTGCGGCGCGCGAGTTGTCGGCTGCGGTCGCTTCGGCGCGGGCGCGCTCCATGTCCATCGCCACGACGGCGTTCACCGCTGGGTTCATGCGCTCGATGTTGGCGAGCATGGCGTCGAGAAGTTCCACGCTCGACGCCTCCCGACGTTCGAGCGCCATCATCAGCTGGACGGTCGTGGCAGTGGCGAGATCAGGTGAGGTCACGGCGCGAGCGTAGTGAGGCCGCTCCACGGTGGCCGACGGCGCACGTCGGCGCTGCGAGTTCCGTGCCCACCATGTTCGTGGATTGGATGCCGCTGCCAAGGCTGACGTGTCGCTCCGAGACCCGTCACCGTGCGACACTTCGTACATGGAGTTCCTTGATCCCCGTGGTGTACCGAGCCGGGCAATCGAGCCGTACGACCTCGTCTGCGAGCTGGGTGAGGGCGACACGGTCGCGTTGTTCGCCAATGGGTTCCCGGACTCGGTTTCCTTTCTCGAGCACGTGGAGAAATCGCTCAGCCGTCAGCTCCCGGGTGTGAATTTCCTGCACCTCAACAAGGGCAACGCGAGTGCGCTCGCCTCCGAAGCGCACCTGTCCACCATTGCCGATTCCTGCTCCGCCGTCGTCGGCGCCTATGGCCATTGAGGCAGCTGCACCTCCGGCACCGTGCGTGACGGAATCGAAGCAGCTCGACGTGGAGTCCCGGCGGTTGCTCTGGTGACCGAGCAGTTCTGGTTGCAGGGTGACTCGGTCGCAGCGTCGGCTGGAATGCCCGACGTGCCGAGGCTCCGACTGCCTCACCCCGTTGCCGGAACAGGTCACGATTCGATGGGTCGCGTCGCCGACGAGATCGCTGCTCGGGTCGTGGCGGTGCTGCGCGGCGCCGACTCGCCGGACAACACACCGGCGTGATGTTCGAAGCTGCTGACGAGCAAGCCGCGCTCGAGTTCCTCCACGAATCGGGGTGCACCGACGGGCTGCCCGTCGTGATTCCAACACCCGAGCGCGTTGCTCGGTTCGTTCTGGCTTCGGGCCTCGACGCCGACCTCGACCTCGGCTCGATGGGGCCGGGCGGGGGAGCGGCGACCGTCGAGAAGGTGGCGGTCAACGCCGTGATGGCCGGTTGCGTGAACGATCACATGCCGGTCGTGCTGGCGGCGGTTCGAGCGATCCTGCAACCCGAGTTCGACCTCGGCGAGATGCAGGCCACCACGCACAGCACAGCGCCCTTGATGATCGTGAACGGACCGGTCGTTGGACACTGCGACATCGCGGGCGGGTTCGGTGCGCTCGGCCCCGGCCATCGAGCGAACGCGTCGATCGGGCGAGCGGTTCGGCTGTGCATGATGAACATCGGCGATGCCCGCCCCGGCGTCTCCGACATGGCACTGCTCGGTCATCCCGGCAAGTTCGGGTTCTGCCTTGCCGAGAACGAAGCAGCGTCGCCGTGGGAATCGCTCGCAGCATCGCAGGGCTATGCGACCGACGAGTCGGTGGTGACGATCCTCGGTGCGGAAGCTCCGCATTCGGTGGTGTTCACGAACGATGCCGACGACTCGGATTCGCCAGCTCGACTGTTGCGCGCCCTCGCCGCGTCGATTGCCAACACGGGTTCGAACAACGCCAACTTCGGCGCTGGCGCCGTGGCCGTCGCGCTGAACCCCGAACATGCGCAGGTGCTCGCTGACGCGGGTATGTCGCGTGCGGATGTACAGGCAGAGCTGCAACGTCTGGCGAGCAATACCCGCGGTGAGCTTCGGTCGATCAACACCGGATTCATCGGTGCGGGAAACAACGACCAACGCATCCACGCTGTCCGCAAGCCCGCCGACATCGTGTTGTTCGTGGCGGGTGGAAGCGGTTTGTACTCCGCAGTTTTCCCGTCGTGGGCGGCGGGAGCGCATCGCAACACGGTCGTGCGAGAAGTGGTGGTCACGGGCGAATCGTGTGACTTGCCGTGGGCCGTCGTGTGACGGTGCCCCCGAGTCGTGATTCGGTGACGGTGCGTTTCGGAGCGACCTGATCGCTGGCCTACTCTCTGCGCCTATGACGATCGTCCATTCGAGCCCGCTGCCAGACGTCGAGATCCCCGAGGTCACGATCACTGCTCACGTGTTGCGCAAGGTGGCCGAAATGCCCGACCGGGTCGCCATCCGTGATGCAGCCGGAACCAGCTCCTACACCTTCTCCGAACTGAGTGCTGCAATTCACTCACTTGCTGGAGGCCTTGCATCGAAGGGCGTTGCTCCGGGAGTGGTGGTCGGGCTGATGGCGCCGAACATTCCCGAGTACGCAGTGGTCTTCCACGGAGTTTCCGTGGCTGGGGGAGCGGTCACCACGATCAATCCCACGTATGGGGCCGAAGAGGTCCGTCATCAACTGCAGGACGCCGGGGCGTCGATGATCTTCGTCGTGCCGATGTTCCTCGAAACCGCCCGTGCGGCGATCGAAGGCACCGACGTGACCCAGATCATCGTCATGGGCGACGCTGCGGAAGGCACCACGGCGATGGCCGATGTCTTTGGTGACCCCATCGAGCAGGTCGCAGTCGACCTGATGAATCACACCGTGGTGCTGCCCTACTCATCGGGCACCACGGGACTTCCGAAGGGAGTGATGCTCACGCACCACAACCTGGTGGCGAACATCGAGCAAGTGCAGCACTCGATCCTGTACACCGACGACGAGGTCGGACTCGCGGCGCTTCCCTTCTTCCACATCTACGGCATGCAAGTGCTGATGAACGGCCTGATCGCAAACGGTGTGACCACCGTGTCGATGCCTCGCTTCGACATGGTCGAAGCACTGCAGGCCGTGCAGGACCTGAAGATCACTCGCTTCTTCGCGGTGCCTCCGATCATCCTCGGCCTCGCCAAGCATCCGATCGTCGATCAGTACGACATGTCGTCGGTCCGCCAGATCTTCTCGGGCGCAGCGCCGCTCGGCGCAGAACTCGCCGCCGAAGCGGGCGACCGCCTCGGATGCGAAGTGGTGCAGGGCTTCGGAATGACCGAGCTCAGCCCGGTGAGCCACTGCACGGTCGAGGGCGACTATCGGCCCGGCACCAGCGGCGTGACGGTGTCGAACACCGAGAGCCGAATCGTGGACCCGGACACCGGCGAGGACCGCGGCATCGGTGAGCGTGGCGAGCTGTGGGTGCGCGGGCCGCAGGTCATGAAGGGGTATCTGAACAACGACGAGGCCACCGCCGAGACCGTGGATGCGGACGGCTGGCTGCACACGGGTGACGTTGCGATCATCGACGAACACGGACACATGACGATCGTCGATCGCCTCAAGGAACTGATCAAGTTCAAGGGCTTCCAGGTGGCGCCGGCTGAACTCGAAGCGTTGATCATCACGCATCCGAAGGTCGCCGATGTGGCGGTGATTGGAATCCCGGACGATGAAGCGGGCGAACTGCCCAAAGCGTTCGTCACGCCGGTCGAGGGCGACACCGTGACCCTCGAGGAGATCCAGGCGCTCGTGGGTGAGCATCTGGTGAGCTACAAGCAGATCAAGATCTTGGAAGTGATCGAGGCGATTCCGAAGAGTGCCGCGGGCAAGATCCTGCGCAAGGAGCTCCGACTTCGATGACCTGCACAGCCGCGACCATCGTGTCCGCGGTCGCCGTGGAGCCTTGACGGGATCTTGACCGTTGCGTCTCGCCAGGTGAGCGGGACTCGCTCGTACAGTTGTGAACGAATTCTGAACACTGACTCGGAGCGGGAGCAGCGATGAACACCACATACCGACCGCAGCTGGAAGTGCCCGGTGAGGCAATCAGCAATTGGGAGCAGGGGCCGACGATCTCGTCGCACAACCTCCACGAGAGTCCGCTGTTCGACGACGAAGCGCTCGTGGAACTCCTCGACAGCACCGAGCGCGACAATGTGTACGCCCTCCATATGGGGACCGATCTGTTGCAGCCGGGCGAGAACCGTCTGGCGCTGCACGATCACCTGTCAGGTCGTGAGCTGCTCGATGCCGTTCGAGGTGGCCGGCTGTGGCTGAACGTCACGCGCATCCACGAACACGCGCCGGCATACACCGAGTTGGCCGAGTCGATGTACGCCCAGCTCGCCGACAGCGTTCCCGGATTCGCGCCCGAGATCACCACGCTGACGCTGTTGATCTCCTCGCCGAAGGCAATGGTCTACTACCACGTCGATGGGCCGGCGAACCTGTTGTTCCATATCCGTGGCGACAAGCAGATCTGGATCTACCCGCCCGACGACGAGTTCATTTCACCACACGATCTCGAAGACATCTTCGCGTCTGTCAGCCACGAGTACATCGACTACGACCCGCGTTTCGATGAACGTGCAACGGTGATCGACCTGCAGCCGGGAATGCTGGCGGGATGGGCGCCGAACTCGCCGCACCGAGTGGCGAATGGCGACTCGTTCAACGTGTCGCTGTCCACCGAGCACTACACACCGCAGCAACGCAAGAAGGCCAGGATCTACCAGGCAAATCGTGTGTTGCGGACCAAGCTGGGCTATCGCAATCCTGGGACCGACCTGTCAGGAATCGCGGCCGTGAGCAAGCAGGCGCTGTACGCAGCGGCGCGCCGCGCCGGCCGACTCCCCAGTGGGTCGAAGCAGCACACGCCGCAGTTGCGTGTCACGCCGGGCGCGCCCGACAACGTGCAACCCCTGTGACGGCACCGGCCGTGACGGTCGAACAGATCGACTGGGGCGACTTCGGTGACGACATGCGCCGCAACATGTTGCGGCTGAACTTGGAGTCCAGACGCCAATGCCCGTTCTTCACGCCGGAGTACATCGATGCGAGCATTGCCCACAGCGAGGAGTTCGACGGCGACGCGATCGATGCGTTCGTGCTGGTGGTGAAGGCAGCGAACGCTGAGGTGATCGGCATGTTGCCGCTTCGCCGAACGTGGAATCGGGCCGCAGTGCCGTTCCGCCAGATCGAGTTCCTCGCTGGCTCAGAGGTGGACTTGCCCGACGTGATCGCTGCGCAGGTCCACGAGACAACTGTTGCTGAAGCCGTCATGTCGTACGTGCCAAAGCTGTTGCGGTCAGCGTCAGCCGTGCACCTGCCGAAACTGTCGGCGCACTCTGCGATGTTCCCGGCACGGGAGTCGGCCTCGACCTGGTGGACACAGCGCCAAGAGGGGCCGGGGATGCCGGTGAGTCACATTCCGATCGTGCACCACTCCGTCGACGAGTACTTCGGAGCGCTCAGTAAGCGAATGCGGTCCAACGTGTCGCGGCTTGGACGCCGGCTCGATGCAGCAGGCGAGGTCGAAGTGCTGAGCGGATCTGCCAGCGCTGCACTGCTGGAGTTGTTCGAGGCCTACCTGCTGCTCGAAGATCGATCGTGGAAGCGCTCGACCGAAGCCGCGATCCGTCGCCACGACCAACGTGTGCAGATGTTTCGTGAGCTCTTCACGACCGCAGATGCGGTCACACATCACGTCGAACTGGTGATGCTCGACGGTCAGCCGATTGCTGGCCTGATCTCGATGAGTCTGGGTTCGTCGAGCTTTTTGATGGAGACCTGCTACGACGAACGATTCTCCGAGTTCAGCCCGAGCAACCTGCTGATTCTTCTGGCGATCGATCGAGCGATTCGAGCGGGCAAGACCGAGGTGTCGCTGCACGGCCACTTCGACTACTACAAGCATCGTTGGCTTGCTGAAATGGTCGACACCTGTGATGTTCGAGTGGTGCGCCCGGGCTCGGTTCCGCAGGTGCGAACGTCGCTCGGTGGGTTGGCGCGCCGTCTGGCTGGTCGAGGGGACCGATCGGTCGAGGTGCCGAGCGGTAGTCGACAGAACGGGGCGGAGTTGCCGGATCAGTGGCCGCAGGAGTCGTTGCAGCGTCTGGCCGTGAACGATGCCATCGTCAGGTGCAGCGCACCAATCGTCGACGAGGCACTCCCGTTCGACATGAGAGCCTCCTAGCAGCGCCAGCTCAACCGAGCGCAGCGGCGACGAACGGGTGCCTCAGCGGTTGGCTTTGGCTTCGGCTTTCGCAATGCGTTTCGCAGTGCGGCCGATGGCTTCGATGTTGCGGTGATCACAGTCGCCGACTTCCATGCCGTTCTCGAACAGCACTCGGTAGCGCAGCCAGTTGAAGCCATTCGCCAACAAGACTTTGCCTTCGGTGCCGACAGGCACCCCATGGATCTCCGCCGTGCTCTGAACCTTGTCGTTCATCTTGAGGGCAATTTGGCCGTCGTGCGGCGATGCGAGCTTGTGCGGCTTCCAGTACTCCACGCACACAGTCTGCCCGAAACAGCACGCGAACACCGACTTTGTGGCATCGAGGTTGTGGCGCCGACATTGTGGCTTTGGTGATCGTTCAGCGCCGCGTGGTCTCGTGTCCTCCATGACCGAATCAGCAATCCGTTCGAGCTGTTCCGTATGGCGCCATGACCGCTTGTTCGCGACCACCGAAGGCGCGTTGGTGCTCAACGCAGCCGACGAGGTGAGTTTCGTGGCCGATGGGGCAATGGTGTGGAGCGTTCCCGCCAGCCAACTCGAATGGAAGCACCCTTGGTACTCCCGCAAGGCCTCGCTCAAGGTGACGGCGCCGAAGAGCGCTCAGGGGCTGTTCATGGCGTATCCACCGCGTAGCCGCACGTCGGTCGGTGCCGAAATCGACGTGCGGCGAGCACAGCAGACGCTCAAGCCCTTTGCCGACCGGTTGCGCCGCGCCCAGCGCAGCTGAGTCGGCGATCACGCCCGACACGGCTCGACGGAGTGGCGCGCGGTTGGTCTGAGGGGTCGACTATCGGCACGGGTAGCGTGGTCCTTCGTGAAAAGCTCGGTTGAAGTCCTCGAGGACAACAAAGTCAAGGTGTACGTCGAAGTCGAAGAGGCGGAGTTCGACAAGGACATCGACAAAGCGTTCAAGCTGCTGGCAAAGGAGGTCAACCTCCCCGGGTTCCGCGCCGGCAAGGTGCCCCGCAAGGTGCTGGAGGCTCGAGTGGGCATGGGTCCGGCTCGTGAGCAGGCGCTCCGCGACGGCGTTCCCGAGTATCTCTCCCAAGCGGTGCGCGACAACGATGTCGATCTGATCGCCACCCCTGAGATCGAGATCACCGACGGCGAAGAGACCGGCCCGATCGAATTCGAAGCCGTCTGTCAGGTCCGTCCGGTCATCACCGTGGTCGGCTACGACAGCCTTCAGGTGGAGCTGCCGTCGGTCGAAGTGGGCGACGCCGACATCACCGATGCGCAAGAACAAGAGCTGGCGCGTGACGCATCGCTCGATGACGTCGATCGCCCTGCGGCCACGGGTGACTTCGTGGTCCTCGACCTCGAAGCCAAGCGTGATGGCGAAGACGTCATGGGCCTCAACACCGAAGACTGGTCCTATGAAGTCGGCCAGGGCTGGGTCACCGATGACTTCGATGAGCATCTCGATGGTGCATCCGCCGGGGACGTGCTGGAATTCGCCTCCACGCCCAAGGGCACCGAGGAATCAGCCGACTTCAAGGTCACCGTGCAGAAGGTTCAGGCCCGAGAGCTTCCCGAACTCACCGACGAGTGGGTTGATGAAAACGTGGGCGAGTTCGACACCGTCGAAGCGTGGACCACGTCGCTTCGTGAGTCACTTGCGGAAAACAAGCTGAACGCCGCTCGCCAGCAGGCTGGCACCAAGCTCAATGATGCGCTCGCAGCGCTGGTCGAGATCGAGGTGCCCGAGCCGATGGTCACCTCGGATCTGAACCAGCGTGTGCAGGGCACCATTCAGCAGTTTCAGGCGCAGGGCATCGATTTCGAGCAGTGGATGCAGGCGACTGGGCAAGATCCCGAGAGCTTCGTCGAAGGCATGCGAGACCAGTCGGAGATGGCGGTCAAGGTCGACCTCGCGCTGCGCGCCGTCGCCGTTGCTGAAAACCTCGAAGTCACCGACGACGAGCGCGAGCGTGAGTACGCACGTATGGCCATGCAGTACAACCAGAAGGCCAAGGACATTCGTCGGGCCTACGAGCAAAACGACGCGGTCGGCGAACTCGATTCCCAGATCGTGAAGGCCAAGGCGTTTGACGTGCTCGTGCACGGTGCAAGCTACGTCGACGACAACGGCACCGAGATCGACCGTGACCTGCTCATTGGCGACCAGGATCACGACCATGACCACGATCACGACGAAGATGAGGCCGCCGAGGCCGATACTTCGAGCGAAGACGCACCCACAACCGAAGACAGCACGGAGGCTGAAGACTGATG
Organism: Ilumatobacter sp.; assembly: GCA_045106645.1. Classification (GTDB taxonomy): domain Bacteria; phylum Actinomycetota; class Acidimicrobiia; order Acidimicrobiales; family Ilumatobacteraceae; genus Ilumatobacter_A. The sequence continues at coordinate 152,797 of JBGCEY010000014.1, forward strand.
GAACTCGATTCCCAGAATTTCTACGGGGCCCGCAACTACATGGTGCCCAACGTCGTCGAGCAGACCGCACGCGGTGAACGCTCCTATGACCTCTACAGCCGGTTGCTCAAGGAGAACATCATCTTCTTGCAGACACCGGTCGACGACACCGTCGCGAGCCTCATCTCGGCACAGTTGATCTTCCTCGAGTCGGAGAACCCCGACAAGGACATCAACATCTACATCAACAGCCCCGGCGGCGACATCACGGCGCTGTTTGCCATCTACGACACGATGCAGTTCATCAAGAACGACATCGCCACCATCTGCCTCGGCCAGGCCGCGTCGGCAGCCGCAGTGTTGCTCGCTGCTGGCACGAAGGGCAAGCGCCTGGCGCTTCCACACGCACGTGTGCTGCTGCACCAGCCCTCGGGTCAGGTGGGCTACGGGCAGGTCACCGATCTCGAACTCGCCGCAAGCGAGATTCAGCGGATGCGCGAGATCCTGGACGGCATCTTGTCCGAGCACACGGGTCAGCCGATCGAGAAGATCAACGCCGACACCGACCGTGACTTCGTTATGGAAGCGCAAGAGGCGCTGGAATATGGCATCATCGACCAGGTGATCAACTCTCGTGAAGCAGTGGACCGTGGCGGTCCCATTCGCTGATCGTGTGAATTGATCGGCCGGCGCAACGAAGAGTTGCGGTGGTCCTCGCACTGTGACCGGCGATCGGCCATGATGAGGGGCTGGCGAGCACGCGTGCAATACGACTGGCACAGGAACCCGAGGAGAATCGACAGTGGCGAAATTCGGTGACACCGGCGAACTTCTGAAGTGCTCGTTCTGTGGCAAGTCACAGAAGCAGGTCAAGAAGCTCATTGCGGGCCCTGGCGTGTACATCTGTGATGAGTGCATCGATCTCTGTAACGAGATCATCGAAGAAGAACTCACCGAGACCGCAGAGGTCAGCTTCGAAACGTTGCCGAACCCACGCGAGGTGCGCGCGTTCCTCGACGACTATGTGGTCGGCCAAGAAGACGCCAAGAAGATCCTCGCCGTGGCGGTGTACAACCACTACCGGCGCATTCAGCACATGGCCGACACCGAGTCGACGGTCGGCCGTCGTGACGAAGTGGAGTTGGCCAAGTCGAACATCTTGCTGTTGGGCCCGACCGGCTGCGGCAAGACTCATCTGGCCCAAACGCTCGCCCGTCAGCTGAACGTGCCGTTCGCTGTTGCGGATGCCACGGCACTCACCGAGGCCGGCTACGTCGGCGAAGACGTCGAGAACATCTTGCTGAAGCTGATCCAAGCTGCGGACTTCGATGTCAAGCGAGCAGAGAGCGGCATCGTCTACATCGACGAGATCGACAAGGTGGCCCGCAAGAGCGAGAACCCGTCGATCACGCGTGATGTTTCTGGTGAAGGCGTGCAGCAGGCGCTGCTGAAAATCCTTGAAGGTACCCAGGCTTCAGTGCCGCCTCAGGGTGGTCGCAAGCATCCGCATCAGGAGTTCATCCAGATCGACACCACGAACGTGTTGTTCATCTTGGGCGGTGCGTTTGCCGGACTCGATGACATCATCGAGAACCGGATTGGTCAAAAGGGCGTGGGCTTCAATCACACCGTGCGTAGCCACATCGACCGCGATCCGGGCGAATTGTTCGCGCAGGTACTCCCCGAGGATCTCGTGAAGTTCGGGATGATCCCTGAGTTCATCGGCCGCCTACCCATGGTCGGGGCGGTTCGAAGCCTCGACAAGGAGGCGCTCGTGTCGATTCTCACCGAACCGAAGAACAGCCTCATCAAGCAGTACGAGAAGATCTTCGGCTTCGAAGACGTCGAGCTCGAGTTCACCGAGGACGGGCTGTTCGCCATTGCCGATCAGGCGTTGCTTCGGGCCACTGGTGCACGCGGGCTGCGGGCGATTCTCGAAGAGGTGTTGCTCGAAACCATGTATGACCTTCCCGGCCGCACCGATATCGGCAAGGTCGTCATCGATGAGAACACGGTCACCGAGAAGGTCAACCCCACGCTCGTTCCGCGCAAGGCGCCGCGCCAGCGCAAAGCCGCTTCCTGAACACATCGATCGGTGCATGCGTCGATCGATTGACTTTCTTCGACAGGACAACCATGGATTTCCAGGCCGCGCTCGCGTATCTCGACGAGCACATGTCGTACCAGAAGACCGGTCGGATCGACTCGCCGTCGACCGAGCCGATCTCCGCCATCTGTGCTGCGTTGGGCGACCCGCATCTCAGTGCTCCGGTCATTCACGTCACCGGCACGAACGGCAAGGGTTCGACCGTTCAGATGATCTCGTCGCTGCTCGCGGCACAAGGCCTCACCGTTGGCACATATACGAGTCCGCACTTGGTGTCGGTCACAGAACGTTTCAAGCGCAACGGTGAATCCATCAGCGAAGAAGAACTCGCCGAGCAGATCCAGGCCGTTGCCGAGGTGGCGCCACTGGTCGGCCAAGATCCGGGGTACTTCGAGATTCTCACGGCTGCAGCATTCCGGTGGTTTGCCGATGTCGCCGTCGACGTGATGGTGATCGAGGTCGGGCTACTCGGCAAGTGGGACGCCACGAACATCGTGCAGTCCCAGGTTGCGGTGGTGACCAACATCGGGATGGATCACAACGAATTCGCCGGCCCGTCGCTCGTCGACGTGGCAACGGAGAAGTCGGGAATCGTCAAGCCCGGCTCGGCGGTGATCATCGGTGAGACCCGACCCGAGCTCATCGAGATCTTCCAAGGCGCCGGCGGCGCGTCGTCCTTCGTGCGGGGAGACGACTTCGCTGTCACCAGCAATGCGCTTGCGGTCAACGGTCGGCTGCTCGACCTGCGAACACCGACCACGGTGTACACCGACGTGTTCCTTCCCCTGAACGGAGCGCATCAGGGTGACAACGCGGCGCTAGCGCTGGCGGCAGTCGAGACGTTCTTCGCCGCCCCGCTGCCGGAGGACGTCGTGACGGAGGGGTTCGCGGAGGTTGCAGTGCCCGCGCGTTTCGAGATCCTGGGTCGTCAGCCGCTGGTCATACTCGACGGCGCCCACAACCCGTTTGGTGCAGACACGTGCGCCACGGTCTTCTTCGACGACTTTCATCCCGATGGTCGTCGCATCCTGGTGACCGGCATGCTCCGCGACCCCACGGAGATGATGTCGGCGCTGCGTGCCGACGAGTTCGACATCGTGTTCGTCGCAACGGCACCCACGCCGCGCGCCGTCGCTGCAGCCGACATTGCGCGGGCAGCCGAAGCGCTGGGTTGTGACCACGTGGTGGCCTTCGACGATGTCGAGTCAGCGTGCCGGCGTGCGCTCGAGTACGCCGATGGCGATGATGCGATCCTGGTGACCGGGAGCCTGTATGCCGCTGGTGCCGCCCGTGCGGTGCTCCAGCGCGGCGCCAACTGAACCAGCCGAACTACTCACCTTCATTCCGGTGCCCCTGGGCACGTCGGTGTTGTTTCTCTGTTACCCCAATTGTCTCTCTGCTGCTCGGTTGTTACCAGCACATCCCTGGTGTGCGGAGCGCGACGTAGAGCACGTTGCGGACAAGGGGAGCAGAGCGATGATGGCAACGATGTTGCGGTGTGTAGTGGGCATTGTGCTCATGGCGACGACCATGGTGGCCGCGCCTCCAGATTCAGCAGCCGCTGTCGACCTTGGAGCATCCGTCGAGGTCGGCGCGTCGAATGGTCTGAGGTTCGGTGTGGCCTACAACCCCGAACGCGATGACTACCTGGCGGCGCTTGCCACGCAAACATCGCTCAACATCGTGCGCCTCGACGCCGACGGAACGGTGCTCTCCGGGCCCACGCCGGTGGCAACGGACCTCGGGTTCGTGCGATTCGACGCAGCGGTCAGCTACAACGCAGCGACCGATCAGTAGCTGGTGAGCTGGGCGCAGCAGATCGACGAGAACGACGGACAGGGCACGCTGGTCACACGCGGGCATCTGGTGTCGGACACGGGCGCGCGCGTGGGGAGTCGCGTGCAACTGCACGCGCCGCTCGGAACGCATCCTCTGTGTTTCTCGATGTGGCCGAAGCATGAGGCGAACCCGGCAACCGGCGGGTACACGCTGCTGTACACGTACGTCTACGCCACGACTTCACAGGTGGGGCCGTGCGGAGGGCTGGAGCCGTCCAAGAGCCGGTCGGTGGTGGCCTCGCTCGGAGGCGACCTGTCACGTGGTACGTCGGTCGACATCCTGGGTGGCGACCCAGGGAACAAAGACAACGATCTGGCGGTCACCCCCGACACGGGAGCAGTCCTCGTGGTCGAACGCATGGCAGGCGCTTCAGGGCGCGCGACCTTGTTCTCACCGACGTTGCAGCAGGTTGCGTCACTGACGTTCACGAATGAGGATCGGCTCAACGACAACCAGATCATCGACCCGGTCGCAGCGTCGGACCCGCTGACGGGGAACTGGTTGGTCGTGTGGGGCGTGGGTGGTGCAACGATGGTGCTCGACGCATCCGGGGCGGAAATCGTGTCGCCCGCCCGTCGTCTCGGGTTCCGTTTGCTCGAGGTCGAGGCCGGCCCGGACGGCTCGTTCTGGGGTGTGAACAGCGGTGGTGGGCTCGTGCACATCAGCGCAGGTGGTGAGCAGCTGTCTACGACGACGGTCGGTCGAGATGGTGGGCACCCAGGTCTGGCCATCGGTGCCAGCTCGTTCGGGACGCGTGGTCTCGCGTTTGGGGCGTCGGGGAGCTTCAGCGCTCCGGCGGTGGTGCCATTCTCTGTTCCAGGGCCTGCGGCGACGGCGCTGGCGCCCGCTCGCTTGTTGGAGACCCGTCGAGATGCCGATGGGGCCACTGATGGGTTGTCCGACGGGATCGGGACACGCCGGGCAGGCCAGGTCTTGACGTTGCAGGTCGGGGGACGCGGCGGCGTCCCGGCTGACGCCGGAGCCGCACTGGTCAACATCACCGCAGTGCGCCCGTCGTCGCGAGGCTTCGTCACGGCGTTTCCATGCGATGCACCGCAGCCGACGTCCTCGAACTTGAACTTCTTGCCCGGGGGTGCGACGTCGTCTGCTGCGTTCGTGACGCTCGACGACGCAGGAGCTGTGTGTTTGTTCACCTCGTCAGATGTTGAGCTCGTCCTCGATGTGAACGGGTTCGTGCCCGGGTCGGCGTCGTTGTCACCAATCGTCCCCGGCCGGTTGTTGGATACGCGCGGTGGTGACACCGTCGATGGACTGGGCAACGATTCGGGCCGTGTCGGCGCTGGCCAGTTCGCAGAGGTGCAGGTGCGCGGTCGCGCGGGGATTCCCGATGATGCCGATTCGGCCATCGTGAACGTCACGGTGATCAACCCGTCGCAGAACACGTTCGTGACGGCCTATGCGTGTGACGAGGAGCGACCAGATGCTTCGAACCTCAACGTGCCGGCTGGTCGTAATGTGACGAACTTGGTACTGGCTGATCTGTCGGCGTCGGGAACGATGTGCGTGTTCACGAACCGCTCCGCAGATCTCGTGGTCGACGTGAGTGCGTTCGTTCCACGAAGGGGCGATCTCAGCGCGGTGTTGCCGGCCCGGTTGTTGGAGACCCGCACGAATGCAAACGGAACAATCGACGGCCGCAACGTCGGCGCCGGTCCGATTGCGGTTGGGGTGACCGAGTTGGACGTGGCTGGTCGTGGCCCGGTGCCAGATGACGCAACGGGGGTGATGTTGAACGTCGGCGCAATTCGCCCAGACAACCGGGGTTTCATGACGCTGTACTCGTGCGACGTCGACCGACCGGATGCCTCGAACGTGAACTTGGGGCCGGGCGCAGTGGTGTCCAATGCGGTGTTCGTGGCGTTGAGTGGCGACGGCAAGGTGTGTCTTGCGTCGAGCGCTCGCACCGACGTGATCGTGGATGTGGTCGGCTACACGTCTGCTGCGTGAACCGGCGGGCAACCGGTTGCCACTGGTTCGGGCGAGATGGGGTGTCCAACACCACGTGGCACGCCGATAGCGTTGCGAGCCATGTCTGATCGCACTCTCGTCCTCCTCAAGCCTGACACCGTCGAGCGCAAGCTCGCTGGACAGGTCATCTCGCGCTTCGAGGAAAAGAACCTCGACGTCGTTGCGATGGAGCTGCGTCAGCTCGACGCCGCCACGCTGGAACGGCACTACGAGGAGCATGTTGGCAAGGGCTTCTACGGCGAGCTCGTGGAGTTCATGAGTCGTGGACCCGTGGTGGCCATGGTCGTCGAAGGCCCCGAGGACACGTGGCAGGTTGTTCGCAACATGATGGGTGCCACCAACCCGCGTGATGCCGCGCCCGGCACCATCCGCGGCGATCTCGGGATCCTCTTCACCGAGAACCTCGTGCACGGCAGCGATTCGCTCGAATCCGCCACCCGCGAGATCGGGATCTTCTTCCCGAATCTGTAACATTCCCGTACGGCGGAGCGGCCAGCTTCACCGGCAGGACTACAGTCGGATCGAGAACTCGATTCGACAACGAGGGAGGGCGCGGCATCGTTGGGATTGCCCGTCTCGACCCGCACAGCACAGCTCGCGAAGGGACGGCCAGCCATGGCCCGCAACAACCCACTCAGCCTGGGGCGTGACCTCGCCATCGACCTCGGCACGGCGAACACGCTGATCTACGTGCGCGGCCAAGGCGTCGTGCTCGATGAGCCGTCCGTTGTGGCGATCAACGTGAACGACGGACGCCCCGTGGCGGTCGGCCTCGAAGCCAAGCGGATGATGGGTCGCACGCCCAATCACATCAAAGCAATCCGGCCCCTGAAGGATGGCGTCATCGCTGACTTCGAGGTGTGCGAAAAGATGCTGCGCTACTTCATTCAGAAGGTCCACGCTTCCAAGTGGAGCAAGCCACGCATGGTGATCTGTGTTCCTTCCGGCATCACCGGCGTCGAGCAGCGAGCCGTGCAGGACGCTGCGGAGTACGCCGGCGCCCGAAAGCCGGTGCACATCATCGAAGAGCCCATGGCGGCGGCAATCGGTGCGGACCTTCCGGTGCATGAGCCGTCGGGCAACATGATTGTCGACATCGGCGGCGGCACCACCGAGGTGGCCGTCATCTCCCTCGGCGGGATCGTCACGGCGCAATCCGTTCGCGTCGCGGGAGACGAGTTGGACGATGCCGTGCTGCAATACGTGAAGAAGGAGTTCTCGCTGGCGATCGGTGATCGAACCGCTGAGGAAATCAAGATCCAGATGGGCTCGGCGTGGCCGCTGGAAGAAGAGCTCACCGCGGACATCCGCGGTCGCGATCTCATCTCTGGCTTGCCGCGGACCATCCAACTCACGACAGAACACGTTCGTGAAGCTCTGGCCGAACCAATCTCTGCCATCGTTGATGCGGTGAAGACCACCCTGGACAAGACGCCGCCGGAGCTCGCTGCCGACATCATGGAGGACGGCATCACCATCACCGGTGGTGGAGCGCTCATCGGCGGGCTCGACGAACGACTCACACATGAGACCGGCATGCCGATCCGCGTCGCCAACGAGCCGTTGTACAGCGTCGTCATCGGGTCAGGCCGTGCGCTCGAGAACATCGATGCGATGCGTGGCTTGATGTCGATGGGCGGCGAAGACTGAACCGACCCGTTCTCGGGTTCCGGTTGCGCCTATGGCCATCTATACCGTCGGTCGACGCCGCGTCGTCATTGCTCTGCTGCTGACCGCAGCGTTGTTGCTCACCCTCGACCTCCGCGGCAATCCAGTGTTGGATTCCGTTCGCGACGGGTTTACTCGGTCGATGGCGCCGGTGGAGCGTGCGGCGGATGTGGTGACCAATCCGGTCCAGCGGACGTGGAATGCGTACAGCAACTACGACGACCTCGAGCGCGAAAATGATGCGCTGCGGGACCAACTCGAACGCCAGCGCGGCACGCAGGCAGCTGCTGAGGCGAGCATCATCGACTACAACCTGCTGCTCGCGCTGAACAACCTCCCGGCGCTCACGGGCATCGAAACCGCGAAGGCACAGGTTGTTGGTGGTGCGTCCAACAACATCGACCAGATCGTGGAGATCAACAAGGGCAGCAACGACGGAATTGCGGTGGGTATGCCCGTGGTGAATCAGGCAGGGCTGATCGGCAAGATCACCCAGGTGAACGCATCGACCTCCAAGGTGATGTTGGTGACGGACCCTCGGTACTCGATTGCTGTGGAGATCCTCGGCGGCACCGGCGCCGCCAGTGCGCTCGATGACTTGGAACCCTCCAACACCACGCCGTCGGGTCGGACCGAGGAAGAGAACGACGCGGTGATCGACGCAGCGGTCGGCGGCGATGACGTGACGGTCGTGGCCACTCCTGCGGACGTCTTTGCCGAGAACGATGTGGATCTCCCGCAAGCAGGCGATCTTCCTGATCCAGGCGTCGTCACCCCAGTGACCACGACCACCACGTTGCCGCCGGCCGTCATCCCGGGTGAGGCCGCTCCGGTCACCACCACGATCCCAGCCGTCACCGAACCGGACGAACTCGAAAAGGAGTTCGGCGTGCTCGAAGGGCGAGGTCAAGGGCGCCCGACGCAGATTCGATTCCTGCAAGATGTGCCGTCGCTTGCGGTGCTCGAAGTCGGTGACCTGATCGAGACCGCAGGAGGCTCTGAGAGCCTTGCTCCACCGAACATTCCCGTTGGTCGCGTGATCAATCGTGCTGACCGGCCCGGTGTGGCAGGTCCCTTGCTCGACATCGAGTTGAACGCCGACTTGGACAAGCTGAACTTTGTCCGAGTGGTGCTCTTCCGGCCGCTGTCCGAAGTCGCGGAATGACGAAGGCGTCGTGCTCGCAGCGATCATTCGTAGCTCGCTGATTCGCGTCATCCCGGTTGGGATGGTCTTGCTCGCGCTCCAACGCACGGTCTTCGTGGACGTGAAGGTGTCCGGCGTGATCTTGCAGTTGGTGTTGGCATTCGTCGTTGCCGCTGGTTCAACCGGCGGGTCCGAGCGGGGCGCCGTGATGGGGTTCACGCTCGGGATCATGTTCGATTTGGTCGAAGGCACTCCGATTGGTTCGACGGCGATCGCGTTCACGCTGGCGGGCGCTATTGCGGGCCTGCTCGCACTCATCGCGGCTGACCCCCAGTGGTGGCTCAAGGCGGTGTTCGTCGGGGTCGGCGCGGCCGTGGGCGAAGCGCTCGTTCCAGTGGTGAGGATCTTCATTGGTGAAGAGGATCCGTGGCCGCCCCAGATGCTCAAAGTGGTGCTGATCGTCGCGGTGTTTGCGATGGTCATCAGCCCGATCCTCGTGCCGATCAGCCGCTGGTGTCTGCGGATCCGAGGAGCGGAGTGGACGGCGCTCACGGATCAGGTCGAGATCTGATCAACGGCTGGGTGACCCCGATCGTTGGCACGGCGGATTGGTTCGCGTGACTCATGGTTCGTGGAGTTTTCGATCTGTGACCCACATTGCGGTTGTGTGACAGGCAAACTGTCGCAATGGCTCTGGACAAGCGTTCTGCGCGTCTCGGTGTGCTCGCTTTGGTGGGCACGATGCTGTTTGGTTTGGTGGGGGCTCGGTTGTGGTTCCTGCAAACGGTCGAACAGGCAGCGCTGCAAGAAGAGGTCGAACAAACCAAGCGGCGTACCGTGCCGCTTCTGCCCGAACGCGGGCGGATCTTCGATGCCGAAGGGCGCATCGTCGCCGACAACGAACGTGTGCTCACCGTTGGCGTCGACTGGGACTTCATTCGACGGTCGGGTGACCGTGCCGAGATCTTCCGGCGCCTCTCCGGTTGGGTCGATGTGCCAGTCGAGGAGATGGAGGCGCGCTTCGACAGCCAGGCATACAGCCCGTTCCTACCGATGCCGATTGCCGAAGACATCGACGAACCAACTGCTGCGGCCATCCTCGAACGTGTCGAGGATCTTCCAGGGGTGCAGATCATGGAGCAGTCGCGACGCGTGTATCCGTATGCGCCGCTGGCCAGCCATGTCATTGGCTACATGGGACGCATCACGGCGGAGACCAAAGATCTGTATCTCGATCGCGGCTACCAACTGAACGAGCGTGTCGGCAAGTTCGGCATCGAGCTCTCGATGGAAGACGAGCTGCACGGGAACCCGGGCTACATCACCTACGAAGTCGACAAGTCGAGTCGGATCGTGCGGGTGATCGAAGAGGTTCCGGCGGTGAACGGCAAGGACATCCAACTCACGATCGACCTCGATCAGCAGCAGTTTGCCGAACAAGCACTCGAGACGCAGCTGAAGCTTCGACAACAAGAAGTCGCTCGCAACGGACTCGACCCGGAAACGAACTTCGAAGATCGGTTCTTCACCGAGTTTCCCGAAGAGGTTCCCTTCAAGGCTCCTGCAGGCGCCGTTGTCGTCCAGAACCACGACAACGGCCATGTCATCGCGCTCGCGAGCTATCCCACGTTCGACAACCGCTGGTTCGAATCGGACCTGAGTGGCGGCAAGTTCGAGGAGATCTTCGACGCCACCGACGTGTCGGCACTCGAGTTCGATGAGAACGGCGAGGTCATCGAGTCGAGCATCAAAATCGATCCGGATCGATCCACACTGGTGAACCGCGCCATCCAGGGGCGGTACAACCTCGGCTCGACCTTCAAGCCGTTCGTCACCTATGCGGCGCTCAACACGGGGCTGCTGTCGACCAACGAGTTCTACGTCGACACCGGCACCTACCGGATGCAGTCGATCGACGAGAACAGTTGCAACTCCGGCCTGATCCGCTGTGTGTTCCGCAACGCAACGTGCTCGGGAACGGGTCGCCCGTGCGTCTATGGGGCCGTGAACGCCGAGCTGGCGTTGGCGGTGTCGAGCGACGCGTACTTTTATCGCATCGGCGAAACGATCATGGTCGAGAACGACAATGGCCCCGTGCTCCAAGAGCAGGTCCGTCTGTTCGGCTTCGGTGCCGACACCGGCATCGACCTGCCGTTCGAGTTCGATGGCACCGTGCCCGATGAAGAGTTGAAGGCGCGATACGCAGAACTGGGCGTCATCTCCGAAGACGAAGGGGCTGGTTACTTCACCGGCGACAACGTGCAGCTGGCTATTGGCCAGGGCCTGCTGTCAGCATCCCCGCTGCACCTTGCGGTCGGCTACGGCACGCTCGCGAACGGCGGGTTCGTGATGCGCCCCGAGATCATCAAGGCGATCTACGAGCCCGGCGTTCCCGACGCCGACACGGCGGGATATGTCGACCTGTCCAGGGCCAGGTTCGCCGAGGAGCCGAACATCCGAGGCGAGCTGGTGCGCCAGATACCTCTGTCGGAAGACATCGGCGGTGCCATCACCAGAGGCCTGCGACGCGTCATCACGGGGCCCGGCACCGTCAGCGACTATTACCACTCGACCACTGGTGAGAAGCTGTTCTTCTACTACCCGTCAAGCGCCATCCAAGTGGCCGGCAAGACCGGCACTGCGCAAGGCGCCGGCAACTATCCCTGGAACGACTCGTCAGCGTTCGGTGCCTACAGCGTCGATCCGGAGCATCCGTTCACCGTTGCGGCGTACCTCGAGAAGTCGGGCTATGGCTCGCAAGCGGCGGGACCCGTGGTGAAGTGCGTGTTCTTGCAGTTGTCAGGTGTGGCTCCAGCTGACCCGGTGGTGCTGTCTGACCCGCTGGACACCGAAGAACTGATCCCGGCGGCACCGAAGCGGCTCGCCGACCAGTCGTGCTACGCCGGACGGTTCTCGGCGCAACGGACCACCGAGTGAACATCTACGCTCGTACTCGATCATGAACACTTCGTTCCTCACGCGCAAGCCCGACTCCGGGCTCGGCAACATCAAGGCGAGTCCGGCTGACCCCACTCGCAACATCGACTGGGTGCTGATGTCGGCCCAGATCCTGTTGACGATCATCGGGTTCTTCATCGTGTTCTCGACGTCTCGTGGCCGGTTGGACGACGAGTTCGGTTTCGCCACCCGGCAAGTGGTGTTTGCGATCATCGCCATCGTGGTCATGGCGGTGGTGATGAGCGCCGACTACGAATTCTGGAAAGATCGAGCCCGTTCGCTCTACATCATCACGGTCGTGAGCCTGATTTTTCTCGTGCTGCTCGGTGTGGCGACCGGCGAGGACCGGATCTCGTTCGACCTCGGCATCATCAATGTCCAACCCGCCGAGCTGGCGAAGTTCACCACGCTGTTGATGCTCGCTGCGTTCCTCGCTGAAGAACGCAGCGAAGAAGTGTCCTATGCGCGCTTCCTCGGAGGGCTGGTCATCGTCGGCATTCCAGCCGTGCTCGTGATCATCCAGCCCGACCTCGGTTCGGCATCGGTCATTGTCTCGATCGCCATGGGTGTGCTGCTCGTTGCCGGTGCCAAGATCCGCTACATCTTCATGATCTCGTTCCTGTCGGTCGCCACCGTCGGTGCGGCGTTCGTTGGTCGTCTCGTCAACTCGTACCAGGTGGCACGTATCCGCGCGCTGCTCAACCCCGAAGCTGCTGGGCTCGACGACACGTATCAGGCCGACAACGCCATGCGTGCGCTGGGAACCGGTGGAGTGTGGGGTAAGGGGTGGCTGCAGGGCCCACTCACCAACGATGGCGACATCCCGGTGATGTGGGCTGATTTCCCGTTCGCCGCGGTGGGGGAGCAGTTCGGGCTCGTTGGTTGTGCGGCAATTCTCGCACTCCTGGGAGTGTGCCTGGTCCGGATCTGGCGGATTGCTCACCTGTCACGAGACCTCCTCGGCACCTACGTGTGCGCCGGGGTGTTCGTCATGTTGCTGTGGCAGACCTTCCAGAACGTCGGGATGACGTTGAAGATCATGCCCGTCACCGGCCTACCACTGCCGTTCATCAGCTATGGCGGCTCCGGGCTCATCGTGTATTTCGCGATGTTCGGGCTCGTACAGAGCGTCCACATGCGTCGCATGCGTTGACGCCCCGATTCACAAGCGCGCGAGAACATCCAACGAGTGACTTGCTCTCGCAAGTACACTGCGCGTCCAGTGATCGACACCGAAGAATTCACCCTCTGGACAGCCGATGCCGGCGACCAGGTGCTGGTGGTGTCTCCACGTACGACCCGCAGCATCAGCCGATGCTGCGGTACCAACACGCCCACCTGGACCCGCCCGCTCAGCGGCCCGGCCGAGGTGTCGGAGCGGCGCGATCGCGCCCCGCTCTCGAGAAGGGACATTCCCCACCATGGACAACGATCGCAGTTTCGACTCCGACAAGGACACGCCACCTCCCTCCGGAGTCACTGACACCCCGCAAGAAGGGGCGCCTGCGTCACCCCAGAAAGCGGCAGCGAAGAAGACCACCGCTTCGAAGACCGCAGCAAAGAAGACCGGGCCCAAAAAGACCGCAGCGAAGAAGGCATCGGCCAAGAAAGCCGCCGCAACGAAGGTGGCGGCGAAAAAGGCCGCTTCGAAGAAGGCTGCTTCGAAGAAGGCCGTGGCGAAGCGCCCCGCAGCGAGCAGCATCGAATCGGACGAGACCGTTCCGACGAAGCGAGCGGCCCGCAACCAGGCCGATGATGAACAGGCCGATACCAAGCGCGGCGATGCGGATGCAGACCCCCGCAACGACATCGAGCTTCCCGAGAAGATGTCGGAAGGACGACCATCGGTCGAGGCGTCGGAGCGAGCGTTGGTGCGCAAACCGAAGATCGGCGACACGATGCCGGTGCCATCCGCCCCTCCACCCGGGGCATCAGCAGCTGCAGCGGATGCTCCAGCCAAGGAAGGCGGCCCGAAGCGTCGTCGCCGAGGCGGTAAGGGTCGATCGGGCGGAGACGATGGCGAATCTGGTGCTGGTGGCGCTGGTCGTGGTGGCGGCCAAGATCGCACCCGGGCGCCGAAGGGCGACGGTCAACGTCGTGGCGAAGGGGCGGGAGCGAAGAAGCGTGGCCGCGGGCGCGGGAAGGGGCGCGATCGAGCGGTTGATGACGTTGCGCTCCTCGAGCAGCGCAAGGGCCGCGAGCGCAACGGAAAGCCGGTCGGCCGCTACTTCATGTGCGTCCAGGTTCGCCCGGGCATGGCCCAGGTGGCGGTCATGGAGGGTCGCAACCTGATCGAGCACTACGTCAGCCGCCCGGCCGACGATGTGGCGCAGATCCACGGCAACATCTACATGGGCAAGGTCCAGAACGTGCTGCCGGGTATGGAAGCCGCGTTCGTCGACATTGCGACGCCGAAGAACGCCGTGCTGTACCGCAGCGATGTTCAGTACGACCCGGCCGACATCGAGGTGAAAGGAAAGAACCCGCGCATCGAGGACATCTTGAAGAACAAGCAGATGATCCTGTGCCAGGTCACGAAGAACCCGATTGCTCACAAGGGTGCGCGCCTCACCCAGGAAGTGTCGATTCCCGGTCGCTTCGTCGTCCTCATCCCGAACTCCAAGACCTACGGCATCTCCAAGCGGCTGCCGGACGATGTTCGCAAGCGTCTCCGCAACATCCTCGACCGGGTGAAGCCAGAAGAGCACGGTCTGATCGTGCGCACAGCGGCCGAGCACGCCACCGAAGCCGAATTGGTGGCGGACATGACCGTGCTCCTCAAGCAGTGGGCTGACGTGGAGAAAAAGGCTGCCAAGACGCAGCGCCCATCGCTGCTCTCGCGGGAACCCGAGTTGGCAGTTCGGGTGATCCGTGAGGAGTTCAGCACGGACTACCGCGGGGTGCTCATCGATGACCATCGGCTGTTCGAAGAGGTTCGGGACTACGTGCAGGCGTTCAACCCCGAGCTCGCCGATCGGATCGAATACTACGACGCCGACAAGGAGGGCCTGTCGCTGTTCGAACGCCACCACGTGCACGAGCAGGTCCACAAGGCGCTCGACCGCAAGGTGTGGCTGCCGTCGGGTGGTTCGCTCATCATCGAGCACACCGAGGCGCTGACGGTGATCGACGTCAACACGGGCAAGAACGTCGGCAAGTCCAACCTCGAAGAGACCGTGTTCCACAACAACATGGAGGCAGCGGTCGAAGTCGCCAAACAGCTCCGACTCCGAGACATCGGCGGCATCATCGTGATCGACTTCGTCGACATGGAGATCCGTGACAACCGCGCCAAGGTGGTCGCGGCGCTTCGTGATGGCCTCGCACGAGACAAGACGCGATCGCAGGTGTTCGACATCGGCGAACTCGGGTTGGTCGAGATGACCCGCAAACGCATCGGTGAAGGTCTGCTGACCGAGTTCAGCGAGATCTGCCCCGACTGCGACGGTCGCGGCGTGCAAATCGACCACTCCCTGCTCGAGTGACCTGAGACGGGAGCACGGTTCAGGTCATCGAGTGCTGCTGAAGAATTGCGGAACGTCTGCTGGCGGAGCGAGCCGTGCGCTTAGGTTGGGTGCATGGAGATCCAGATCACGGATGACGCTCAGAGGTTGCTGGCGAAGAAGGGCGGAACGATGTCGATCGACTTCATCCGCCCGACCGGTTGAGGCAAAGTCGCTGAGGTGTCGGTCGACACCAACGTCAAGAACAAGAACCTCACTCCGTATCGCAAGCTCCGACACGAGCAGTTCCGCATCCTGATCACGCCGCAG
>JBGCEY010000015.1:0-154135 GCA_045106645.1 Ilumatobacter sp.
CGCCAGATCAACACCAATCTCGTCGGCGTTCTCGACGTCACCCGCGCCGTGCTGCCGACGATGCGCAAACGAGGCGAGGGCGTCGTCATCAACATGTCCTCGGTCGCCGGCCAGATGACATTCCCGTTCAACTCGCTGTACCACGCCACCAAGTTCGGGCTCGAAGGAGCCACCGAATCGCTCGCGTTCGAACTCGGCGGGATCGGCATCCGAGTCAAGATCATCCAACCCGGAAGCATCGCCACGGAATTCTGGGGC
Organism: Ilumatobacter sp.; assembly: GCA_045106645.1. GTDB lineage: Bacteria > Actinomycetota > Acidimicrobiia > Acidimicrobiales > Ilumatobacteraceae > Ilumatobacter_A. Next base: position 259 of record JBGCEY010000015.1, read on the forward strand.
CGCTCGTTCGACTTCCACGACGACCCCGACCTCGCCGAGTATCAGACGATGGTTGACGCCATCAACAACGCCATCGCTCAACGCCAGGAAAACCCCCAGGCCGCATCACCACCGTCCGCAGTCGCCGAGGTGATCTATCGAGCCGCGACCGACAACACCGACACGATCCGCTACCGCGCCGGCGACAACGCCGACGCCTTCTTCAGCCTCCGAGACGGCAAGACCGACGAAGAGTACATCGCCGCCACCCGCCAACAATTCGGCATCTAGTTTCCTGTCAGCTTGGTCCGTGGCACGGTTGCGATCGGCGGCGTGCACCGAATCTCGATCGCCGATCAGGATCTGGGAAGTTGCCCGGTCGGGTGGATGTGATCGCCGAGGTGAAACGACATGTCGTCCATGCCGACCATGCCCACCGGGTGGTCGCCCTCGTAGAGCGAGTACGCGAAGTCGGCGATCTGATCAGGGGAATGGAACGCCACATCGGAGGCGCCGCGCACATGGAGCTTCGATTCGGCCAACGAGATCGCGGTGAACTCGGTGTCGATCGGACCCGGCACGAGCAGCTTGGCTCGCATCGTCTGCCCGGTTGCCCGGAGGTCGCGTTCGATGCCCTCGGTCAGAGCGGTCACGAAGAACTTTGTCGCGCCATACACCGCCGCACCAACGAACACCGAGTAACCGGCCCCCGATGCGACGTTGATCAGCTGTGCGTCGCTGTCCTTGTTGTCCCTTGCGAACAGCACCGACAGCACCGCAACAGCACGAGCGTTGAGATCGATCATCGAATGCACCCGATCGACACCGATGTCCCAAGCGAGGTTCCAGTCGCCGACCCCCGCGTTGTTGACCATGACGCTGAGACCCAAGGGTCGAACCTCGTCGTAGACGCGCTCGGCCTCGCCGGCCTCGGACAGGTCGGCACACACCACCGTCACCCGCCGACCGTGCTGGTTCTCGATCTCAGTTGCGAGCGCCTCCAGGAGTTCTCGCCTCCGAGCGACCGCGACGACGTCGAACCCCGCCGCAGCAAACCGATGAGCCAACGAGCGACCCACGCCCGCGCTCGCACCCGTCACCATCACCGTCTTCGACACTCACAACACCTCCTACCACTCCAACCCGCAGCCCCGAGACTCTCACGTGCGAGCAACGCACAAAGACCCGAACAGCTCCACGCCAACGAAACACGCGCGCGTTGAATCGGCACGTCCAGCAAACTGGGCGCACGCGGGCCTCGAAAGCCGCCAAGCCCTGTGCGCACATATCCGCTCCACGCCGAAGCAGACGAACGCCGCCCAGTACGGCACGACTGTGCTCGGTCAGGTGTTCCAGAATGTGCGAGCGATCGGGGCGCTCGACGAACCGATCTTGGCTGCCGGATATCGGGCGCCGAAGCGACGATCATTTGCGCACGGCTCAGGACGGGTGCTGATGTACCTTCGGTGCTGTGAACCAACGACGCGCTTTGACGTCGAGTCACTCGTTGGGCGCGGGGTTTCGTGCGCTGTTCTACGGATCGTTGGTCACCAACACCGGCGACGGGATCAGGCTTGCAGCGCTCCCCCTACTCGCTGCGCAGCTCACCTCTTCACCGCTCGTCATTGCGACAGTCACCGCAGCGCAATACCTCCCGTGGTTTTCATTCGCCCCCGTGGGTGGCGTCGTCGTGGATCGATGGGATCGTCGCCGAGTGATCGTTGGAACGCAGGCATTCCGGGGACTTGTCATGGTTGCTTTGGCGATGCTCGTGCTTGTCGACGCAGTGGCTGTCTGGCATCTCTGCATCGTGGCGTTCGTGATCACCGCCGGAGAGATTCTCGTTGATCCAGCCATCGTGGCCCTCGTTCCCACGGTCGTGGACGACGAGGACTTGGACAGAGCGAACGGGCGGATCTCTAGCGCGGAGATCATCACCAATGACTTCGCCGGTCCGCCGGTCGGAGCGGCGGCGTTCGCATGGGCGCCGTGGATACCACTCGTCGTGGACGCCGTGAGCTACCTCGGCTCGACATTTCCCTTCAGCCGGTTGCCGAAGCAGGCGGTGCAGCCAAGAGGCACGCTCGCTTTCCGAGCCGACGCCAAAGCCGGATTCAGCTTTCTTCGATCGCACCCGCTTCTCGGCCCGTTCACCTTGTCGCAGGTCGTCTACTACTTCGGTGTGTCGTCAGGGTTGAGCCTGATGGTCGTGTTGGTGACTCAAGAAATCGGTGAGTCTTCGTTCATGTTCGGAATCGTCCTCGCCGCCGGAGCGGTCGGCGCAGTCGGCGGCTCGTTGGCGGGAAGCGGCGTTGCTCGGGCTCTCGGCCGCCGCGTGACGCTGGCCGGAGCCGTGGCCCTCCAGGGGCTCGCGCTCATCGCAGCGATGTGGGTGGGCGCAGGATGGCAGTTGGCCGTCATCTGGTTCCTTGCTGGCTTCCCCACCGGGGTGCAGCGGCCGGTGGCGCGGAGCCTTCAACAGAGGTTGACACCGAACGATCTCTTGGGGCGTGTCAACATCTCGGCTCGAGCGCTCACTCGCGGTGTCATCATCATCGGCGCCCTGAGCAGCGGAGCGATCGCCTCCGCTCTGGGTGTCCGCTGGGCATTCGCAATGGGAGGAGCAGTCGAACTGACCGCGGCCCTGGCAATGTGGAGGGCATTGAACGCCGTTGACGATCGCAATAGCGAGCCACGCTCATCGACCTGACCACAGTGCCGCCGACAGACTCGGCGACGTGGCAGCCAGCATCGGTTTCGCTCGAAAGGCGATCAGAACATCACCCCGACACACCAGTTGAGCGTGAACGCGATCGGCACGTACGCGATCGGCAATCCGTCCGAGATCGCACTCTTGAGTTCGTTGTTCGGTAGTTGACGAACTCAGGCTCCGAGGTCTCCGGCCTCGGTTTGGTCGAGGTAGACGAACGTCGGCGCCTTGACACCCAGGTCCTCACGAATCTGGCGCACCTCTGCGGACTCAAAGAACGCCTTCGCGCTGCTGAGAGACGTCCACCTGGAGAAGTGAACGACCCGATTGGCCTCGTCCTCGAATTGCAGCACTTGGTAGCTCTGCTCTCCAGCGACTCGGCGCATCTCTGATGCCTGGTCGAAACCGTGCTTCCATGCCGCGTAGTCGTCGACTTCATGAATGATGAGGACGTAGTTCATTCGGTCTTTCAGGCTCAGTGTTCAAACGGCTGGTCACAGGCCGGCAACGTAGCAAAGGCTGAGATGAGACCTGACTCGTACGGCGGCTCGATCCAGCATTGGACCGCGCCTGTGCAGAAGCCGAAACCGCTCAAGAACACTCGAGCTTGAAACTGCTCAAACCGCTGCAGAACGGCACCTACGATCGAGCGATCTCACCCATATTGTGCGCTGCGCCGGTCGCGCAGCTCGTCGCCAGGTCGGGCACTTCACGCGCCGTGCCTACAACGTGCCCGGAACACCGGATACCAGCCGGACGTAGCGGGCACCACCGGATACATTGGGCAGCAATCCAATCCACATAGCGCCTGCTCACAGCACGTTTCGGCAGGTCACGGCGCCGCCCGTCGAATCAGCTCGGACCTACTTCCAAGCTGATGATGCGGTTCGATGACCGTCGGCCGCTCCACGCGAAGCCCCTGGTCAGACACTCTCGGCAATGGGACATCGTCGTCGGTCGGAGCGAAGGGCACCTCACGCGGCAGTGATCCGTGATGTGCCCGACGACGTGCTGGCCGCGATCGACGCCAAGGCGCACAGAGCCGGCCCGTCTCGCAGTGAATATCTGAGCCGGACCCTTGCACCCGAGCGAATCGAAACGATCCTCGACGTCACCACGGACGATCCTGCAGCGTTCGCTGACACGTTCTCGACCTCGGCGATGACACGGTGATGGATGCTGCCAGTTGGGCGACCTTCAGTAGAGGTCGAGCCTCGGCCGGGGTCGTCTTGAGTCAGTTCTGAGTGGGGACTGGTCGAGTGGGGCACATGACCCGAGGCCAACGATCTCTCCGCCGTGCTCTGTCATCTGCTCTCATCACGGCGGTGCTGGTGGCCGGGCTCCTTCCGATCGTCGGCGGGGGTGCACCCGCAGCGGCACTGCGTTCCGAGTTGGGCACCGTCTCGCTCGTCGCCTCGGGCAGTACCGAAGGCACTGGCAACTGGATCCAGGCTCGGGGAACAACCACGTCGGCGACCGACACGACGTTCAACGTCCGGCCGATCGGCGGCACCGCCATGGTCGGGTTGGACTACGAGGACTTCGATGCCGACATCATCATCCGGGCTGGCGAGACCCGGAGCCTTCGTGCCGACGAGCCGTTGATCCAGACCCTGCAGGACGACGAGAGCGAACGCTTCGTCGAGACCATCGAGATCGGGCTGTTCGACCCGACCGATCCCGATCCCGATGCGGCTCCGCTCGCCACCGCAACGTTTGAGGTCGTCGACGACGATCCGGTCTTCGAGTTCACTCGGCCGGCAGGCCAGGAGACGTCACCCACACGCACGCTCTCGATCCAGGAGCCCGAGTCCGGGATGCTCGAGGTCCGTGTCCCAATGACGACCCGGCTCGGCGAACTTCCCTACGACTTCTTCGGCGTCGACTTCGCGATCACCGACCTCGGCGATGCGACCACACCTGCTGCCGAGCTCGGCTCGGACCTCACCGTTGCGTCGCTGTCATGGAATCCGGACCGCGACGGACCCGACGTTCCCGATCTCGTGCTCCAGATCGCCGCCGACGACCTCGACGAGGGAACCGAGAACATTCGCTTGGCCCTCGGCCACTCCCGGCCATGTGACTGCGGTTGGGTCTTCGGCACCGACGACATCGTCGAGATAGCCATCAGCGACCCCACCGTCGACCCGATCGAACCCATCGAGTTGTCCACTTCAGCTCGCAACGAGGTGGTGACCGAGGGTGATGACCCCATCGTGACCGTGCGACTCGTCTCGCCAACGGATGGTGCGGCGCAGGTGCGGATCGCCACTGTCGACGCGGGAGCGACGGCCGGCCCGGACTACAAGCCGGTGGACGTCACGGTCGATCTCGATGCCACCAACCGCTTCGTCGACGTCACCATCGACACCGCCACCGACCTGGTTCGAGAGCAACAATTCGAAGACATCGAGGTCCACGTGTTCCATCTCGACTCCGGCGAACCCGACGCGGCCACCGAGCCGGTCCTCGTCGAACGCATCCTGATCGAAGACGACGAACCGCAGACTCGCTTCGAGCGTGAGGTGTTGAACGTCGCCGAACCAGCGGCCGGCTCGATCGCCGTGAGCATCCCGGTCACCGAGCTGTACACCCACTGGCCGTTCGAAAGCCCGCTGCCCAGCGACGACCCAGAGTTCGACCCCACGCTCGGGGTGTTCGTGGATCTTCGCGCCGAGTTCGTGAACCCGAGCGCCGCCGCGACCGACGCCTTCTGGATGAAGGACACGGTCCGGCTCGCCAAAGGTGAAGCCGCCGGGTCGTTCATCGTCGGGGTGCGCAGCGACACCGATACGGACATCGAGCAGTTGGAGATTCGCCTGATCCGCACGCCGCGCCTCGCCGGGTTCACAGGGCAGTTCGTCGACGACACCACGACGCTCATCATCGGCCCGCAGGTCGACAACACCGTCGACCCAGCCGACGAACTCCGCACGGCACTCGCCGAGCTCGAACTCAGCTTCCCCACATGGACGCCGCCCGACCTCGACCTCGACCTCGACGGCGCGCCGATCCCCGTCATCGGTGACCCGGGCGAGGTGTTCGACTTCGCCGCCGAGTTGGTCGACGTTGCGTTCCAGAACTTCGACCCGGACGCTGACGACCTCGATGCCGCGCTCGACGACTTCGAGGCCAAGGGCTGCGTGACCGACTTCGTTGCGGGTGGAGTGGGCGGTCGCAAGGCCGCCACCGACGACGACGTTGTCCAGATCACGTGTGAGTCGACGCTGACCGAGCTCGCACCGACTGCGATCGATCGGATCGACACGGCGGTCACCGACGCATTCGAACAGTTCATCACCGACCCCGAACTGGACGGTGAACTCGACGTGTCCGCTGACGTGACGGCCACGGTGACCGTGGGTATCGACGCCGCCGGCGTGTACGTCGCCGGCAACAGCGCCATCACGATCGACGCCGAAGGCTCGGGCACCATCACCGCCACCTCCCCGACCGATGCAACGAACTCGATCACCGGAACCGCAACCGGTAGCGGCGTCACGATCGGCCTGGTGCTCGAACGGTCTCAACCCGACACCGCACCCGAACGCATCCGGCTCGCCGACCTCGACGAGCGCCTCGCCGAGGGGCCCGGCGTCACGATCGACGGTGAGGTCGAGCTTGCGCTCGACGTGTCGGTTGGACCGCTCGACCTCGCCGCGACGTACGCCGCGACGATCGCGACCGGCCCGCTGGATCCACCGAAGCTCACCGACGACCGGTTCACGGCGAGCGGCACCGCGACCTTCGACGTCCCGGGTGGCGACGATGGCTCCGCAACCGCGATCGTGACCGTCGCCGGAGTCGTCGATGACGGCGTCGCCGAACTGAGCGGCACACTCGAAACACCCGACCTCGATCTGTTCGGCATCGCCATCGCGCAGATACGAGTCGAGACACGGCTCACCCCCGCCGCCGAGCTCGATCTCGGCGTCGACTTCGATCTCGCGATCGATGCCTCGGGGTGGGGTGCCAACGCCCCGGTCCAGGCGTTCGTGCGGACCCGGCTGGTCGACGGCGACTATCGCGGGCAGGGCCAGGCCACCGGCGACCGACTCGAACTCGGCGGAGTCGAACTCACCGATTGGGAGATCGACACCACGATCGACACCAAAGCCCTGCCGACCGAGCGGTTCTCGGTCAGCATCACCGCAGCATCGCTCGACGTTCGCGTCGACGACGCGACGCTCATCACGGCGACTGGAATCACCGGTTCGGTCACACCCCAGAGCATCTCGTTGCAGCTCGAGACCGGCTCGATCGGTGCTGACGACTGGCCCTTCTCGGTCGACGTGTCCGGGCTCGCGCTCAGCACTCCCGACGACAACGGAATCGTGCTGCGCGCCGCAACCCTCTCTGCGACGGTCTCGGGGTTCGGCGAGAACGTCACCGCCACCGTGTCCGACCTGGTCATCGACAGTGACTTCCGTGTGAGTGTGTCGTCACTCGTCCTCGACCGCGGCGATCTCGAACAGTCCTCCAGCGTGCTCGGCGTCATCCCGATTCAGCTGCAGTCGATCGGCTTCGACTTCGAACGGGACAGCGACGGGTTCATCCCCGATCTCGGCCGGTTCACGATCACGACGACCGCGACGATCCCGACAGATGCCTTCGACGGCTGGCCCGTGCAACCGGTCATCACCCTCGGCGGCGCCACGATCGGCCCCGACACCCCAGCGGACGAACGCCAGCTCTCGCTGTCAGCTCGCGTGCTGTCGGTCGACCCGCTACAGATCGCCCCGGTAGACGTCGGTCCGATCGGGATCGGTGTCAACGGTTTCGAGGTCGGTGGGTTGACCATCGACGCAACGATCACCGCCGACGGCTACATCGGCGGCGAACTCCAGCCGGGACTCGCCGGGTCGATCACCGTCGACACCGGCGTCGACGTCGTCAGTCAGGTCGGCGCCGAGATTTCCGCTGCGTTCGTCCTCGACGACTCGACAGGTGCTCCGATCGGACTGTTGCTTGGAAGCCGCTTCACTCTCGACCTCGACCTCTCCGCTGCCGGCTTCGGCGTGGTGGTGGACGACCTCGCGCTCGACCTGACCGCAGCGTTCGGTGCCGCAACCGACGATGGCAGCCCGGCGCAAGTCATCGCGACCGGCATCGAAGCAGCCAAGGTCGACTTCGAACTCGGCGACTTCTTCGATGCGAGCGCAACCGACATCGTGTTCGATCTCGAGAATCTGTTCGACGGCAGCGGTGTGTTGCTGTCGATCGGTGGTGACCTCGCCACCGAGGGCTCGGGCGCCACGTTGCGCGTCGGTGACGCCTTCGGCGGGTTCGACGGTTGGGGTGGCGTGGTCGGCAACGTCGGCATCACCGCTGGCGGCCAACTCGTCACGCTCGACGGCTTCTTCATCGGAGTGCTCAGCCCCGACTCGGGAAGTCCCACGACCCTCGGTCTCCCCGACTGGCTCCCGGTCGAGATCAACGAGATCATCGCCGGGTTCGGAACGGCCAGCCAACTCGCTCCATTCGATATTGCCGGTGCGGGGCCGAACACTCCGGTCGCCGTGGCGGCACTCGGCAACGTCGAAGGTGACGATGGGTTCGCACCGATCGACCTGCCGCTCGGCACCGCCGTCGACGCCGCGTTGATCGGCGCGATGAAGCTCCAGGTGTCGGCGAAGCTCGGTGGTGGCGCCGTTCCGGCCGAGTTCGAGGTCGAACGTCTCCGGGTCGACCTCGGCGCGCTGCTGAACCACGACTTCACCGCACCGCTCCGATTCGACGACCTGCCGATCGAAAACCTCGACAGCATCTCGGCGAGAGTGGCGCCGATCGACCTCGGGGCCGTGCGAGTCGGCGGCGGCATCGGATTCGGGTCGACCACGGTGTCGACGCCGGACGGCGATCGTGAAGTTCTGTACCTCGAACTGTCGGGCCTGCTCGAGTCCGAAGTCGTGTCGGGCGAGACCACGATGATCATCTCCGAGGTGGGCCCGGTCCTGCTTCGAGTGACGGCGCCGCTCGGGCTACCAATCGGCCCGACCGGTTTCGTTCTGAGCGACGTCACCGGTGCGGCCACCTTCGGTGACGTGCTGCTGCCGGCGCCCGACCTCGGCGAACCCGAACAACTCCTCGGCATCCTCGACGGGTCACTGCCGACCGACGTGGCACTTGGTGACGACAGCATCAGCGAGGCAATCGAAGCTGCGGTCACCGCCGGCACCCCGACGTGGGAGCAAGGGGGAGCGATTGCGGTGTCGGGTCGACTGACCCACCTGGCCGTGCCCGGCCTCGCTGAAGGCGACGTCACGCTCGCGGCTGCATTCGGGCCGCAGCGAGACGGCGGCATCGTTCCAGGTACACAGATCGTCGGCACCGGTGACATCTCCGTCACCGGCATCGATCTGTTCGGTGTGATCGACGGTGGAGAAGTTGCTCGGACCGGAGTGATGATCGACCTCTCGTCGCCCACCGACCCGCGGTTCGACGTAGCGTTCGAGAGCCCCACGGCAACGTCCCCCCTCGCACTGCTCTTCCCGGCATCGCTCACTGCGGCCGGTCAACTCGACCTGACCGGAGTGGTCGAAGCAACCGAGGCCGGGTTCGCCGAACTGGTCGACACTGCACCCGCCGTGATCGAGTCGATCGCAGCGACGATCGATGCCAACCCCGATTCCGCACTCGGTCAAGCACTCGCTGCGCTGCCCTCCGGAACCCTGACGTCGAAGGTCGAACAGCTGTTGGCGACCGACCCGCTCGTGGTGATCAACACGCTGCTCACCGCATCGCAGGCCGACCTCGTCGACGTACTCACGCCGATCCGCGCAGGCGCTCGGCAAGCAATACTCGCCGCCGACACGGTGTTCGACCCGTCATTCACGTTCCGCGGAGCCCTGCAGCCGACGCTGCTGAACCTACCGATCGGGGACCCTGCAGCCGAGGTCGGAGTGATCATCAACAAGGACGCGATCGCATTCCAGGCGAGCGGCTCACTCATCGAGTCGACCAAGTTGGCGAGCTCGCTGTTCGTGGGTTCGCTCCCCGGCCTGCTGTTCGAGTTGTCGACGCTCGACATGACGGACCGGACGGACTTCACGGTCCAGATCCCACTCCCCGACATGCAAGAAGTGCTGCTCGCCGGCGGCGACCTGCCGGTGATCGACCCAGCGGAACCCACACAGGTGGGAGCCGACCCTGTGGGCCCCGACCGGTTCGCCATCCAGCTGACCGGCAACCTCAGCGTGGCCGGGTCGACCATGCAGTTCGGCGGCTTCTACACGGCGCCGAACAACCAAGCCGTGCTCGATCGACTCGTCCAGAAGCGCTTCGAGCTGCCCGCCGACGCGCCAGTCGACCCGTTGCGCATTGCCCTGGTCGATCGCAGCGACTACGACAACCTGCTTGCGACAGGCGGCTTCGTACTCTCGGGCCGAGCGCTGGTGCCGCGGGTCGTGACCGACCCGGTCGGCGTCATCGCCGACATCGGGCCCCTCCCCAACACGCCGCTGGCGATCGGCGAGTGGTTTGCCCAGACCGGCGATGCGGTTACGGGAGTCGACGACCCGATCTCGGCTGTGCTCGTCATCCCGACCCCACCGAGTCCGCTGGGCTCGCCTCCCGACGTCGTCGACGCCTGGGATGATTGGTCCCAGACCGTCACCTTCACCGGGGTATTCGATGGCACCGCGCGCACCGCCGGTGGCGACCGGAACGCACGGCTGCTCTCGCTCCCCCTCGGAACCGGGCAGGTCCGAGCAACCATTCGCGGGATCGAGGTGACGTCAGAGGTGCCGCTGGCCGGCGCCGAGGCGACGTTCGTCGTTGCGTCCGCGCCGCGGCCGACCGGATCGACCAACCGGTTTGGCGATCCGATCCTCGAAGAGCGTTGGGGCGCTGCGGTCGAGGTCACCGTCTCGACGGATGCTGCGGTCCGCAACGCACTCACCGCTGTCGGGCTCCCGCCGGATTGGGCGCCTGACCGTGCAGCGGGGCTGCTGCAGTTCTCCGCCTTCACGCCGGGCTTCGACCTGTCCAGTACTGACCCGATCGAACGCGTGGGCGGCGTGCGCGCCGAGGTCGGCGTCGAACTCGGCGGCATCGTCGACGGCGGCCTCGCCACGATCGACATCCTCCCGGGTGCCGGACCAAGCCTGGCAGCATTCCTCGACCCAGACTTCTCGCTCGAAGTCTCGTCCGACTCGGTTGATCTCGTCGTCGTCGAACTCAGCGATGTGATCGTCGAGTTGGGCAAGAGCGGTTCGAGCTACACCGGGCGCGTTTCGGCCGACGTGGAGCTCGGCCTTCCCGGCTTGACGACCACGCCGATCACGATCGACCAGTCGTTCGCAGGGAGCGCAGATCTGCAGTTCGGCATCGATCGCGAGATCAGCTTTCTCGGCCAGGACCTCGACGTCGACCTCGATGTCGCGATCATCAACCGAGTCGTGTCGATCAATGGCTCGGCTTCCGGGGAGCTCACCATTGGTGGCGTGCCGCTTGCGTCGGGTGGATTCGACGTGGCCCTCAGCGACGGTGTGCTCAAGCTGACGATCCCCGACGATGATCCGATCAGCGGCCGCGTGTACGGCATTGGAGGCTTCGAGGTGTCGGGGTCGATCGACAGCGAGGGCGGCTACTCGCTCGAGACCCAACTCGACGTCAATGGCTCGTCAGGTGCAGTCTCCTGGAATGGCACAGCCGCTGCATCGGTCACGCGCCGCAGCAACGGCACCCCGCTGGTGCAGGGCGAGTTCACCGGCACCGTCACCGCCGGCGGCCTGTCGGCTTCGGTGACGGCGGCGATCCTCAACCGAAGCGATGGGCGTGGACTCGTCATCGGGTCGGTCACGACAGACCTGGACGGTGATGGCGACACGAATGGCTACGTGCTGCCATCGCCGGTCGGTGTGATTCCCGAGTCGGCTCCGTTCTCGTTCGTACTCGGTCTCCCCGCACCAGTCGACGTGATCCCCCCAGTGTTCGGAGCGGTTCCCGACATCACCGTGCAGGTATCGGTCGGAACCATCGAAGTCCCGGTGCACTTCGAGCCCCCAACGGCGTTCGACGGACGCGACGGCAACATCGTTGCGACCTGCGACCCAACACCAGGCTCGATGATCGGGGTGCTCGAAGGCGACCGTGAGGTCAGCTGCTCCGCGACCGATGTCTCCGGAAACACGGCGACGACGACCTTCACCATCGAATTCATCGTGACGGAACCAATCAGCGTCGAGCTTCCCGGCGGCTTCGATCCGAACATCGACCTGGACATCGACCTGGACATCGAAGGCAACGGCGACGACTGCTGTTTCCAACCCGGCATCATCGTTCAGGCCGTCGTGTTCTCGGACCCTGTCTCGCTCGGATCGTTCCAGGTCGATGACGACGGATCCGTATCGATCGCGACCACCATCCCACAGCTCGACCCGGGCCTCCACCATCTGGTCCTGTTCGGGCGCGGTCTCGATGGCAACCCACTGCAGTTCATCGTTCCCATCGGAGCGGGCTCCAACGGGAGGGCGACAACAATCGACGGCATCCCCGTCGAGCAGCCCGCGCCGACTCAACCAACGAACATTCCGGCCACACCGGCCCCCACACCGGCGACGACGCCACCGGCGGTCGAGCCGCCAACACCAGCCAGCGGGCTCCCCGCAACAGGTCGTGGGGTGCGTGGACTCCTCCTCATTGCATGCGCACTCCTCGTCGGAGGATGGGCGACTCGCCGGATTGGTCGCTCGCCCAAGCCGACCGGCTGACCACACCATTCCGGAGATGTCGGGTGAATCACCGTCTGCACCATCGCTTCCGCTCGGCGGCGAGCCGGACGCCTGTGCGACGATGGGCAGGTGGTGAGGGTCCGAATGCTCGGCGGGGTGCACGTCGATGCCCCTGGCGCGGACCGCCTCGGGGCTCGCCACCAGCTCGTACTGGCATTGCTCGCTGGTCGCCACGGACGAACCGTGGACGACGACGTACTCATCGACGCGATCTGGCCGAAGCAGCCGCCACGCTCGGCGCGCACTGCGCTGCAGACCTACGTTTCCGAACTGCGCGACGTCCTCGAGCCCGACCGAGCTCGACGCTCCGCAGGTCGCTTCATCGCCACAGAAGGCCGGGCATACCGGCTCACCTGCGCTGCCGGCGAGCTCGATCTGACCGTCGTCGAAGATGGGTTCGATACCGCGTTGAAAGCGATCGAACGAAGCGGCCTCGCCGAGATCGAGTTCGTTGCAGGAACGCCCGCTGCTGTTCCCGCTTCCGAGGTGGCTGCGCTGTTGGATGGTGCGCTCGCGCTGTGGGATACACCCTTCGGAGAGCTCCGCGAACACGAGCGGCTCGTCGGCGTTGCAGCCCGGCTGGACGAACGCTTCGCGTCGGCGGTCGAGGCGCGAGTGGCGCTCGCGCTCCAAGACGGTTCCGCCGCCCACCTCGTCGACGCACTCATCACCGCGATCGAGGCAGCGCCGTATCGCGAGGCACTTTCCGGACAGCTGGCGATCGTGCGATACCGAGACGGCAACCGCAGCGGAGCACTCGATGAGCTTCGCTCACTCCGAACGCGGCTCCGGGACGATCTTGGCCTCGACCCCGGTCGAGAGATCGTGGAGCTGGAGCGAGCGCTGTTGGACCACAACGCATCGGCCCTCACGCCGACGAAATCACACAAAGACGACGTCGCGGTGATCCCAGCAAAGCGCCGCTGGTCTCAGGCACCCATGTTCGGACGCAATCGCGAGATCGACGAGGTCGTCGCACATCTCGAACAGTGGCCGCTGGTTGCGCTCACAGGGCCCGGTGGAATCGGTAAAACAACCATTGCCCGCGCCGTGTTGGATCGCGAGCCCGAAGGCGTTCGTCTCGCCCTCGTCGATCTTGCCGAGATCGCGTCACCAACTTTCGAGACCTTGGTCCGGTCGATAGCTGGCGCGCTCGGGGTGAACGAACAGCCAGGAGCTTCACTCGTGGAAGCCCTCCTCGATGCCACGTCGCTCGAAGCGGCGCTGCTGGTGATCGACACCGCCGAGGTCGCGCCGACGATCGTTGATGAGGTACTCGCGCAACTCGTTCGAAGCACCGGCCTCCGAGTCGTCGTCACCTCCCAGATCTCGGTCTCGGTGACGAACGCCTTGGAACTGCGCGTGGATCCAATCGGACGCGATGCGGCGCTGCAGATCCTTCGCCAGGACGCCGGCGCATCGATCGCCGATGAGCAACTCGACGAACTCAACGACGTCGCCGAACTGCTGGGCCGGCTGCCATTGGCGCTCGAGATCGCAGCCGCCCGGGTTCGCACCCACGGCGTCAGCGACACTCGGCAGCGTCTTCTCGAAGGAGTCGACCTCGAGTCGCGGTCGCCGGTTCGACCCGAGCGGCACCACAGTGCTCGAGCTGCTGCGGCTTGGGGCATCTCGTTTCTCGACACCACGTCCAAGATGCTGCTCACCCGACTCGCAACCCACGTGGCACCATCCGCCGCCAACGCAATTCGGGCGATCTGGTCGACCGACGAGTTGGATGCGGACCAGATCGACCGAGCGGTCGACGATCTCTGTCGCCGCTCGCTGCTCACCCGCATCGGCCAGGACGGCCGAATCACCTATCGCGTGCCCGACCCGGTTCGCCTTGCGATGCGCGATCAGACCACGCCAGACGAGGAGGCAGCCCACGTCCAACGAATCGCACATGTCGTTCTCGAGACCGCTCAAGCAACGATGTTCGGCGGCGGAACGGACGTGACGCTCGTGCAGCTCGAAGGGGAAGTTCCCCGCGCCCACGACACGCTGCACGAAGCAGGCGACATGAACGAACTCACGCTCGCCGGCTGCTGCTCACTGTTCTGGGCGAGTCGTGGCCGCTCCGTTGAGGGGCTGTCCTACATGGAGCGAGCGTTGGAAACGCACCGGTCCGCACCCGAGCTGATCTTCCGGCCCGTCGCCGGCATCACAACGTTCGTCGCGTACGCATCCGGAGACATGCGACGCACACGAGAACTGCTGGACCTGTTCCAACTTGGAGACCGCGACGACAGCACACAGGTCGACATGATCACGCTGACCGTCGAAGCGTCGCGCGCCTTCATCGACCGCGACTACGAACGGGCAGTCGACTACTTCGACCGTGCGCTCGTTTTCTACCCGAATCCGACCGGACCGAAGCTGCTCCTCAGCTGGCTCGCTGGAAACTCGCGGTGGTACGCCGGGCACCTCGACGACGCTCGCAGCATGTATCGCTCGCTTCGCCAGGACGCCATCGCCGTCGGCGAACCACACAACGAGAGCCTCGCGCTGCGATTCGAAGGCATGCTCGACGCCCAGACGGGACAGATCGAACGTGCGTGGCGTCTTGCAGAACGATCAGCCTCGCTGGCGCGACGCCTCGGCGATCCGGGAAGCATGTGCCAGGCCGAGGTCGCTTTGGCGGTGGTGGCTCACGCCTCCGACTCCCTCGACGTGGCAGATCAGCATGCGCTCGAAGCAATTCGACTGACGCTTCGCCCCTTCGATCTGTTCACGCAGCGCACTGCGCCGCCGATCGTCGCCGCAGCAGCGCTCGATCGCGACGATCCCGTTCGAGCGGCCGTTGCACTTGGGTGGCACGATCACTACATCGAAACCACCGATCAGCCGCCGACCATCGCAGCACGCAAGATCGCCGACGACGCTCGACGACGCGCCCGGGTGGCGCTGGGCAATGCCGAGTTCGCCCGTCACGGTGGACGTGGCGCCGGCATGCGACTCGCCGAACTCCACCAGTACCTGACGCACTAGCGCATACCGAACACTCGGAGCAGAGCGACCCTCACAAAGCTCGGCAGGCCGCCGCTTGCGCGACGTCACCGGGCACATAGCGAGCCCACTCGTCGGCGGTGAGTTCTCGGCCGACGACGCTGCAGGCTCGCTCGATCCACTGCTCGGGTTGCAATGGGATTTCGAGCAACCGGTCGGAGGCGAACACCCACATCGTCCCGCTGCCGACATCGAACCACGATGGCGACGCCAGCCGATTGCCCGACCCATTCCACACCGTGCCCGCTGCTTCATTGCGCTCCAGATCCCACACCCGCACACGCCCCTGGCCCTCGGTGATCACCAGCAACCCCGAGCCGTCGAACCCGAGGTTCACGACCAAGTTGCCGGGTATCTCCGTGACGTCGCCCGAATCGGTGTCCACCACGACCACACCGCCGAAGGCGGTTTCGAGAGCGAGCACGCCGGTCGTGGGATCCATCGTGTTGATGAAGTTGGAAGTCGCCGGGGTGTCGAGCTCACTCACCAGCACGCCGTCGGCATCGAACGTCCGCACCATGCCGAACTCATCGATCACGTGCAGCCCACCATCGATCGAAGGGTGCACCGACGACACGTCCGGGGCATCAACCGACACGATGACCTCTGCGTCCTCGGCAGCGGGTCCGAGGTCGACCAGGTGCGCAGTGAGAGCACCCGACTCGTCCGCTACGGCGAGCGCGAAGAGATCTTCGAATCGAGTACCCGTGAAGATCCTCCCGGAGAAGTCGATCTCGCGGACGAGCTCGTCACCCACGAACCGGGCCAGCGTGCCGCCGGTTCCAATGGCCCAGACACCGTCGGCTTCGGTGTACGCGTTTTCGGCTGCGAACGCCGAACCGTCTGGCCTGCGCAGCACCACCGAGGTACGGCGCCCGGTGGCGAGATCAACCGCTTCCCCCGTTCTCTGCTCGTTGTCCCACACCATTGCCTGGCCCGAGTTGAACGACACTCGCGCATTCGCTGCGACCGGCCAGTTCCGATCGACCAGGGCGCTGCCATCCAGCTCCACGACATCAAATCCGAGCGTCTCACCATCGACCACGGTCAACAGCACCGACCCGTCCGGCCGCACCCGAACTTCACCCCAGTCCGACGCACGCGCAGTCACTCCCGTCGAACCCTGGCGCCGATCGATCAGCTCCACCTCCCCCTTGCCCTGAGTGACGACGAGCCCATCAGGACGCAGCCCAACGGCGAAAATCTCGGTATCACCGGTCGTCGAAACCACCGCCACGACCTCGCCGGTGAGGAGGTCGACGGTCACCACATTTCCGTCTCGCATCCCGGCGACCATCTCCAACGTCGTGTCATCGAAGGCTGCATCGAGAGCCACGGACGGCAACTCGAACCTGAAGAGTTCGGCACCAGTGGTTGCGTCGAGGATCAGCATCCGGCCAGGGTTCGACTCGTCGAGGACTCGCCAGCTGTACATGACGAATGAACCCGACGGATCCGTGACCGCATCGATGCTGTCGCTCAGATCACCGAGCAGACCGCCGAGTTGTTCCCCGGTGTCCGTGTCGAAGAGCACTCCTTGTGCCAATCCCGTTCCACTGATGACTGCGAACATCGCGATGCCGCCACTGTGGTCGATCAGAAACGACTCGCCGGGAAGGTCGAGTTCGAGCGCATATGGATCATCGAGCGTTCCAATCCAGGCTCCGTTCGCCTCATCGTTGCCCACGATCACACGCCCGGTCGACGGGTCGCCCAGCCACACGCCACATCGGCCGGGCCCGGCGCCGAAGTCGGACACCTCACCGGTGGTGAGATCGACACGCAACAGCCGTCCATCGACCACGCCGTACTCGAACAGCCCATCACGGCTGGTGAACGTCGGCGGTCGACAGCTCAGGTCGGCGACCGACGAGAACGAGGCAACGCGCTTCGGCACACGACTCGAACCCACGGCATTCAACACCGCCTGCTCGGTTGCGGACTCCGGCGAACGCCGCTGCGCTTCGAGGGCGAGCAGCATCGATACCTCCGGTTCATCATCGACCAGCGCAGCCGACCGACTGATCAACGTTGCAACATCAGCAGCTGCCGCCGATGCTGTGGCCGACTCCGCCTGGCGCAACGCTTCCTCGGTTGCCTCACTCGCTGCCACCGCCTCCTCGTCCGCACGTTCGCGCTGCTCCGTTGCCGCCGCCGCTTGCCGGAGCGCTTCCTCGCTCGCCACTCCGGCCGCCGCAGCCTCGTCGTCGGCGCGCTGACGCTGCACGAATGCAACCGAGCCAGCCGCCAGCGCGAATGCAAGCAATGCGCCGACACCGACGAGCAAACCTCGGAGCCGACGGTTCGACCGCCGCTCTCGCTCCGCTTGATCCTGTGCTCCCTGCTCTTGTTCAGCGCGCAAACGTTGACTCGCGACGAGGAAATCCCGCTCGACGTCGTTGTACGCATCCGGGTCGTCGGCGAGTTGCACGAGTGCCTGCTCGAGACGCAAACCGCGATACAGGTCCGCTGCGTCGCGACCGTGGGCGTCCCACGCCACCGCTGCGTCGCGAGCCCGCGCCTGCGTTCGCAGATCATCGCCCGCGACCTCGATCCATTCGGCGAACCGGGGCCAGTGCTCGATCATTGCCTCGTGCGCGATCTCGACCGTCGGCTCACGTGTGTCCACATCGTGATCGAACGCGAGCAAGCGCGCTGTACCGAACTGCTCGACGACCGACTCCACCGTCACTGCACCGGTGCTGCTTGCGACCAAGTCGGAACGACGAGTCCTGCGGCGCGTCACGAGGCCCCCGTCATCAACGGTGACGAGTCGTAGGAAGATGCGCCGAGCGACATCCAGCTCAAACGGATCCAGCCGATCGATGACCGTCTCCGCCGCGTCGGCAACACCACCCGCCACTCCGCCGACGTCGAGATAGTCGGCGAGACGAAGCACCGGCCCGGAGCGCCGCTCGAAGAGCCCGGTCAGCGTGAACTGCAGCAGTGGCAGTGCGGCGGGACGATCGAGCACGTCGGCCACCAATTGTGTGGTGAGCGCGGGTTCGACGTCGACGCCCACGTGCGCAGCCGGCTTCGTCACGACCGCTTCGAGTTCGACGGGTGAGAGACCCGCAATCGGTACGACACCCTGCTTGACCAGCTGGCCGAATTCTGCATATCGCAGCGGTCGGTCGAGGAAATCCGCTCGCAGCGTCGCGACGACGCGCACGCGAGAATCGGCCCCTTCGACGGCGTGCATGATTCCATCGAGGAAGTTGCGGCGGGCCGATTCATCATCGACGAGCGTGAACAACTCTTCGAACTGATCGATGACGAGGAGCAACTCGTGCGGGGAGGGCACCGCAGCATCGATGAGCGCCGCCGCTCCGAGTTCACGCGCGCTCGCCAGTGGGTCCGCTGTCGACGTCGAAATCGTGCGGAGGGCGGAATCGAGGGCGTGATGTGGGTCATCGCCGGGGACCATGGTGGCAATCAGCCAGTCATCCGATCCGGGGATCGCTCCGTCGCGCAGCGCTGGCACGACACCGGCGCGCACCAGGCTCGACTTGCCACCACCGGACGCTCCGACCGCCACCAGGAACCGCCCGCGCACATCGGGGCGGGCCAGTACACCGAGCAGTTCCTCCACCACCGTCGTGCGACCGAAGAACACGCCGCGGTCCGCTTCGGTGAACGCGTGCAACCCTCGGTACGGGTTGGCCGCTGCACGCTCTCGCTGGCCTGGCGTCCGGCGCCCGTCGAGCGCCTCGGCCAACTCGCCGGTGAGGGTCATGAGATCGGGGTAGCGCTCGTTTGGGTCCCACGACGTTGCCCGCCAGATCACATCGTCCACAGCAGCGGGCACGGTTCGCCGCTGTGCATGAATCGACGGGGCCAGATCGTGCTCGGTCATTGCTCCCCGCAAACCGAATGGAAGCTGACCCGTGAGGAGCCGAACGATGAGTACGGCAAATGCGAACT
Source organism: Ilumatobacter sp. (assembly GCA_045106645.1). Classification (GTDB taxonomy): domain Bacteria; phylum Actinomycetota; class Acidimicrobiia; order Acidimicrobiales; family Ilumatobacteraceae; genus Ilumatobacter_A. The sequence continues at coordinate 19,615 of JBGCEY010000015.1, forward strand.
GGTCGCTCGCCATCGACGTCGCTTCGCCCAGCAATACCTCGGGCGATTCATGCCCGGACACCGGTGACGTGCTCCGCCGGTCCGCACGCTCACCGACCAATGACGCGACACCGAAGTCCGTGAGGTACGCGCCCGACCCGTCAACCAGCACATTGCTCGGTTTGACGTCGCCGTGGATCACCCCGCGTCGATGCGCCTCACCGAGCGCACCACCGATCGAACGCACGATGTCGGCCACACGATCGACGTCCATCGGACCGGCTTCGATCGAGCGCTCAAGACTTTCGTCCAACAAGCGCATCACGATGTACGCCCCACCCGGCTCTCGCCAATAGTCGTGGATCGGAACGATGTGGGGATGCTCCAGGCTGGCCACGAGCTGCGCTTCCGCGTCGAAGCGTCGAATGAAGTCCACGTCGTCTGCTAACTCGGGGCGAATGGTCTTGACCGCCACCTCGCGATCCAAGCCCGGTTGCACTGCTCGAAACACCACGCCGTGAGCGCCCGAACCAATCGATTCACCGACGCGATAACCCCGAATCGAATGCCCGACGGGATGGTCGAGCCGCAGCGCCGGGTCGTGCGCAGCAATGCTTCGGGCGAGTCGCCGAAGTTCCGCAGACGGCTCCAACCCGACCTCGATCAGTTCCTGCTCGAACGCATCGAAGCTGCGCAGCGCGTCGACCTGGCGACCGACACGGAACAACGCCAGCATCTGCTGCGACCGCATCCGTTCGCGCAGCGGATGCTCACCAACCTGCGCTGACACGATCGACACCACGTCGTCGGCCAGGCCGCTCGCGAGGTTCGCCTCGTTCAGTTCTTCGAGTGCGCTCAGCCGAAGCTCCTGCAGCCTGACGACCTCGGGCTGGGCCCACTCCTCGAACGCAAAGTCTCCGTACGGGTCTCCCCGCCACAGGTCGAGTCCGGCACGGAGCGTTTCCGCAGCAAGCGAAGGATCGCGTGCTTCGAGCTGTCGGCGACCGAGACGGATGGACGCCTCGAACTGGGCTGCATCAACCTCGGCATCATCGAGATCCAGTCGATATCCGCCGCCGCCCGTCTCGATACTCGTATCAGCTCCTGCTTGAGCAGCAGCGAGGGCGCGTCGGAGCCTGGCCACGTAGCTGCGGATCGTGGTGGAAGCGCCGTCCGGCGGCATGCCATCGAACACGATGTCGAGCACCCGATCGGTACTGACCACTTCTCCCGCATCCAGCACGAGCGCAGCCAGAAGTCGGCGCTGTCGGGGCCCGCCCAGCTCTGCCACGCCGAGCTCGCCGACTGCCTGGATCGGGCCGAGCACGCCAAACCTCATCGTCATCTCGATCCTCCCTGACCGTCGCCCCGTGTTCCCATACGTCGAGTGAAGCAACCCAGCGTTGCAACGGCGTGGCAGCACAAAACCCCATGTAAACGTAGCCGTCGTGGTGATTTCACCCGTGATCAGACCCTGTCGTGGCATCGCGACGTTGCAGTTCGCCATGGCGTTGCAACACCGATTGGAGATGTTGCAGACAGCTCAACCGAGCACCACACCAACGACTGGACTGATCATGCACACTCCCTCCCACACCGACATCATTCGCTTCGACAGCACCCACGTCGATGCGTCGCAATCGACCGCCACATCGACAGGCCCGCAGCGTTCGACTCGATCACGACGTGGCCGCAACGCACTCGTTCCGCTCACGTTCGTGGTCGCAGCGCTGTCAGGCGCAGCCTCGATGAGTGCGCTCGGAAATGACAGTGCACCACATGCCACCGGCACCGATTCATACGCCATTGCCGAAGCCAACCGGTTCAGTGTGCTGCGCGACATCCAACGAGTCGACGTCCCGAGTTCCGACGTCGACGCCATCGACGGCTTCACGCGCGCCGAAGACAACCGCTTCCAGACACTCGATGCCCTGCAGCAGAGCACTGACGAACCCGACGGGTACGACCGTGCCGAGCAAAACCGGTTCCGGACGCTCAGCGAACTCCAGCAACGGATCGTCGAGCCCGTCAGCTTCGAACAGGCCGAACAGAACCGCTTCGAGACCCTTCGAGATCTGTTCGGTTCGTGACCGGCACCTGATCGCGCCGTCGGGTTCTTGCACCATCTCCCGCGAGAACCCGGCGGCGCACCTCGGTGTTGTGACCCTGGCAAGCGATGCACAAGGACTCCGGATCAAATCTTGAGGTTTATGACATGGCATACGACAGCACACTCAGGACAGTCATCATCGGGACTCGATCGAGCCCTGATGACAGCGACCGAAAGGGTCACACATGAACATCCATGCGGCCGGGTACTCCGGATTCAATCCAGCTGCTCACCAGCGACCACCGGCACACGATCCTCAGAAGCTGCTCGCTCCCGCTGCTGACCTCATGGGCATGTCCGTCGCTGAACTCCAAGACGCTGCGAGCAATGGCACGTCACTCGAGACGGTCGCTGGCGATCGCGGCATCAGCCGGGTCGAGCTCGTCGACGCACTCAAGGACGGATTGGTCGCCGCCAAGCCAGACGGCGCCCCCAGCATCGAAGGTACCCGCCGCCTCGATCGCCTCGCCGAATCCATGGCGTCGGGCACGGCCGACGGCGGCCGAGCGTCGACACCGCCCCCTCCCCCACCATCGGACAGCACCACCACCAACGGTCAGCTCGAAGCGCTTGCTTCGCTGCTCGACATGTCGACCAACGACCTCATGGAGTCGCTCGTCGACGGCAAGTCACTCGATCAACTGGCCAACGACAAAGGCATCTCCTTCGACTCGGTCAAGACCCAGCTCGAACGCGGCATCTTCGTCGACCTGCGAGCCTGATCAACACCGGCAACGAGCCGCTAGGAAGCCGCCGGAGCAATCAGGATGCTCGCCGATTTCGCTGCCGCCGCACGTTCGGCAACCGATCTGCAGGCGTGCAGCAACTCCGAAGAGAATCGACCTGCCGCATCGGCGCATGCAGTGTGTCCGCCGGAGACCTGCAGCAGCGTGGCGCCCGAGATCGCTGCGGCCAGTTCGAACTGGTGCTCGGTCGGCACGACCACGTCATCGAGCGTGGCGATGACAGATGTGGGGACGTTGATCGTGTCCGTCCACGGCCGTGAATCGAACTTGCCGATCGCTGCGCCGGCCTCGAAGATCCGGGTCCAATCGTGACCGAGACTCTGCTCGACCACACCCGCCGCGCCACCTCGACGTTGCAGTCGCCTCGACCATGCGCTGGCCGGGAGCTTGCCGAGCGCCCGGAGATGGCGATGACCCGACAGGTGGGCGCTCCCATTGACGAGTGAGAAGAAGGCCTTGCGCGATCTCGAGTCACAAAAGTGATGACTCGTTGCACACATGACGAGCCCGTCGACCAGTTGGCGATGTCGACGCCACACCAGGGAGGCAATCGGCCCGCCCATCGAATAGCCCGCAACGATCAGCCGATCGATGTCGAGGTCAGCCGCGATCGCCGCCACATCATCTGCGCAGTCCTCGAGCCGGAAGCGGGCGTTCACTCGAACACCTCGCCCGTGACCGTGGTGATCGAACGCCAGCACGTTGAAGTGCTGGGAGAGCGATCGGTAGCTGGATTGCCAGTTGAGATCGGCCGTGGCGGTCCACCCGTGCAACAGAGCAACCGTGGGCGCTCCGATCGGACCGGGGAACTCCTTGACGAACACGCGCCCGCGGCCCGGAATCTGCACCAGGTGATGGCGGGCCTGCCGGTTGACCGATTCACCCGCATCAGGCTCGGACGCGAGGCCTCGGCTCACCCCGCCGCCGGCCGGCGGCCTCAGCGTCGAGACCTTTGTCACAATCAGTGCATCGACACGATCACGCAAAGCTGAAGCGCAACATGTGTCGTGCGTCACCGCACTGCATGGCCGGATTGTGTGCGACAAGGCCGGCAGCGAAAGCCGGTTGCAGCGAACCGGTTATACCGGAGCGCCGAACTGGCGGTCGCCAGCGTCACCCAGGCCAGGCACGATGAACGCCTGGTCATTCAGCTTTTCGTCCACCGCAGCGGTGAACAGCGTGACATCGATAGCTGATGCTTCGACAGCAGCGATGCCCTCCGGCGCACACAAAGCACAGATGACCGTGAGCGGCTGCTGGGCTCCGCGCTCCACCAGCAACTGCAGCGTGTGGATGAGCGATCCGCCGGTCGCCAACATCGGGTCAACGACGATGACCGGACGTTCCGCGATGTTGTCGGGCAGCTTGTTCACGTACGGCTCGGGCTCGTGGGTCTCCTCGTTGCGCGCGATCCCGATGAAACCAATGTCCGCCGCTGGCAACAGTTGCTGCGCCGGCGCAAGGAACCCGAGGCCGGCACGCAGGATCGGAACGATCACGGGCTGCACCGCCAGGCGCGTCGCTGCGGTCTCGGTGAGCGGCGTGGTGACCGTGCCCTCTTCGGTCGGCAACGTTTGCGTCGCCTCGGCAATGAGCAACATGCCGATGCGCTCGAGGTGCACACGGAACAGCGCGTTCGGGGTGTTCACGTCGCGGATGCGGGTGAGCGCATCCAGCACGAGCGGGTGATCGACGATGACGGTTTCGACAGCCATGAGTGCGAGCCGTTCCCTCAGACGCCGAGCTGCTGCTCGGCCTTGAGCACGGCGTAACGGGGTTTGATGATCCCGTCGATCAACTTGATGCGCTCGGGGAACGGCGCGAATGCCGACTTCACCGCATTGACGGTGAGCCACTGCATGTCGTCGAGGCCCCAACCGAACGCATCGTGGCACGCCACCATCTCGCGGGTCATCGACGTGTCGCTCATCAACCGGTTATCGGTGTTGATCGTCACTCGGAACCGAAGGCGCCGCAGCATGCCGATGGGGTGCTCGGCAATGGTCTTGGCGATACCGGTGTTGACGTTCGAGGTCGGGCACACTTCGAGCGGGATCCGGCGATCACGAATGTAGGCAGCCAACTGGCCGAGCGCGGCTTCGCCATCGGCGCTGACCTCGATGTCGTCGACCAGGCGCACGCCGTGGCCGAGCCGCTCGGCACCACAGAACTGCACCGCTTCCCAGATCGACGGCAACCCGAATGCTTCACCGGCGTGGATGGTGGCGTGAAAGTTCTCCCGATTCACGAGCTGGAACGCATCGAGGTGACGGGTGGGAGGAAAGCCGGCTTCGGGGCCAGCAATATCGAACCCGACCACGCCCTGGTCTCGATACTTGATCGCAAGTTCAGCGATCTCGTAGCTGCGAGCTGCTTGGCGCATCGCACTGAAGATCGCGTAGATGGTCAGATCGGTACCTGCCGAACCACGTTCGAACCCGGCGAGCACTGCGTCCACCACTTCATCGAGCGTGAGCCCCGCTTCGAGGTGCAGCTCCGGAGCGAACCGCACTTCGGCGTAGACCACGTTGTCAGCAGCCAGGTCTTGGGCACACTCGTAGGCGACGCGCTCGATGGCATCTTTGTGCTGCATCACGCCACCGGTGTGGGCAAAGGTCTCGAGGTACAGCACCAAGTCGTTGCGCTTCGCGCCCTTGTTGAACCACAGCCCGAGCTCGTGCACGTCCGTCGTGGGCAGGCCGTCGTAGCCGTATTCAGCAGCCAACTCGACAACGGTTTGTGGCCGCAGCCCTCCGTCGAGGTGGTCGTGCAGGAGAGCTTTGGGGGCCCGAGCGATCAGTTCTGCGGTCGACATGGCCCCACGCTACCGATGTAGAACTTTGGGTCTGACCCCAACCTCTACATCCGACGACAATGTAGAACTTTGGGTCTGACCCCAACCTCTACATCCGAGGAAGTCTGAGGTACCCCCGCGCGCATGATGTCGCGATGAGCCGCCAGCCTCGAATCGACTTCCCAGGAGCCACACATCACGTCGTCAACCGCGGCGTGGACCACCACACCATTTTCTATTCCGACACAGACCGAGCAGAGTTCGGTCGGCTGATCGTCGAGATCCATGAGCGATTCGGGGTCATCGTCTTGGCCTATTGCCTCATGGACAACCACTATCACCTGGTCATTCGTGATGAAGACGGCCACCTGTCTGCAGCGATGCAGCACTTGCAATCGGTCTTTGCCATGCACGTCAACGAACGCCACGCCCGTGACGGCCACCTGTTCAAAGGACGCTTCTTCTCCACCGTGGTTTCAGATGACGCATATCTGCTGACCGTGATTCCATACGTCGAACGCAACGCGCTGGATCTTCCCGGGATCATTCGGCCCAGCGACTACCGCTGGTCCAGTCATCGACGCCATCTCGGACTTCGCCAGGCTGCTCCGTGGCTTGACACCTCGTTCGTCCTGGGCTGCTTCGGCGGCCTTGACGCGTACCGACGGGCGGTCGATCGCAACCACTCCGACCAGTCCGAACCCGCTCGACTCGAGGTAGGCCATCTCGACAACTTCGCCCGCCTTGCGGTCGCATTGCACGCTCCCGATCACGTGAATCCGGCCCAGTTGAACAGAACGATCGCGACGGCGTTGATTCCCGAACTCAACGGACCCAACAGGGCCCTGCTGTCCGATGCACTCGGATTCACGTCGCGACGTGCTGCGCTCCAAGCAACGAGTCGCGCACAACGCCGGCTCAGTGCTGATCCGACCCTGACGGCGGCACGCGATGAACTCCGACGTTTGCTCTTCGAGTCATCGGCTCATTCCATGCGCCTGGCCTCATGATGTAGAGGTTCGTGCCAGAGCAGTAGAGGTTGGGGTCAGACCCAAAGTTCTACACCGGAGCGGTAGAGGTTGGGGTCAGACCCAAAGTTCTACATCAGCGGGAGGCGGCGAGGGCATCGAGGAGATCGGTGAGCGCTTCGGCTTCGAGACCGACCGCTTCGCCGTACAGCTTCACCTTCGGCTCGGTCCCGCTCGGGCGAACTTGGAGTCGAGTCCCGCCATCGAGCATCAGCCGCACCAAGTTCGCTTCCGGATACGACGTGACCTCGACCACGTCGACGCCACCGATCGAGGCCGGCGGGTTCGCCTGGATCGCGTCGACCCACACCGCACCCTCCGACGGCGGAATCCGCACCGACAACTCGGCGGTGACATACCGACCGAACCGAGCAGCGAGCGAATCGAGGCGATCCTGCAAGGTGACGCCATCTGCAGCTGCACACGCCGCGATCTCCGCCATCAGCACCGCAGCGGTGATGCCGTCCTTGTCGAGCGGCCGAGGCGCGACCAGATAGCCGAGCGCCTGCTCGTACCCGAACACGAAACGCTGTCCCACCGCAGCTCGCTCCGTGGCGAGCTTGCCAATCCACTTGAACCCCGTGAACGTCTCCTCAGCATGCACGCCGTGAGCGTTCGCCATACGACCCAGCAGCGACGACGACACGAGCGTCGTGGCCACCAGACGATCATCACCGGAGGTGTTCGAAAGGATGTGATCGGCAAACAGCCACCCGATCTCGTCGCCGCTCAGACGACGCCATGAACCGTCAGGCTGCGGGATCGCTGCACCGAGCCGGTCCGCATCCGGGTCGTTCGCCAACGCGATCGCTGCCCCCGACGAGGCAGCGGTCTCCAGCAGCAGATCCATCGCGCCGGGCTCTTCGGGATTCGGGAACGACACCGTGGGGAACGAACCATCGGGCTCGTGCTGTGCAACGACGGGAATCGGCGCATCGAAGCCAGCAGCAACGAACGCCATCTCGATGGTCTCAGCACCCACCCCGTGCATCGCCGTGTACGCAACCGGCACGCCCGGAACGTCAGGCTGCAACCGGACCGCCGGGACCGATGCCACGTAGGCCTCCTGCCACGACAGATCGAGACGCTGGATCAACGGGTCGTTCTCGACCGAGAGTGCAACATCGAGCGGGTCGACCGAACCGATGCAATCCGAGATGGCCACGTCGATCGGGCTGACGATCTGCGACCCCGTTTCGAGGAACACCTTGTATCCGTTGTCGGCCGGCGGATTGTGGGACGCCGTGACCACGACGCCCGCAGCAGCGCCGAGCCCGGTGATCGACCATGCGAGCACCGGAGTAGGCGTGAGCCCGGGATGCAGCATCGAGCGGATACCGAGCGCGGCGAGCACGCGGCAGGTGTCCAGCGCAAAGTCATCGCTCTTGCGGCGCGCATCACACGCGACGACGACGCCTCGTTGGGCAGCGTTCGGAATACTCCCGGCGGCCTCCTCGGCGAGCAACCACCGACCAAGCCCAGCAGCGGCCTGACGCACCACCAGCCGGTTCATCCGCATCGACCCGGCAGCAACGGCCGCACGCAGCCCAGCTGTGCCGAACTGCAACCGACCAGCGAACCGGTCAGCGACATCGTCGAGCGCTGTCGAGTCACCGGAGCGCGCCGCATCGAGCAACGTGGACAGTTCCTCTCGAAGGTCGGCATCAGGCTCGGCCTCGAGCCACTGCGCCGCCACGTCGAGCACGTTCGTTTGCTCCGAACCACTCACGACCGGAACCTCAGCCCTGTCCGCTCAACGTGTGCAATTCGACGAGCGGTCGTGGTCCCACGTGGCTGATCACCTCAGCTGCCGCAACCGCTCCAAGACGCCCGCACTCGTGGTAGTCGGCACCGGATGAAAGTCCGAACATGAAACCAGCGGCGAACAGGTCGCCTGCGCCGGTGGTGTCCACGACTTTGTCGACCTGCACCGCAGGCACTTCGATCAGTTCGTCGGCGGTCACGATCACGCAGCCCTCGGGCCCACGGGTGATGACTGCGAGCGAGCACTGCGAGCGCAGCACGTCGACCGCTTCGTCGAACGACTTGAGTTCGTACAGCGAGAGCAGTTCGTCTTCGTTGCCGAACAGGAGATCAACGGAATCAGCCACGAGTGCCCGGAAGTCGTCTCGATGCCGGTCGACGCAGAAGCTGTCCGAGAGGGTGAGTGACACGGTGCGCCCATGCCGGTGAGCAATGTCGGCTGCGTGGCGAAACGCTGCCTTCGCATCATCACGATCGAACAGGTACCCCTCCATGTACAGCACCGCACCAGCGGCAATGACGGACTCGTCGAGATCCGCGACGCTGAGCGTTGAGGACACACCGAGGTACGTATTCATCGTGCGCTCAGCATCCGGCGTCACCACCACGACGCAGCGCCCGGTCGGGGTGTCCTGCGGGTCACCTCCGCCACTGAATGCAACCCCGACTGCGCGCATGTCGTGGCCGAACACCTGACCCAGGTCGTCGTCGTCGACCTTGCCGATGTAGGCAGCGGTCCCACCGAAGCTGGCCACGCCGACCATGGTGTTGGCAGCCGAACCGCCGCTCATCTCGACCGCCCCGCTGAGCGCGTCATACAACTCGACAGCTCGATCGGTTTCGATGAGTGTCATCGCCCCCTTCACGAGTTCGTGATCGACGAGAAACTCGTCGGTCGCGTGAGCAATGACATCCACGAGGGCGTTGCCGATGCCGACCACGTCAAAGCGTGGCTCGGCGCGTTCTTCGGCAGCGGGATCGGGTGAAACAGACGGTGAGTCAGACACGGCTGACCACGTTACCCCCAGTAATCTTGCCGCCATGTCGACCGCCGCTTCCCTCGCATCCGACCCGTACCGACTGCCGACCCACGTTCGCCCGACTCGCTATGACGTGCGGCTGCGCCCGTCGCTCGACGATGCCACGTTCTCGGGCGAGGTGACCATTGCCATCGACCTCGACGAACCCACCGAGTCGATCACGCTGAACGCAATCGAGCTCGGCATCGAGGCGGTAACGCTGGACGGAGCGGCCGCGACCTGGGCCCTCGACGAGGCCACCGAACGCCTCACCGTCGAGGCGCCGTCCACGCTCGACTCGAAAACGGCCACGCTGCACATCGAATTCACGGGGATCCTGAACGACAAGCTCCGCGGCTTCTACCGCAGCACCTACATCGATGATCAGGGCGAGGAGCAGGTGGTGGCCACCACGCAGATGCAGGCCACCGACTGCCGCCGGGCATTCCCCTGCTGGGACGAGCCCGAGTTCAAAGCGGTGTTCGCGATCACGCTCGACATCGCGGACGGGTTGACCGCAATTTCCAACGGCCCCGAGGTGGAACGAACCTCCCAGAATGGTCGCACCGTCGTGCGCTTTGCCGACACCATGATCATGAGCGCGTACCTCGTTGCGTTCGTGGTGGGACGCGTGGAGGTGACCGAAAGCGTCGACGTGAACGGCACGCCCCTGCGCGTCGTACACGTGCCTGGCCGCGAGCACCTCACCCAGTTCGCACTCGACGTCGGCTCGTTCTGTCTCCAATGGTTCGAGGAGTACTACGAGATCGACTATCCCTCCGACAAGATCGATCTGGTCGGGCTCCCTGACTTCGCGGCCGGAGCGATGGAGAACCTCGGCTGCATCACCTTCCGCGAGGATGCACTCCTCGTCGACCCGGCCAGCTCCACCCAGAACGAGCGTCAGCGTGTGGCCGATGTCGTGGCGCACGAGCTGGCGCACATGTGGTTCGGCGACCTCGTGACCATGCGCTGGTGGAATGGCATCTGGTTGAACGAAGCCTTCGCCACCTTCATGGAGATCGCTGCCTGCGACGCGTTCGCACCCGACTGGAAGCGTTGGACCAGCTTCGGCCAGGAACGCAGCGCCGCCTTCGAAGTGGACTCACTTGCGAGCACCCGACCCGTGGAGTTCGAGGTGAAGTCGCCTGCCGAGGCGGACGGCATGTTCGACGTGCTCACCTACCAAAAGGGTGGCGCACTACTGCGCATGTTGGAGCAGTACATCGGCCCGGAGGTGTTCCGTGTCGGCGTGAATGCGTACCTCCGTAAGCACTCGTACGCGAACACCGAGACCAACGACCTGTGGGATGCCATCGAGTCCTCGTCGGGCCAGCCCGTGCGGGCGATGATGGACTCATGGATCTGGCAGCCCGGGTTCCCGCTGATCACCGCAACGTTGGTGTCGGACGCTGGCGAGCCACATCTCGAGCTGCGCCAACAGCGCTTTGGCTACGGAGCTGACGACGACGCCAACCCGGTGTGGGTAGTGCCCGTGCACGTTCGCAACGGCGGCGACACACAACTCGTCGTGCTCGACTCCGACCAGCCAGTCCTGGTACCGCTCAGCGCACCCGATGAGGTGGTGGTGGTGAACGCTGGAGGGCACGGCTTCTTCCGCGTCGCGTACGACGGTGTGCTGCGCGAGCGAATCGCGCAGCGATCGTCGCTGGCGACGATGGACACCCTCGAGAGGTACATGCTCGTGGACGACGCACTCGCAGCCACCGTGGCAGGACAGATGTCGGCCACCGGCTTGCTCGACGTGCTCGACGGCTTCACCGACGAGAACGAGTTCGGCGTCTGGCAAGCCATCGTCATCGCGCTCGGCGGCGTCTCCCGGTTGGTCGATGGTGATGCACTCGAGGCGCTGCGCGCCCGCATCCGCTCACTCGTTGCTCCGGCGCTCGGGCGCCTCGGTGGCCCTGTCTCCGGCGAGACCGACCTCACCGCGAAGCTGCGCGGGCAACTCACGCGCACCATGGGTGCAATCGGCCAGGACTCCGACACCATCGAGCGGTGCACCGCGCTGTTCAACGAAGCAACCGCAGGCGGCGTGGTCGATCGCGAGCTCCTCGCTGCGGCAACCGTCGTGGTGTCCACGTCCGGTGGTGTTGCGGAGTACGAGATGATGCTCGCTGGCTTCGAGAACGCTGCGACGCCTCAGGATCAGATGCGCCACCTGTATGCGCTGTGCGACTTCGATGACGCGGAGCTCGTGGCGCGCACCTGCGAACTGGCGATGAGCGGACGGGTCAAGAGCCAGAACGCACCGTTCCTGTTGCGCGGTGCCATGGCGCATCGCAACCACAGCAGTTACGTCTGGAACTTCATCAAAGAGCATTGGGAACAGGCCAACGACACGTTCCCGAACAACACGATTGCGTACATGATCGACTCCGTGAAGTTGATGTCCACACCGGAAGCCGTCGACGACGCAGCTGCGTTCTTCGCTGCGAACCCAATCGAACAGGCGAGCAGCACGCTCGAACAGATTCTGGAACGCCAACGTGTCAACACCGCATGGCGCACTCGCGACGCCAACGCCTTGACTGCAGCGCTCACCGGCCGCTGATTCTGTGCCGTTTGCGCGACGCGAGTTCCTCGCCGCTGCGGCAGCTACGGCCTGGCTGACCGCTTGCTCTGATGACGCCGGACCGACGTCGAACGCGCCAGCGTCCTCAACAGGAAGTCGCCTCGATAGCCAGTCGGGGTCCACGAGTACGAGTGACCGCGGTGTGCGCGCCGATGCGCTCGATACCGCTGCTCGAGATGCGGGCGTCTCGGACGCTGCGCTCCCACAGCCAACGGCTGCGTTGATCACGCGGTGGCGTCAGGATCCGTTCGCTCGCGGCAGCTACAGCTACCTCGCAGCCGGCTCGTCACCGAGCGATCGTGACGCACTGCGGGCGGACGTCTCCGAGCGTTTGTTCTTCGCCGGAGAAGCCACATCGAGCGACTATCCCGCGACCGTGCACGGTGCGCTGCTGGAGGGCCGATCTGCTGCCGAACGAATCATGGACAAGGCCGATGAGGACGACGAGATCGCGATCATCGGTGCCGGTATTGCGGGCTTGGCCGCGGCTCGCACGCTCACCGACGAGGGCTATGCGGTGTTCGTGCTCGAAGCCCGCGACCGCCTTGGTGGGCGGATGTACACCGATGACAGCCTCGGGTTTCCTGTCGACCTCGGAGCCGCCTGGATTCACGGAGCCAGTGGCAACCCGCTCCTCGATCTCGTCGAAGCGGCCGACGTCGAAACTCGCGTGACGGACGAGGACGACGTCGTCTTCTACGACGCACAAGGCGGCACCGGTGACGACGATGACCTCGAAGAGGTCGTCGCTGCGCTCGAAGAACTCTCTGGGAACGGTGACGCCGACAGCACCCTGGGCGAACTCATCGCCGACGCACTCGAGGACGCAGACGACGACACCGTCGAGTTGGCAACGTACGCCTTCACGTCACTCGTGGAGCACGAGTACGCCGCACCGGTCGCCGATCTCAGCGTGCGCGCAGTCGAAGAGGGCGAGGAATTCGGCGGCGACGAGTTGACCTTTCCGACCGGGTACGCATCGCTGCTCACGCCGCTGACGAACGGTGTGTCGATCACCACCGGCCAGATCGTTGAACGGATCGCCCTCGCTGAAGACGACGTCGTGATCGGCGGCGCCGGTGGAGCGGAGCTACGCACCGACCGAGTGCTCGTGACCGTGCCGCTCGGTGTGTTGCAAGCCGGCGGGATCGAGTTCGTTCCCGCGCTCCCCGCCGAGAAGCTGACAGCGATCGACTCACTCGGCATGGGGCTGCTCGATCGCGTCGTGCTGCAGTTCGAGGAGCGCTTCTGGGACGACGCCGACGTCATTGGTTTCGTTGGCAACGAACCCGGCGTGTTCGTCGAGTGGTACGACCTGACCGAACAGGTCGGCACGCCGGTGATCGTCGGCTTCAACGCAGCAGACGTGGCTGACGACCTCGCGCTGAAAACCGACGAGGAGGTCATCGCGACGGCGATGCGCGCACTCGTCACCATGTACGGATCCTGAATTTCTTTCATCCGCTTTGGACCCTCGGTCCGTAGAGAGGGCAGACCACGGATCAGCCGGCGGTCACGAGAAAGGAACGATCCAATGAAGAAGATGCTCCTCGGAGCGGCCGCACTGGCTGCCACTGCCCTCATGGTCCCCGCTGGGGTCGACGCCCAGAGCGCCGACGTCGAGGTGATGCTGCTGCACGGCATCCCCGGAGTCGAAGTCGACGTCGCCGTCGATGGCGACGTGGTGATCCCCGGCTTCGAACCAGGCGCCATGCAGGACCTCTCCGCATTCGCCGGACAGACCCTCGAAAACCTCGAAGTCCGCCTTGCCGGAACCGAAGATGTGGCAATCGGCCCCGTGGCCGAGTTCCCGGTTCCTGATTCCGGCAGCTGGACCGTCGTGGCCCACCTCGACGCCGACGGCACCCCGACGGTGACCCCGTTCGAGAACAACACCGCCGCGACCGCAGACGGCGAAGGCCGCCTGACCGTTCGTCACACCGCCGCCGCACCGGCCGTCGACCTCGTGGTCGGCGATGCCCGACCGATCGAAGGCGCCGTGAACGGTGACAGCGCAGACCTCGAACTCCCGGCTGGCGAGATCGCCGGAGCACAGCTGGCCCCGACGGGCGCTGACCCGATCGTGGACGTGCCGACCGTGGAACTCGGCGCTGGCCAGAACCTGATCGTGTACGCAGTGGGTTCGCTCGCTGACGACACCTTCACCTTCTACGTGCAGGACCGCCAGGTCGGAGCCACCGCACCCGCCGGCGGCGGCGATGCCGGAGACGGTACGCCCGCCCCGACCCAGGTGAACACCGGTGGCGCCACGCCGTCGTCGAACACCGGAGTGCTGCTCGCTGCAGCCCTCGGTCTGCTGGCAGTGGCTGGCGGAGCAGGCATCGCTGGAGCCCGCCGCTCCACCCAGGCCTGAGCCGTACGACTACCACCCCAACGACCTGACCAACACCAGGACATGACGATGAACCCCCGCCCCGACACCCCCTCCCGGATCGATTCCGCATCACGCCCCGACCGGGCGGGGCGGGCGTTCGTCATCATCTCCATCTTCGCCAGCCTCATAGCCATCGGCGTCATGTCGATCTGGGTGGTGGGCGGTGCGGCAAACAACGAAGTGGTGCTCGATGTCGCCGACGCCACCATCGACGTCACGCCATCCACCGTCGCACCTCTCGACGACCAGGCACCTGCATCGACCTCCACGCCGATCCTGCCCGACGAGCCGATCGCAGCGTCTGGCCCCGGTCGCTCCGCTCCTGCGCAGACACCACCGCTCACCACGATGCCGATCGGCGACGACGTCGAAGACGACGGCTTGTCGCCGCTCGCCGACTTGCTTGGGCCCACATACTCCGTCATTCCCGAACCCCTCGTTCCTCGGCCGCAGCCGGTTGGCCTTGCCACCTCGTCGATCGACGTGGACGACTTCCCCGTTCGAGCCGTCGGCCTCGAAGACGACGGCCAGCTCGAAGTACCTGACGAAACCGAAATCGGTTGGTACCGGTACGGCGCAACCGCTGGTCGACCTGGAGCCACCGTGCTCGCTGCTCACGTGTCCTGGAACAACACCACCGGCCCCTTCTTCCAGCTCGGATCGATGGAACCCGGCGACGAGATCTCGGTGACCCTCGACGACGGCACCGAGCGTCAGTACCTCGTGACCGAACGCACCATGTACGACAAGAACGAGCTCCCCCGTGAACGCATCTGGCGCAACTCGGGTGACGAACAACTCGTCCTGATCACCTGCGGCGGCGACTTCAACCCCGAGATCCGTCGCTACCGCCAGAACATCGTCGTCTACGCGTCACCCATCGGCTGAGCGCCACGACATGACGTCAGGCGGGCAGCTCGCTCTGATGTCGCCGACGGAAGCCGATCGCTAGCGCAGCGCCACCGAGCACCAGCAGCAGGCCGATCATCAGCGTGCGGAAGATCCCACCGCCCGTTTGCGGCAGCGGCTCGCCCATGTCGGGGTTGGACGGCATCGGCACTTCACCGATTGCGGTGTCCGTGGGATCGTTCTCGATGCCGAGCACGGCGGTGGGCAACTCGACCGTTGCGGTGTTGCTGAAGGTCGAGCCCTCTTCACCGGTCACCGTGGCAACGACGTTCAACGAAGCGGTCGAACCCACGGTCAGCGCGATGTCGAGTTCACACGCCACGGTGTTCGCCGACTCGTCACACGTCCAGTTCTCGCCGGACGCACCGACATAGGTCAACACGCCCGACAAGGGGTCGGTCACCACGACGCCGACAGCGGTCGAGGGGCCGGTGTTACGAATGCTGATGTTGAACACGGCATCCTCACCACGAACAACGGTTTCGCTGACGAGCTCCTTGCTGATCACCAGGTTCGAGGTGGGCTCGAGCGTGTCGGTGTCGGTGTCGGTGTCGTTGCTCGGGTCCGTGTCGGGCACACCATCAGGGGGGCTGACCGCCACGGTGTTCACCAGCGTGCCGGTAGCGGTCGGGTCGATGATTCCCGCAACGGTGAGGGTGAGGGTGTCGCCTTCGGCGAAGTCTCCGAAACCGGTCCATGATCCGGTCGCTGGGTCGTAGGTGCCCGTCGATGTGTCGAAGGTGACGCCCATCAGCGCCTCCGGCAGTGTTTCGACGAGTGTGAACTCGTCGATGGTCGTTGGGCCGTTGTTGACCACGGTGACCGTGTAGGTCAACGCCTCGCCGGGCACCGCCGTGGTCTGCCCATCGGTCTTCGTGACCCCGAGGTCGATGCCGTACGTGTCGGTGTCGTCATCGGTGTCGTTGGTCGGATCGGAATCGGGCCCGTTGGTGCCGTCGTCAGCAATCGCGACGTTGTTCACGATGGTGCGCGTGCCGGCCGGTACCGGGTCGGCAACCGCCACGGTGAGCGTGTAGGTGCCACCGGCACCAGGTGCCAAGTCGCCAACGGCCCAGGTGATCACCGGGGCCGCTGAGGAATCGCAGCCATCGCTGCAGGACACGAATGATGTCTCGGTAGCGATCGTGTCGGTGATGGTGACGTCGATCGCAGCCTGGTCGCCGATGTTCGAGAACTCGATGTCATAGGTGACGTTCTGTCCGTCGGTCACCGATGCAACCCCGTCGCTCTTGGTGATCTGCAGGTCGGGAGCGGCATCGAGCACGTCGATGTCCTCTGCCGTGTTGTTGTCGGGCGTGGGGTCCGCGCCGTTGGTTCCATCATCGGTGACGGTGACGGTGTTCGTGAGCGACTCGAGACCGCTCGCTGCGGGCTCGTCGACGGTGACCACCACCGTGAGGGTGGCCTGGCCGCCGGCGTCGAATGCTGCAGCGTCGACCGGCATTCCCGGCACGGTCTCAACCACGTCGGTCCACGTGAGGGTCGGCAGGGTGCTGCTGTCGCAGCCAAGCGTGCAGGACACGAAGGTCACGCCGGTGGGCAACGTGTCGGTCACGGTCACGCCGGTTGCGGCCTGCGTGCCGACGTTCGTGACGACCACTGCATACGTGAGCGTGTCACCGGGCTGTGCGGTCGTGACGCTGTCCGACTTCGTGATCTGCAGGTCAGGGGTCGCTACCACCGTGTCCGTGTCGGTGTCGGTTGCCTCGACGGGGACCCCGCCGGTGTTGGTGCCATCATCGACGGCGCGCACCGTGTTGGTGAACTCGGTAGCGCCCGACGCAATGGCGGCATCGACCGTCACGGTCACGGTCAGCGTGGTGGATGATCCAGCGATCGCAGGGATCTGATCAGCGCCACCTTCGAGAGTGCCCACGTTCCAGGTGACCGTGCCGGCGTCGGCGTCGATCGTGCAGGGAGTCGGCGTGGCCGGGCAGGACCCGGCAGCGAGGATCTCTGGCAACGTGTCGGTCACCACCACGCCGGTCGCTGCCTGATCACCGGTGTTGGAGACCACGATGGTGTAGTCGAAGGTTTCGCCGGCGTCTCGCTCGGTGGCGCCGTCATCCTTGGTCACGGCCAGCTCGGGCACTGCGGCGAGCGCGTCGGTGTCATCGTCGCTGTTGTCGTCTGGCGTGGGGTCCACGCCATTCGTGCCGTCGTCGGTGACCGACGCCGTGTTGGTGAGGGACTCGATTCCAGCAGCGGCTGGGTCGGTCACCTGCACGTCGAGCGTGAGGATGATCTGTCCGCCGTTTCCGGCGAGGGCGCCAGGCAGCAGCCAGGAAACCGTCGGCAGCGCCGAGCTGTCGCAGGAGTTGCTGCATCCAACGAACTCGAGGCCGGCGGGCAGAACGTCGGTGACGGCCACACCGGTGACGCCGATGTTGCCGACGTTCGTGATGGTCAAGTCGTAGGCAAACGCCTGTCCTGGCACGAGCGTGTCGATGCCGTCGTCTTTCACGATGTTCAGGTCGGGCAGGTTCCCGGTGAGTGGCACCGTGTCCAGGGCGGTGTTGTTGGTCCGTGTCGGATCTGCCCCGCTCGCGCCGTCGTCTGCAACGGTCGCCGTGTTGAGGAACTCGGTCGTGCCAGCCAGCAGCGGATTGTCCGCCGTGGTCTCGTAGGTGAGCACGGTGGCAAGACCAGCGGTGAACTCGCCGATGGTTGCACCGGCACTGTCTTGGAGTCCGGGGCCCCACGTGATCACACCGGTCCCGGCATCACACGCGGTCGGCACGGGGAGCGCCGAGGCACAGTCGATGGTCATCTGCGGGTCGACGGTGTCGGTCACGATCACGCCCGCTGCGTTTTGGCGCCCAGCGTTGCTGACGTCGAGTCGGTAGGTCACCACGCCGCCGGGCTCCACGGCATCTTCAGCGTGGGACTTGGCAATGGTCATGTCCGGCAGCGCCACGATCGTGTCGATGTCGGTGTCGTCGTTGTTCGACGGATCGGCATCGGGTCCGTTGGCTCCGTCGTCGGTCACGGTCACGGTGTTGGTGACCGTCTCGTTTCCGGCCACGACGGGTTCGTCGACGGTCGCTTCGATCTCAAATGATGCGCTCCCGCCGTCACCGGCGATCTCGGCATAGGTGATGGTGACGATCGGACCGTTCGCCGCACAAGCGATGTCGACGGTGCCGGCGATGGAGGTACAGCCGGCGAACGTGAGGCCGGGCGGAAGCGTGTCGGTCACCAGGGCGTGGGTGACGCCGACGTTGCCGATGTTGGTCACGGTCACCACGTAGGTGGTTGTCTGGCCCGGAACGAGCTGCGGCGTCGAGTCGTCCTTGACGACCACGAGGTCAGGTGCCAGACCGGTGATCGTGTCGTTGTCCTGCGCGGTGTTGTTGTCCGGCGTGGGGTCGGGTCCGTTGGTGCCGTCATCGGCGACGACGGCGTTGTTCAGGTAGCCACTGGTGCCTGCGGGCGCAGGGTCGGTGATCTGGATCGTGATCTGACAGGTGGTCGTGCCGCCATCGGCGGCGATCGCTCCGGCGACGTTGATCAGGCGGACGCCGGGTGACGTTTCGCCCCCGTCGGTGCAATCGGCGCCAGCGATGCCGACGAACGTGGTGCCAGCGGGCAGCGTGTCGCTGATGGTCACGCCTGTTGCCTGGAAGCCACCCACGTTGGTGATCACCAGGTCATAGGTGGTCTGCTGACCGGGGGTCACCTGCGTGATGCCGTCATCCTTGGTCAGCGTCAGGTCGGGTCCGACCGTGTTGAGCTGTGTCGAGCCCGACACGTCGGGTTCGTCGCGTTCACCGGGAACGGCGCCTGGCAGCGTGGTGTGCTGCGTGACCGTGGCCGTGTTCATCACCAGCGTGCCGGCAGGCAGCGGATTGTCGAGGTCGACGGTGAAGGCAAACACCAGTGTGGCGCCCGGCGCGATATCGCCGCCGGTGTAGGTCAGGGTACTGCCGCTCTGGGAGTACACGAACCCGGCGGGGGTG
The DNA here is from genome assembly GCA_045106645.1 of Ilumatobacter sp. Taxonomy (GTDB): domain Bacteria; phylum Actinomycetota; class Acidimicrobiia; order Acidimicrobiales; family Ilumatobacteraceae; genus Ilumatobacter_A. The sequence continues at coordinate 38,935 of JBGCEY010000015.1, forward strand.
ACGCCTTCGAGGGCGGTCGCTTCGTTGAACGGCGTGTCGAGCGTGTCGTCGATGATCACGTCATGTGCGGTGCTCAGCCCGGTGTTGGTGACCGAGTAGAGCACGGTGATCGTGTCGCCCTGTGATGCGGTGGTGGGGTCGAACGACTTCTGGATCGCAAGTCGAGGTTCCACCACCGGCGTGGCGACCACACCGGAGTTCACGACGGCGCCGCCATCGATCTGCACCGTGGAGGTGTTGTTCAGGGTGTTCTGGCCGGGCGTGACGCCGACGTTGCCGGGCACGTCGAGCACCCGAGCGTCGATGCGCAACACGATGGTGTTGTCGGTGTCGTCTGCCGGGTCGTCCGGGTTCACCGTCGCCGCACCGAAGGTGAACACCACGTCGTCGCCGTCGGTGGCGCCGCCGCTAATGGCTGCGGTCGGCAGGGTGCCGTCGAAGTCGGCAGCAAGGCCGGGTGACGGCGAGGCAGCTCCGTTCGAGGTGAACACCTCACCCGAGCCGGGCACGTACTGCAGGCCCGCTGGGACCACGTCGGTCACGACGAACCCGTCGAAACTGCCTTCGGGCAAAGTGACCGCGAGGTCGTAGGTGATGATCTCGCCGATCGTGACATTCGGGTCGGCCGTGGTCGCCTGGTCGGTCTCGACCAGGATCTTGTCGATCGCCGGCGAGATCGGGCGAACGATCGCGTCGGCGCTGGTTGCGTAGTCGTTCACGTCGCCGGTGCCGGTGCGTTCTTCTCCGCCACCGAGTGGGGTGGTCGGCGAGCCCGGGAGCCCGGTGTAGGTCAGGTCGCCGGTGTTCGTGAACGGCGCGACCGGGTTGAACGCTCCATCGACGGTCACGTCGAAGCTGATCTCACTCGATGATCCGAACGGGAACAACGTCCAGGTGGCGTCGATGACACCAGCGGTCTCGGTGAGTGTGGTGGGAGCGGTGCCGCTCGACGCGAGGTTGCCGGCAAAGGTCAGGCCCGCCGGGATCGAGTCGGTCAATGCGACCTCGAAGGCGTCTGCACTCGATGCGGGTGCAAGCGTGCGGTGGTTGACGAGCAGGGTGTAGGTGAACGTGTCACCGGCATCGACCGTCGGCACACTTGCCGACTTGCCGACCTGCAGCGTCGGTTCGACGATTCGCACCCGCGTGCTGTCGCGGTGCGTGCTGCGTGCTGTGCCCGTGGCGTCACGCAGGTAGCTGATCGCCGCCGAGTTGCGTCGATTCTGGCCGTTCTGGTTGGCCGAGATGTTGGTGACAACGGCCCAGTAGGTGAAGGTGATCTGGTCACCAGCGTCGACGACGTTGTCGGTTCCCGAGTTGGTGATGTCACCAAATTCGAACGTGAGAACGCGACCATTGGTCGAGATCGTCGGCGCTGCGACCGCCGATGCTGCCAGGTTCCCGCCGATCACCGCAGCGGTCGGGGGGCGAGAGATCACGAGGCCGTTGGGCAGCGAGTCGACGAGCCGAACGTCGCGTGACACCCCTTCGGGCACCGTCACGGTGACGGTGTATTCGGCCTCTTCGCCGATGGCCACGTTGCGTCCGCTGGTGGACGCCTGGCTGGTGTCGGTGAGTGCTTTGTCGACAGTGAGCGGCTTCGTGGTGACCGACGCAGGGTCGGTCAGGTCCTCTTCGGGGGTCACCGGAAGGTACGACGGCCCGCCTTCGGTCCCGGAGTAGTCGGTGATCGCCGCAGTGTTGGTGAGGCTCGCTGCGGGCGTGTTCGCTCCGACAGCGGCGACGAGTTGCAGGTTGTAGGTGATGACGGCGACGTTGGCGCCTGAGGTGTCATCGAAAGGTGCGAGCGCTCCTGTGGCGCCGTCGGTCAGGGTGATCGAGCCGGCACCGAGTGGCGATGCGGATGGTGTCCCGGTGAAGAACCCGGTTGCAGTGTTGGCCAGCGCGTTGCCAGCGCCGTCGGTCACGCACAGGTCGAGTCCACCGGCCGGAATCTCGAAGCCGGCGGGCACCGTGTCGGAGATCGCGACGTCGAAGGCGCCGTTCAATCCGTTCCCGGTGTTCTCGACCACGACGGCGAATCGAACGACGTCACCGGCATCGAGACCGGTGGCGTTCGCATCGGGCCCGCCGTTGGCGAGGCTGGTGGACGACGCCGTGCCCGAGAAGTCGGCGCACGGTGTTGCGGTGGTGACGCCGTCGAACGTCACGCCAGTCGGCGCCAAGGTGCCCGACGAACCAGAGCCGGGATTCGCTGTGCGAGCCACGACTCCCTTCCCGATGTTCAGTGCCGGTGCGGTCAGCTCGATCTGCACGATCGCGGCCGAGGTGAACGGCTCTTCGAAGCTGTTCTCCTCGTCGGCCTGCACCTGATTGGTGAGGAACAGCCCATCACGGAACGCCGCGTCGGAGATCTCGAGGGTGAACAACAGCTCGATCTCACGCAGTGCGTTGTCGGCGATCTCCTGTGTTCCGAAGTCCCAACTGACGCTGTTGGCCGAGGTGTCGAATGATGTGGTCGGATCCACGAAACCAGGCGCAGCACTCATGGTGTCGTCAGGTCCGTAGCACCAGGAGTTCAACGCCGGAGCGGTGGTTGCGGTACACGCCGAGGCTTCGGGGGTGAGCGCCGTGGCTGTCAGGGTGGGGAGCGGGAGATAGTCAGCCAGTACCAGGCTGTCGAAGTCGGACGACGGGATCAGCAACGACAGCCGATACGTGATGGTGTCGCCGCCAGCGAACTGCAGCGGTGTGGTGGGCGCTGCGGGCACGACCGCACCGTTGCGAGCCCAGATGGACTTGGCGATGGTGGTCGGCGTGACGTCGAGGCGGGTTCCGCTCCCGTCGGATTCGAACTGCGGAATCGCTTGCGATGCCTGTGTGTCGTTGTCGAGCACCTCGCCCGTCACGGTGACGTCGTTGACGATGAAGTCGTTCGGGTTGAGCGGGCCGGTTCCAGTGAACGAGCACGCGTACTCGTCATTCACGGTTGCACGGAAGATGATCTCAAAGGTCGTGGCGCCCGCTGCCGGCACGAGCACGCCGCCACCGGTGAGGATGCCGTTGCCGGTTGCAGCTGCGTCGGCATTGCTCACGTCGAAATCGATGGTGGTGCTGCCGTTGCCGCAGGTGGTGCGCTGCGACTCGTCGACGGCGAAGAACGTCACGAGGCTCACCGGGGTGGACACACCGCCTTCGGTGATGGTCAGGGTCGGCACGAAGGCCGTGTCGAAGGTCTGCCCGTCTCCCAGTACGTCCTCGACGGTCACGTCATCGAAGGTGAAGTAGTCGCTCACTTGGCCGGAAATGGTGTACTCGACACCGTCGCCTGGTGTGAGGCCCGGAGCGCCGATGTCAGGCGAAATCGACGCCGTCTTCTGAATGGCGATCGACTTCGCCTCGATACGTGCGTCGTCGTCGTTGTCGGGGTCGACGTCGGGCGTGTTCAGCACGAACGGTGCGGGATCATCGCGGGGGTCGAGCGGCACCACGGTGCCGGATGCTTGGCCATCGTTCACGGTTTCCACGTCGTCACCTGACGATGCGTCGATGATCGGCACGCCCACGAAGTCGACGTCAGAGATGTAGTACTCGAACGTCAGTGACGCGTCGACAGCAGCACTCGTGCCCACGACCGGCGTTGCGCTGAGATATTCGAGCAGGTTGGCACCTGGATCGACCACGACGCCAACAGCGGGTTCCGCTACGGGGGCGCCGGCGAGCGTCGACGCAGAGCTGAGGTACACGTACGAGCCAGGGAGCCGATCCGTGATCGTCAGATCGTTGACCGTCTGACCGTCGGCGATGTCGACTTCGAGGATGTAGGAGCGCGGATAGTTCGGGCCGGTTGCGGTCTCTTCCTCGGGGTCCACGTTGCGCTTCGTGAAGCGAATGACCTCGGGTTCCAGTGTCGACGATGCCGTCGTTCCGGTGATGGGCGTCGTTCCGGTCGGCGAGTCGCCGAATGCGAAACCGCCGGTTGCTGTCACGTCGAGCGGGGCACCGACGTCGGCGAGGTCGCTGACCGACGCCAGCACGTCGATCGGCGCAACCGGCTGGCCTGGAGTGAACGACCCGAACGGAAGCTGCAGTACCACGAGCTGAGAACCTGCAGGGCATGGCGTGCTGATACCGGTGAGCGGATGCTCGACCGAAGCGCCGGTGCAATCGAACACTTCGAGCGGTGCCAACGGTGAGCCGAGATAAGCAGCCGAACCAAACGAGACGCCATCGTCACCGTCTGCGCCACCGGAGTCGAAAACGAGGTCGATGTACGGGCCGAAGCCCGCATCGGTGGTGTCGGTGTTGTCGAAGGTCACCGTCAGCGCCACGTCTTCTCCGACCAGCGGGGCGTTGGTCGATGCCGACACGGTCGTGGTCGGCACGGGCGGCGCAGCCTGGGTCGCAGATGACGACGTCATCACGAGCGTCGAGGTGGCCGCCAACACGGCTGCGCCGATCCAGGTGGTTCGATTACGTCGGTTCGTTACCGGCTGTTGCATGTCAATTCCTGGCGTTCGAGTAGCCCGCAACCGACCCCTGGTGAGGGCAGCCACATGATCATTCCACGCAGGGACGCCGTCTGGCCACGCAAAGTCGCAAACTTTCTCCCGATCGATTTGGGGACTCATCCACGAACGCAGTGGCTGGCGCGTCGAACATTGTGTCGGCCCCCTCGGGCTCGGCACACTCATCGTCAAGCCCACGCGCCATGTGACATCGGTGAGCGAGCTCGATGACACCGAAACCGCATCACTCGGCTTGCTGCTGCGAGATGCATCGAAGGTCGCTGGTTCACTGACCGATGCCGATCAGGTGTACAACTGCCTGTGGTCCCACGCAGGCGGCAAACCAGTTCACATCCACTACGTCGTTCAGCGGGTCACGGCGTCGCAGATGGCCACCGCAGGTGTCTACGGGCCTCGACTTCAAGTGGCGATGTTCGCACGCGGCGAAACACCCAGCGTGGTCGACATCGACGAGTACGCGCACCACGCCCGGAACCTCTTCGATCAGCTCCCCGGGTCGATTGCATAGGTGGCGCTGCGAGCAATGCGTCTCGAACATCAACGCATGCCCCAGATCCCGGGTGACGAGCACTCTGGCCGTTTCGCTTACCTTCGGGCCCAGGCCAACACTGCACGGGGCAACACTGCACGGGGCAGCACTGCACGGGGCAACACGATGAAGGGGAAACACGATGAGACGAATCGCACTGGCGACCACGGTGATGCTGATCCTCACCGCATGCAGCGGTTCAGCTGACGAGGCGACCACGACATCGGGCTCGGCGTTGGACAGCGTGTCGTCGCCGACCGACCCACCAGCGACCGATCCGCCGGCACCCGATGCATCCGCACCCATCGATTCGGAACCATCGAACACCGAACCACCAGGCGACGCCGCGCCGCCCGATGACGAACCGCCGAATGATGAAGGCTTCGCCGGATCGATCGAACTCGACGTGGAGAACCCTGACCGATGTGAAGTCGTGGGCGAGTCGTGCCTCTTGCCGTTCCCTTCCAATGCCCTCACCGTCACGGACGACAGCTCCGCGACCGGTGTTCGAATCAACCTGTCATCGGCATCGCTCCCGTCCAATGCCGATGGCGTCCCCATCGACGTCACCCGACAAAACCGCAACGACGGATTCAGCCCGGGAAGCGCGGCGCTCGTGCTCGTGCCCGGCGTCGATCTCGAGGAGTCCGGCCTGACGCCGATCACCGACATCGCACGTTCTCTCGACGCCGACTCCGCGAGCGTCATCATCGACGCCACGACCGGTGAAGCGTGGCCGCACTGGGCCGAACTCGATGCGAACGCCACCGACCCTGCCAGGCAAGGGTTGTTCCTGCGCCCAGCGGTGAACTACTCCGAAGGCCATCGGATCGTCATCGGGCTGCGCAACCTCGTCGACGCGAGCGGCACTCCGATCGAGCCGACCGATGCGTTCGTCGCATACCGAGATCGCCTCGAGACGGGCGTGCCCGAGGTCGAAGCCCGCCGCGAGTCGATGGAGCAAGTGTTCGCCGACCTGGAAGCCGGTGGCGTCGAGCGCGACGAGCTGGTGATGGCGTGGGACTTCACGGTCATCTCAACCGACAACCTCACCGGCCCGCTCGTTCACATGCGTGACGACGCATTCGGCCAACTCGCCGATGCCGCTCCAGCGTTCACGGTCGACACCGTGACCGACGATGTCGACAGCGATCCCGGCCGAGTCATCATCGAAGGCACCTACCAAGTACCGCTCTACCTCGAAGCGGACGGAGCACCCGGGACTGGCTTGAACCTCAGCGGCGACTCCGACCTGCCCACAGCCAACGGTTCGTTCACCGCTGGGTTCCGCTGCCAGATCACGGCAACCAGTTCCGCAGCCGATCCTGGCGCCGGGCTCGTGTACGGCCACGGCCTTCTCGGCACGCAGAATCAGGTCACCTCCGCCGGCCCGACGCTGCTCGCCCAGAATCACAACTACGTCGTGTGCGGCACCGCGCTGATCGGCATGGCCGACGAAGACACGGGCAACGCGGTGGCCAGCCTGGTGGACCCGAGCAACTTCTCCACGCTTGCGGACCGGCTGCTCCAAGGCCACTTGAACACACTCTTCCTCGGTCGACTCATGGCCCACCCAGATGGACTCGCTTCCGACACCGCCTTCCAGTCGGCGGATGGCGAACCGCTCCTCGACATCGACGAACTCTCGTACTACGGCATCTCCCAAGGCGGGATCATGGGCCCCGTGTCGACGGCACTGTCCCCCGATTGGGACCGTGGCGCCTTCGGCGTCCCAGGAGTGAACTACTCGACGCTGCTCAACCGCAGCGTCGACTTCGACACCTTCCAGCTGGTTCTCGACCCAGCCTTTCCGGACAAGCTCGACCAAGCCATCGTGCTGTTGACGATCCAGATGCTCTGGGATCGTGGCGAGGGCAACGGGTACGTGAACCACTACCGCGAGCCGTTGCCGGGACTGAACCAGAAGTACGGGCTGATCCAAGGAGCGCTCGGCGACTTCCAGGTCGCCAACGTGGCAATGGACGTGATGGCGCGCTCGATGGGTGCATCGGTGGGTGGTGCTGATGTCCGCTCGACCGATGTCGAACCGTTCTGGGGTATCGAACGCATCGAGTCATACCCGTTCGACGGATCTGCGGTGTTGCTGTTCGACAGCGGCACACCGCTTCCTCCGACGGACAACACACCACCGCGGGATGGCGTTGATCCGCACGAGGACGTCCGCCGGGCCGCAGCTGCCTACGACCAGGTGGCTGCGTTCCTCCAGCCCGATGGCGCGGTCATCGATACCTGCGGCGGTGGTCCCTGCATCATCGACCCGCGCGGCTGACTTCACCATTGTTCGCCGCCGAGCGGTTGCGTCTCGACGCCGCAGCAATTCAGGGTGAGGAGGTCGCCCGACTGCGGCTGGCATACCAACGCCGACCTGACCGACTCATGGTTCGGTCCGTTGGGCGTGCGATGTACGAGCTGCGCAACATTGCTCGGATCGGCCGACGAGGATGCTGAAGGACGCTTGCTCGCACGCCTTCGGTCGACGCCAGGGCCGAGTCAGTACGGGTCTTGGTCGGAGTTGGGCAGGGTCCACCAGTCGGCGGGAACCTCGCCGGGTGTCCAGTTCGGGTTCGGGTGGATGCAGTCCACCGGGCATGCCGGCAGGCACTTGTCGCAGCCGCTGCACAACTCGGGGATGATCACCACATCCGGGCCGTGATTGAAGATCGCACCGAAGTTCGGCGGACATGCACGCAGGCATGCATCGCAGTTGATGCAATCGAGCATGTCGATCCACAACGGCGGGTTCTGCCACTTCGGATTCCGCTCGCGCCGGTCGATCCGCTCGTCGCGAGTGAGTGCGTCGCCGCTCATCGCCGTCACACTACGACGGAGTGCTGCAGGACCTGGCGTCAGACCAACCGGGACTCTGGGACGCGCCCGACATCCCACCCGGGACTCTGGGACAGGCCCGACATCCCGGGCCCGACATCCCGGGCCAAACGGCGGGACTCTGGGACGGGCCCGATGTCCCGCGATGTCGGGATGCTGGTCAGGAGGTGTCGTCAGTCGTCGGATTCGGTGAGTTCGGGGTGGCGAGCTTCCATCACCGCCACGAACGCATCGACCAAGCGAGGTTCGAACTGCTCACCGCTACCCGACGCAACGAAGCGCACTGCTTCCCCCAGGCTCCATTCGCGCTTGTAGATGCGACGCGTCGCAAGCGAATCGAACACGTCGGCGATGGCAACGATTCGGCCAGACAGCGGAATGTCTGATCCACTCAAGGCGTTCGGATACCCCGATCCATCCCACCACTCGTGGTGCGTCCAGGCGCATTCGGCAGCGAGTTGGAACAGGTCGGTCGAGACGCCGGACAGCAGACGGTTTCCGAGCACCGTGTGCTGCTTCACCTCGTTGAATTCATCGATGTCGAGTGGACCGGGCTTCAACAGCACGGTGTCGGCGATTGCGACCTTGCCGATGTCATGGAGGCGAGCAGCGAGTCGGAGTCGCTCGGCCCAGTCGGGTGCTTCACCGATCGCATGGGCGATCTCGGCCGCCAGGTCACCCACCCCGTCGGTGTGCTTCGTGGTGTTGCCACCGCGGAACTCAGCAAGCGATGCAAGGCGCTCGAACGCTTCCAAGTGGTACGCATCAGCGTCGGCATGATCGGCCGCAAAGCTGGCCACCAGCTCCGAGGTCTGCAGCCGGGTGATTTCGGCTCGGTTGCGAGCGGTCTGGTTGTCGTGGGCGACCTGCAGCGTCCGGAGTCGCAGATCAGCAGCATCGGTGAAGATCTCGCGATGGAGGGCAAAGTGACGCTCGCGGTGCTCGAGTGCTTCGGTGAACCGGTTCACCTGCTTGTACGCCGTGGCGAGGTGATCGTGGATCTCCAACTCGGTTTCACGCATGTCGGTGCGGTCTGCGAGGTCGAGGGCTGCGGACAGCGAACTGATCGCATCGTCGACCTGACCGCTCCGAAGCGCGACACGGCCTTCGGACACCATCACGCCGAGCTGCTCGGTCGGGGTCAATTCGACGCCATCTGCAGCTCGGTACTCCCAGTCAGCCCGAGCTTCCGCGAAGCAGAGTGCGGCACTCGCATGATCCGCCAATCCGACGTATGCCTCGGCGAGGTCGGCCAGCAGGCCACCCACCAAGTGCTGCGCATGCTCACGGGACAACTCCACGGCCTTGCGACCGAGGCTGACGGCTGGCAAGTATTCGCCACGCCGGCCTCGGATGCGAGCCAGGTTGCCCATCACCATGGCATCCAGATCCTTGCGGTTCAGCGGCTCGTTGATCGCCAACGCACTCTCATACGTGGTGATCGCTCGGTCGTAGTCGCCCATCGACTGATAGATCGCAGCGATGGTGTGGAGGATCTTGCCCTCGTTGATGTCGTCGCCCGTGGCGCGGTACACCTGGATTGCACGCAGGCAGGATTCGAGCGCGGCAGCGAAGTTGCTCGCCTGATAGTGGACGACGCCGATGAGATGCAGCGACCACGCATGCGTGAGGTTGGCTTCTCCCGTGTCGGCAAGGGTGACCGCTTCGGATGCGAGCGCAAAGGAATCGTCAGCCTGATGATGCTGATGTGCAATCGACGCCAGCTGATACAGGGCCTCTGCCTCGTCCAACACGAGACCGCAGGCGCGGGCCTGGACTCGGGCATCGAGGGCGAGCTTTCGAGCGGCGGTGGCATCGGTGGAGCGACACGCTGCCACCTGATCGAGTAGTGAGCGAACTCTGCTCTGCTCCGCTGTCATCGATTCGTGCACTGGTTCCCGCTTCGGTCGCGCCGGACCGCAGCACTGCGCAGTCGGGTCGTCACCATGGTCGTGTGTTCTGAGGGCGTCAAGTTGTATCGGCCCAACGAGGTCTGGCCTTGAGTCTGTCTGGACATTGTCTCCAACAATCGTCAAGGTTTCGTATCATTGATGACAATGGCCACGCGCAACGTCCCGGGTGACGCTCGCCGCGTCGAACGATCTGCTCTGTACGCCTTCGTGCCGGTGGTCGCCATGGTGCCGTTCAGCCTGCTCGCACTGTTCCTGATCTGGTTGCCGATCTCGATATTGGTGTCGTTTCTGTGGGTGCTGTTGGGCTTCGCCGCCACCGGTCCGCTGCTGTTCGTCCGCCGGTTCCAGATTCTCGTACTCACACCGATTCTCGGTGCCCGACGAGCCACCGACGCCGAAGAGGCCGCCATTGCGCCATTGTGGAGCGAAATCGTTCGAGCGACCGGACTGAGCGCTGACCGATACGTCATCCGCATCCTCCCGTCCGACGAGTTGAACGCATTCGCATGTGGCGGCCACTTGGTGGTGGTGACCTCGTTCGCCGTCGACGAACTGTCGACACCCGAACTCCAGGGCGTGCTCGCCCATGAACTGAGCCACCATCTCGGACTCCACACCGTGGCGATCACGATCGGCCACTGGCTATCCACTCCCGTCGTCCTGCTCGCCCGCATCGGCGTGTTCTTCGAGAACGTCGCGATCGCAGCTCGCCAGAGCTACGGAAAGGACTCACCGACGATCGACGCACTCACCAACCTGGCTGCCTTCATCATCCGTGGTCTGTCGTGGATTTTCACTGCGGCCATCCGAGCCGGTGTGGCCCTCGGGAACCTCGTTGGCCATGGTTCCGAGTTCGATGCCGATCAACGCGCCGTCCGGATGGGCTTCGGACGTGAGTTGGCGAGTGCGCTGCGGCGCGTGCTCGCGGCCCAACATGGCCCGCGCCAAGTCGGTTGGCGTGCACGCATTGCGTCGTCGCACCCGTCGCCCCGAACGCGCGTGGCCCGGATCGAAGCGCTGCTGCGTCACCCTGCACGCTGACGGTCAAGCGGTGATCGGTGCGATCGTTGCATCGAGGAGTTGGACGAGGTCACTCGGCGCCAACGAGATGTCGAGTCCGCGTCGTCCTCCGCTCACATAGATGGTGTCGAACAGTTCAGCGGTCTCGTCCAACACCGTCGTCAATCGCTTGCGCTGCCCGAGAGGGCTGATGCCGCCCACCACGTATCCGGTGATCCGTTCAGCAACCGCTGGATCGCACATCGACGCCTTCTTCGCATCGACTGCGGCTGCCACCAGCTTCATCGACACCATGCAGCTCACCGGGACCACGACGACGACGGGGTCACGAGGCGCCGCTCCCCCGTCGGTGTCGACCAGCAACGTCTTGAACACTTGGTCGAATGCGAGCCCGAGCGCTTCGGCGGCTTCGCGACCGAAGTCACGCAGTTCGTCACCTCGGTCGTATTCGTGAACGTCGAAAGCGCAACCTCGCTCTTCGAGCAACAGGATCGCGGGAGTCATGAGTCCATCATGGTCTGGCTCGCTGCATCGGGCAGACTTCCCCGGTGCGCCTGACCGTCGAGCCATCCACCGATCCATCGAGCTACGAGTTCGAGCATTCGATTCGCGTCCGCTTCGTCGAAACCGATGCCATGGCAATCGTGCATCATTCGAACTATCTCGCCTACTTCGAAGAGACCCGCGTTGCGTTCCTCGCCGAGATCGGACACCCCTTCACGGAGTGGCGCGCTGCCGGCTTGGAGTCTCCCGTCCTCGAATCGTTCGTGCAATACCGCCAGCCCTGCCGCTTCGACGAAGTGATGACGGTGTACGTGAGCCTCGCCGCAGCGACCCGCGCCACCTTCCAGATGAGTTACCTGATCACCGTGAACGGCGAAGTCCGCACCACCGGCGTGACCGTTCACGGTTGCACCACGCTGGAGGGCAAGCCGACTCGTCTCCCGGCGTGGTTGACCGAACTCGCCAACGCCAACTGAACGACCCCAGTGAAGAAGTGCCTGGCACTTCTTCACTGGTTACATCACTTGGGTGAGGCCACCGTCGACGACGAAGATCTCGCCGCTCGTGTACTTGTTGCGCAGCAGCGCGAGGACCGCTTCGGCGCAGTCATCGGGAGTTGCCGAACGAGGCAACGGCGCCATCGCCGCAACGCCGGCGTGCATTGCCTCCCAATCCTTCGTCCACGGGGTGGCCACCAACCCCGGTGCAACGGCGTTGACCCGGATCGGGCCGTAACTCTTGGCGAGCAGCAGCGTCATCTGATTCAGCGCCGCCTTCGTCATCGAATACGCCATCGATGAACCCACCGGGCGAACACCGGCAATCGAGGTGATATTGACGATGTTGGCGTCGTCGGACTCGCGCAGATGCGGGATTGCGTATTTGGTGAGCCACCAAGTTCCGAACACGTTCACGTCGAACGTCTTCTGAAAGATGTCGTCGGTCAGCGCGTCGAGATCCTTGTGGTCCACGCTCGTGGTCCACCCTGCGTTGTTGATCAAGAAGTCGAGGCGACCGTACCGCTCGATGGTCTGATCGATCAGCGCGTGGCCTTCTTGCTGGATCGAGATGTCGGCGCGCACGTAGCTCGATTCGCCCGGCAGTTCCGCCGAGATCGCTTCTCCCGCCTCGACCGATGACGCCGAGTTGACCACGACGGTGGCACCGAGCGCCGACAACCGGCGCGCGGTCTCTTCGCCGATCCCACTCGATGATCCCGTGACGATCGCTACCCGGCCTTGGAACTCAGTGTCGCTCATGGCCCCGAAGGTAGCGACACGTCAGCACGACCCGAGGATCGAGGCGAGGAACATCGACGCTCAGGTGCCAGCGCCTCAGATGGTCGGTGCTGGCCAGATGCGGCTCATGTCTCGAGGTTCGTCGTCGTCACGCCGACGGCGACCGATTGCCCACAGCAGCAGCCCCACGAGGAGCAGGCCGAGTCCGATGGTCTGGATGCCACCGATCTCGCTGCCGGTGCGGGGAATCGAGACCGAACTGGGGCTCGATGGGGAACCGGCGGTGGGGCTGGCATCGATGGGCGTGCTCCCCGACGGTGTCCCGGGCGCAGGGGTCAACGGCACCGTCACCGTGATCTCGGTCGGCGTGGTGACGACCACGGTCGCCGTCGAGCAGAAGATCGCACGATTGTCATCGGTGTCCCCTGCAGCCGCCAACCCATCCAGGTCACAGATCGTGTAGTCGAAGCGGTCGACACCCGAGAACCCGACGTCGGGTGTGTACGTCACCGTTGCGTCCTCGTTGATCGTGACCGTGCCGTTCGGCGGCGTGGTGACGTCGACGATGCTGACCTGGCTCCCGGGCACGATCCGGTCGTCGTCGAGCACCGGGATGACCACCGGCGTGTCCGGCGCAGTGGTGTCGACATCATCGGCGGCGATCGGCCCTTCGATCGCGGCGCTCGCGCCGCGCACCACCGCGAAGTCGAGGCTGAGATCCTCGCCGTTGATCGCCAACGTGGTGATGGTGGCCGACGTGGTCGATACCAGCCCGGCGGGCACCGACGTCGTGTCGACCTCGACGGTGTATTCCCCGGCAGGCAGATTGTTGAACTCGTACCCGCCGTTGCTGTCGGTGACCGTGCGGTAGACCATGACCCCATTGCGAGTCGTGACGGTTGCGATCACCACGATGCCGGGCACACCGGTCTCGTCGCTATCGAGTTCGCCGTTCTCGTTGGCGTCGAGGAACACGTTGTCCCCCAGGTCAGCGGTACCGCTGACGCCGAACTCCACACCGGTGGTTGCACCGCCGCCCACGACAACCGAGGTCTCGAGGTCGATCGTTGCATCGGGGTCCACGGTGGGATCGATGATGCCGTTCGGCAGTGTGGTCGGGTCGACCACGACGCCGTAGCCGCCGGGAGGCAACGAGCTGAAGAGGTAGCTGCCGTCGGTGTCGGTCGTTGTCGTGAATTCGATTGGACCGTCCGGGCCGTCCCACGTGGCGACGACGGTGACGCCGCCGAGGCCGACATCATCAACATCGATGCTGCCGTCGTTGCCGATGTCGTAGATGACCGCGCCGGACAGTTCGCCGGTGCCGGCGAGCGGGAAGTCGACAGTGTCGATGTCATCGCCGGAGCGAACGGTCACAACCTGAGATGTTCCGACGACGCCTGGTCCGTAACCGGACGGCAGGTCGATGGACACCGAATGAGTACCGGGTCGGACCGTGACGGAGTACGTGCCGTCAGCTCCCGTGATAGCGGTACCGATGACGTTGCCCAGCGCATCGCGAACGGTCACGTCGACGGCGTCGACACCTGGCTCATCGGCACCTTGCACGCCGTTTCCGTCCAGGTCGGCGAACACGGTGTCACCGATCGTGGCATCGGTGAACAGACCAGCATCGATGTCGATGATCGCCGCTCCGCTCGTGACGGTGATGACCGAGGTCTCGCCGGTGGCGGCGATCACATCAGAATCGACTGCGGGGTCGCTGCCTTCGTTGGCGATCGTGATCGTCCGTCCAGCAGGGACGGCTGGGCGCACGGTGTAGTCGCCCGGCTGGACTCCGGTGAACACGTAGGCACCGCCGACGGTGGTGGTCGTGTCGATCACGTCGCCGGCGTCGTCGAGCAGGTCGACGACGACATCGCTCGGGAAGGGTGCGTCGCCGGTCTGGATGCCGTCGGCATCGATGTCGGAGAAGACTTCACCGGCGATGGAGCCCGGTGTTGCGTAGCCGAGGTCGACATCGTCGATCCGTTCGTCAGACAGCACGGTCACGTTCACGGGGACCGACGTGGTGGTTGCCGCGGCACCGTCGGGTGTGGTGGTCTCGTCGACGCTGACGGTGTAGCCGCCCGGCGCCACGCCCACGAACTCGTAGAAGCCGTCGGAACCGGTCGTCACAGTCGTCGAGGCGACACCATCGTCGAGGATGACGCTCACGCCGACGATTCCGGGCTCGCCGGTTTGCTGCACGCCGTCACCGTCGAGGTCGTCGAAGATCGTGTCGCCGATCCGGGCTCCTGTTGCGAACCCGAAGTCGGCGTCGTCGCGGGTCTCGTTGGAGACCAACGTGACGGCGAACGACGTCACGGTCGTGGCGGTCATCGGGTCACCCGAGTTGACGCCGTCCGGCACGGTCGACGCCAGCACGGCAACCGTGTACGTGCCGGGTGCGCCAGACAGTTCGTAGCTGCCGTCAGCAGCCGTCGTGTCGGAGTCGATCACATCGCCACCACCGTTGCGCAACTCGACGGTCACGCCACCGAGACCTGCCGGGGCGGACGGCGTGCTGTCGTCCTGCAGACCATTTGCGTCCCGGTCGTGCCACACGAAGTCACCAATGGTTGCCGCTGCCACGAAGCCGAAGTCGGCAGTGGTGATGGCGGGGTCGCCCGATTCGATCGTGTAGCTCTGACTGTTTCCGCCTGGCGTCGTGGCGGCGTAGCCCGCTGGGATGCTGGAGGCAACGATGCGTACCTCGTAGTCACCCGGTGAGAGGTTGATGAAGTTGTAGCCGCCGCCGGTGGTGGTGCGAGTGTCGACGAGTGCCCCGTTGCGGTACAGCTCGGCGGTGACCGTGATGCCCGGTTCGCCCGCGTCGCGGACACCGTCGCCGTCGAGGTCGTCGAAGATCTCGTTGCCGATCGCTCCGCCCGTGAGGTTCGAGTAGCCGAAGTCGATCGTGTCGATGTCTTCGTCGGACTCCACGGTGACGGTGTTCGGGTTGTTACCGGTGGTCGAGGCGTAGCCGGCCGGGACACCGGCTTCGACGACGCTCACCACGTAGGTACCCGGCACCACGTCGAACGAGTACACACCGTCGACCGTGATGGTCGATGCGACGAGGCTGTTGTCGTTGGGGTCGCGAAGTTCGACGGTCACCGCGTCGAGCCACGTATCGCCTTGTGCGCCGTCGTTCTCCACGCTGTCGGCGTCACGGTCGTGCCACACCATGTCGCCGATGCTGGCGGTGGTGTGGAAGGCAAAGTCGGCGTCCGTGACGCTCGATCCGGACGTGAGCGTCCGGACCAGCAGCGTCGGCATCCCAGCCGACGCGACCAGGGTCGAGCCCGAGTTCGCACCCGTCGGGATCGACGCCGGGTCGACCACGATCGAGTAGGAACCGGGTTCGATCCCGACGATCGAGTATGCGCCGTTTCCGTCGGTCGTGTCGGAGCCGACCAGGGTCAGCGTGCTGTCGTAGACGTTGATGGTCACCCCCGACAGGCCGGGTTCGCCGGCATCGAAGATGCCGTCCGCATCCAGGTCGTGCCAGACGAAGTCACCAACGGTGGACGGACGTGTGAAGCCGAGGTCGACCGTGAGGTCTTGATCATCAGAGCCAACGGTCACCGAGGCAACCGCGGATGGCGTGGTCTGGGCGTAGCCGACCGGCAACGTCGAGGTGACGACGCGGACCGTGTAGTCACCGATGGCGACGTCGATGAATCGGTAGTCGCCATCGTTCGTCACCTCGGTGTCCACCACGGCGCCACCGTCGTCGACCAACTCGACGGTGACACCGTCGAGGCCCGGCTCGAGGAGGTCTTCGATGCCGTCGCCGTTCAGGTCGTCGAAGATGGTGTCGCCGATGACGGCGGTCGTGGCGAAGCCGTAGTCGACCGTGTCAACGTTTTGGCCCGACACGACGGTCACCGTCGTGGTCACCGAAGTGGTTGCGGTGAGCTGGGTTCCCGAGTTGGCTCCGACTGGGATCGTGACCGGGTCGATCGTGATGGTGTACGTACCCGGAGCAAGCCCGGTGAAGTCGTAGGCACCGGTGTTCGAAGTGGTGGCGCGCTGGTTCACGCCGTTGCCGGACAGCAGGACGTCGACGAACTCGATGCCCGGTTCGCTGCCATCGGTTCCGTCGGCGTCGAGGTCGTGCCAGATGCGATCGCCGATCGAAGCGCCGAACGAGTAGCCGAAGTCGATGGTGTCGACAGGGTTGTTGGACGCCACGGTGACCGTCTGGGCATTGCCGCCCGCCGTGGTCGGCGAGGCACCGGCCGGTGGCGTGACGGTGACCACGTAGGTCCCGGGCGCCAGGTTGTCGAAGGAGTAGCCACCATCGCCATCGGTGGTGTCGACGAGCGGAACAATCAGCGCACCGCCGGTCAGCGTGACCGTGAGCCCCGCAATGCCTCGGTCCACAGGGAGACCATCATCAGCGATGCCGTTGCCGTCGAGGTCGTCCCACACGTAGTCGCCGATCGACGTGGTCGTGACGTACCCGAAGTCTGCGGTGTCCACGTCGTCGCCCGAGGTGGCCATGACCGTGACGAATGCAGGAGTGGTGTTCGTGAATCCCGCGGGCGTCGTCCCCGGTCGAATTCTCACGGTGTAGGCGAGCACGTGCGGCTCGACATCGGTGAAGGAGTAGTCACCGGCGATCGTGGTGGCGGTGTCGATGACCGCTCCCGAACCGTCGACCAGTTCGACGATGACGCCGTCGAGACCTGGCTCACCACCGTCGAACGTTGCGTCGCCGTCGAGGTCGTGCCACACGAAGTCACCGATCGTGATCGGTTCGTTGACCCCGAAGTCGAGGTCGAGGCGGTCTGTGCCTGATACGAGCGTGACGGTCATCGTGTTGCCACCCGTGGTGGACACGTGATCGGCTGGAACGCCGTCCGTCAGCGCAAGGGTGTAGGTCCCCGGAGCGAGGCCGCTGAAGCCATATCCGCCGGCGACGGTGTCGGTCGTGAGATCGGCGATGAGACCGCCGCCGCTGAGGGTGAGTTCCACGCCGTCGAGCAGTGTGTCGCCGCTGGCTGCGCTGTAGGTCTGGTTGCCGTTGTCATCGACGAAGACGAGGTCTCCAATGGCGATCGGCAGGTAGGCCCCGAAGTCGACGGTGCCGATTGCGTCGTTCGACTCGACCGTCACGACGGTGCCGCCGCTCCCGAGGGTCGCTACTGCGCCAGCCGGTAGTCCGCTGATGATCTGGACGGTGTAGGTGCCGGGTGCGAGGTTGTCGAACGAGTAATCGCCTGCATCACCGCCAGCAATCGTTCCCGTGGTGGTGGTCAGCGGCGCCACGAGTGCGCCACCACTGATCTGCACGACCACGTTCTCGAAGCCGGGCTCACCGGCATCGAAAATCCCGTCTCCGTCGAGGTCCTCGAACACGAAGTCACCGATGGTGGCCGGGGCGGTGAAGCCGAAGTCCACCGTGTCGATGTCATCGCCGGATGTGAGCGTGATGATCTGAGATTCCCCACCGGTGGTGGTGGCTGCGTACGCGCCGTCGGCGAGATCACCGGACCCGTTGGTCACCGTGACGGTGTAGTCACCGGGCAAGAGGCCGGTGAACGAGTACGCCCCGCCCCCCGAGGTGGTGGTCGGGACAGCGGTGATCGGGCCGTTGGCATCCGATCCGGTGAGTGTGACGACCACGTCGTCCAACCCGGGTTCGCCGGCATCGCGGTCACCGTCGCCATTCAGATCGTCGAACACGAGGTCGCCGATCGATGCTGGCGTGGTGAAGCCGTAGTCGACGTCGGTGGCGTCGAGGCCCGACGTGAGCACCACGGTGCGAGTGGTCGATGTGGTTGCCGACATCGATGCGACGGGACCGGTGGTGGTCACGGTGACCGAGTAGGTGCCGGGTCGCAGGTCGTCGAAGAGGTACGCGCCGATGGATGCGCCGCCATCGGTCGTGGTGGTCAGCGGGGTGAGCAAGCCGCCACCGGTCAACGTCACGGTGACGCCGCCGATGCCCGAGTCGGCCGGCAGGTCGATGTTGCCATCACCGTTGGCGTCCTCGAACACGAAGTCGCCGATGGAGCCGAGTGCGTAGTACCCGAAGTCGGCGGTGTCGACGTCATCGGTCGAGGTGATGTTCACCGAGATCGTGTCACCGCCGGTCGACGAGATCGCCGTCGAGTCAACGCCTGCACCGAAGATCGCCACGAACTCGGCGTCATCGACGTCGAGCGTCACGGTGTAGCTCCCCGGCGTCAGGTCGGAGAAGTCATACGTACCGGTTCCGCTGGTGGAGGTCGTGGTGCCGCCAGCGGGCTGCCCTGGCCCGGTGAGGGTGATGTCGACGTCGGTAATGGCGGTGTCGCCGGGTCCGAATGCGCCGTCCGCATCGTTGTCGATGAAGAGTTGATCACCGATGGACGCAGGCAGCGTGAACGGGAAGTCAGCGGAGAGGTCGGTCTGACCGGACGTGAGGGTGACCGTCTGCGTCACCGCGCCGATCGCATCGGCGGGAAGACCACCGGTACCCGGCGTGACCGTGACCTGGTACGTGCCGGGGAACAAGCCGTCGAGGAGATAGTCACCAGCGGTGGTTCCTGCGGTTCCGTCATCGGTCGAGATCGTGATGCCAGCACCCTGATGGTCTGCGTTGGTGCTGGTGCCGACCACGGTGATGTCCACGCTGGCGAACGGCGTGTCCGTACCGTTCTCGGCGCCGTTGCCATCCACGTCTTGGAAAACACGGTCGCCGAGTGATGCCGGCGACACCACGCCGAAATCGACACTGGTCAGGGCGTCGCCCGACTCGATCACGATCGTGTCGAGAATGAAGCCCCCAGTGCTGGAGCGAGCTCCACTCGGCAGGTCACTGGAATCGATGGCAACGGTGTATGTGCCCGGCTCAAGCCCAGCAAAGCCATAGGCGCCGTTGGCGTCGGTGTCGTCGGTGGTGACGAGATCTGCGGCCAGCACCGAGGTGCCGGTGTACAGCGACACGGTCACGTTCTCGATACCGACCACGTCGGCATCGCCGTCGTTCTGCACGCCATCGCCGTCGAGGTCGTTCCAGACGAAATCGCCGATGGACGCACCGAGCGCGAACGCGAAGTCTGCGGTATCGATGTCGCCACCGGAGGTGACGGTGATGGTGCGGCTCGTTCCACCGAGGGTGTTGATCGCTCCGGCGGGCGTGCCGGTCACGGCAATCGTGTAGCTCCCCGGGGCGAGTCCATCGAAGTCGTAGAGGCCGTCGGCAACCGTGGTGAAGGTGAGGCCAGTGGGATGGCTCGGTCCGGTGATCTCGAGCGTGACACCGGCCAGACCGGGGTCGCCGAGTTCACGGGTTCCATTGCCGGTGATGTCCTCGAACACCTCGTCACCGATCGAGGCCGGCTGCCAGAACCCGAAGTCGGCCGAGCTGACGACGTCGCCAGATTCCACCGTGATGCTGTAATCGCTGGCACCTTGGGTTCGGGTTGCATTCGCCGGGAGCCCGGACACGGACACCGTGTAGGTGCCGGGGTTCAGACCACCGACTGAATAGGCCCCGCCCGTGGAGGTCACGGACGCTCCGGACGGGAAGCTCGCGCCGACGGACGTGCCGGTGACCGTGACCGTGGCGGCGAAGCCGGCGTCGGTTCCGTTGTCGGCGCCATCTGCATTGGCGTCGACGTAGACCAAGTCGCCGATGGTCGCCGGTTGAGCGAAGCCGAAGTCGGCCGTGTCGATGTCCTGTCCAGAGGTGAGTGTGACGGGGCTGAGCAATCCGCCGGTCGTGGAGAACGCACCCGTTGGCAGACCGCCCACCACGGCAACGGTGTACGCGCCGGGGGCAACATCGGTGAACGAGTACGCACCGGTGGTGACGTTCGACGAGGTGGTGTCGACCACGACACCGAGGCCGTTTCGCAGTTCGAGCGACACACCGCCGAGCGCAATCGCATCGGATTGGTCTCCGTCGCCGTTCGGGTCGGTGAACACGTAGTCCCCGATGGTGCCGGGCTCGGTGTAACCGAAGTCGGCGTCGCTCACGCTCTGACCAGCGGTAACCGTGCGGGTTGCACTGTTCCCACCGGTGGTCGATCCAAAGGCCGCGTTCATCTGAGGATCGCCGGTGTCGACGACGATGGAGTAGGAGCCCGGCAGCAGTCCGGTGAACGCGTAGGCGCCGTCGGTTCCGGTCTCGATCGTGAGGCCGGCAGCGTGGGATGCCCCCACGCTGGTCCCCGTGATGGTGATGTCGACGTCTTCGATGCCGACATCGCTGCCGTCGAATACGCCGTTGCCGTCGATGTCATGGAACAGGAGGTCACCGATCGAGGACACCTCGGCGAAACCGAAGTCCACGTCGTCGAGCACATCACCCGACTGCACGGTGACGGTTTGGACCATGCCGCCCGTCGTGGAGAATTCGTCACCGTCGAGGTCTCCCGTGGAGCTGACCGTGACCGTGTACGTGCCCGGGAACAGGCCGCTGAATCCGTAGATGCCATCGGTGCCGGTGACGTCGGTGTCGCCGCTGGGACCCGTGAGCGTGACGGTCACGCCGTCGAGGTTCGCGTCACCGGCTGACACGTCCGTGCTGCCGTCGTTGTCGGCGAAGATCAGATCACCGATCGATGCCGGGTTGGCCACACCGAAGTCGACGATGCCGACGTCATCGCCTGATGCGACCACGATCGTGTCGACCACGAAGCCACCGGTTGTCGACATCGCTCCCGCAGCGAGGCTGGTGGTGTCGATCGCGACGGTGTACGTACCCGGAGCCAGACCGGCGAACGAGTAGGCGCCATCGGCATCGGTGTTCTCGGTGGTCACGAGGTTTGCAAGCACCACCGAGGTTCCGATGTACAGCTGAACGCTGACGTTCTCGATGCCGTTGTCGGCCGGGTTCTCGTCAGACTGATCACCGTCGCCGTCGAGGTCTTCCCAGACGTAGTCGCCGATCGAGCCGGGCAGGTAGTAGCCGAAGTCAGCGGACTCGACATCGTCGCCCGACACCACCGAGAACGTGTAGCCGGCACCGCCGAGGGTCTGGACCGCATCCACCGGCAGACCTCCGGTGGTCGCCACGGTGTAGGTGCCCGCAGCGAGTCCGGTGAATCCGTAGTCACCAGTGGAGTCCGTCGTGTCGGTGTCCACCACGGCGCCCGTGGTGCCGGTGCCCGCGTAGAGGGTCACCACCACGTTCTCGAAGCCGGCTTCGCCGAGATCGCGGGAACCGTTGCCGTCAGCATCGTCGAAGACTTCGTCGCCGATCGCGGCACCCTGGAAGAAGCCGAAGTCGAGCGAGTCATCCGTTCCGTTCGACACCAGCGTGGTGCTCTGTGTCGTCCCGCCGAGCGTGTTGGAGTAGCCAGCGGGAACCGACGAGACCGTGACGGTGTAGGTGCCCGGGGCGAGCGAGCCGAAGCTGTAGGCGCCGGACGCCGCAGTGGTGAACTCGGTGCCAGCCGCAACGCCGGGGCCACTGAGGGTCAGCGTGACGCCGGCGAGGCCCGGCTCACCGATGTCGAAGGCGCCATCACCGTCGAGATCGTCGAACACGAAATCGCCGAGCGATGCCGGGCGAACGAAGCCGAAGTCCACGGTGTCGATGTCCTCGCCGGACTCGTACGTTGCCGTACTCGTGGTGGCCGTGGTGGCCACGTAGCCAGCGGGCACGGTCGATACGTCAACGGCAACCGTGTGGCTGCCAGGCACAACGCCGGTGAAGGTGTACGCACCGTCGGTGGTGGAGGTCGAAGTGGCTCCATCGAGTGTGACCGTGATTCCGGTGGCGTCGGCGATGCCGGGCTCGCCAGTGTCGAAGGATCCGTTGCCGTTGAGGTCCTCGAAGACGAGGTCGCCGATGGTGATCGGGAGAGCCACGCCGTAGTCGAGCGTCAGGTCGGTCGTCCCCGAAGTCAGGGTGACCGTGTAGGTCGAAGAGCCCGACGCCGTGGTGATCGTGGACCCTGCGGTCAGGTCCGCCGTGTCGATCTCCACGGTGTAGGTCCCGGGAGCGAGTTCATCGAAGCCGTAGAAGCCCGAACCGTCGGTCGTCTCCGACCCGATGAAGTTCCCGACGGTGGCCGTCGATCCCGAGTAGAGCGACACGTCGATGCCCGAGATGGCCGCGTCGCCGTCGCCCGGTTCGTACGTGCCGTCACCGTCCAGGTCGTCGAACACGAGATCGCCGATGTTCGAGTCGATCGAGAAGCCGAAGTCGATCGTGTCATCGTCCTCGTTCGAGGAGATGACCACCGTCTGGCTGGTCCCGCCGAGCGTGTTGTCCCACCCGGCTGGGAGATCGGTGGTGGTGATCGTCACGGTGTACGTGCCGGGAGCGAGGTTCGTGAACTCGTACGCACCCGTTGTTGCATCGGCCGTGGTGGACTGCGCGGTGATGGGGCCCGCCGGAGTGGAGCCCGTGAGGTTCACGGTCACGGCGACGCCGAGTCCGGCATCGCCGGTGTCGTCACCGTCACCGTTTGCGTCGTCGAACACGAGGTCGCCGATGGAACCGGGGAAGTACACCCCGAAGTCCACGTCGAGGTCGGGATCGGCTGACTGCACCGTGACGGTCCGCGTGGTTCCACCCGTCGAAGACACTGCGCCGGCGAGCGGGCCGGCCAGCGCGATCGAAACCTCGTAGGTGCCGGGAGCGAGCGTGTCGAACAGGTAGGCACCATTGGAGCCCGTGGTCGTCGTGGTGCCGACCCCGGGATGCGAGGCACGTGGCGAGATACCGACGATCGTCACCTCGATGCCACCGAGACCGGCGCTTGCGCCGTCGTTGGCCAGGCCGTCACCGTTGAGGTCGTGCCACACGAGGTCACCGATGCTCGTGGTGGTGGCGTATCCGAAGTCGAGCGACAGGTCATCGCTGTCGGACTGCAGCATCGTGGAGCGAGTGTCGCCGCCGCCGGTGGAGGTGTAGCCGGGTGGCAACGTGGCATCGGCCACGGACACCGTGTAGGAGCCGGGGTCGAGATCTGTGAAGAGGTAGTTGCCGTTGGCGTCGGTCGTGTCATCGATGCTCGTGATCGCCGCACCGTTGACGGTTCCGGTGAGCGTCACATCAACCCCGACAAGAGCCGGTTCGTCGTCAGCGGTGCCGGGTCCGTTGTCGTCCCACACGCCGTTGCCGTTGAGGTCGTGGAACACGAAGTCACCGATGTCAGCAGTGGTGTTGGCGCCGAAGTCGGCGTCGGCGTAGTTCGTTCCCGACACGATCGCGAAGCTGTCGGTGTTGGAACCGGTGGAGATGGCGTAGCCCGCCGGCAGCGTCGATACATCGAGCGTCACCGTGTAGGTGCCGGGCACGAGGCCAGAGAACAGGTAGTTACCGCCGCCCGACGTGGTCGCCGTGAGATCGGTGGCGAGCACGGGGCTGGACAGCGTCAGTTCCACTCCATCGAGACCCGGCTCGCCGGCGTCGAACGTTCCATCGCCGTCGAGGTCGTGCCACACGAAGTCGCCGAACGTGGCGGGGAACAGGTACCCGAAGTCCGCGGTGTCGATGTCGGCGGTGGAGGCCAGCACGTGCGGGCCGCTTCCGTTGAGCGTGGTGATGGTGCCCGGCGCAAAACCGGCGGTGTCGATCGAGACCGTGTAGGTGCCGGGTTCGAGACCGGTGAAGTCGTAGGCACCGTTCGTGGTCACGGTGGTGATGACCGTTGAACCGTCGTCGAGGCTGACGGTCAATCCGTCGATCCCGGGTTCACCGGCGTCGCGATCGCCGTCGCCGTTGAGGTCGTCGAAGACCAGGTCGCCGATGGAGCCCTGGGTGTAGAAGCCGAAGTCAGCCGTGTCGACCACTTGATCGGCGAGCACCGACACGGACTGAGTGCTCCCACCGGTGCTCGAGTCGTACCCGGCGGGAAGGTTGCCGGTGCCGAGTGACACGGCGACGTCGTACACGCCGGCATCGAGGTTGGCAAACAGGTAGTAGCCGTTCGCGTCAGTGATGCGAGTTTGGGTCGGCGCGGATGCATCGGTCCGAGTCAGCGTGACGGTCGCTCCGCTGAAGGCGGGTTCACCGACTTCGGGTGTGCCGTCGGCGTCGAGGTCGTGCCATACGAGGTCGCCGATCACGGCAGGGAGCACGTATCCGAAGTCGGCCGTGTCGAGATCCTGGTCGGACACCAGCACGTGGGTTTGGGTATCGCCACCCGCCGTGGTGGCGTACGCCGCCGAACTCAGCGGCGAGGTGTCGACGGTGACCTCGTACGTGCCGGGCAGCAAGTTGCTGAAGAGGTAGTCGCCGTCATTCGTGACGGTGGTCGTGCCGCTCTGGTGCGACGCGTTCGGCGTGGTGCCGGTGAGCGTGACCGTGAGGCCGTCGATGCCGAAGTCCGGTGCCACTTCGCTGGCGTCACCGTCGAGGTCACCGAACACCCGGTCACCGAGCGACGCCGGGAGCGCGTAGCCGAAATCGGTCGTGTCATTGTCTTCACCGAAGGTGACGGTGACATCCGTTGTCTGGTCCTGCCCACCATCGGCGTCGTCGGTGGCCACCATGCCTGCGGGGAGTCCGCTGGTGACGCTGACCGTGTAGCTGCCGGGATCCAAGTCACCGAACCCGTACTGACCCGATGCATCGGTTGTTGCCGTCGTGACCAGGGCACCGCCGCTGTCGAACAACGACACCTCGACGCCACCCAGGCGTGGCTCGCCAGCGTCGACGACGCCGTCACCGTTCTGGTCATGCCAGACCGTGTCACCGATGGACGCACGAGCGACTTCGACGGTTGCGGAGCTGACGACCGGGGTCAAGTTCTGTGCGCTCGTGGCAGACGCGGTGTTCGTGAACTCGTCGACGGTGACCGCGATCGGGTCGATCAGCGACACGTTGACGGTGACGGTGAAGTTCTCGCCAGTGAGCAGGTCGCCCCCGGTGTAGAGCGTGAAGTCCGGGGCGACCGGTTCGGTGCCGGGCACCGTCTCGAGGATCCGCTGACCGAGGTCGAGGCGAACGTCGTCGAGAAAGAACCGATCGGTGGCATCCATTCCTGATGACGTCACGAAACGAATCGCAATGTCCTGGCCGACGTAGCGGGTCAGGTCATAGGAGTTGTTCAGATATGACGGGTCGGTCGCCACGCCCGCGTAGGCATCCAGCTCGATCCATGAGGAGCCGCCGGTTGTCGAGATCTGGAACGACACGGAGTCGCCGAGTTCGAAGTTCTCACGGCGCCAGTCGAAGTCGATGAACGCCTTGTCCCACGTGGAAGCATCGAAGACGCGGGCCACCGAGTTGGAAGCCCCCTGCAGACGCAGACGGTTGCTCAGCAACTCGCTTTCGATTGCGATGTCGCCGGTTGCCGACGACCCATCGTCACCAGACTCGGACCAGTCGGTCTCCCAGTCGGTGTCGTTGTTGTCGTAGGCGGGCGTGTCGAACGTGTCGGTCGAGTCCACCGAAGCCAACGGGTCCGGATCATCGATCGGTCGGGTGACCGATGTGGAGTTCCAGATGACCTCGGGCGGCAACGGGTCAGCGACATCGATACCGGTCTGAGGCGACAGCGACACGTTGGACACGTCGAGCACGTAGTCGAACGAGGCGCCCGGCAGTTGCGGCGACGTCGGAGCATTCTTCGCGATGTACAGATCGGGAATCACCACGGGCACGATCGAGGTGGCGGTGGAGTTGGCCTGGTCGGCAACCACGGACACGTCGTTGCGGACGTTCTGCACGAAGAGCGGGAACGGGTTCACGAGCGTGGCCTCGAACGTCACGTCGACCGATTGACCGGGCCCGAGCGTGGGAATGACCAGGCCTGCGTTATCGAGGGGGAACGGCGTCTCGCCAACGCCGGTGTCGTCAGCCACCGCGACACCGTCGAGCGTGGTCGTGCTGGGGACATAGTTCAACGTGGAGGCGAGCGTGTCGACCACCGTGACGTTCGTGAGCGCGAGCGCACCGGCGTCAACGGAGTGGATCGTGTACTCGAGCGTGTCCCCCGGGTTGACGTTGCCGTCTGCATTGAGGTCGTTCACCAGTCGAGCGCTCTTGGTGGTCACCAATGCGGTGCTCGGCAACACGGGCGTGCCGAGGTCATACGCATCGCAGCACGTTCCGTTATCCGGGTCCTGACCCCACGCCACGGAGATCAAGGTGCCTTCGGTCGGGCTGGCGGCCACCGCAGGCGGGCCAGCAGACTCGATCGAGGTGGAAATGCGCGCCCCGGTCATGTCCCGGTCGGTCACATCGCGAATGCGGATACTCTCGAACGCGTCAGCGGTGTAGAACGCTGCGTCGACGACGTCATCGTTGTCGGTGTCCACCTGGTCCCATGCTCCGTCGCCGTCGAAGTCGACGTAGATCTGGATGTCGGTGGTGGTGATGTTGTCGAGCGGGGCGACCCACACCGGGTTGTGTGTTGCGTTGCCCGAGGGGTTCCCCTTGCCCCAGCCAACGACCACTCCCGGCGTGAGTGACGAGGTCGGTACGAGGCTGTAGCCCCAGTCGTACGTGGCGGTGGTGCCGGTGGCTGCGACCGTGCCGGACACCGCAATGAACGGGTTGCCGGGCGAGGAGAAGCGTGCGCCCGAGCCGTTGGGCAGGTCGAATGACGCCACTGCGCCCGGTGCGATGTCCAAGAACGATGTGGCGCCCTGGTCGGTGGCCTCGACGGTAATCGTGGCGTTGCCAGGGTTGTGCAGGAAGATGGTCACCTGCTGGGTGGCACTCGTCGAGCCAGCGGCAGCAACGTATTGGTCGCCGCGGATCTCTTCGGGGAACACCTCGAACCAGCGTCCCTCGTAGCGCGAGTTGCGTTCACCGGTGATCAGGTGAGCCTGTGCGGGTTTCGAGGTCTGCGCGGAGCCGCCAGCGTTGATCCCGCCGTCGATGAACACCGTCTCGCCTTGAGCGAGGATGATCGGCATGTCATCGGCGGTGTCGCCGTCACCGTCGAGGTCGAAGTCGTCGAATTCGCCGTCGCCATCGCTGTCGATCTGCACGAGCGTGTCGTCGTCTGATGCCATGACGCCGAGGCCGGTGTAGTCGAACGCTTCGAAGCCGATGTTCTGACCAACGGGGAAGTCGAAGCTCGTGCCCCATTTCGACAGGTCGGTCGCAGCAACCGCGCCGGCGTGCACGGTCCCGAGCGATTGGTCCCAGCCAGCACGGGTCATGGCAAAGCCGCGCGTCGACGCGACTTTGTCGCGACCGTCGAACCGGATGTCTGTCGAGAATCGCGGCAAGGGCACCCTGTTCTGCAGAAAGATGACGGTGCCTGCGTCGACCTCGTAGTCGGTGGAACCCGGCGTAAATTCGGTGGCGAAGTTCGGGACCCCACCCGTGTCGCTGCCGCCCCACACCACTGTGGTCGACTGGGTTGGATTGGCAATGTCCGCTTCGTAACCGTCTTCCCAATGATCCCAGTACACGACGGACTCGTCCGCTGCGGCCGTGATGTCGATCGTACTGACGGTGTCGTCAAAGGTCCGACCGGGTCCGTGGATGCCAGCAAGGCCGTCCGAGACCTGCTGATCTTCGAACGGCACGAACATGGTGAACACCGGAGGCGGTCCGGCCAACACGCGGCCAGGACCGGTCAGCAACACGATGGGAAGCGCGACGAGCATGAGCGCGAAGACGACCACAATGCGTCCGAATCGAGCGACAGGTGCGCTGAGGTATGACAGAAGACTCACGAATGAGTCATCGGGCATGCCAAGTCGAACTTGAGGAATCCGAGAAGCGCGACAGAGTATTTCTTCAAGAACACTGTCACGAGCGTCGCCAGGACCGGTGAGGGCGAGCGACTACTGTGTCGGGGATGGCAACCAGTTTGCGTGAACGCAACCGACTCGCAGCGATGGATTCGGTCCGGCGCACCGCGGTGGAACTGATGGAGACCCACGGCTTCGACTCGGTCACGGTCGAACAGATCGCATCGAAGGCAAATGTGTCGCCGTCGACCGTGTATCGGTACTTCGGCACCAAAGAGGCGCTGGTGCTCTCCACGCAACGGCCTGCGCAGTTCGTCGAACGCCTCGCCGTCGACGCCCACGACCTCAGCTGGGTCGATGCCACATGTCGCGCTGCGGTCAAGGTGTGGGGCGGCGACGACAGCGTTGGGGCTGAACTCCGCTTGGCCGTTGCCAATGAAGCGCTCCTCAGAGCGTGGGAAGGGCAGCTGCTGGATCAGCGCGACGCCATTGCTGAGGCACTCGCAGCCGGCCGGGGCAAAAAGCCGGGCGCAAAAGACGCGGCGCGGGCAGCGTGTGTCGTGGCGACGCTTCGAACTGCGCTGCTGCGCTGGCACCGCGACGGTGGAGCCAAGCCGCTGCGTCAGGCGCTGGACAAGACGTTCACGGCCATTCGCACTGACTGACAGTCACTGTTGTTTCGCGAGTGCGACTCCGTCGACGCTCAACGTGCGGCGCAGCATCTGTGAGAGTGCCTCGCTCAGTTCATGGTCGTGGTCGAGACTCTCCAGGAGCCGTGCGATGCCCTCGCTTTGGAACATCGTGTCCAGCAGTGCGGTGACCAATCGCTGAGACTGCGCATCGAGTTGCTCGAGTTCTGCAGCGAACTGTGCTGCGAGCTGTGCCCGGAGTGCTGATCGCAGCGCCCGCAACTGTTCGAGTTCTGCTGTTGGGCGTTCGTGGGCCGTGGCTGCACGAATCACCGGATGCAGTCCGGTCTGTGCATCGAGCCGCGCCTGCACGAACTGGTCGACACGGACATCGAACGAGGCGTCACTTTCCGATGTGAAGAACAACGCCGCACGAACCTGTTCGACCACGCGCCCGACTGCGGCATCGAGCAGGTCGGCTCGGTGATCGAAGTACCGGTAGATCGACCGATGCGAGATCCCCGCAACCGCTGCGATGTCTTCTGACGTCGGATCGAGGTCGCCTCCCGTCACCAACTCGATGACTGCGTCGAGCACGGCGATCCGGTTCCGGGAGCGGCGCCGCGCTCGTCCGTCACCATCTGCCTCGCTGCTCGTCGTCTGCATGTCAACCACCCCTCATCTCGAACCGTACCCGGTGGCGCAGAGCACCCGGCTTCTCCCACGTGAACTCTGTGTTGCAAGACTCCGTGCATGATCCGCACGATCGCAGCGCTCGTTCATGGCAATCCCGAGACGGAGGTGATCTGGAACCCGCTGGTCACCCAGCTCGCAGCACGCGACGTGGAGGTGGTCCGGCTGTCACCTCCCGGTTTCGGGTCACCGCTGCCCGATGACTTCGAGCCCACCGCAACCGGCTACCTGAACTGGCTCGTCGTCGAACTCGAGACGATCCAGAAATCCAACGACGTCAACGTCGACATCGTGGGACACGACTGGGGTGCGGGCCACGTGTTCCGACTTGCGTCGCAACGACCCGACCTGGTTCGTTCCTGGGCGGCCGACATCGGCGGTCTGCTCCACCCGCACTACCGCTGGCACGACGCTGCCCAGGCCTGGCAGACCCCCGAGGTCGGCGAGCAAGTGATCGATGCCATGGTGACCATGGCACTGGACGACCGAATCGCTGCGTACGCAGACCTCGGTCTGCCTGCGGACATCTGTGCCGACATGGCAGCGGCGATGGACGCAGAGATGGGCCGAGCGATTCTCACGCTCTATCGATCCGCACCAGAATCGGAACTCCGCCGACTCGCCGACCGGCTCGAAGCAGCAGATCACGGCCCGGGGCTCATCATCACCGCCGATTCGGACCCCTACGTGGCAGCCGAACTCGCTGGCCCGGTTGCGCAACGGCTGGGCGTCGATGAGTTGGTGCTCGAAGGGCAGGGGCACTGGTGGATGGTGTCGGACCCCGTTGGTGCCGCCGACGGACTCGTCAGGTTCTGGTCGAGTCTCTGACCGGGGCGTACGATCGAACCATGACTGCGCAGTTCGGACTCACCGACGACCAACAAGCCGTGTTCGATGTCGCAGACCGATTCGGCCGCAACGAGCTGCTGCCACTTGCGGAGAAAATGGACAACGACGAGTGGTGGCCTCCAGAGATCATGGCCAAGCTCGGAGCGAACGGTCTGCTCGGTGCAACGATCCCCGAAGAATTCGGTGGTGCGGGGATGGGCATGTTCGAGTCAGGCCTCGTGCTGCAGGCGTTCTCTCGTTGGAACCATGCGTTCGGTCTCTCGTGGGTTGCTCACGACAACCTGTGCGCGAACAACATCTACGCAAACGGCAACGACGACATCCGCACGCGGTTTCTCCCGAAGCTCTGCTCGGGAGAGTGGACCGGGTGCCTTGGGCTCACCGAGCCGGGAGCAGGTTCTGATGCGCTCGGCTCGATGTCCACCACCGCCGTGCGCGACGGCGACACGTACGTCATCAACGGCTCGAAGCTCTACATCACCAACGGCCCCGTCGCCGACGTGTGCCTGCTGTACGCGAAGACCAATCCGGCCGCAGGCAAGAAGGGCATCACGGCGTTCGTCGTCGAGTGCGACACACCAGGCTTCAATGTTGCCCAGAAGCTGGTGAAGATGGGCTTCCGCGGCAGCCAGACCGCGGAGTTGCACTTCGACAACATGGTGGTCCCAGCCGAGAACATCGTCGGCGAGGTGGATCAAGGCCACAAGGTGGTCATGAGCGGACTGGACTTGGAGCGAGCGATGATCGCAGCGATCAACGTCGGCATGTCCGAACGAGCGTTGGAGCTGTCGGTGGAGTTCGCGGGTGCACGCGAACAGTTCGGCCAACCGATTGGTTCGTTCCAGATGATCCAGTCACGCCTTGCCGACATGTACGTCTGGGTGGAGACGATGAAGACCTTCGTGTGGCAGGTACTTGCGGAATGCGATGCACTGGAACATGGTGAGGCAGGGCGCGGCGAGATCCATGCTCGCTCCGCCGCTGCGGTGATGTATGCAGCGAACATGTGCAACCAGGTGCTCGACAACGGTGTTCAGATCCACGGCGGGAACGGATACATCTGGGAGACCGAGATCAACCGCCTGTTCCGGGGCACCAAGCTCCTCGAGATCGGTGCCGGCACCACCGAGGTCCGCAAGATGATCATCGCCGGGCATCTCCTCGCGCAGTAGAAGCGGCAGTTTTTCCGCCACTTTTTGCTCACGGTCGGGCGCGTTCTTGCCGATATCGGAGTGGTGGAGGAGCCAGTGAACAGCGAGGTCGAATCGTCGGGCGTCGTCCCTGCGTCGACGCTTGCCGCCTGGACTTCAGTCGTCGATGCACTGCCGATTCCGGCAGCGATCATCACCGCAGACGATGTCATCGCAATGTCCAACCGCTGGCTCGACGTCGACGACGGAACCTGCCTCCTTGCGCCCCGCATCGACGGGTCGGGCGCCACCCACCGGCTCGGTCTCGACGGAGATCGCTGGCGCGTGCGGTCGATCGACGCGAACTTCACGTACATGCTCGCCACCCGCGAACGCGAAGACGCAGGGGATCACCTGATGCGCGAGTTCTTCTCGTCCGGCGATGTGCTCTTCGTCGTATACGACCAGTCAGGCCGGATCATCCAGTCGAACGCAGCTTGGGAACGGCTACTCGGCCTGACGAGTGACGAAGTGTTCGGCATGGACACCTGGACACTCACCGCACAGGACGAGTCGGAGAAGCGGGCGCAGGTAGAAATCGACCTCCTCGAGACGGGCAAAGCGGAGACTCAGATTCGTATTCGAGCAGCCGATGGAACACATCGCGACCTCCACATGAACCTGCAGTTCGACAGCAGTGTCGGACGCTGTATCGGATTCGGACGAGACGTCACCGAGGAAGGCAAGCTCAACGCCGAGCTGGAGCGGAGGGCGTTTCATGACGAACTCACAGGGTTGTTCAATCGATCGAGCCTCCTCGAACACCTAGAAGCGCTCATCGAAGGCGGAGGGTCGCCGGCCCTGTTGTTCTGCGACATGGATCGATTCAAGATCGTCAACGATTCGCTTGGCCACGCGGCAGGTGACTTACTCCTGGCCGACCTCGGACGCCGGCTTCGCGAGGTCGATCTGGGTGACGACGCTCGACTCGCTCGTTTCGGAGGCGACGAATTCGTGGTCGTGCTCGCCAGCGGCGGCGACTCACGCGCTCGCCTCGCAGCCGTGAGGATTCAGGACGCACTGCGCGACCCGTTCGATGTGGCCGGGCGCCCGGTCCACGTCACGATGAGCATCGGGATCTCCTCTTGGGGAAACACCACCCGGTCCGCCGAGGAGCTCATTGGCCAGGCGGACACCGCGGCCTACGAGGCCAAGGCGCGCGGCCGCAAACGCTGGATCGTCTTCGACGAGAAACTGCAGGCGGACGCCGCACGTCGCCTCGACGTGGAAAGTGGGCTCCGACAGGCAATCGCACATCGTCAGATCGAGGCGTTCTTCCAACCAATCGTGAGCATCGGAGACGGCCGAACGATCGCAGCCGAGGCACTTGTGAGATGGCGAACGCCCGAGCGGGTGATCGCCCCAGGTGCATTCCTCGATGTTGCCGAAGATGCCGGCCTGATGCCCGACATCGGCCGGATCATGATCGACTCGACCATCGCCACCGCGGCGCACCTCCAGGCGCTCGGGTGCCCCATCTCCATGTCGATCAACGTGTCGGATCCCGAACTCAAGGTGCCAGGGTTTTGCGACGCGCTCACCACGCAGGTCGCCGACGCCGGACTCAAACCGTCTTCGTTTCTCATCGAGATCACCGAATCTGCCGTGTTGGCGACCGATCCGGCGGTTCCGGTACTGCGGCGACTCCGCGACTCGGGTTTCCGCATCGCGCTCGACGACTTCGGAACTGGTTTCTCATCACTCGCACATCTACGCGAACTCCCGATCGATGTCGTGAAGGTCGACCGCTCCTTCGTTGCCGACCTGACCACCGACACGGTCACGCACGCACTCACCGCTTCGCTCGTCGACCTGTGCCACGCACTCGATCTGAACGTCGTGATGGAGGGAATCGAGACCACCGAGCAGGCCGACGCCGTGTTGGGGATCGGCGCAAGCGTGGCGCAGGGCTACCTGTTCCACCGCCCGATGACCGCTCAAGACCTCGAAGCCGTTGTTCGCGCTGAGCGAACCACACCGGTGCCCGTCGCCTGAGCGACGGCAGCGATCAAAGAAACAGCCGATACGCCGGGTTGTCCGTTTCGTCCCAGTGTCGATAGCCGAGGTCGACGAGGAACTCTCGGAAGGTCTCGGCATCGGCCTCAGGCACTTGCATTCCCACGAGCACTCGCCCACTGTCGGATCCGTGATTGCGATAGTGGAACAGCGAGATGTTCCAGTCCGGCTGCATCGAGCGCAAGAAGTTCATCAGCGCACCGGGACGCTCCGGGAACTCGAAGCGATGCAGTACTTCGTCAGACGCCAGCGGTGACTTGCCACCAACGAGGTGTCGAAGATGGACCTTCGCGAACTCGTCGTCGGTCAGGTCCAATGTCTCGAATCCGGCGGTGCGAAACGTGTCGGCCAATTCGTCGGCTTCCACTCGCGACCCGACCCCAACACCAACGAACACATGCGCCGATGCATCGTGGCTGATGCGATAGTTGAACTCGGTGACATTGCGCCCGCCGACCAGTTCGCAGAAGCGCCGAAAGCTGCCTGGCTGCTCGGGGATGGTGACGGCGAACACGGCTTCTCGTCGTTCGCCGACCTCGGCTCGTTCCGATACGAAGCGAAGGCGATCGAAATTCATGTTCGCGCCACACGAGATCGCCACCAGCGTCTCGTCCTCGATGCCGGTGGTCGCCACGTACTGCTTCAGGCCAGCAAGGGCGAGCGCTCCCGCAGGTTCCAGCAGCGTCCGGGTGGCGGTGAACACGTCCTTGATCGCCGCACAGGTCTCGTCGGTGTCCACGACCAAGATGTCGTCGACGTAGCGGTTCACCAGGCGCAGCGTCTCGACACCGACTTCTTTCACCGCGGTGCCGTCGGAGAACAGCCCGACCGCATCGAGCGTGACGCTCAAGCCAGCGTCGACCGATTGCTTCATGGCATCAGACTCGACGTGCTGCACACCGATGATTCGGATGTCAGGGCGCACCTGCTTCACATACGCAGCAATCCCCGAGATCAACCCGCCACCACCGATTGCCGCAAAAATCGCATGAATCGGCCGACCGTGTTGGCGCAGGATCTCCATTCCGATCGTTCCCTGTCCCGCAATCACATCGGGGTCGTCGAATGGATGCACGAACGTGAGGTTGCGTTCGTGCATGAGCACTTGGGCGTGTGCAAAACACTCGCTGTACGACTCGCCGTGCAGCACGATCTCGGCGCCGCGGGCTGCCACCGCCTCCACCTTCAAGGTGGGCGCCGTGGTCGGCATGACAATGACTGCACGACAGCCCAATTCGTTGGCGGCGAGCGCCACCCCTTGCGCATGGTTGCCTGCCGAAGCAGCGATCACACCTCGCTCCAATTCGCCGGGCGCCATGTTGGCCATCTTGTTGTAGGCGCCGCGCAACTTGAACGAGAACACCTCTTGGAGGTCCTCGCGCTTGAGCAGCACCGTGTTGCTCACGCGACGCGACAGCTCAGACGCAGGCTCCAGCGGCGTTTCGATCGCCACGTCATAGACCCGTGCGTTGAGGATGCGTCGGAGGTAGTCGACGTCATCGACCTCGGTGTCGCTCATTGGACCAGTCTGCCCGCTCCCGCAAACGGAACCGGCCGTGCGTTACCGATCGGGCCAGGCGTGAACAGTAACGACGCAGGTTGGCTAGGTTCGACGGCATGAAACTCGGACTTGCCTTTGCCAACACCGGACCCTTTGCCGAAGCCGACGGCGTTGTCCAGATGGCGGTGGCTGCCGAGCAGGCCGGCGTCGAGTCGGTGTGGACCGTCGAACACGTCATCTGGCCGAGCAACTACGACTCGGAATACCCGTACTCCCCCACCGGCAAAATGCCCGGTGACAAGACCTCGTCGATTCCCGACCCGTTGGTGTGGCTGGCATTCGTCGCAGCCCACACCAACACGCTGCGCCTCGGAACCGGCATCGTCATCCTTCCCGAGCGCAACCCGCTCGTGTTCGCAAAGGAAGTGGCGACGCTCGACCGCCTGTCGAAGGGCCGCATGGAGCTGGGTATCGGGGTCGGTTGGCTCGAAGAGGAGTTCGACGCACTCGGTGTGCCATGGCCCAAGCGCGGCGCCCGGACCGACGAGTACGTGCATGCCATGCGTGAACTCTGGGCAAGCGACGACGCATCGTATGACGGCGAGTTCGTCTCCTTCGACAACGTGTCGTCCAACCCGAAGCCAGCCGGCGGAAGCGTGCCATTCACCATCGGTGGCCACTCGGCCGCCGCGGCCAAGCGCGCGGGTCGACTCGGCGACGGCTTCTTCCCGGGCAAGGGATCGATTGCAGAGCTGACCGAGATGATCGACATCGTCAAGCAGACCGCCGCGGAACACGATCGCGATGCTGATGCGATCGAGATCACCGCTGCCCACCCCGGCCTGTTCGGTGACGACCCGGTCGGCGCGGCTCAAGAGTTGGCATCGATCGGTGTGTCACGAACGATCGCGCCTGCGTTCATGCTGTTGGGTTCTGAAGGCGTCGAAGCCAAGGCCACCCAGATGGCCGAGCAGATCATCGCCCCCATCGCCGACGTGTAGCCACGGTCACCGTTCGGCCGAAGGGTGAGTAGTCACTACTCATGCGCCGTTCTGATGTGGCGAACACCATGGAGGAATGAGCTCAGTTTCGTTCCCGTCGTCTCCGCTGCGTCGAGTCGCCCGCCTCGCTCTGGTGGGAACCCTCGCCGTTGCGTCGTTGTCGGTGGTGGCAACAGCCTCGACTGGAGGCCGACCAGCTCAGGCAGCAACCGCGGCGGTGAGCAACCTCGGCGAGGGCGCTGGCTCCTTGCGGACCTTCGTGAGCTTGGCCAATACGAACCCAACGGTGAACCGCATCGAACTGCCGACCTCTGGCCCGTACACGCTCGAGACGTGCGGGGAGTTCGAGGATTTCAACGCAACGGGCGACATCGACATCGTTCGAGCGGCACCCTTGACGATCGTGGGCACTGCCGGTAGTCCGGCCGTGATCCGACAAACCTGCACCGATCGCGTCTTCGACGTGCGTGGCTCGGGTGCGGTCCGGTTCGAAAACGTGGTGGTCGAACGAGGCAACCTGCCCGTTCGCACGATCTTCTCGACCCGAGCGGCGAACGAGTTCGATGGCGGCGGTATCCGCACGCTCACCGCCAACCTCATACTGGTGGACACCACGGTGCAGCTGAACAGCGCTGCGACGTCGGGCAGCGCTGTCGCTGGCTTCTCCTCAGCGCAGCCCGGCGGGAATGGCGGCGGCATCTGGTCAGGCTCCGGATTCGTCACGCTCGAAGGATCGACGGTGAGCCGCAACGGCGCTGGTGAAGGCGGCCGTGGTGACGGCTTGGGGAACAATCCTGGAAACGGCGGCAACGGAGGCGGGATCTACTCCGCCGGCGGCATCGTCGAACTGGAACAGTCCACGGTCATGGAGAACGGCGCGGGCGACGGCGGCGACGCCTCGGGCGGAGAGGACGGCGGCGCGGGTGGCAGCGGCGGTGGTATCTGGTCGGCCGGCTCGGTCACCATTGTCGACTCGTCAGTGGTTCGCAACAGTGCCGGAGAAGGTGGAGCGAGCAGCTCGGCCATCGCTGGATCGGACGGTGGTGATGGCGGCGATGGCGGCGGCGTTGTCGTGACGGGCACATCCGGACTCGGTAGTGGCGGTTCGGAAATCCGCGAGAACAATGCGGGCGACGGTGGCGGCGCAGTGAACGGCGTCGGCGGGATCGGCGGCGACGGCGGCGGTATCTGGGCAGCTGATGTGTCGGGCTCGATGGTGTCGTATGTCCGCAACCGCGCCGGCCACGGTGGCGACTCCACCTTCATCGCCGGTGGCCGTGGCGGCGACGGTGGAGCGATCGCAGCCGACACCGTCGACCTGGCGAGCAGTGCGCTGACCGAGAACTCCGCCGGACGAGGAGGTGACAGCGGGACGGGGCTGTTCGGGGTACGCGGTGGTGACGGTGGAGCGATCGCCGTGCTCGACAGCGCTGCGCTCGCGGACATCGTGGCGATCCGCAATTCGGCGGGCACGGGAAGCGACGGCACAGAGTCCGGCGGCGACGGCGGCGACGGCGGCGTGCTCGCGGTGTACTTCGGGCCGTCCGGGCGAGCCCCGACGTACACGATCGAACGGTCCACGTTCTGGCAGAACTCCGCGGGTCGTGGCGGCAACGGCCCGACCGCTGCGACCGGCGGCGACGGCGGGTGGGGCGGTGTCGCCTACACGGTGCAGAGCGTCCGAGGCGCTTTCGATGCGGTCAATTCGATCTTCGTGGAGAATTCCGCCGGCTCGTCGACGACAGCCTCCGGCACCGGCAATGGTGCGGTCGCTGCGGTCGGCAATGTCACCATGCGGTACTCGACAGTGGTCGACAACCTTCGTGGCACAGCGATCACTAACGCTCGAACCGGACTGGCGAGCTTCGATCGCATCTCCGCATCGGTGTTCGGTGACAACGATGGCGGCAACTGCGACCTCGCTGCGAACCAGTCGGGTGGCTACAACCGCGAGCACGGCGGCGACACCTGCTTCTTCAACGACCCAACCGACGCCGTGAGTCGGCTGAGCACCGGCTTGGAGCCGACGGATACAACCGGAACCGCCCCGCGGGTGGTCCCCATCGCCGGCGGCCAACTCGATGGGTTGATCCCGGCGGCCGCATGCAGTTCGGGTTTCCTGTCCGGTGTGAGCACCGATCACGACGGCGCTGCACGACCTGGTGGACCTGGGTGCGAACCCGGAGCGACGGAGATCGGCGGCGCAGCCCCACCGCCGCCAACGCCACCGGTACTGCCGACCGGATCGGAACTCGACCAGGCGACGCGTTTCTTCCCCGTCAACCCTGTTCGACTGTTCGACACCCGAGAGTCGGAGTTGGCTCCCGGACCGAAAGGGCGACTCACCGCAGGTGAAACGATCGACGTACAGGTCGCTGGCGGGTCGATCGTTCCGAGTGACGCGAGCGCAGTGGTGCTCAACCTGACCGTCACCGGCACCACTGGCCGAACCTTCGTGACGGCGTTTCCAACCGGCGAGGAGCGACCCACAGCGTCCAACGTCAACATCGTGTCGGCTGGTCAGGTCCGACCCAATCTCGTGACGGTGCCGGTTGGCAGCGGCGGCGGTATCTCGTTCTTCTCGGCGAATTCAGCCCACCTTGTCGCCGACATCGCCGGCTACTACCTCGACATCGACACCAGCTCAGCAGGCGGTCGATTCATCCCGCTCGCCCCGCAACGCCTCTTCGACTCTCGACCCACCGAACCTGGTCCAGGCCCCAAGGGCAAACTCACGGCGGGCCAGACCGTCGATCTCGACATCGACGGCTTCTCCGGCTTCGTTCGACCTGCAGAGATCGCTGCGATCGTGGTCAACATCACGGGAGCACAGGCCGACGGTCGGGGGTTCTTGACGGCGTGGCCGAAAGGAATCGCCCGCCCCACGGCATCAAACGTGAACCTGTCGAGCCGCGGGGCAACCGCACCCAACCTGGCGATCGTTCCCCTCGGTGCCGACGGCGACATCTCGGTCTACTCCTCGAGCGGCGCCCACTTGATCGTCGACGTCACCGGATACATCACCAACGACGTCGCTCCGGCTTCCACCGCTGGGCTCTTCGTCCCACTCAACCCGACACGATTGTTCGACAGCAGGCCGGCAGAGCCTGCGCCCGGCCCCAAGGGCGTGATCGCATCCGAGAGCACCTTTGTCGGCAAGGTCGCTGACGTGGGTGGCATCCCCGCCACGGCGACCGCAGTGTCCCTCAACGTGACCGGCATCCAAGCTCCACAGGGCTTCGTGACGGCCTTCCCCTTCGGCACGTCGCGACCCACAGCATCGTTGCTGAACTTTGCGGGAGCGTCAGACACCCGGGCAAACGCAGCGATGTTGCCCGTCGGCGATGGCGGACGAATCAGCCTGTATCTCCGCAGCGGCGGACACCTGCTCGCCGACACCGCCGGGTACTTCACCAGCGAGATCTGACCCCCGGCCCCGTGTCACCGTTCAGGCCTCGGCCGAACGGTCATCAGCCGAGGGCGACGGTCCGTCGTACCGAGCCGGCACGCGGGTGCACGGCCGCCACGTCAACCTCGACTCCAGCCGCGCCCCGAACCACGAACGACACCATCGCTCGGTCCGGGGTACCGTCGTTGCCGTCACGGAAGCGCAGTTCGATACGTCCCTCGAGTTGACCGACCCGGCGTTTGACCGGACCGTCGACCACCTCGACGCTGTTGCCTCCCACCTCGACCGTCACCGGGCCAACGATCCCTTCTTTGCGTGCCAGCGTCGACACGTCGGTCGGTAGCCAACCGGTGTTCGCAACGCCGACATCGACGCGCCACGTGTCCTCGCCGAGCGGGTTGACCAACAGCTGGTGGATCTCGAGGCACGGCGAACACAGCGCTTGATGCACGGCAAAGTCCGCATGCGGCGCCACTTCGGCGCGCAGACGGTCGCCCGTCGGGTTCGCCCAGGTGATCAACGAGTTCCAGCCGCCGATCTCCACCGTTCCAAGATCAGGATGTTCGAACGGCGTCCAAGGACCGTAGCCATCAGGCTGATGCTCGTCGCACCAGCGCAACACGGCGAGTTCCTGCGTCGGAGTCGGCCCTGTGTACCAGAAGTGCACCGACTGCTTCTCCCCCGTTGCCGCCTGCACGATGTCCCAGAACTCGGTGGTCCAACTGAACACGCCGAGGTGTTCATACGCCCAGTCGTCGCTCGCACCACTCATCGTCTCGGACGGATCCCAGGTGAAGTCCTCGTAGACCGAATGCGAGGGGTAGCCGGTGAGCTCGGTGCCAATCTCGCCCAACTGCTTCCACGCCCACACGTCGCGTGGCGCCAGCTTGGAGTCGGGCCGCGTCGATGACGGCCTCAGCAGCACACCGCCACTGGTGTGGTACGCGTTGAACCCGCAGATGTTCGGGCGCGAGACCATTGCTCGGACCAGCGCATCGATCTCTGGCTCGCTCAGCGGGTGGTCGCCGGCGCCGGGCACGGAGGTGGACCACCCAGCCGGGTAGTTGCGGTTCAGATCGAGCCCCTGCACAGCACGCGGCGTGGGAATCGTGAAGCCGTCGTGATCCTCGACGCGGCCTTCATCGAGCAACCGGTAGGTGGTGGTGCCCGACGGTGCTCCTTCGGCCGGAATCATCACCATGAGCCGTTGATCGTCGGCGTGTGTCATCCACGCGCCGGCTGGGTCTTCGATGCGCATCTGCAGGATCCGACCGTCGCCGTCGATGTCTTCACGGTGCAACCCGGGCCATGCGTGCCCGTCGGTCCACGGCCAGTCGCGGGTGCTCGACCGGCGGAACCGGGGAGTGTCGGCCAGCGCCCACTCGGCACCATCTGGGTTGACGCGCGGCACGATGTAGAACGTGCGCGTGGCGAGCGCACGGGTGATCGTGTCATCGGCCCCGAAACCGTTCACCAGCCGATCGATCAAACTGCACGCCGCCACCGTCGCAGTGAGTTCGACCGAGTGGATGCTCGCGTCGACCCACATGGCCGGTTTCGAGTCATGAGTTCCGGTCGCAGCGTCAGTGATCGTGACGATCCGCAGGTCACGACCCTCATGAGACGTGCCGTACGACTCGATCGATGCAAGCTGCGGGTGCGCGGCAACCACCGCGTCGAGCCACTCGTTCATCTCGTCGTAGCGAAGGAAGCGATCGAATGCGTACTCCATGATCAGACGGTACCGGTCCGTCGATCAGCAACCAGCGAGTGCACGTAGCTGCAGTCGTTGGGCGGCATGGGTTCGGTTGCGCCCGACCGAGCGCTGACGGGAACAACGACCGGTGCGAAGATACACAAATGGTGGAAGCAACCGATGCGAACCCGTGGGACGAACCGGCAGCAGGGTGGGATGACGAGCCTGCGGCGCGGGCCTATGCCGACGCCGCCTACGCCTCGCTGATCGAGGTACTCGACACTCGCGGTATCGACCCGAGCGGCGCCCTGGTCTGCGACTTCGGATGCGGCACCGGGCTGTTGACCGAGTTGCTGGTCGAGTCGGTTACAGCAATCGATGCCGTCGACACATCAACCGGCATGCTCGGGGTACTCCGCAGGAAGATCGCTGACCGCTCATGGACCAACGTGACGGCATCGGTCGAGCCGGTGAAATCAGCTGGCCCGTACGACCTCGTGGTGTGCTCCTCGGTCTGCAGCTTCCTCGACGACTATCCGGGCACGGTGCAGCACCTCGGTTCGCTCCTCGCACCCGGCGGCGTTTTCATCCAGTGGGATTGGGAACGCCCCGACGGCAGCGACGAGCCCCATGCACTCAGCCGCCGCGAGATGGAGGCAGCGATTGCATCAGCCGGTCTCGTCGAGGTGCAGGTGATGACGGCATTCGAACTCGCGATCGATGGGCACCTCATGGCGCCGCTGAAAGGTCTCGGCCAGCGCCCGACGCCCTGACCGGGATCAACCTTTCGCGCGACCCGTGTAGCCGAACAACTTGCCAGCGACTTTGCGGATCTGGATCTCGTCGGAGCCTTCCGTGATCCGGTAGCGACGGTGGTGCCGGTAAATGTGCTCGAACGGCATGGCTCGGTTGTAGCCCTGCCCGCCGCAGGTCTGCATGGCCTGGTCCGCTGCATTGCACGCGAAGCGGTTCGATCGGTAGTTGCACATGGCGACCTTGTCGGTGATCTCCATGTGGTCGATGCCTGCATCGAGCTGCCATGCCGTCTTTTGGATCAACGCGCGGAGCATCTCGCCCTCGGCTGCCAGGTCTGCGAGGGGGAACTGGATTGCCTGGTTGCTCGACAGACGCTTACCGAACGTGGTCCGCTGGTTGGCATAGTCCACCGCCACATCGATGCAGTGCAGTCCAGCACCGAGCGAAGATGCCGCCTGGCGGATGCGGTTCTCGTGCACAAACAACTGGGCGGTCTGCAACCCGAGGCCTTCCTCGCCGAGGATGTCGTCGTTGCGTACTCGCACTTCGTTCAGCTTCACGTGTGCGTGATCGGTCGGCATGTTGAACGTCCACATGAACTCCTCGATCGAGAAGCCAGGTGAACTCGTGGGCGTGATGAAGCAGGTGATGCCACGCCCGTCGCCGGGCTCTCCTGAAGTGCGAGCGAAGATGTAGTCGTGGGTGGCGTGATGCAACCCGGTGTTCCAGTACTTCTCACCGGAGATGACCCACTCGTCACCGTCGCGCACTGCGGTGGTTTCCATCCACGTCGCATCGGACCCGTGGAGCGGTTCAGTCAGCCCGAAGCCGATGCGCGCCGTGCCGTCGAGCATCTTCGGGATCCATTCCGCCTGCTGCGCTTCGGATCCGTATCTCTCCATCATCAGCACCGTCACCAGGTTGCCGACGATCGAGCTCTCGTTCTGCAAATCGTTGTGAAGCCCGAGTCCCTTGCGCGCCAGGTGTTCTCGCACGATGGCCATTTCCAGGTTGCCGCCGCTCTTGCCGCCGAATCGTTCGGGCAATTGGTACCGGTAGAAACCCGCCTCATCGGCCGCCACGCGCATGCGGCGCAGCAGTG
Source organism: Ilumatobacter sp. (assembly GCA_045106645.1). GTDB lineage: Bacteria > Actinomycetota > Acidimicrobiia > Acidimicrobiales > Ilumatobacteraceae > Ilumatobacter_A. Next base: position 81,930 of record JBGCEY010000015.1, read on the forward strand.
CTTCCCACTCGGCATTCGGCAGACCGTCTCGGTCCCAGTCCGTTCGGGAGTCTTCGCGCCGATGATCGAAGAAGCGGATGTTGTCATCCTCGAGCTCCATCGGCTTGATCGTCGACTCGATGAACGCATCGAGTTCATCGAGGAGTTGCTGGGTTGCTTCCGGCATCGCAAAGTCCATACCGGGACCGTAACGATGCCGACCCGACCATGTCGGATCGAACCGGATCAGCCGTGAACTTCGGTGATGTTCAGTCGACTGTGCGCCACGGCGGCGGTCCGGTGATGACGAATCGCTTGATACAGCGGGCTACTCAACATGTCGAGCAGCGCAGCTCGATTCGGGTATCGAGCAGCGATTCGCATGTCCCACGGCTCCCCATCGTCATCCACGAATGGTTCGTGGGACGACTCCGATGCTGCGGCGGTGACGCCGAAGCCGATCATCAGTCCGCTGACGTAACTCACGAACGTCAAGTAGGCCTCCTGGCCGGTCAACGGCTCGGACACCGGAGCGTGCTCGGGTGCGTACGCGGCCCGCTCATGGAACTTGAGGCACTCGACCACCAGAATCGGCCCGACGCTGGTCTCGACCTCGCTGGCGATCTGCGCCAGTTGCTCCTGGTTCGAACCCACTGGGCCACGGTAGTCGGCCCCAGGAGGCTCCTCGAACGACACCGCTTCAGGCCGGCGCGTCAGCGCCGATGATCGTGGAATCTGACGCATGATCGCGCGACACAACACGGTTTCGACCGAGTGCTTTCGCTGCGTACAGGCGACGGTCCGCAACCGCCATGACATGGTCGACCTCGAACGGAGCCAGTTCGCTCGCCACACCGAACGACGCCGTCACCAACACGCCACCCATCGGCACTCCTTCGATTCCCGCCCGAATGTTCTCAGCCAGTCGCTCCGCGACGATGGGCTTCGCACCGGGCAGCAGCACAGCGAACTCTTCACCGCCGAGGCGGTACACCAACTCGAAGCGACGAAGGTGACGCCGCGTCTCGTAGGCCACGTGCGCCAGCACGCGGTCGCCCACACCGTGGCCATGCTCGTCGTTCACGTTCTTGAAGTGATCGAGATCGAACAAGATGACCGAGATCTCTGAGTCGGTTCTCAGACCCTGCGCTTCGAGTTCCATCGAACGAGCGTCGAGCGCATGACGGTTCAGGCAACCCGTGAGCTGGTCGACCACGGCACGCCGCCGCTGGAACTGCTCGACGCGCACCATGCGGTCCACGAAGAACGGGAGGTAGCCGGCAATCACCACCGCTGACACGAACACCGCCGGTTCGATCGATCGTCCCAGACCGATATCGATACCCGCGAGCACGATCAGAGAACCGACCCCGAGCCCACAGCATCGGCCGAGGTGTGCAAACAGCGCGTGTGCCACGAGCGCGATGATTCCGGCGAAGAACACGACTGGGCTGTCCGCACCACCCGATAACAGCGCAGCTCCGGCAATCGAGCCACCCATTGCGGCGAGCATCGCGATATTCCAGGTGCGCACGCTTCCAATTCGACCCAACGGCGACAGACGTAGAGCCCAGTACGCGAGCGCAACGGCGGCGAACAGCGAGAACCAGATGCCATACATCGGGGCGAACACGGCCCCGGAGCCAGCCACGATGAACGCCATCGCAATGTTCAACGAGCGCATGGCAGCGTCGACCTCGGCGAGTCGACGCGTCTGCGACGTCGTGATGCTGTGTCCCTCCACGCTTCATGTTTCGGCAAGCCTCCTGACGCAAACGACTCAGGAGTTGGTCAAGAGTTCCTGAAACCACGGCGCCCTCGATCCGAGCGCGGACATTCGTCGAAGGTGCCCGAGACTTTTGACGATCAGGCCGCGAGGTGGCGTCGCAGGGCGCGTTCGAGATGTCGCGCCACGTCACAGACGCAGCCGGAGTGTTCATGGTCGCCCTGCGCTGAAGATGCTGCGAATGCCCCGGGACCCCGAGCTGCAACGTCCGACACGCGAGATGACGCAGCGTCGGGTACCGGGAACCAGCGGCCTTCGAAGAACGTTCCCACCACCGACACACCATCGAGTGCTTCGGGCTCGACGTCGAGCGGGTTGCGGTCGACCACGGTGAAGTTGGCGATCTTGCCGGGCTCGATCGAGCCGAGCTCGTGTTCCTGACGCCATGACTGTGCAGCATCGATGGTGACCGCACGCAGAGCCTCCGCAGCAGTGATCCGCTGCTCCGGACCCGCGATTCGACCTGAGGGTGTGACCCGGTTGACCGCACACGACATCATCCCGATCGGGTCGCTGCGACCCATGGGTAGGTCGGAGTGGAACGAGAGTGGGATGCGCCGGTCGAGCACCGAGCGGTGGCGGGTCATCACATCGGCACGAGCCGGTCCGAGGCCCACCTCACCGAACTTGTCCGCGAATCCGACCGGGTAGTACGGGTTGGACGACACCACGCAGCCGAGCCGAGCGATGCGGTCGATCTGAGCTTCGGTGGAATTGGCGAAGTGGACGATCACCGTGCGGTGGTCAGGTCGTGGGTTCTGGGCCATCCGACGTTCGATCGTGTCGAGCACCATCTCCAATCCGGCGTCACCGTTCACATGAATGTGGAGTTGGAAGCCGTGATCCCAGTAGAGCTTGGCGCGCTCATCGAACACATCGGGTTCCATCAGCCAGGCGCCGTGATGATCCGGGTTCGGGTTGCCGTCTCGATCGAGGTACGGGTCCTCCATCTGCATCAACTGGCTGATGATCGCTCCGTCGGCGAACAGCTTGACCTGCTTGTCGAAGAACCGCAGTTTGCCGTCGGGGGCCATGGCCAGTTGCCGCTCGGCTCGTTCGAGCGTGGCCTCGTGCGACATGGCCTGCTCAGCCGGGCCACGTCCGTCGGTCAGGAAGAACGAATAGAACGGCGTGTCCTCGTGGCCGAGGATCTGCTCGTACAGCTCCCACGCTCCCGGCACCAGGATCGCTCCCGGCTCGTTGAACGCCGTCACCCCGTTCTGATGCAGGTAGCGCACCATCTGGTTCAGACCGCGAGCGAATCGCTCCGGAGCGAACAGCATGGGCGTGACAAGCGGGAACACGAGCACGAAGTTGCCGCGTTCCCAGAAGTGGCCTCGCTCGATGCTTGCCGTTTCGGCGACGCCGGCGTCGAGCGTGCCGGCTTCGACCTCGGCGCCGAGGTCTCGATCGAGCAGGCCGACAGCTCGCAGCGCTGGCGTGTTGAGGTAGAACTCGTGGCACGAGCGTTGCCACACACCGATCGGCCGGGTGTTGCTGACGGCGTCGAGAATCTCACGGTTCAGCTCACCGTGCCACAGCTCGTGGTACCCCCAGCTGAACAGCCAGTCATCGGGCTCCGCATCCACGCCCATCCGTTCGTCAGCTTCCGTGAGACGTTGCACGTACTCCTCGTGTGAATTCGCTGCGGGGTAGGTTCGGTCGGGCAGCACCCAGTCTTCGGTGGCGATCACGTCCGTTGCGAGCGTCGTGGCTCCGAGGATCGGATGCAGGTGCTGATCGATCAACCCTGGAAGCAGCACCCTGTCGGCGAGCGACTCGTCGACCTCGTACGCCGCATCACCAAGGGCTGCAATCACCTCATCGAGTGACCCCACCGCAACGATGCGATCGTCGCGAACTGCAACGGCATCGGCGGTCGGGCACCGTTCGTTCATCGTCACGATGGTGGCGGCCGTGTACATGGTGATCATCGCTGTCGAACGTAGCGGGCTCGGCAGCTCGCAATATCAGCCACCCGACCGGTACGCCGCCACCGCGTCGAGAAGCTCGGCGCGACGCGCCCTGAACTCGCTGTCGAGCTCAGCTGCTGCGGTGTTCACAGCCGCCACCGCGGCGTCCGGAGTATCGATCGATGCACCGAACTCGATCATCGCTGCCACCACCTCCGGGTCGTCGAGGTGCACGGTGATCTGTTCGGCCGCTGACTCGGTGATCGTCTCGAAACGCTCGACCGACAACGCTTCGATGACCCGTTCGAGCTCGTCGACGAAGAGGTCGTACACGACCGGATCGGCAAACAGCTCGTTGTCGAGCAGCGACTCGGTACACGACAGCATGGCGTTCGGGTCGTCGATCGCGAAGCGGCCATTGCGATGACAGTCGGCAAACAAGTCATCAGGATCCCAGCCGTTCACCGTGAACCAGGTGATCGGTTGGTGGTCCGAATCCACCGACTCCGACCCAACGAAGAACAGCTCGTCGATGTGGTCGCCGCTGCCGAGCAGCGACATCACCGCCGTCCATCGCAGGTACTGGTCGAGATCGAATCGAGCGCGCAGGGCGTCGACCATCTCGGCGCCTGACGTGGCCGCTGCCGTGGCGATCAATTGGTCGTACAGCTCGAGCACCGATTCGTCGCTGTTGCTCGTCAGGTCCGCCACGTACTCCACGTCGGGAGGCACGCCGATCACGTCGTAGCGACGACGCAGAATCGTGTCGACACGGCTGGTCTCGAACCGCAGATCCACGTCGGGATCCTCGATCACCAGGTACACGCCCTGACTCTCGCCGTCGATGTTCAGCACACCGGGGCCGGTTGCGAGTGACCACACGTCGAACATCGACATGACCGAGCTCCCCACGAGCGTGTTGACGTAGCCGGCATCGTTGCACAGCGAGGCCAGCACGAACTCGTCCATCCCCGAGTTCGGAATCGGGTGGCGTGCGTCGCCGCCGTCGAGGTCGATCGACCAATTTCGACGTGTGCACTCGATGGAGGACTGCCCGCGAAAGCTGGCGTCGAACGAAACAACGCCGGCTCCATCGCCAAAGCCGATCGAGCCGACCCATTCAGGATCCACGTCACCTTCGAAACGGTCGAGGCCGGAGAGTTCGTCAGCGATGGCAACCGCATCGCCGTACACCTCGCGCTCGACAGCGTCGAACGACACCGAGATCGCCAACGGCGACCCCGGAAGCACGGGGTCGCACTCCACCCCCTTGTGCTCGTCAGCTGCGTCACCGATGCCGAAATCGCGGAGCTCTCGGTCGCCGACGACCAGCGTCAGGTCCAGATCCTCACCGTCGTCACACACATCGATCACGGTCAGGGCACCATCGGCATCGCTGGTGATCCGTTTGCCGACGCTGACGCCTGCACCAGCGGCGGAGTCGACATCGGTCGCTCCGAGTTCGGTCACCCTGCCACCGTCGCCGGTGTTCACGATCCAGTGATCGACCACCACGTCCCGGTCGATGTCGGGTCGCGTCCCCAGGTCGAGGCCAGGGGCGATGAACACGACCGAACGATTCCCGAGCAGCACATCGTCGAACATGTCCTCCCACTCCTCCGAAGCGATCTCCGCCGCGGTCTGCGGATCGAGCGGTACGCCGTCATCCTGTGACCAGACCGCATCGAGGCGTCGTTCGATGCGCTGGCGATCCGTGGTGGCACCGACCACCTGGGCCAACTCCCCCGACCACGCCCACACCGCGATGCGCTCACCGGCGGGGAGCGACGCGACGAGCGCATCGATAGCCGCACGTGACGCTTCGACAGCTTCCGGGTTCCATCGTGCGACCACCAGCGTTGCCCCACCGGTGTTGTCGGTCGTGGACACCGTGGTGTCGAGCAACCCAAGCCGATCGCTCCTCACCTCCAGACACGACCCGATCACGTCCGTCGGGGGCGTCCCACGCTCCGGATCGCTCACCTTCAGGTGGAGTCGGCGACCTCCGGGCGTGCTCTGCGTCCGCACCAGGCGAACTTGGTCCACGGCGACACACCGGTCCGCTGTGGCCGCTGCTTCGATCCGCTCCGGCTCTGCCGGTGCCACCGAGTCGACGACGCTCTCGTCAGTAACCGATCCAATCGGAGCGGCGATGTCTTCGCCCACCTGAGCGCTCTCAGGTTCGTCCGAACCATCGCCACTCGTGCAGGCCGCGACCGCCACGAGTGCGAGCGACAACGCCGCCCGACCAGCACCTCTCACGCTGCAACCGTCAGCGGGTCATGCCGCCGACGCAGCAGGAAGCTTTGAACGGTCGAGGTCCCGGGCGCGAGGGAATGCGGAACGGAGGTACCACGGCGCCGAGAACGGCGTCCACTCTCCTTTGTCCTGGGCCAGGCGGTCGGCCATTGCGTAGATCGCTGCGGCATTGAAACCGAGGCCGCAATGGCTGCCGAACACTCGAATGTTCTCACTGGTTTCGCTCCGACGAATGAGGCAGGACTTCCAGTTCACCACACCATCGGTGCGCGAATAGATCGACGTGGTCGCCACCGTCAGTCGCGGCCGGTCGGCTTCGCGCTCTGAACGGTCGAACCCGCTTGCGTGGTACTTGCGCAGCGACTCCCACATGCGTTGCGCCGACGACGCGTCGTCTTCGATCATCTGGATCGGGCTGCCGAGCGTGATCACTTGACGCACTTGATCCGGGCGCGCCCGAGCGAGCTCACGAGCAAAGATCCCGCCAAGGCTCCAGCCGATGATCGACACCTGCTCGCCTTTGCGGTCATGCACTCGGTCGAGCTTGCGAAACACGCCGTCGAGGATGCGTTCTGTCGGCCCGATGTTGACGCCGAGCCCCCAGCCATAGGTGCGATAGCCGAGATCCTTCAGCAACCGGCGCAACGGATCGGTGGAGCGATCGGTGGCGGTGAAGCCGGGCAACACCAGCACCGGGTGACCGTCGCCGTGGGGCAGTCGCCGCAGCGCTGGCAGCACCCCCGTCATGTAGGCACGCTCAGCCATGGCTCGATACTCGAGTGCCGCCATCCACGGGGGCGGCGCTGTGATGGTGTCGCTCACTTCTTCGACTTCTTCTTGGCCGCCGCCTTCTTCGCTGTTGCCTTCTTCGCAGGCGTTTTCTTCGCTGCCGCCTTCTTGGCTGTCGCTTTCTTGGCTGTCACTTTCTTCGTTGCGGCCTGCTTCGCTGCTGCCTTCTTGGGCGCGGCTTTCGAGCTCGCTGGCGAAATCGAGGGAGCGTGGTCCATTGCCTGCTTCTCGGCAATCCGCTCGGCGATCTCGGGAGTGCTCGGGGGCACTGCTTCGACGCCGAGGCCGCCGCGACGCATCGGCGCTGGAGCCTGAGGTTCGGCCCACTCGGCGCCGGTGGCCTCGAACATGCGCCCGATCTCATCGACGTGCATATCCACCAGATCCCACAGATCGGGAATCAGCTCGCGGTCCGAGATCAGCCCGATGTCCAGTCGGTCTTCGTAGCTGTGCACCGTGATGTTCAAGCCAATGCCGTCCGAAATGGTGGACACCGGGATGTACGCGTCGAGCTTCGCGCCTGCGAAGTAGAGCGGCTCTCGTGGACCAGGCACGTTCGAGATGACCACGTTGACCGGCAGGTTCATTCGATCGGCCAGCTTCAATCGGCCGACGAGGCGGATGGCGGACGCAGCGATCACCGGGGAAGTGACCTGGGACGCTTCCATCATCGTCTCGGCCGGGACGAGTTCGAACTGGCGTTTGGCCTGATGCATGGCCTCTCGACAGCGCGCGACTCGTTCCACCGGGTCGTCACAGTTCGTCGGCAGTTCGGCCACGATGGCCGACACCCGGTTCGACCACACATCGTCTTCGTCACCGGTACGAATCGAAACGGGCACCATCGCCCGGAGCGGCTCATCCGGCAGGCAGTCATGTTTGATGAGGTACTCACGTAGCGCCCCGGCACACATGGCCATGACGACGTCATTGATCGTGCCGCCTGTGGCGTCCTTGAGTGCCTTGACGTTCGCCAGCGCCAGCGATCGCATGGCGAATCGCCGGTTCGGCGTCACCGATGCGTTCCAAGGGGTGGGCGGTGCGGGGCTCAGTGGAATCCGCACACTCGATTCATGGTCGGCGTCGTTCGAGGCTCCACCAGAGGTGACCATGGCCTTGATGGCATCACGCGCTTGACCAGCTGCGCCGCTGACGCTGTCCACGCCAGCGGCTTCGGCGAGTTGGCGCACCACTTTGAGTTGCAACCGGGCCGCCTTCACCGGATTCGCCACGAGGTGACGAGCGGTTGCCTTCAACAGATCGAGGTCTTTCGGGATCTCTTCGCCCTGCCACGCCACCGGCTCCATCGTCCACTCCGCATCCGGTGTGGGGTCGGTGAGGATCTTGAGCATGATCACGCCGGAGGCGCCGTCGATGGTGGCGTGGTGGTACTTGGTCAGCATCGCCCATCGACCATCCGCGAGACCTTCGATGACGTACACCTCCCACAGTGGACGGCGCCGATCCATGTGACGACCGATGATCCGCGTCACCTGCTCGCTCAGCTGATCTGCTGCCCCGGGCGGGGCCAAGCCGATGTGGCGTACGTGGTAGTCGAGATCGAAGTCGGGGTCATCGATCCAGTACGGATGGTCGAGCCCGAAGGGCACTTCCGCAAGCCGGCGTCGCATCGGCTCGAGGTTGCCGACCATGTCACCAAAGCGCTGGTACACGTGCTCGAACGGCTCGAAGTCCGGACTGGGGCGTTCGTAGATGGACAGCCCGTTCACATGCCCATAGGTGTTCGGGGTCTCCATGTACAGAAAGCTCGCATCGAGCCCTGACAGCTGCTTCATCGCCGATCCCTTCGTCCCGCCAGCCACCGAGGTGTGACCAACGTCATCATAGGCAGAGCCGCGCTCCCCAGCCCCAGGCGACACGCAGTGAAGAAGTGCCAGGCACTTCTTCATCGCGCACTACAGCAGGGTGACCACGCCGGTGTCGCCGTTGACTTCGATCTCGGCACCATCAGGAATCGAGCGCGTTGCGCCAACCGCGCTCACCACACAGGGGATCCCGAGCTCACGGCTCACGATCACGGCATGGCTCATCGTTGCACCCACGTCGACCACCACGGCCTCGGCCGCGAGGAACAGCGGCGTCCACGACGGATCGGTGATCGGAGCCACCAGTACGTCACCCGGGCCGAGGTCGCCAGGCTCGCCGGGGTCGAGGACCACGCGAGCGCGACCGCGAGCGACGCCAGGGCACCCTGCGATGCCCTGCATGGTCGCTCCGGGTTCGAGTCGCATTGCGTCGGACGAGCGATCCTCCCACGCGTCGAGATCGGGCACATCACCATCGACGATGAACGGCGGCGTGACGTTGGAGAGCCGCTCGTGGAGGACGGCGCGTTCGTCGATGATGTCTGCGAACACTGCTGGGTCATCGAGGTAGCGCGTGAACTCGTCGACGTTGAGCAGACAGCTCTTCCAGCGTTCGTCGACCCCACCGCCGGCTGCTGCACGCAGATGCAGCGCGTTCTGTGCGCGGCGAACCGCATGGATTGCCTTGATGACGGTGGTTTTGGATCGTTCGCGCGCCTGTGAGAACAGCATCGTGGATGCGTACGCCTTGTCGAACTGAAACCGATCGATGCGGTTGAGTTCCGCATGCACCTCGGCCACCGCTGCGGCTCGGACGGTTTCGAGCCGGGCCGCCTGTGTCCCTGGAGCATGAGATTCATCGGCGGGTCGCATGGCATCGATCGCCGCAGTCGCCATCTCGGGTCGGAAGTTCCAGGGGTCCGAGCCGATGTCCCATTCGTTCGGCCCACGCGTACCGAAATCTGCGAGGAACTGTGCGAAGCCCGCGGCGTACTCGACACTGGCAGCATCGAGTCGGGAGAGCGCCCACATCGCAGCTGACGGTGCCGCCGACTCGATGTCGCCGATGCCGCCCAGCAGCGACACCAGCAGTTCGGGCTTGCCGGCTTTCACCACCAGGTCGGTCATCGCACCCGACACGAGTGCATTCGAGAACGTGTTGTCGATATGACGCGAAAACAGGTGCTCGAAGAAGGGGCGGAATGACAAACAGAATGCGAGGAGGTCCTCGTTCGACGCGTCATCGCCCGGGTACCGGTCGACGAATCGATCGACCTTGTCCTTGTCCTGCTCCATCGCCGGCAGTTCCTTGGTGGACAGCAGCCGCAGCAACGTCTTGCCGACAAGGAGGCTCGCCTTGAAGTTCTTGTCGCCCTCGCGTTCCTCGTAGTCGGGCGCGTCCGATTCACCGAAGAACATGGTGTCGATGTTCTCGACCTTGCCGCCAGGGGCGCGCACGCCGAGGATGCGGACGTAACTCGCATTGATGTAGCAGTAGCCACCGAACACACTGAGGATGATCATGTCCTCGTCGGCGGGGAAGTCGCCGTCGGCAACGAGTCCCATCTTCACGAACGCCTGGCGCCACCCGTCTTCAGCCGCTTTGCCGATGAGGTCCCACGTGAAAGGCAGCACCACCTCCGGGAACACTTCGCCCACGTTGCCGCGTGTGTAGAGCGGCCACTTCCGGCTCGGAGCGTTGTCAGTCTCCCAGATCTTGGTGAACTCGGTCATGTCACTGCTTCCAGTCCTTGGGGAATTTGGCCCCGACGAGCGCTGCTTCCACGAGCCGGCGCGGGGCGTTCGACAACAAGTGGTAGGCGCCGTAGCGCTTGGGTAGCCGAACGAAACGCTTGTCCTGGAGAACGGCGTCGATCGTTGCGTCGGCAATGTGCTCGGGCGTCAGCTTCGGAAGGAACCCGAGCCGTTTGAACCGATTCAGTCCAACGGCGGCGAATGGCTGATCGTCGTTCTCCAGTCGATCCCACATCTCGGTCTGGGTCGGCCCGGGGCTCACCACCGTGAGCCCGACTCCGGTGCCTTTGATCTCGATGCGCAGCGTCTCGGTGAAGTTGGTGATGCCTGCCTTGGTGCCGGCGTACGCCGCAAGACCAGGAAACGGAATGGCTCCGGCCACCGATGACAATTGCACGATGTGGCCGCTACCCCGGCGCAGCATGTGTGGCAGCACGTCACGCGTCAGCAACAGCGTTGCTTCGAAGTTCAGTCGAGCAATGGTGCGCAACTCGTTGCGGTCGGTGGTTGCAAAACTCGTGGCGGTCTCGACACCGGCGTTGTTGACGAAGACGTCGATGTGGCCCAGGCGATCCAGGCAGCGATCGACGAAGCCGTCCACGTCATCGGCGTCGGTGAAGTCGGCAACGATGTAGTCGCCGACGATCCGGTCGGCTACCGCGCGCAACTTGTCTTCAGAACGAGCCGCCACGAGCACTCGCGCACCCTGCTCCGAGAACGCATGCGCCATCGTTGCGCCGATACCGGCTGAGCCGCCCGTGATCACGACGTGCTTGCCACTCAGATCCACGCTGATCCTCCGCTGCCCGCCCGAGCCTTCGATGAGATGTGAGCGGACCTCTCGCGCTCACTTCTCATCGAAGGATCACCGGAATCTCGCGCGGGCCGCGGATCTGACCGTTGGTCCAGGTGGTTTCTTTCGAGTCGTCGATTCGATAGTTCGGGAACGCCGCGCACCATTCTTGGAACGCGACCTTCATCTCGAGCCGAGCCAGATTCGAACCGAGACAGCGGTGAATGCCGAGGCCGAATGCCACGTGGCGGTTCACCTCACGGTCCATGAGGAATTCGTCGGAACGTTCGAACACGTCCGGGTCGTGGTTTGCCGCCGGGAACGTGACCAGTACCTGTTCACCCTTGCGTACCGGACAGCCCTGAATCGTCGTGTCACCAATGACCTCGCGACCCATCGTGACCGGCGCGTAGTAGCGCAACACCTCTTCTGACATGGTGAGCCAGAGCGGATCATCGAATGCCAGCCCATCGAGCCGAGCCAGATCATCAGGGTTCGACCCGAGGTGCCACAGGCCAGACCCGATGGCGGACCACGTGGTGTCGATCCCAGCGAGGATCAGCAGCAGGAGGTAGCCGAACTGCAGTTCGCGGTCGATTGGCTCGCCGTCCATTTCGGCCTGTGCAACCAACGTCGCGAGGTCGTCCTTCGGCTCTTCCTCGCGAGCTTCGAGAAGTTCGAGGAAGTACGCCCGCATGTCAGCGGTGACCTGCTCTCTGATCCGGTTGTCGCGGGGAGCCAATTGGAAGTTGCGGTAGATCCAGTCGCGAAAGATCGGGGCATCGGAGTCGGGCACGCCGATCATCTGGGCAATGCCGTGGACGGGGATGTGCTGGCTGTATTCCGCTGCGGCGTCAGCCGAGTCTCGGCCATCGAGGTCGGCAATGAGCCCACGGCAGTACTCGCGCAACTCCGCCTCCATGGGCTCGATCTGCTTCGGACTGAACGACGGCAGCAACAGACGGCGGTGCCCCTGGTGATCGGGCGGGTCCGATGTGATCGGTGGGGCCGGACGACGCACGGCGTCAGGTTGCGCGACCGACACGAACCTCGACGAAAAGTTCACGGTGTCCTTTGCAATCGCCGACACCGCCTCCATCGTGACCGGCATGAACGCACGCCCGTAGCGTTCGGTCATCGCCATCGGCGTCACTTCGCGGATCGAATTCCAGATGTCGATCGCATCGGTCCCCCACTGGTCGTCCAGCCAGTCCCAGTCGCTCACCCAGTTGGTGACCGGCTGTGCGTAGACGCCGTCGTCGTTCTCGTATCCCATCTCAGAACCCCCAGAGTTCAGCGCGGATTCGTCGCCCGAATCCGACGTCGCAAACTTAGCTCGCGTACGTGACGACCGACACTCCTGGAGGTGTCACGGCGCGCCCCACATCGACGCAAACCGTCGATGACTTCACTGTGCGTGAGTCACATCACGTGACGGTCGAACTGTCGTAATGTAAATGTAACTTACGACATCATGTTGCAACACAGCCTCACTCGGCGGAGCCCGACGGTCCTGCTTGCAGGGCTCATCATCGCCACCGTCGTCACCGCCACGCTGTTCCCATCGCCCGCTGCTGCCGAGCCCCGCCTGTCTCATGCGCCCGTCGAACGCATCGCCCGCTCGGGCAGCGCCGACAGCGAGCCTCTGCTCGACGCCTGCCCCATCGATGGTTCCGCCACCTTCGAGGACTCGTGGGGCTGGCCACGCTCAGGGGGCCGCTCGCATCAAGGCGTTGACATGATCGCAGCACGCGGCACCCCGGTGATTGCCGTGCGCGACGGCTCGGCACAGTTCAAGGACAACCGCCTCGGCGGCCGGTCCATCTGGATCACCACTGCCGACGGCGACAAGTTCTACTACGCCCACTTGCAGGACTGGAACGGCCAGAGCCGCGAGGTCGAAGCAGGCGACGTGATCGGCTGGGTCGGCAACACCGGCAACGCAGTCGGCACGCACTTGCACTTCGAGACGCTGCCTGGCGGTGCAGTCGAAAATCCGTACGTGCATACGCTTGCCGCATGCGTTCCAAGCCGTGAGGATCTCGTCACCATCGAGATCGATGCAGCGAACGCACTCAACGATCCAGACGTGTGGGCCCGGTTCGTTCGCAGCGAGTGATCATCGCGGCCAGTCCCACCGTCCGCTCCAGGTTCTACGATCGTCTCGTGTCCACGCCCAACCTCCGCTCGCGATCATGGGTCCCAGACGACTCCGAGCAACTGATTCAACGGGTCGCCGGCGAGGTCGCCGGGGCCCAACCCACTGAAACCGCGAGCCGCATCGGCGCGCTGATCACCACCAATGCGCGCATCCACGAGCGCGAGTGCATCAACCTCAATCCCGCCGCAAACGTCATGAGCCCGGCAGCCGAGGCGGCGCTCGCCACCTCGCTCGGCACGCGCCCATCGCTCGGCTACCCCGGCGCGAAGTACGAGATGGGACTCGAAGCGGTGGAGACCATCGAGATCATCACCGCCGAACTGGCGGCCGAGGTGTTCGACGCTGCGTTCGCCGAAGTCCGAATCGGGTCGGGCGCGCTTGCGAACCTGTATGGCTTCATGGCCACCTGTCGACCCGGAGACTCGATCATCGTTCCGCCTGCGACGGTAGCTGGGCACGTCACCCACAACGCCGACGGCGCCGCGGGCCTCTACGGACTCGACATCCATGAGGCCCCGATCGACGCCGACCGATACACGATCGACGTCGAGGCCCTTCGTCGACTGGCCCACGACGTCCGACCGTCACTCATCACCGTCGGCACCAGCCTCAATCTCGTGCACCACCCGGTGTCGGAGATTCGAGCGATCGCAGACGAGGTGGGCGCCAAGGTCCTGTTCGATGCAGCACACCTCTCCGGGCTCATCGCGGGTAGAGCGTGGCCGAACCCACTCCACGAGGGCGCACATGCGATGACGATGAGCACCTACAAGAGCCTCGCTGGGCCTGCTGCCGGCTTGCTCGTGACCAACGACGCCGCCATCGCAGAACGCGTCGACGCAATCGCGTTCCCCGGGCTCACCGCGAACTTCGACGCCGGCAACACCGCAGCACTGGCCATCACCCTGCTCGACTGGCAACAACACGGCGAGGCCTACGCCAGCGAGATGGCCGCTTCGGCATCAACGCTCGCATCGGCGTTGATCGCTGCCGGCGTTCCCGTCGTCACCGTCGACGGCGTACCGAGCCGTTCCCACGCGTTCGCGGTCAGAGCGGATTGCACAGGAGGCGACGGCCACGCGCTTGCGCTGCACCTGCGCCGCGCCGGGTTGCTCACCTCGGGAATCGGACTCGCCACCGACCCCGGCGACTCGATGGGTGGCATCCGAATCGGCACGAACGAGATGGCCCGATGGGGAATGACGTCAACGCACATGGAAAAGGTGGGCGACCTCGTGGCACGAGCGATCGTCACGAGTCAGCCCGAATCCCTCGCCGCCGAGGTTGCAGACTTTCGGTCAGGCTTCGACCGCGTGCACTTCTGCTCGTGACCTGTCCGCCTCCGGGGTCACCGGACGGCAGGGCGGATACTCTCTCGGCGACATGAACGATGCGGTCGACACTCTCACTGGACTGACGGCCGCGCAAGTCGCTGAGCGGCGCGCCGACGGCCGAACCAACAACGTGCCGGACGCGCCGGTTCGCACGCTGCGCGAGATCATCAGAGCGAACGTGTTCACCCCGGTGAACGCCATCATCTCCACGCTGTTCGTGCTGATCCTCATCGCCGGCTACCCCGCTGACGCCCTCTTTGCAGGCGTGGTCATCTCCAACTCGGTCATCGGTGTCGCCCAAGAAGTGCGGGCGCGTCGAACGCTGCATCAACTCGAACTCCTGAACGCACCAAAGGCAACCGCTCGTCGAGACGGCGTCGACGTGGAACTCGCCGTCAGCGAGGTCGTGGCCGATGAAGTGCTGATCTTGAAGCCCGGCGACCAGGTCGTCGTCGACGGAGACGTCATTTCGGGCATTGGACTCGATGTGGACGAATCACTGCTCACCGGAGAGAGCGACGCCGTCACCAAGCAACCTGGCGACGAAGTCATGTCCGGCAGCTTCGTATCCTCCGGCTCCGGGCTGTACACCGCCACCGCCATCGGCGCCGACAGCTATGCCGCCAAGCTCGCCAACGAGGCCCGCGTGTTCAAGCTGGCGGACAGCGAACTCCGCGCCGGCGTCAACACCATCCTGCGCTGGCTCACGTTCATCATCCCGCCGGCTGCGCTGCTCTTGCTGGTGCGCCAATTGCGCAGCGACGAGGTCGATCGCTGGCAGGACGCACTGCAGGGCACCGTGGCGGCTGCGGTCGCCATGGTGCCTGACGGTCTGGTGCTGTTGACCAGCCTCGCATTCATCGTCGGCGTGATCTCACTCGCCCGACGCAAGGCGCTTGCCAAGGAACTCACCTCGGTCGAGTTGCTCGCACGCGTCGACACGCTGTGTCTCGACAAAACCGGCACCATCACAACGGGCGAGATCAGCTTCGGCCACGTCCACGCACTTCCCGGCGTCGACCCAACCCATGTCAGCGAAGCACTGGGCGCACTCGGCGCGGCCGATCCGAGCCCGAACGCCACGCTTGCAGCGATCATCACAGCGCATCCCGCTCCGGACAACTGGATCGCCGACGACATCACCCCGTTCAGCTCCGCTCGCAAGTGGGCAGCGACTCACTTCGAGGGGCGCGGATCGTTCTACATCGGCGCTCCGGAATTCTTGGTGGACCCGACTGACACCGTGACGCATGAACTCGTGAGCGACCGTGCCGATGCCGGCAGTCGCGTGCTGATCCTGAGCCATACCGACGGCGAACATCAGGGCGAGCAGCAACCCGACCACTTGACACCGCTCGCCGTCATCAGCCTCGAAGACACGGTTCGTGGTGACGCACCCGAGATCCTCGAGTTCTTCCGAGAGCAGGGTGTCACGATCAAAGTCATCTCCGGCGACAATCCCGCCACGGTCGCCGCCGTTGCCCGACGTGCTGGCGTTCCCGACAGCGGGTCCGGGACCGACGCTCGAACACTCCCGGACTTCGAATCCGAAGCGGAAGCGTTCTCGGACTTCGTGCACTCGAACGCGGTGTTCGGCCGAGTCTCTCCGCATCAGAAGCGTGCGATGGTCCAGGCGCTGCAGGGCCGGGGTCATGTCGTGGCCATGACGGGTGATGGCGTCAACGACGTGCTTGCGCTGAAAGACGCCGACATGGGCATTGCGATGGGTGACGGCAGCTCATCGACTCGAGCGGTCGCGCAACTCGTGCTGCTCGACAACAAGTTCTCCACGCTGCCGCAGGTCTTGGCCGAAGGTCGACGGGTCATCAACAACATCGAGCGCGTGGCCAACCTCTTCATCACCAAAGCCACCTACGCAGTGCTGCTCACGCTGTTGGTCGGCATCTCGGGCGCACCCTTCCCATTCCTGCCCCGTCAACTCACGCTCATCGGCACCTTCTCGATCGGGCTGCCCGGATTCTTCCTCGCACTCTCAGCCAACGAGAACCTCGTTCGGCCTGGCTTCTTGAAGCGCGTTCTGCGCTATTCGATCCCCGCAGGCATCGTGGCGGGCGCCGCTGCCTACGTTGTCTACGAGGTGGTTCGACGCATGGACGACATCGTGCTCGCCGAGGCCCGGACCGCCGCCACCGTGACGCTGCTCGGTGCAGGACTCGTCGTGCTGATCGTGGTCAGTCGCCCGCTGCAGACATGGAAGATCGCGCTCGCTGCAAGCATGGCGTTGATGTACGTCGTGGTGCTGAGCGTCCCGTTCTTCCGGGACTACTTCGAACTCGACCTCCCGAGCCCGGATGCCTGGATCGTCACGATCATCGGCGTGCTCGTGGCCGCTGCCGGCGTCTGGGCGGCTCCCGCAGCAGTCGCACGAGCCATCCCCGACAACGACTGATGTAGAACTTTGGGTCTGACCCCAAGTTCTACATGTAGAGGTTGGGGTCAGACCCAAAGTTCTACATCGAGCGCCCACGGCAGGAATCGAACCTGCGACCTATCGCTTAGGAGGCGACCGCTCTATCCAACTGAGCTACGTGGGCAACGTCGACAGGCTAGCGATCGCCTTCAGGACCCGATCGGCTTGGGGGCGCGCCACCCGAACCTGAGCGCAGCGAGGCGCAGCGAGAACACCGCTACGGCCACACCGATCGCAACACCGCCCGAATAGAAGTCGTTACGCCACGCCACCACGATGAAGGTCGCTCCGAGCGCAGCAGGAATTGCATAGAGCCGACTGTTCGGGTGGAACAGGTGTGGCTCTTCGTTCGCGAGGACATCACGGATGATCCCTCCCCCGACAGCGGAGATGACACCGACGAGTACCGCCCCGACCGCACTGATCTCGAACGCCGACGCCTTGACCGCTCCAGTCGCCGCAAACAAGCCGAGGCCCGCTGCATCGAACAGTTGCACCGGCGTGGTGAGTCGCTCGCTGATGGGTCGATGCCCAATGAACACCGCTGCCGCCGCACCCAGGGGAACGACCAGATAGAGGACGTCGTCGAATGCCGTTGGAGGTGTCGCACCGAGCACGAGGTCCCGGATGATGCCACCGCCGAGCGCCGTCACGAGCGAGAGTGCGATCACGCCGACCAACTCGAAGCCCTTACGTACAGCAAGCAACCCGCCAGACACAGCAAAGAAGAACACGCCGACCAAGTCAACGGAGCGCTCGAGCGTCGCGTCGAGACCGGTCGCTGAATCGACTTGGGAGAGCAATCCAGCGATCATCGGCGGCGAGCCTACGCAACCGCCTGGCACTGACCCCACCCACAACCGCAAGCGCAACGAGCAGCTGACATCGATTCCGATGCCGGCACCACATCGATGTCGGATGATTCAGTCGATGGGGACACAATCGTTCGCACAGCCGGTTGCCGAGTTGGCGAAGCCGGGCGCGGCGGACCGGTGCAGTACGGCACCGCTCGGCGCGAACCGAATGAGCTGCTTGCTCTCGGGAACCGCGCCGCCATCACCGGCCTCGACGGGGCTCGCCAGCCCGTCCACGATCAGGCTGTAGCCGTCGTGGTCGAGCGGCGGGTAGCACAGTGTGACCGTGTTTCCCGCGGTCGAGTTACGGGCGGTGCCACTGCTCACCGACATCAGCAATCGGTCGCCGTCCCACTGCGGCGAGATGCTCACGAGGTGCGGCGTGGCATCGGGTCGAACAGTCAGCAGATACGCCCACGTGTACTCGCTGGTCTTCGCCTGGAGGTCAGCCAACTCGACAGGAATGCTCATCGCTCCATCCAATCATTCACTGGATGTCTGCACCACTACTCGACAAAGCCGACCTGTTTTGTCGGGATTACGATTTTCTTGACTACCCTGCCCGGTTCAGTCCGCATCCCCCTCACCTCTCAGGAGATTCCCATGGCCGTCCGTCTTGGAGACACTGCCCCCGACTTCACCGCCCCCACCACGCAGGGCGACATCAACTTCCACGAGTGGCTCGGCGACTCGTGGGGTGTGCTGTTCAGCCACCCGAAGGACTTCACTCCCGTCTGCACGACTGAACTCGGCACGGTCGCAGCACTCAAGCCAGAGTTCGACAAGCGCAACACCAAGGTCATTGGACTGTCCGTCGACCCCGTGGACAGCCACATCGAGTGGGAGAAAGACATCGAGGAGGTCGTGGGCACAGCTGTGAATTTCCCGATGATCGGTGACCCGGATCGCAGTGTTGCCGACGCCTACGACATGATCCACGAGAACGCCAACGACACGCTCACGGTCCGCTCGGTGTTCATCATCGGGCCTGACAAGAAGGTGAAGCTCACACTCACCTACCCCGCATCGACCGGCCGCAACTTCAACGAGATCTTGCGCGTGATCGACAGCTTGCAGCTCACTGCGGACCACAAGGTCGCCACGCCAGCCAACTGGGTCGACGGCGACGACGTCATCATCAGCCCGGCCGTGTCAGACGACGACGCCCGAACCCTCTTCCCCGCTGGCTGGGAACCCGTGAAGCCATACCTGCGCAAGACCAAGCAACCCAATCGCTGACCAGTGAAGAAGTGCCTGGCACTTCTTCACTCAGAGGAGCCAGTTGGATTCGATCCATTGACGGACCGGCGGCGCCACCTTGTCCAGGTGGGCTGCCGGTTCGTCGCGTATCTGGGTGGCGCTAATGGGCACGGTGACGCGCTCCGGGTCGACCGAGACCGGCGTGGCGTCCAGCCGTTCAGCGATCCCCGACACATACGTGTCCGACGAGAACACCGCGTGGGGTCCTTCTTCGAACGGCCAGTGCGAGCGAAACAGGTCGATCCACTTGGTCCAGAGGTCCTCGTCGTCCCAATCGGTGCCGAGCGAGTGCCGCACGACGCGCACCTCCACGTTCGGGTGGAGTTCCCCGAGCCACGCCCCGCGCAGCTCGCCCGGGACGGTGTCGCGTTGGAACGACGAATTGACGTACACCACCAGCTCGTCGGTGCGTTCCGCCGCCCAGTCGATCATGTGCGAATGCCCCAGGTGCGGCGGATCGAAGCGGCCGACGATCAGCCCCGTGCGATGGCGAATCATGCCAACACCGTCCCGGTCGCCGTGGCGACCAAGCCTGCGATCACACGCTTCCAGCCGTCACCGAGGTGCTCGACCGGTCCAATGTCCAGCCCCTCCACCAACGCCTGGCTCGCAGACTTCGCCACCGCGATCGCGGCGGCGTCACCGGCCTCGCTGGCCGACCGCCGGGCACGAGTCAGGCGCTGCGCAGCAACCTCTGGATCCTCGGCGCTCAACACTCCAGCGGCCGCCACGTCGGCGAGTACTCGGTCCAGGTACGTGGCGGTGGGATCATCGATGACCAGGTCTGCGTACTCGATCGCATCGGATTCGATGCCGGCCATCGCCGATGCCAGTGCGGTCACCGCACGGGCGTACGGCCCCGGGCTCGTGACCTCGAGCAGCGCCGCAAGCGCCTGGTCGGGATCTCCGACCTGACACAGTCCGAGCGCAAGCGTGGTCCGGGCCTCAGATCCGTTTGCGCGCATGGCCATCATTCGCTCCAACGCGGTTTCACCCAACGCAACGGCGCGCTCTCCGAGCCCGAGGTGAGCAGCGGTTCCAGCAGCCGCCATCATCGGAATGGCGAGGTCACCGAAGGCATCCGCCATCGACAACGCCTCTTCCATGTTCCGTTCCGCTTCTTGATCGCGGCCGAGCGCCACCAGCGCACGCATCCGCGGCGCCAACGCCTGCACCATGCCAAACCGATCGTTGAGTTCTCGGAAGCCGTTGAGTGCGCGTCTGGACAACTCTTCGGCCTCGGAGAAACGGCCGGTCCACAACCGGATCGACGCCACCAGCGAATCCATCATCGCTGGCGCCCAGAGTTCGCCGAGCTCGACGGCCTCGCGGCGTACGCTCGTTGCAAGCTCCTCGGCATCGGAGAACCGGCGCTCGAAAAAGCGCACGTACGCCAACAGACCGAGCGCCCAGCCAGAACCGCTCCGATCGCCGAGATCATCGAAGAGCCCCGATGATGCAGTGAGCCTGGATTCGGCCAGCTCGGTGTCGCCGGAGAGGAACGCAACCCAGGCCTGGTGCTGGCGAATCCATGCGAGCCGACGCCGATCCTCGAGCTGCTCTGCCATTGTCTCGGCCTCGCTCAGGATTCGATCGGCATCTTCGAGCGAACCTCCGAACACCTCCACGAACCCGCGGTCGCTCAGCGACGTCACCAGTTCCTCGTCGTCTCCCAATCCACGCAAGAGGTCGACGCTCGTGGAGAGTTCGCGCCGAGCCGTGTCGAGGTCGCCACGCTGCTGCGCCGCCACACCGATCAACCGGCGCGCGATCGCTGCGCGACGCGGGTCGTCATGCTGCATTGCGAGGTCCAACACGTGGTTGGCGTCGGGGAGCGCATTGTCCGAGCCGCGGCGTTCCAGAATGGCCGAGCTGCGCAGCAATTGCAGGTCCTGCTGCTGCTCGTCATCGCCACCCAACAGATCGAGTGCACGGCTCGCCTGGTGGATTGCTTGGCTGAATGCGCCCACGTCGAGCGAACGCTGTGCTGCCGCCGCCAGCAGTTCGACCGAACGTTGCGACATGTCGATCGGCACCCCATCGACGGGACCGATTTCGGAGACGAGCTCTGCTGCTGCCGCGGCATGGTGCGCAACCTGGTCGATCGGTGCCAGACCGAACTCGTGCATGACCGCGGCCGTTCCGGCGTGGCGCTGAGCCCGCGACGACTTCGTGAGCGTTTGATACGCCACTTCGCGGACCACGTCGGACCGAAACCGCCACCAGTCGTCCTCGACATCCATCAGCCCGTCCTCGACGAGACTGTCCAGGGCCGTGGCCTCGAACAGCTGCCCCATGGCGTCGGCGAATCGTTCGAGCGCGCCGACGGGCCCGGTGGCGCCGAGCACCGAGGCATTGTCGATGAGCTGTCGATGGGTTCCTGGAAGCGCATCCAATCGAGCAGCGATGAGTGCCCGCAGCGAACCCGGAAGCGCAGCATCCCCCGGATGATCGCGGGCTACCTCAGCGAGTTGGGTGAGGAACAACGGGTTGCCACCGCTGCGCTCGAACAGTTGGTCCGCAAGCGTTGGCGCCATGGCGGTGCCCAGCACCGTGGACAGCAGCGAGTCGGATTCGACCCGTGTGAGCGGTTCGAGCGGCATCTGAATCGTGATCGGATGGTCGTGCGGAGGGGGCCACTCGACGTCGCCGCTGTCGCGTTGCGCTGTGACCAACAGAACGGGACGGTCGACCAACGATCGAGACAGCCTGCCCAACAGTTCGAGCAGCAACGGGTCCGCCCACTGCAGGTCGTCGATCCACACCACGATGGGCGCCCCCTGCGACCGCCGGTGAAGACCTTCCACCACGACTTGCATGAGAATTTCGCGGGCCTGACCGGGCGCCACCCGATCCAGTTCGGACCGATGCCCGAACAAATGCATCGCACCTTCCACGAACCGGTGCAGCCGAGGGTCCGCTGCGTCAAACCCGTACAGCTCTTCACCGCGTTGCTCGACGATCTCTCGCAGCACCCCGACGGGCGCACCGCGATCAGACCCGATCAACTTGAAGAGCGCGTTCGCGATCGGGGCCCACACGTTGGTTTCACCGTATGGCGCGCACACGCCGGAGAACACCACGACGTCTCGGCTCGGGAACCGCGCGAGCGCTTCGTTCACCAGCCGGGTCTTTCCGCTCCCGGCCTCACCGGTGACCGACACGACTGCGCCTCGACCGTCGGCAACGAGCCCCATCACCGAGTTGAACAACTCACGCTGCGAGGTCCGCCCGACGAAGGGGAGATCATGGCGCGACGCTCGCGGCAGGTTGCGGTGCAGTCGCCCGGTGATCTGCCAGATCTCCTCGCTCTGCTCGCGACCGCGCAGATCTGCCTCCGCCACTCGCACGCGTTCGATCGAGGGAGACAGCAGATTGGCGGTGTGCGAACCAACGAAGATTCCTCCCGGCGGAGCCATGCTCTGCAGCCGCGAGGCAACGTTCACCACATCACCCATGGCGGTGTAGTCATCGCTACCCGACACCGTTCCCACCACGACTTCACCCGTGTTGACGCCAATGCGCAGCTGAATCTCTTGCTCCAGATCCTGCTGCTCGCTGACGTAGGAGGCAAGGCGTCGATGCATCTCGATCGCTGCGTGCACCGCTCGGTCGGCATCGTCCTCGTGGGCGACCGGAGCACCGAACAGCGCCAGGATCCCGTCGCCGAGCACTTTGTCGACGCGACCACCGAAGCGTTCGATCTCATCGACCAGCTGGGTGAACGCTCCGTCGACCAGCCGCTTCACCCGTTCGGGATCGAGATGTTCGGACAGCGCCGTGAAACCGACCAGGTCAGCGAACACCACGCTCACGATCCGGCGTTCCTCGCCAGCGTGAGATCGGACTTCGGCGCCGCAGAACGAACAGAAGCGGGCGCCCTCCACGAGCGGCTGAGAACACGACTGGCACGTCATCAGCTCACGAGCGTACGGCATCGGTCGCAGCACCGATCAGCGCACGGCCCGGAGCCGCTCCCATTCAACACGTGGCCGGCCCTCCGACCGGACGCCACCTGGCCGAATGGCTGAGTCGAGGATCACCGAATTCATCCCGGGGATGGATGACGAACGGCCTGCGCTGCGCCAAGCTGGTACCCATGACCACCGACCTCGCGCCCCCGACGCCCCCGACCGGACCTGCGGCCTCGTCGCCCTCCGTCGCTCAGGGCAGCACCGCTGCTGCTGGCTCCATCGATGCCACGAAGATCTACGGCATCGGCGACGCTGAAGTCCGCGCCCTCGACGGCGTGACCGTGTCGTTCGAGACCGGCAAGTTCACCGCCATCATGGGTCCATCCGGCTCCGGTAAGTCCACCCTGCTGCACTGTCTCGCAGGCCTCGACTCCCTCACATCGGGGGCCACCTACGTCGGCGACACGTACCTTGCAACACTGGACGACAAGGCGCTCACCGAGTTGCGCCGTACGAAAGTCGGCTTCATCTTCCAGGCGTACAACCTCATCCCGACGCTCACGGCCGAAGAGAACATCATGCTCCCGATGATGCTCGGCGGCGACAAGGGCGATCCGGAGTGGATCGACAACGTGGTCACCACGGTCGGGCTGAAAAACCGGATCCATCATCGCCCGAGCGAGCTGTCCGGCGGCCAGCAGCAGCGCGTCGCAGTCGCGCGTGCGCTCGCATCGCGCCCGCAGATCATCTTCGCTGACGAGCCGACCGGCAACCTGGATTCGACCACCGGCGCAGAGATCCTCGAGTTCATGCAGCGCGCAGTGCGCGAGTACGGCCAGACCATCGTGATGGTCACTCACGACCCTGTTGCTGCCTCCTACGCAGACCGGGCGATCTTCGTGGCCGACGGCAAGATCGATGGCGAGCTGCTCGATCCCACCGCCGACCAGATTCTCGAACGCATGATCTCGATCGGCAACTGACATGGCTGGTTCCACCACCCTCATTGCTCGCAAGAGCATTCGGGCACGACTCGGCCGCACGATCGCCATCGTGTTCGCCGTGGTTGCGGGCGTGTCATTCGTGTCCGGCAGCTTCGTGCTGGCAGACAGCCTCAAGCAGTCCTTTGACGGGCTCATCGAAGACCTCGTCCAAGACGTCGACCTGCAAGTGCGCGGCGCTGCCGCGTTCGACGACGACTCGTTCGGCAACGACAACGATCCGCTCCCCATCCCCATCGAGGTCGCAGAGCAACTTCGCGGCATCGACGGCATCGCCGTCATCGAGCCGGACCTGACCGCTCGTGCGCAGATCCTGAACGCGACCGGTGACCCGATCGTGGTGACCGGTCCGATGTTCGGGACGCAGTACCAGCCCGACACGCTGGCCGGCATCGAACTCAAGAGTGGCAGAGCACCGATGGGGCCCGATGAGCTCGTGCTCGACAAGGCAACCGCTGACCGAGAAGGTTTCGAGCTCGACGGACCGGTCAGCTACTCCACCGATACCGGCGTCTACACCGGCACGCTCGTGGGCACGGTGGGAACGCCGGACAGCGACAGCTTCCTCGGCGCTGCGATCGTGGCGCTGGACCTCGAGACAGCGCTCGACCACTTCGGCGCAAACGGGGTCGTCGACCAGATCAACGTCGGTATCGCAGACGGCGCCAGCCTTGCTGACGTGGAAGCCGCTGTCGTGGAAACGCTGGGCAGCGAGTTCGACATCGTCGACCGCGACACCCTCATCGAGGAGTTCCAGGAACAGATCGGTGAGTTCATCGGCTTCTTCCAGACCGGACTCCTGATCTTCGCCTTCATCACGGCCTTCGTTGCCTCGGTCATCATCAACAACGTCTTCCAGATCACGATCGGTCAGCGCCTCCGTGAGCTGGCGCTGCTGCGAGCCATCGGCGCATCGGGCAAGCAAGTACGGCGCATGATCGCCATCGAAGCATTCGGCGTCGGCCTCCTCGGCACGATCTTCGGCGTGTTTGCCGGAATCGGCGTCGCCCAGTTGATCGTCCTCGGGTTCAATGCGATCGGTGCCGGTTTCCCCTCGCCAGGGGTCGTTCTGCTCCCGCGCACGGTGCTGATCTCGGCAATCGTCGGCATCGGCGTCACGATGCTCTCGGTCATCATTCCATCTCGGCGTGCCGCAAAGATCCCACCGGTCGCGGCCATGCGACCAGAGATCGGATTCGCGGCCATTCGTTCACGCCGCCTGGCGCTGGGTGTGATCATGTCGAGCGTCGGTATCACCGCACTGCTCATCGGCCTGTTCGTCTCCCCCGGTGGCACCGCTGGTTTGATCGTGCTCGCCGGTGGTGGTGGCCTGCTGATGTTCCTCGGTATCGCCAGCGTGTCGGCGACCATCGCCACGCCGGTCACCCGGGTCCTCGGGGCACCGATCGCACGATTCGGCAACACACCCGGCAAGCTCGCCCGCGACAACGTGGCCCGTGCGCCGCGGCGAACATCGTCGAGTGCTGCTGCCTTGATGATCGGCGTCACGCTCGTGGCAGCCGCATCGGTGTTCGCTTCCTCCCTGCGCGAAACGATCTCGGCAACGCTCGAGCGTGCTGTGTCGGCCGACTACATCGTGCAAGGTTCTGGCGGCGGCGGACCGAACGATGGCGGAATCCCACCGATCGTCATCGAGTCGTTGAGCGAGCTTCCCGAAATCGAAGCGGCCACGCCCTTCCGGATTGCCCAGGGCTCGATCGACGGCGACGGCAAGACGTTCTCGGCGGTCAACCCAACAGCCGCAGCGGTACTCGTGGACTTCGACAACGTCGCCGGTGACTTCGAGTCGCTCGGCGTGAACTCGTTGGCGGTGCACGAAGAAGCAGCGGAATCCGCCGGACTCGCGTTCGGCGACACCGTTGCGGTCACCTTCCGCAGCGGCGACGTCCGCGACCTCACGGTCGACCTGATCTTCGCCGACAACTCGTTCGGCCTCAACTGGTTCATCGGACTCGACCTGCTCGATGAAGTGAGCGGCAACGAGGCGCCAAGCGACATCTTTGCACTGGCTGCACTCGCCGACGGGGTCGACCCTGCGGTCGGCGACGAGGCGGTGCGTCAACTGTTCGAGGAATTCCCGCAAGCAACCGTGCAATCGAACGCGGAATTCCTGCAGGAGCAGGAGGATCAGATCAACCAACTGCTCTACATCATCGGCTTCTTGCTGCTCTTTGCGATCGGGATCGCTGTCATCGGCATCTCGATCACGCTGGCACTCGGCGTGTTCGAACGAACCAGAGAGATCGGCCTGCTGCGTGCGGTCGGGATGAATCGCCGCCAAACCGCCTGGTCGGTCGTCGGCGAGGCGGTCATCGTGTCCGTCTTCGGCGCATTGATCGGGATCGTGCTGGGAACGTTCCTCGGCGTGGTGCTGTCGTCGGCCGTGCCCGACAACGTCATCAGTGACCTGGCGTTCAGCCCGCTGATCATCGTCCTGATCCTCGTCGGCGCAGTGATCGCCGGCCTGGTTGCGGCGATGTACCCCGCCTACAAGGCCAGCAACATGAACGTCCTCGACGCCATCTCCAGCGAGTGACTCGAGGTCATCCGGTCTCGGTCCCTCCGCAGTGTTTGCGCCTCTTCGCGGTGTTTGCGTCCGGGTTTTCCTGACGCAAACACCGCGACGACAACGAAACACCGCGGATAGACACCACTCATGGCGCTGGACCCAAACGAACTCGACGACGATGTACTGACCTTCCTCACCGAACGTCACCTTGCAACGCTCACGACGCTCCGAACCGATGGGTCGCCTCATGTGGTGGCCGTGGGATTCAGCTATGACGTCGATGCACGGGTTGCTCGCGTCATCACCTGGGCCACATCACAAAAAGCGCTCAACGCCGGCCGTATGGAGGTCGCTGGTCAGCGAGCCGCGGTGTCGCAAGTGGACGGCGGACGCTGGCTGACACTCGAAGGTCGAGTCCGATTGGTGACCGATTCCGAGGGTGTTCGCCCCGGAATCGAAGGCTACGCAGCGCGCTACCGGGACCCGAAGCAGCGCGATGACCGAGCCGTGGTGGAGATCGACGTCGACCGGATTCTCGGCCGAGGTTGAGTCCTCACGACGTCAGACGACGTCGCGGTTCCACGGCAGGTCAGCCAGAAACCGTTGCGCCGCGGGATGCGGATCCATCACCGGCGTGTCGTCGGGGTCACGATGGACTCGCGGATCCAGATGCGTCTGACAGCTCGGGCACCAGTACAGCACGCTGTTGCGTGGGCCCATCGTGGTCATGTCGATCGACCCTGGGCAGCGACGACAGCGCTGCCCGTTTCGTCCGTACACCGCCAACGAGCCGTGTGCGTCCTGATCTGACGTTCGATTCGCCGCGAGGTTGGTACGCAGCAGCGACGCTGCGGTGTTGACGATACGGATTGCGTCTGACTCGCTCAGGTCACCAACACGCCCGTACGGGCTGAGCCCAGTGGCCCACAGCACCTCGCACCGATACACGTTGCCCACGCCGAACATCACCCGTTGATCGAGGAGCACATCGCCGAGGCGAGCATCGGCGTCGGTGAACGACAGCAGCAGGTTCACCACCAGCCCGAGGTCCGAATCGCTCTTGCACAGATCTGGACCCATACGACCCATTCCGGGATGCCGGCGCTTGTCGGGGCGACGGTAGGTCTCGACCAGCGGAGCGCCGAAACACACCGCAACCCAGTCCTCGTTCTCCAGCGACACGCTCATCTCCTGGTACGGGCGACGCCACTGGGCCCCTTGGCGATACACGTGCCACGAGCTCGATCGGCGCATGTGGGTGTGCAGGATCATTCCGTTGTCCCACTCGAGGTGGAGATCACGGCCCTGCGACTCGACGTGTTCGATGGTTCGGCCGGCCTGGGGAACGGGGCCTTCGAGTCGGGGCGAGTCGAAACGAGTCATCGCCTTGCCACCGAATGCGGTTCTCAGCGCACTCGCAGCACGATGGATCGTGTCTCCGTCACTCATCCCATCCATACCTTACGCGACCCGCGAACACGCAGGTGGGCAATCTTGTGCCCATTCACCCGACGCCAGTTTGCGGAATCCCGAGTCGCGGGTCAGGGGAGCTTGCCGACGTGAGCGAGCGCAAGTCGGATCAGGCGGTCATGTCCGCTGGTCATCTGCTCGCGCACTTCGTTCCCGACCGCCTCTTCCGGCGTGAACCAGGTCAAGTCCAGCGCCTCCTGGGTCGGCTCGCATTCACCTTCGACCGGCACCACGTAGGCCAGCGACACCGCATGATGTCGGGGGTCGTAGAACCCGGATCGGTCGGGGTCAGGGAAATACTCGACAACGGTGAACGGAGTCGGGTTCGGTGGCACACGCGGGAAGGCGGTGGGTCCAAGATCCTTCTCGCAGTGCCGCATCAGCGCTTCGCGTACTCGTTCACCGAACAGCACCCGACCGGTGACGATCATGCGGCTGATCGTGCCGTCGGCAGCAACGCGCAAGAGCATGCCGACTTCGGTCACGTTGCCGAGCGAGTCGACGCGTACGGGAACGGCGTCGACGTACACGATCGGGACATTGGCGCGAACCAACTCCATATCGTCTTCGGACAGCCAGGAGGGAGAGGCCTGCGTGGTGGAGTTCGTATCGGTCACAGGGGTCCATGATCCCACGTCAGACCGGGCCGGTGGCGGACGGCGTTCGATTCCGGCGGTGGGCCTACGCTGCGACGATGGACGTCTTCGTCGACTCAGAGACCGCGCCGTTGCGTTCGGTGATCGTTGGCTACCCCGACAACTTCTTGCAGGTCGACCCGGAGATCATCAACGAGACGCAACGTCAGTACTACTTCGGCCCCGACGCCCCGACACCCGAGGCCGTGACCAAGCAGCTGAACGGCTTCATCGACGAGCTCACCGCTCGTGGCGTCGAGGTCCTCCAGCCGCATCCACTGCCGTACGTTCCGGACCAGATGATGACCCGCGACATCGGCGTGGTCATCGGCGACACCTTCGTGGTGACCACGATGGCGGCGCGCAGCCGTCGACATGAGTGGCGCGGATACGCCCACCTGTTCGAGCGGTTTCCCGAGCATGTGAAGGTGCTGTTCGGACCCGAGGACCTGGTGATCGAAGGCGGCGACGTGATCGTGGACCGGGGCAAGGTGTTCGTGGGGATTGGTCAGCGCACCACGTTGGCCGGAGCTGCGTGGTTGATGCAGTTGGTTCCTGACTTCGAGATCGTGCCGGTGAATCTGAATGGCCTCCATGACGGAGAGGATGTACTTCATCTCGACTGTTCGTTCCTGCCCGTGGGGAACGGCCATGCGCTGATCTACCCCGATGGAATCCGCGACATCCCCGCTGCGCTGCGCGAGACCTACGACCTGATCGAGATCACTCGCGACGAACAGCAACTGCTCGGCACCAACGTGTTGTCGATCGACCCGAACACCGTGATCTCTCAGCCCACCTCCACCCGCATCAACGCCGAGATGCGGGCTCGCGGCATCGAGGTGGTCGAAGTCCCCTACTCCGAGCCACCGAAGACCGGTGGGAGTTTCCGCTGTTGCACACTTCCGCTGCATCGAGCATCCGCATGAGCGCAGAGGACGCGCAGCGGTGGGACGAACGCTACGCAGATTCGGTCAGCGCGGACGTTGCGCTCGCTCCCGAAGCACTCCTCGACGCTGGGCTCATCGAGCGTGTCCCCACATCCGGCCGGGCACTCGATGTGGCCTGCGGGCTCGGGCGACAGTCCTTGTGGTTGGCCGAACGCGGGCTCGATGTGACGGCACTCGACATCTCGCCGATCGCGATCGATCGGGTCACCCTCGCTGCGACGCGAGCGGAGCTGAACGGTCGGATCACCGCTGCAGTATTCGATGCCGACAACGGTCTGGCGCCATCGCTGACGGGGTTCGACGTGATCGTGTGTCAACGTTTCCGAGACCCGCAGCTCTTCCCCGAATTCATCGAGCGCCTGAACGTCGGCGGACTCGCGATCGTCACGGTGCTGAGTGTGACGGGGACGGAAGCACCCGGTTCATTCCATGCACCGTCGGGTGAGCTTGCGGACGCCTTCGATCGAGCGGACTGCACGGTCGTGCACCACAGCGAACGCGGCGGCCTGGAGTCGATCATCATCGAACGAGTTGCCGTTCGGGCTAGGCCCGTACGGTAACGATCACGAGTGGTGTCAGGCGGGAATACGCTCGCGCAGCGCCTCGACGACATCGCTGGACGCTGAGGCTGCGACCGCGCCGATGACCATCACGGTGGGTGACGCAAACGGACATCCCGATGCTGCCGTGGCCTCGAGGCTCGAACGTCCGACCTGTTGGTCAGGCGTACCGGCAGCGTGAACGAAGGCGACCGGGTCGCATGAATCACGACCGAGCTCGATCAGCCGCTGGGCCACGTTGTCTGCCGTCGTGGCAGCCATCAGCACGACGAGTGTGGAGGTCGATGTTGCAAACGAGCGCCAGTCGTCGTCATCGGCATCGGACCGATGCCCAGTCAGCACCGTGAACGACGATGCCACGCGGCGGTCGGTGACGGAGATACCGGCGAGTCCAGGGGCTCCCAGCGCCGATGTGACCCCCGGAACCACTTCGACCGAGATACCGGCACGCTCGACCGCGTCGATCTCCTCGCGCCCACGACCGAACACGAACGAGTCGCCGCCCTTGAGACGAACCACGTTGTCGCCCGCCAATGCCCGAGCGACCAGCAGGTCACTGATCTCGTCCTGGCTCGGCCCGAAACCCTTCCCCTTCCCGACGCCGATCCGTTCCGCCGCAATCGGGGCCAAGTCGATCAGTCCTGGATCCGCCAGGCGGTCGTACACCACGACGTCGGCACGCCGAAGGGCGGCGGCACCTCGAACGGTGATCAAGTCCGCTCCGCCGGGGCCCGCACCGACGAGCACGACCTTGCCCTGTCGAAGCGGCGTGACCTGCGCTTCGAACTCGGCCTCGAATGAGTGCCGAAGATCGCTGATCGACGGCCGCCGATGCTGTCGGATCGACGCAAGCGCTGGCTCGAAGTACCACTGTCGCCACGCTGCATAGTCGTAGCGATACGAGTGCCGACGACGCAATGCGAGTCGGCTGTCGTGGGCTCCTTCGAGCACGTCTCCCATTGCTGCAGGGATCGTTGCTTCAACGACCGCGGTGAGTTCCTCACGAAGAAAACGCGCCCCCGCGGGCGTGGCTCCACCTGTGGTGATGGCCACCGTTGCAGGACCCCGATTCACGACCGCCGGCACCGTGACATCACAGTTGGCTTGATCGTCGACGGCGTTCACGACGGCGCCCACCGGTCGCGCCCAGCGACGCAATCGGCGGTTGACCGAAGAGTCACCGGTCGCTGCGACCAGGAGCACTGCGCGCAGCACGTCGGTCGGTCGTGCCCGTCGCTGACGGAGCGTCACCCGGCCATCGGCGGCGAGCTCGCGAACTCGCGTCGATGGCGTGGGATCCACCACGACGATGTCGGCGCCCGTGCCGAGCAGCGTTTCGACTTTGGCGGTGCCGATGTTGCCACCGCCGACCACCACGACACGCTTCCCGTCGAGCTTCCAAGCAAGGAGATACGGACGAGCGGACGTCGGCGACACCGGCTCGGAGGGCTGAGAGCTCATTCGAGCACGGTATGGCTCGGCCGGGTCTCCCGGATGTGGCGATCATTTCGGCCACGTGAACAGTCCCGCTCGCCGAGCCGTCGAGCGTGTGAGCCGACACGCTCAGCTCATGCTCACCGGCACGACCATCGCCGTCACCGCCGAGCGGCGAGCGCACCAGCAGGTCAAATACCTCGAATCACGCGGCGCAAGCGTGCGCTGGGTCCCCGTGCTGCGAACGGTCGACGGTGCGGACCGCTCACATCTCCACGCTGCGACCGAGCGCATTGCATCGGGCGGACTCGACGTCCTCGTGGCGCAAACAGGCCAGGGCCTCACCTGGTGGCTGGACACCGTGCCGTCCCACATTCGACCTCGGCTCGACCACGTGCTGGCGAATGCCGAGGTGATGACGCGTGGACCCAAGGCCACCAGTGCCGCTCGCCGCAACGGCTTGAACGTCACCTGGCAGGCGCCGAGTGAAACCACGAATGATGTTGTCGCACATCTCGACAGCCTCGATCTGACCGGCTGTCGCTGCGCGATCGTCTTCGACGGCAACGACAACAGCGCCATCATCGAGACCGCTCGACAACGGGGTGCCGATGTAGTGGAGCTGCCGATCTACCGCTATGCCGTGCCCGACCGAACCACCGACATCGAGGAGCTGATCCGCGACATCATCGCTGGCAACGTCGATGTCGTGACGTTCACGGCATCACCGGCGATCCGACACCTCCGCTCACTCGCTCGCGACGTCGGCAACGTCGACGAGTTGGATGCGGCGCTGACCACTCGCTGTCGACCCGCGGTGGTGGGACCGGTGTGTGCTGCAACCGCTCGCGAGGCCAACTGGGGTCAGATCATCGAGCCGGCCACGGCTCGGTTGATCCCGATGCTCGACGCGGTCGTTGCGGCATTGGCCGACTGATTCGCTGCGAGCGCAACCGGGGTGTATTTGAAGCCCGGGATCTTGCTCACCGGGTCGAGGTCGGAAGCGACCAGTCGATTGCAGAGCGGCCAGTGGTAGGGAAGAAACAGCGTGTCGGGTCGAAGGTCGGGGTTGGGTCGCCACGCCACCTCCACCGTTGCTTGTCGAGACGTCAACGTCACCAGGGAACCGGGTTGCAATCCAGCACGTTGCGCTGCGGCCGGATGAACCTCCACATATGGGTCCGGGTCAACTGCCTGCTGTGCAGCGATGCGCATGGTCTGGTTCCCGGACAGGAACTGCGCGAGCACACGACCCGTGGTGAGCACCAGCGGGTACTCGTCGTCGACGACCACCGGCGGCGTGGTCGGGCGAACCGCATGGAATCGGGCTTTGCCGTCCTCGTGATGGAACCGTTCGACGTACAACTGCGGTGTGCCACTGTGCTTCTCGTCCGGACAGGGCCAGAACACGCCGCCCTCGTTGCGAATCCGGTCGTAGGTGATCCCGGCGTAGTCGACGGGGCCGCCAGCTGACACGCGCCGCATCTCTTCGAACACTTCCACCGGACGATGGAAGTCGAAGTGCTGAGCGGCACCGAAACGACGCGCGAGGTTGCGGATGATGTCCAGATCGGAACGTCGAGGCAGCGGCGGAACCGCCTGGTCGATACGCACGACTCGGCCTTCCAGCGTGGTGATCGTGCCGCTCTCCTCGGCAAACGTGGTGCCGGGGAGCACGATGTCGGCAAAGCGTGCCGAGCGTGAGAAGAACGGTTCGATCATCACGACGTGCTCGAGCGCTGCCATCTGCTCGTCGACTCGATCCAGATCGGGAGCGGACACGTTCATGTTCGTGCAGATCGTGAGCAATCCGCGCACGTCGCCGCGGGCGGCTGCTTGAAGGATCTCGACGTAGGTGAGCCCTGATGGAGGGAGATCATCAACGTCCACACCCCAGTGTCCGGCAACGGTCGCACGGTCCGCCGGATCGTCGATGTCGCGTCCAGCAGGCAACTGATTGCACCGCTGGCCCCACTCGCGTCCTCCCTGGCCGTTGCGCTGTCCGGTCAGCATGTTGATGCCGCAACCGGGTCGACCGACGTGGCCACACGCCAACCCCACGTTGATGATCGACAGCACATTGTCCACGCCATTCACCTGCTGCTCGGGCCCGCGCCCATGGAGATACATGCATCGGTCCGCTGTCCCGATCACTCGGGCGGCCTCGTCGATCAATGCAGCATCGACGTCGACAGTTCGCGCCACGGTGTCGAGGTCGCTGAGCGAGGCTGCCGCCAACGCTTCCGCGATGCCGGTGGTGCGGTTGCGCACGAACTTGTCGTCGATCAGGCCCTTGTCTGCGATCGCACCGAGCAGACCGTTGAACAACACCGAGTCGGTGCCAGGCCGGTTGGCCAGGTGGAGGTCTCCCGGCTTCACGAAGCGCGACGCACGCGGATCGACCACGATCACTCGACCGCCTCGCCGCCGCACCCCGTCGAGCAGCTTGGGCAGCACCACGGGGAACGCTGCGCTGATGTTTGCCCCCACCACCACGACGACTTCCGCGCGAGCGAGTTCGTCGAGCGGCGTCATCATTCGATCGGCGCCGAATGCGAGCTTGTTGGCCGCCCCTGCTGACGTCATGCAGAAGCGGCCGTTGTAGTCGACGTTCGGCGTGCGCAGCGCAACACGTGCCAACTTGCCCATCAGGTAGACCTTCTCGTTGGTCAACGATCCCCCGGACAGCACCGCGTTGGCTGCGGGGCCGTGTCGGTCGGCAATCCGCAGAAAGCCCGACGCCGCCTCATCGAGCGCCTCCTCCCAGCCGATCTCCTCGAAGTCATTGCCTCGACGCCGCAACGGCATCCGGATGCGATCGCGGTGTGCGACCTGTTCGAACGCCGAGACACCCTTCGAACAGAGCGCGCCACCGGTGAGCGGTGACCCCTTCCACCGGATGGTCTGGGAGATGGTCACCCCGTCGTGGCCGAGCTCCAACCCGCAGTTGAGCGCGCAGTACGGGCAGTGGGTGGTGGTGACCTCAGGCGAGGACGACCTATTTCGTTTCGCCATGAGCTCCGTGCTCGTACTCCTCGAGGAAGCGCAGCACCTGCTCGCGGTACGCGTAGAACTTCGGGTCTTCGAGCACCTGTTTACGATCGCGCGGCCGAGGGAGATCGATCTCCAGTACCTTGCCGATTCGCGCGTGAGGCCCGTTGGTCATCATCACGACGCGGTCGGCGAGGAGGATGGCTTCATCGACGTCATGGGTCACACAGATCGTGGTGACCTTGGTGCGATTCCACACCTCCACCAACACGTCCTGCAGATCCCACCGGGTGAGGCTGTCGAGCATGCCGAAGGGCTCGTCGAGCAGCAGCAGTTTCGGGCTCAACGCAAACGCACGAGCGAGTCCGACGCGCTGCTGCATGCCATTGGAGAGCG
Source organism: Ilumatobacter sp. (assembly GCA_045106645.1). Lineage (GTDB taxonomy): Bacteria > Actinomycetota > Acidimicrobiia > Acidimicrobiales > Ilumatobacteraceae > Ilumatobacter_A. The sequence goes on from JBGCEY010000015.1 coordinate 116,951, forward strand.
CGTTGGCCTTCTTGTCCATTGCGTCGCCCAAGCCGACCCGTCGGAGGTAGTACTCGACGACCTCGGCGCGCTCGGCCTTCGTGGCCTTCGGGTACACGCGGTCGACGCCGAGTTCGACGTTCTCGCGTGCAGACAACCACGGGAGGAGCGACGGCGCCTGGAACACGACTGCCTTGTCGGGCCCAGCGGTGTCGATCTCACGGTGGTCGAGCACGATGCCGCCGTTCGAGATCTCGTTGAGCCCTGCCGCCATGGTCAACACCGTGGACTTGCCGCAGCCCGAGTGGCCGATGAGCGACACGAAGTCTCCCTTGTCCATCAGCAGGTTGATGTCTTCGACCACGGTGAGCGGGCCGTTCGGCGTGGGGTACACCTTCTCAAGGTTGAACAGCTCCAGGTAGCGACGTGAGTTCGAACTCTCGGCGGCCTCGCGGTACGCCTTGGGCAGCAGATCGACGGGCTCGAGCGTGGGGACGCCAACGTCACCGCGAGCCAGCGTCGGCTTGTCGGCGTTGAGGCCGTCGAGGTGGCCAACGATGGCGTTGCGCAATTCCATGTAGTCGGGGTCGTGATTCAGTTCCGTGCGCAGGCGCGGTCGTTGAATCGTCACGTCGAAGACTCTCGAAATCCGCGAACCCGGGCCTTGGTCGAGAATGGCCACACGGTCAGCGAGCAAGAGTGCTTCGTCGACATCGTTGGTCACGAGCAGGATCGTGCGCTGCTCCTTGCCACGGATTCTCTCGATCTCGTCCTGCAGCTTCGCCCGCGTCAGTGCGTCGAGCGCCGAAAGCGGTTCGTCGAGCAGCAAGATCTCGGGCTGTGTGGACAGCGCCCGAGCCACCGCCACGCGCTGGCGCATACCGCCGGACAGCTGCGAGATCTTGCGGTTGCGTGCATGCGACAGGCCGACCAGTTCGATGGTCGAGTCGACCATCTGCTTGCGTTCGGATTTCGACCGGTCGCCGTGGACGGCATCGACGGCGAGCGACACGTTGCCTTCCACATCCAACCACGGCATCAGCGAGTAGCTCTGGAACACGACGCCGCGATCAGGACCTGGCTCGACCGACGGTTCGCCATTCACCATGACGCGCCCCGAGTCGAGTTCGATCAGCCCGGCAATGGCGGACACCAACGTGGTCTTGCCCGACCCGGAGAATCCGAGGACCGCCACGAACTCACCAGACTCCACATCGAGATCCAGACCGTCGAGCACGACCGTGACGTTGCCACTGGGGTCGGTATAGGTCTTCGAGATCCCCTGCAGCGACAGCGCCGGAGGCCGTGTGGACGGCGGAGATCCGACCACCGAAGGAGCGGATTCAGTTGCCATGTCAGGCCTGCCGATTCCGGCCGACGAAGCCCTCGATCGCGCTCATCAACCGGTCGAGTGCATAGCCGATCAGACCGATGACCACGACGGCGAACATGATCCTGGACAGCGACTGCGAGCTGCCGTTCTGAAACTCGTCCCACACGAACTTGCCGAGCCCGGGGTTCTGCGCCAGCATCTCCGCGGCGATCAGCACCATCCAGCCAACGCCGAGCGACAGCCGCATCCCGGTGAACATGTACGGCAGTGCTGACGGAATGATCAACTTCGAGAGCTGCTGGCGCTTGTTCAGCCGCAGCACCTTGCCGACGTTCAGCAAGTCCTTGTCGACCGAAGAGGCACCCACTGCGGTGTTGATGAGCGTTGGCCACAGTGAACACAGCGTCACCACCAGGGCCGACACGATGAAGCTCTGCGCGAGGATCGGACTGTCACTCGTGACGGTTGCCGACACCACGATGGTCACGATCGGCAGCCATGCGAGCGGGCTGATCGGCTTCATCACTTGGATGAGCGGGTTGATCGCAGCTCGGAAGGTCGGCGACAGCCCGCTCAACAAGCCCAATGGAATCGCGATGAGCGTGCCGATGAGGAACCCGAACCCGACGGTACGCAGCGACGTCCAGACCTGGTCGACGAACGTCGGTGTTCCCGCATAGTCGAAGTTCTGGACCTCGCTGCCACGACCCGCCTCGATGAGCGCAGCGTTGCGCAGGTCCTGTGCCTCGAAGAACTCGGCCCGATCGACTCGAGCGGCTTGCCACTCGTCGTAGAGACCTTGCCCGGCTTGTGCGACATCACCCGGACCCGGAACCGAACCGAGCCGGGTATCGATCTGGGGTGCAATCGCCGCCCACAACAGCAAGAAGACCGTGACCCCGACGACCGGGGCGACGACAGATCGAACCGAGGGCACGAAGCGAGTGAGCGATCGCTTCGGCTTCCCCTCGTCTGCATCAGCGCGTTCGGAACCGGTGGGCGGAGGCGATTCGCCTCCGGTCGGGGTGTCGACGTCGGCATCGACGGCATCTCCTGGACTCCCGAGGTCTGTCTCAGATGGTGTGATGGTCGTGTCGGACATGTTGCTCTTCCTGGTGACGGAGGGTGTGGCGGCGAATGTGGCGGCGAAACGGTCGACGGTCAGCCGTCGACTCCGCTCTCACTGACGGTCTGGCCCTGCTTCAGGCCGATGTCGAACTCGTCGAGGTACGCATTCGGAGCGGTGCCATCGAAGGTGATCCCATCGATGAAGCCGTCCTGGGGAGCCTTGTACCCGTCGGTATCGGGAATGCTCTCGGCGGGGATCACGCCGGCATCGACGAGCTCTTGTGCTGCACTCATGTACAAGTCGGTCCGGTAGACCGAGGCTGCGACGTCGCGGTACCAGTCGTCGGTCTGGTCAGCGTCGATCTGGCCCCATCGACGCATCTGCGTGAGGTACCAGACCGCATCGGAATAGAACGGGTACCCGGCGAACTCTCGGAAGAAGATGTTGAAGTCCGGCGCCGCACGTGTGTCGCCCGGCTCGAAGGTGAACTGTCCGGTCATCGATGCTGCGATCACTTCGGCATCGGCGCCCACGTATTCGGGGCGGGCGAGGATCTCGACCGCTTCCACGCGATTGGCACCGCCATCGGCGTCGAGCCACTGCTGGGCTTTGATCATCGCTCGCACGATTGCCGAGGTGGTGCCCGGGTTCGTCTCGGAGAAGTCCTTGCGGATGCCGAACACCTTCTCGGGGTTGAGCCGCCAGATCTGGTCGTCGGTGATGATCGGCACGCCGATCTGCTGCTGCACCGCTGCTTGATTCCACGGTTCGCCGACGCAGTAGCCGTCGATGGTTCCGGCCTCCATCGTGGCGGGCATCTGCGGTGGCGGGGTGACCGACAACGGCACCTCGGCGTCGATCACACCGGTTGCATCTCCACCAGCGCCGTAGAAACCGGGGTTGATACCACCGGCAGCAAGCCAGTAGCGAAGCTCGTAGTTGTGGGTGGAGACCGGGAAGACCATGCCCATGTTGAACTGGTCGCCTCGAGATGCGAATTCTTCGATCACCGGGCGCAGCACCGACGCCGAGATCGGATGGACCGGCAGTCCGTCGCCACCCTTGGGGAGATCGGGTTCGATCATCTCCCACACCTGGTTGGAGACGGTGATGGCATTGCCGTTCAGGTCCATGCTGAGCGGGGTGATCAGCTCAGCTGCGGTGCCGTAGCCGATGGTTGCTGCGAGCGGCTGACCCGCGAGCATGTGCGCTCCGTCGAGGAGCCCGTCGATCACACCGTCGAGCAGCACTTTCCAGTTCGCCTGTGCTTCGAGGGTGACGTTGAGGCCCTCCTCGGCAAAGTACCCCTTCTCCTTGGCAATCGCGAGCGGTGCCATGTCGGTGAGCTTGATGAAGCCGAGCGTGAGGCTCGGCTTCTCGACCGGCGCACCCAGCACGATCGGCGCCGCTGCCGGCTCGTCGCCACCGGGCGCCGCCGTGCTGTCCGCAGCGGGCGACGAGTCGGAGTCCGATCCGCCGCAAGCTGCAAGTGCGAACCCTCCGGCGGAGAGGGATGCGAACGTGATGAGTGCTTGGCGACGGGAGTATTCACTGGGTTGCATGACACCAGTGGACCGCGTTCGGATTTCCCGGGCGTTCCCCTGATGTGAACGGTTGATCCCCTCCTCCGCACGCCTTCGCACAGCGAGATCCGCGCGGCTCACAGGCGGGGCGGCACGCTGTGCGGCCACCGACACAACGACTGTTTCACCTAGACGGGGCTTGCTCGATAGCCGCGTCGAATCACGGTTTCGATGCCCACACCAGCGCTACCCAGCCGCTGACGAAGACGACCCACCGTGACTTCAACCACATGGGTGTCGGTTTCGCCACGGCCCCAGATCGACGACAGCAACGCCTGCTTGGAACACACCACGCCCGGGCGATCGAGCAGCGCATCGAGCACTTGACGTTCGCGACCCGTGAGCACCACCGGTTCGGCACCGTCGACTCCAACGGTTCGTCCTTTCAGCACGATCTCGTATCCGCCGACCGTGTACGAATCGTGCTGGTCGCCCAACGCCGACGTGACGAACATCGCCATGGCCCCGAGCCGCGACCGATCGGAGTATTCGGGGGTTCCGAGGCCGGTCTCGATCACCCCTCGTGCGCACACCGGACCGATACAGAACAAGCGGACGTGGTCGGCACACGCAGCGACCACGTCGTCCCAACGTTCCATCGACGAGGCGATGGCGGCGAAATTCTCCACAGCCGGCCGCGCCGTGAAGGTCACGCCGTCCACCCGACGGTCGCAGACCGCACGGACCAGCGATTGGGCCGGGGCGAGGTCGTCAGGAATCGACCACCGGTACACGGGGATCGGCACGACCTCGGCGCCGAGTTCGGTGAGCTTGTCGACCATGCTGCCCCCTGACGACCCATCGAGTTGCACGGCAACTCGTTTCGCTCTCACGCCGACCTCGACGAGGTAGTCGACCACTTCGTCAGACGTCGCATTCGGCGCATTCCAGGCCACGTCCAGCTCAGCGGTGACCGCTGCACCTCGTGCCTTGGGCCCGCGAGACACCAACAACGCCGAGGAGAGGGCGACGCGCAGTTCGTCACCGAGCAGCACCGACTCGGCTGCCTCCAGCCATCCGCGTACGCCGATGCCCGTTGTGAGCACGACGATGTCGACGGGAGCCTCGAGGAATGCCTGGGTGGCTTCGAGGATCTCGGCTTCGGGACGCAGAGGGTGTGTCCTGATCGTCGGGCCGTGAATGCACGCAGCACCGCGGCCTTCGAACATCGAAATCTGCTCTGCACTTCGGCGATCAGCGGTGACACCGATCACGAAGCCATTCAGTTTTCCGGGCATGGTCCGACTCTGGCGTGACGGTATTTCGGTGGCGTTACGTGGGCGTGACGGCCGTGCCGATTTCGACCACTCCGTTGTGAACTCGCACCGGATACGTGCGCAGAAGGGCGGTGGGGTGGTCGAGACAGTGCCCGCTTCGAAGGTTGTAGCGCTGCTTGTGGAGCGGGGAGGCAATCGTGGGAACGATCAGCGGCGGTGCGCCGACACTGCCGATCAGGCCGCGAGCCATGACCGGTGCACCACCGACTGGATCGATGTGGCTGACCGCTCGCCATTCTTCGGCAAGGTCGCCGACGCCAGCGAGTCTGAACACGGCGACCGGCTCATCGTCGACCAGCACGGCAACGCCTCGATCCGGTCGCACGTGCGATGCTTCACAGACCGCAACCCACTGGACCGATTCGACGTCCGGAGCTGGCTCGTGCGGCGCAACCGAGTGTTCGATTGCGGTCATTGCATCGCTCCGGCCGCTGCGGGGATCCGTTGGCCTCGCTCCACCACCCAGACGGGCGTGCTGTGGATCTCGGGAGCATTGACGAACTCCACGAACTGTTCCAATCGTTCGGGATCATCGAGCGTTGCGGCCCACTCGCACTCATAGCTGTCGACGTGCGCGGCCATGTCTGCTTCCAGCTCATCACAGATGCCGAGCACGTCGTCGACGATCACGGATCGGAGGTACTCCATTCCACCATCGAGGCGTTCGAACCAGGGAGCGGTTCGTTCCAGACGGTCAGCGGTTCGAATGTAGAACATCAAGAAGCGGTCGATGTAGCGAATCAGTTCCGTGTCGGTGAGGTCCGTTGCGAACAGCTCGGCGTGACGCGGCACCCGCCCGCCGTTGCCGCACAGGTACAGGTTCCAACCGGTCTCGGTGGCGATCACACCAAAGTCCTTGCTCTGCGCTTCTGCACATTCGCGAGTACACCCCGAGACCGCCGACTTGAGCTTGTGCGGCGCCCGAAGCCCCCGATAGCGGCGCTCGATGTCGATTGCCATGGTGACCGAATCCTGCACGCCGTAGCGGCACCAGGTGTTACCCACACACGACTTCACCGTCCGCAGCGCTTTGCCATAGGCGTGACCTGATTCCATGCCAGCGTCGATGACCCGTTGCCAGATCGAGGGCAACTGGTGAAGTTGCGCTCCGAGCAGGTCGATCCGCTGCGCACCCGTGATCTTGACGTAGAGCTCGAAGTCGCCGGCGATGCGCCCAAGCTCGATCAACTGCGCTGGTGTGATCTCGCCGCCCGGTACGCGAGGGATCACGGAGTAGGTGCCGTTGCGCTGCATATTCGCAAGCGCATGGTCATTGGTGTCCTGAAGACCTGCCTGATCGCCGTCGAGGATGTACCCCGCACTGAGCGATGACAGGATCGAGCCCACGGTCGGTCGACACACCGCACACCCTCGACCCGTGCCGTGTGCAGCGAGTACCTCGGCCCACGTTCGATGATGGTGGAACCGGATCAGGTCGAACAGTTCTTGGCGGGAGTGCGCGAAGTGCTCACACAGCGACCGGTCGACCGTGACGCCTCGTGCTTCGAGTTCGCTGTTGAGCAACGTCGCCAGGCCGGGAAGGCAGCCGCCGCAACCGGTCCCGGCAGTGGTTTCTGACTTCAGGCTTGCGAGGTCACAGCAGCCCGCCTCGATCGCGGTCTTCACGTCACCACGCAGCACGTTGTTGCACGAGCACAGCTGACTGGTGTCGGGAAGCTCGGTCGTGTCGCTTGGCGACAGCCCGTCGGGCAGCACGATGCCTGCAACGTTCTTCGTGGCCATGGTGCCGGTCGACATCGCGTGCAGCGCCTCGTAGTTCGACACGTCGCCCACCAACACCCCACCCACGACGTTGCCGTCACGCACCGCGATGCGTCGGTGGACTCTGGCAATCGGGTCGGCGAACACGACCTGGTCGTCGGACTCGACCAGCGCCGACTGACCGAAACTCGCAACATCGACACCGAGCAGCTTCAGCTTCGTCGACAGGTCTGCGCCAGCAAACGTGTCCGCACCGCCACACAAACGGTCGGCGAGCACGCGCGCCATCGAGTAGCCGGGGCCCACGAGCCCGTAGGTCATCCCGCCGTGGCAGGCGACCTCCCCGATCGCCGAGATTCGCTCGTCGCTCGTGGTGCAGGTGTCGTCGATGACCACGCCGCCGCGCACGCCGATCTCCAGGCCGCATGCGTCAGCCAGCTGATGTCGCGGTCGAACACCGGCTGAGAAAACGACGATGTCGGCGTCGATGATCGAACCATCGGCGCCACGCAGGCGGGCCACGCGCTCGACGCCGTCGATCGTGTCGGCCTCGATCTGTTGCGTCGCAAATCCGAGATGCGTGTCGATGTCCAAGGCTTGCACCCAACGGTGAAGCATTCCGGAGGCGGCCGGGTCGAGCTGTTGCGGCATCAGGCGATCCGCCATCTCGACGACGCGGGTACGCAGCCCGAGATTCTGGAGGGCGTTCGCCGCCTCCAGCCCGAGCAGGCCTCCACCGATCACGACGCCATTCGGGGTGCGGCCATCGGTAGTCACGACTTCGGACCACGCGCTGATTTGGCGAAGGTCGTCGAGCGTTCGGTACACGAAGCAACCGGGCACGTCGCGTCCCGGCACGGGCGGCACAAACGGAGCCGAACCGGTCGCGAGCACCAGATGGTCATAGGCGAGCACCGCCCCGTCGTCGAGGGTGACCGTGGCGCCAACTCGATCGATGGTCTCGACCTTGCGCCCGAAGCAGAGGTTCACACCGTGGCGACGCATTGCTTCGACATCGCACAGCGAGAGATCTTCGTCGGACGCGCCGTCGAACCAGGACGACAACGCCACGCGGTCGTACGCACCGACGGGTTCGTCGCCGACCACAGTGATCGCCCAGTCCAATTCGGGGCGCGCGATGAGTTCATCCAGAAGCTTCTGGCCGACCATCCCGTTCCCGACGACAACCAGGTGTCTCGGCGAGCTCATGCGGCGTCCCGGAGTCCCGCCTCGACCGAGATGAAGATGTCGGCGAGGTAGCCGTACGCCTCGGCCCACGCCGTGGTGATCGACGTATCGAGTTCACCCAGCACGTCGACCATCGCACCGAGGAGCGCTGCGCCCACGACGGGGTAATGCTCGGCGCCGACACCAGCTGCCACGTGCTTGGCAGCGATTGCCGCGACAACGGGTTCGATCGGCGACAGATCATCGATGTTGTCGGCATAGGCCAGGACTGCTGATGCCAGGCGCTCGGGCTGTCCGGGAGCTGTTCCGGCGAAAAGCGCTTCCGTTGCAGGGTGCTCGGTGAAGAGCCGCTCGTACATCCGGGTGGTGATCGCCAGTCCATGCGACTCCAAAGCAGGGCGGGTACTGGCGATGATCGCTCGGGTCTCGGCACTCAGTCCGGTTGTTTCCATGACCCCAGTGGAGTCGACGGCGATGTCGTGCGTGTTGGTCGTCGGTGACGGCTTGGTTGAGACCAGTGCACGCACTCGCGCCTGCGCTCAGTGGAACCTCACATGCCCCAACAGTGCGGTGTGCGGTCCGCAACGCGAGCTGCGTTCGTTACGGGCCAGGCCCGTAACGAACGCCGTCAGGTTTGGGCGTGGGCGATGAGTACTTCGCGCAGCGACTTGTCGTCCGGGCCGGCGTCGGTGGCCCTCATGAAGTCGAGCAGCGACGCCGCAAATACCTCGGGTGCTTCGACATGAGGGAAATGACCGACCCCTTCGAGCACTTCCAGCCGGCTGTTGTCGATCGACTCGTGGGCGCGCACGCCGTGCTCCATGGGAATCACCGCATCCTTGTCGCCCCACACGATCATCATCGGGACGCGCGCCGCGAGGTACAGCCGGTCGGTTGCGCTGACCGTCTGTCCGCCTGGCTCGATCACACCGCGCATGGTCTTCACGAACGCCTGTCGGTTCTCCGCTCCGGCGAGTGATGCATATGCGCGCCACATCTCACCGAGCCGTTCCGAACGGATATTGCGGCGCCCGAGGAAGCGACCCACATCGTTGGCCCGGTCCACCACGAGTTTCGGGATACCCAAGGGCATGAGGTACTCAGCTCCGGGCAGAGCGAGCATCCGCAGCAACGGCGATACCTCTCGACCCAAACCTCCGGAGCCGACCAGCACCAGCCGATCGATGAGGTGCGGGAACTGGTACGCCAATTGCATCGCCACGCCCCCGCCGAACGAGTGCCCGACCACCGTCACGCTCTTCACGTCGAGCATCGCCAGCATGTCGCGCAGGCCACTGGCGAACGCGCCAAGGGAATAGTCACCCCGAGGTTTCGCCGACTCGCCGTGGCCGAGCAGATCTGGCGCGATGACGTCGTACTCTTCGGCGAGTTCGTCGATCACCGCGTCCCAGGTCTTCGAGCTGCCCGCCAGCCCGTGAATGAGCAGGATCGTCTCGTCGCTTCCCATTCCAACACGGCGATAGCCGACGTCATGGCCGTGAATCGTCACGTGCTGGAGTGGCTGCCGCTTGCCCATCAGCCAAGTATCGCCTCGTTCGGCGCGCCACCGAAACCCTCCTCCGAAACCCTCCACCCGTGTGCTCGCAGCGCACCGATCTGCGATTCTGTTCCGATGTCCGAGTCTCGCAAGCGTCCATCGATCGTCGTCACCAGCCCGATCCCTGCGTCCGGCCTCGAACTCCTGCACAACGTGGGTGACGTGTGGACGTGGGAGGGAGAAGGTTCCGTGCCGATCGAGCTCCGCGACGACCAGCTCGCGGACGCCGACGCCGTCGTGACCTTGCTCGGCGACCGAGTCGACGACGCGTTTCTCGATGCAGCGCCCAATCTCAAGGTCGTCGCGAACGTGGCCGTCGGCTACGACAACATCGACGTCGCCGCGTGTGCCGCCCGTGGTGTGGTGGTCACCAACACGCCCGACGTCCTGACCGACGCAACCGCCGACCTCGCCATGGCGTTGGTCTTGATGACGACGCGTCGCCTCGCCGAGGGCGAACGGCTGCTGCGGTCGGGCGAACCCTGGAAGTGGGGAATGTTCATGATGCTCGGGTCGGGCCTGCAGCAACGACGGCTCGGGATCATCGGCATGGGCGGGATCGGTTCCGCACTCGCGAAGCGGGCCACAGCGTTCGGGATGGAGATCGTGTACTACAACCGCCATCGCGTCAGCGCAGAGGTCGAGGCGTCGCTCGGAGCGTCGCTGGTTTCATTCGACGAACTCCTCGCCACGAGCGATGTCATCTCGGTCAATTGCCCATACTCGGCCGACACGCACCACCTCATCGACACTGCAGCGCTGGCTGCGATGCGACCGTCAGCGGTGTTGGTCAACACCGCACGCGGCGCAATCGTCGACGAAGCCGCCTTGGTAGCTGCGCTGGAATCTGGCGAGATCGCAGGCGCCGCGCTCGACGTGTTCGAGCACGAGCCGGAACTGCACACGGGCTTGCGAGCCCTGGACAACGTGGTGCTGACACCACACCTGGGGTCCGCCACGCAAGAGACGCGCAGTGCAATGGCCGACCTCGCTGCACGCAACGTCGCCTCGGTGCTGGATGGCTCCGGGCCGCTCACCCCGGTGAGCTGACGAACCAACAACGGTCAGCGTCGGTCCGCGCTGGTCGAAAACAACAACGGGCGCCCGAACCCGCAGGTTCGGACGCCCGTTGTCGTAGCGGATGTGTTCGGTCAGGCGCCGATCAGCGGACGGCGACGGCGTCCGAGCAGCATCATTGCGAGGCCGGCAAGAGCGATACCAGCACCGGAGCGCAGCAGCATGTCGGTCTCAGCACCCGTGGCCGGGAGTTCGACCTCCGGGTTGATGGTGACCACGAAGGTCTCGGTGGACTCGCCGCACTCACCAGAGACGCCGACGTTGTTCGCATCGCCGCTGTAGGTCGCGATCCAGCGGTAGGTGCCTGCAACGGTCGGCGTGAACGATGCCGAGCGGACAGATCCGCCCGCGACCGGGTACGCCACACCGAGGCTTTCGAACACGGGCGTGCGCTCACACTCGGTGTCGCCAGGTGCGTACAGACGGAAGTCGATGGTGGCACCTTCCTGGGGCTGAATCCGACCCGACACGATGGCGGTGTCGAACACTTCGCCTTCACCAGCCACCACGCCAGGTGAGGTCTGTGTTGCGATCGTGGGGTTACCCAGCAGCACCTCGACGGTCTCGGCCGGGTCTCCACACACGCCGGTGGCGGATGCGTTGTTGGCGTCACCGTTGTACGTCGCGACCCAGCGGTACGTGCCGGCGATTTCGGGCGTGAAACCTTCGGACGTGACGGTGGAGACGGTCGGAGCCAGTTCCACACCGAGCGACTCGAACGCCGGGGTACCGGAGCACTCTGCGTCATTCGGCCCGTAGAGGCGGAAGTCCACGGTCGAGGCGAGCGGCGACACGCGACCGGTGACCGTGGCGGTGTCGGTCAGTTCGCCACCGACCGCAATGTCATCGCCGGCGTCGGTCGTGATGGCGGGCTGAGCAGGGTTCACGTCGGTGTCTTCGTTGGCATCGCCACACTCACCGGACACCGGCAGGTTGTTGGTATCGCCGCTGTACGACGCAATCCAGCGGTAGTTGCCGGGCGCAGTCGGTGTGTAGCCAGCCGACGTGACCGTGTCCGAGGTGGCCGAGATGTCGACCGTGGAGTTGAAGATCGAGGTGGCGCAGGTGGCGTCATCCGGGCCGAAGAGGTTGAAGGTGACGGTGCCACCAGCAACGGCACCGACTCGACCAGACACCGTGGCGGTATCGGTCAGCGTGCCAGCGCCGAGGGGCTGCTCTGCGGAAGCTTCGGTGGTGATCGTCGGCTGCGCAGGGGTGACCACGACGCTCTCGTTGGCATCGTTGCAGGCGCCGGACGCCGGCTCGTTGTTCGCATCGCCGCTGTAGACGGCAATCCAACGGTAGGTGCCTTGCGCGGTGGGCGTGAAGGCCTCGGACGTGACCGGACCATCAGCGATCGGCTGGGACACGGTCGACGTGAAGGCCGGGGTACCGGTGCACGACGGGTCGTTCGGGCCGTAGGCACTGAACGTGATCATGGCGCCAGCAACCGCCGACTCACGATCGGACACCAACGCGGTGTCGGTGATCGTGCCGTTACCGAGCTGCACGGTCGCCGATGCGGTCGTGCTGATCGAGGGGATCGCACGCAGCACCGTGGTGCCCTGCGTCGTCCCACGTGCCGATGCGTTGATGTTCGAACCGGCGAGCCACTGGACGTTGTCGGTGATCTGGATGGTCTGCACACCAGCGGTCGACGGATCGGAGTCGATCGATGGCACCCGCAGCACGCGGTAGTCGAAATCGATGACACAAGTGGCGAGCTGCCCCACGAGGGTGACGTTCGAGCCATCGGTGGGCTCGAAGCGCAATGTTCCGAGGGTCGGGTCGGTGGTCGACACACTGAACGCGGTGCCATCACACTCGGTACCCGCACGCCCGACCGCTGCGCCTTCGAGTTGGAAGACGCCTGCATCGATGCCGGCGGTTGCACAGATGCTGTCGTTACCCAACACTCCGCAGGACAAGACCAGGTTGATGCCGGGGTCTTCTTGCAGCGCCGTGGAGGTGCTCGGCGTACACGGAGGAGCGGTGTCTCCGAAGTTGCAGACGGTGTTGAGGCTGGCGGTGTCTGGCGACGTGTTGAAGTTCGTCATCTCGATCGATGCCGAGTACACCTCGCCGACACGAACGCCACCGATGGCCAGATCTTGCGGGAAGGTCGGTGTGGCGCCGGCGCCGACACCGGCCATGGCGACGCCTGGTGTGAACACCACTGCGCCCGTGAGCGCGACCAGCGCTGACACGACAATTCGTAGGAACTTCGACATTGGCGGGGACTCTTTTCTTCTGCCGAAAAGCATCGGCGGTGGGACATTACAAATGTGCGACGGACGGACACTAGCGAGGAATATTCCGAATGTCAGATACGACCACCAGGAGACGCATTGGACGCGCGGAGAGTCGCGAAATCGACAGGAATTTCGGAATGATCGTGTGAGCCGCGAGGTTTCCCCGGTGCATGCACATCTCTGACGGCATCGAGTTCACCCGAGACAAACGCAATGCAGTGCTGATCACGCAACGAGCGAACGCACGCCCGCAATCGTCGAACATCACCTACGTGCTCGATGACGACGACCGGATCCTGATCTCGCTCACTGCCGATCGAGCCAAGACCAAGAATCTCCAGCGCACGCCCATGGCCAGCCTCCACGTGAACCGTGACGACTTCTGGGCGTACGTCGTGCTCGACGCCAACGTGACGCTGTCACCGATTGCGGAGCGCATCGACGACGACACGGTCGAGCGTCTCGTCGACTACTACCGACGAGTTGCTGGCGAACACGATGACTGGGAAGCGTTCCGCACGGCGATGGTCGAAGAAGGTCGCCTCATCGCCACACTCACGCCAACGCATGCGTACGGAATGATCCGTCCCTAGCCCTTCTCGTCGGGGGTATTCGTCAAACGGTGGGCGAGTTTGGCAGAGTGTGGCGTGCCTTTGACCGGAGCGGCGGTGGCCCGCCTCTATGACGACCATGTCGATTCGGTGCATGCGTTGCTCACGCGACGTGTCGGACCCGAAGCAAGCCCGGATCTCGTGGCCGAGACGTTCGAGCATGCATTGCACACGTGGGGTCGCTTCGATCAGGAGCGCGGCACCGAGCGGCTGTTCCTGGTCGGTGCTGCAGTCGCAGTGCTTCGTCGTCACGCACAGCTCGAGCGAGATCACCTGAACGGTCTGCAGGAACGCAACGACCTCAGCTCGGGCGTCACCGTCGTGGACCCGTTGGTGACCGGCGACCGGGCAGCGACACCACGTGTGGTCACCCACCGCGCCAACGACGACATCTTGCAATCGGATGGACAACGGCTCGGCGCTGACGCTCCGGGCTCGCCGTTGCTGTCGGCGGTCGCCGAGCTGAGTCCTGATGATCGCGACATCGTGCTGCTGTCGCTGTGGGAATCGTGCCCGCAGGCAGCGATTGCCGAGGCACTCGATCTGTCGGTCGGTGCGGTTCGATCAGCGCTGGGTCGAATTCGCCGAGACCTGAAGAACGCAGTCACCCCGGCGCCGACCAAGAAGAGTCGATCGTGAACGTCTTCGACAGTCTGCAAGATGCACGGCCCGAGGTGTCACCGATGCCGCTGGCCAAGCGGCGGATGATCCGCGAGTCCCTTTTCGGGCTCGGTCAGGGTGATTCCACGAGCAACATCTCCACTCGCTCCGACAGCGGAGCGGTCGTGTCGACTGCACCGCACGGGATGGGTCGCCCGCTGCAGAAGCGTCCACGCGCATCCGGATCGATTGCGAAGCTCGGCGCCGGTCTGCTGCTGTTCGGTGCGCTCGGCGCTGCCGTGTGGTCGTACGCACAGCGCGACGAGCAGGCCGAAACGGAGGCAACCACGACCACCATCGAAGTGGTGGTGACCGTCACTTCCGCCGCTCCCTCCACGACCGCTGCGCCGTTGGTCCGCACCGGAGTCTCGGCATCCGCTCCGCTGGTCTTGCCGCCGACGCTGCTCACGGTCGACGAACTGGTGGTTGCGCCACCCGGGCCTGGCAGCAGCTCAGCGATCCTCGGCGCTCCCGACGGCACGCTCATCTGGATGGCGGAGTTCGATGGCGAACAGGCCGACACGTCGGGGCTCACTATCCGCCAATCGGGTGCCATTGCCGTGGGGGTCGATCGAAATCGAGCGGAGAACGCAAACGCCTCGTATCGACCCCTCGTGCCGTGCGGGTTCGTGATCGTCAACGACGCACCGGGGCTCCCACTCGATCGACCGGCGATGAACGACCTGTTCAATGCCACCTCGATCGACGGTGACGCCACGCTCGACATCTCGTTGCCACCGGATTGGTCGATCTTCTCGATCGGCGACAGCCAGATCAGCTACACGGCGCAATTCCAAGTTCCGATCGCCGACGAGACACGAACGCTCCGACTCGTTCAGATCCCGAACGGATCGTTTGCTCAGCTCGCGTTCGGGGGTCGCCAACTGCAACCAGCGACGTTCCTCGGTGGACCCGCATTCATCGACACCGGCGCCGTCGATCCAAGCCTGGTGAGCGTGTTCTGGCAGGACGCCGAGACGGTGTTCAATGCGAGTTCGAGCGAACTCGAACTCGCGGAGATCGAAGCATTCATCGACTCGATGGAGTCAGCGAGCGTGGACGACTGGAACCGGCGATTCGGGTCGGTCGTGCCGGAGTTGAGCACCGAGACGCCAGCGTGTGCGCCTCAGCCCAACTTCGGGCCGACGCTCAACCCCTGAGCGGACCCCGTCATCTGGCGTCGCGACCGGACAATGGAGTCACGTCGTGACGAGATAGTCAGTGATCTGCGCGTCAGGCGCTCCGAGGTCGGCGTAGTTGTCGTCGGTGCGAGCGCGCATGTAGGCCCGCCATTCGAAGGAGTGGTAGCGAGCTTCGTCTTCGATCAGCTCGGGTACCGGTTCCACGATGGCGTCACGAGCCGGGTGGAGGAAGTACGGAATGCTCATCCGATTCTGCTGGGTCATCGGGACCACCCGATGCACCGCAGCGCGGTATCGATCGTTGGTCCACACCTGCACGCTGTCGGCCAGGTTCACCACGATGGTTCCCGGAATCGGGTCGACGTCGATCCAGTCCCCTGACCGGCTTTGCGTCTGCAAACCGCCGGTCTGGTCCTGGAGCAGCAAGGTCACCACGCCCGGATCGGTGTGGTGACCGAGTGCGTTCGCGCCGAGGTCACGCAGTGCCTCGCGCTCGTGTTCCGGCACCGGATCACCAACGGGGTAGTGGTTCAGCCGAACCGAGCTGTTCTGGCGATCGCCGAAGAACCGGAGGCCATCGCGCGGGTCCATCCCCAGTGCTCGGTGCACCAGCTCGACCGCGGAGGTGGACAACTCGCTGAACGCGTCGTAGAACGAAGCGAGCGTGACCCGGAAGTCGTCTGGTGCGGTCGGCCAACGGTTGTGTCGGTCAGCGATCTCGAACGACGGGTCGGCGAAGTCGAACACTTCTTTGTGATCGCGCTTGCGTTTGGTGAGTTCGCGGTCATACCAACCGAGTGGGTTGTCGCCGTTGCGCTGCACGCTCAACTTCAGCGCCCGGTCCCCATCGAAGAAGCGTGCGGCGGCCGACCACGTCGCGTCGATGACGGCATCGAGCCCGTGCCCCGAGATGAGAAAGAACCCGTGATCGCGACACGCTGCGTCGAGGGCGTCGAGTTGCCCATCCAACGATCGACTCACATCGATGACGGGGACGGGAGGCTGGGAGCTCATGGTCCCAGTTTGGTCGATGACTCAGCGCCCACGTCAGTCGGCCTCGGCCACCGCACCTTGCAGGATCTTCATGACTCCGGGCCACAGCAGCGCCGTGACATCGCCGGCCAGGTCGTCGACGCTGCGCTCCTCGTCGTCATCGTTCGACTCCTCATCGATCCACATCAGCGTCACGGTCTGCAGTGCGCCCACGATCGAGTGACTCCAGGTGCGCGCTGCAGTCGATGAACCGATGCTGCCGCGTGCTGCGGTGAACATCTCGATCATCTGCTCGGCCGACCGATCGATGCGGGAACGCAACGGCCCGGTGCGCTGCCCCGAAGCGTTGACGAACAGATAGAGACCTCGATCGGCATCCACCGCTGCCAAGTACGCCCGAATCGATGCGGTGAACGCGGCGCGCGGTTCGTCACTCGCCACGACGGAGCCATCGATCGCGTGGCCGATTCGATCCACCAGCACATCGGACAGAGCATCGACCAGTGCTGCTTTGTCGCCGATGGTTCGATACAGGATCGGCTTGGTGACCTGCGCCTCCGCAGCGATCTGATCCATGGTGGCGTCGGGTCCGCACGCTTCGATCGCTCGTTCGGCAGACGCAAGGAGTTGCGAGCGGTCCACCAGCACCGCTCCCCCTTTGGGACGACCGCGACGTCGGTGCGTCGGCGCTGCTGCGACGGGTGAACTCACAGACCTGACCGTACCCGACGATCAGAATTATTTACTCCGAGTAACTTCGCCTCGATTCGGGGTGTTACGTTCGTCACATGACCATTGAATCGCTCGCCCCCACCGACGCTTTGCCGTGGCACCTGCGGAACAACTGGGCTCCGGTCCTGGATGAACGTACCGACGACGAATTGCGCGTCGACGGCGTCATTCCGACCGAGCTGCAGGGCACCTACGTGCGCACCGGACCCAACCCTGCGTCGGGGACATCGGGGCACTGGTTCTTCGGTGACGGCATGTTGCACGGCGTGCGAATCGCCAACGGCAAGGCCGAGTGGTATCGCAACCGATTCATCCAAACGCCGAACATCTCCGAGCCGCTCGACGACCCGATGAGCGCTATGGGCGACCTCACCCGCGGCACCGGCAACACCCACGTGCTGGCACACAACAACGAACTGCTCTGCCTCGAAGAGGGTCACTGGCCCTGGAAGGTCGACAGCGAACTGAACACCCTCGGCTATCAGAACTACGACGGGGAACTCACGTGCTCCATGACCGCGCACCCGAAGGTGTGTCCCGTCACCGGTGAACTGATTGCGTTCAGCTACCTCAACGCCGAGGCTCCGAATCTGCAGTACATCCGCGTCAGTGCCGATGGCAAGCTCATCCAACAGGAGGGCATCGAACTGCCGACCATGGTGATGATGCATGACTTCAACGTCACGCAGAACCATGTGGTGTTCATGGACCTGCCGGTGTGTTTCGACCTCGGGGCGCTCGAAACGGGTCTGCCGTTCATGTGGAACCGGGACAACGGGGCACGCCTCGGAGTCATGCCCCGCAACGGCACGAATGCCGACGTGCGCTGGTTCGAGATCGACCCGTGCTACGTGTTCCACCCCGTGAACGCCCATGAGGACGGCAACAAGATCGTGCTCAACGTGTCGCGTCAGTCCGAAGCGTTCGGCTCGAGCAACGATGACTACGCCGAAGTCGGTCGCCTGTGGAAGTGGACGATCGATCTGGATGCCGGTGTGGTGACCGAGGAGCAAGTGGACGATCGCCCCGGCGACTTCGGCCGCGTCAACGACCGCATGGTGGGGCTCGACGCCCAGTACGGCTACGTCATGGCCATGGCGGGCGAAGGCAACGCTGAAGAGCCCGTGTACGGCTCGGCATTCTGGAAGTACGACCTGCGCAGCGGCGCCTGCACCGAGCATCAATTGGGTGCTGGCGTGCGCGGTGCCGAGCCCGTGTTCGCTCCGGCGAACGAAGAAGGCGGCGCCGAGGACGAAGGCTGGATCATCAGCATCATCCACGACACCAACTCCGATCAGTCCCGCCTGGTGATCATCGACGCCCAGGACTTCTCCGCTGCACCGGTCGCCACGATCCACCTGCCTCGCCGCGTCCCCTATGGCGCGCACGGCAGCTGGGTGCCCGACAGCGCCATGACCTGATCACCGCAGTGAAGAAGTGCCAGGCACTTCTTCACTCTTCATCCAACGCACATGGGGACAACCGGGGGAATCATGACCAAGGACCATCGCAAACATCGAGTAGCGGCGTCGCTCACCGTGATCGGATTGGTGCTGGCGTCTTGCGCTGGCAGCTCTGACGGCGAGAACAGCAGCGAGCCTGACGACACCGCCGCGCAAGCGACCGCCGACGATTCCGTGGCGCCGTCGGACGATCAGCCGGCACCGGCGGATGACGACACCGTCGACGAGACCGCCGAAGCGTCGGGGGAGGACACGGACGCCGACAGCCAACCCGATGAATCCGATGAATCCGATGAATCCGATGTCGAGCCAGGTACCAGCGACGGGTTTGGAGCGCTCGGGCCCGCAACGGGCGAACCGATCGTGCTGGGCATGGTCAACACCGAAGGCACGCCCGGCCTCGATTTCCCCGAGATGCGCACCGACACCGATCTCGCACTCGCGTACTTGAACGAACACGGCGGCTTCGGCGGGCGACCCGTCGTGATCGAACACTGCACCGCTGCTGGCTCACCCGAAACGTCGCAGGCGTGCGCTCAGGAGCTGAGTGGCAAGAACGTGGAGATGGCGCTGCTTGGCCTGGATCTGTTCCCCGGGTACGACACCTTTGCAGCATCGGACATCCCGGTGGTCGGAGCGCTCCCGATTCTTCCACCCGACTACACCGCGAACGCATTGTTCATCACCGGCGGCAACGCCACGACCATGGCTGCCATGGTGGTGCTCGCTGTTGAGGAGTTCGGCGCACAGACCGTCGGCATTGTCAGCGCCGACAACCCCGGCGCCAACGGCTCGGAAGCTTCCCTCATCGGAGCGCTCGAGAAGGCCGGCATCACCTACAAGTCGGTGAAGGGCGGAGACAACGAAACCGATGCCGGCTTCCAGGGCCTCATCCGCGAGGCAAACAGCGACAATCCGGATGTCATGGTGTCGCTGTACGCAGACGCCGGATGCATCGGCGCCATGCGCGGACGCGTGGCACTGGGGATCACCACACCAATGATCTCCACCGCCATCTGCGGCAGTGCGGAAGTGATCGACGTGGTCGGTGACGACGCGGTGGGTTGGTACTTCATCGGCGTGGGAGCGCAGCAAGACACCCCGTCGGCGTTCGAGTTCGACGAGATCATCGAGCCGACCTACGGCGCAGACGCCGACAGCTCACTCGGTGTCGGGGCGCTCGGGATCACACAGTTGATGTCGCTCGCTCGTGTTGCCAACGACATCGCAGCTGACGGTGGCGAGGTCACCGGTGCCGCGATCTACGAGCGGATGTCCACCTCGACCGACATCTTGAACTTCCCGAACGACAGCCCGCTCACCTGTGGATCCTCCGAGGCCTACCCGAGTGTGTGCAACTTCGAGTTTCCGATCGGCTTCTACGAAGCGGGCGGTCAGATCCTCACCGTGCCGGGCTTCGAGTCCGCCTCGGTCATCGACTACCTGCCGTGACCCGCACCTGACTTTGACCACCACGGCGTTGACTCGATGACCGACTACCTGTTTTTCTTGCTACTCGGTTCCGGCGCAGCGGCGATCATGGGCGCGTTCGGCCTGGGGCTCTTGATCACCCACCAGGGTTCGGGAGTCGTGAACTTCGCGTTCGGCGCCACAGCGACGTGGTCGGGTTACGTCTACGCCGACCTACGTCAAGGGTCGTATCCGTTCCCGATTCCCGGATTACCCGACCGTTACCACTTCGACGCCGACGTCGGGTTTCGATGGGCACTGCTGCTTGCGCTGCTGACGGCCGCAGCGGTCGGCGCAGTCGTGTACCTGCTTGTCTTCCGACCGCTGTTTCGTGCTCCGGCGCTTGCCAAGATCGTGGCGAGCATCGGCCTCGTCATCGTGTTCATCTCGCTGATCGACAACCGATTCCGTGACAACTCCGGTTTGCGGGTCGACCCCATCTTGCCCCGCGAGCCCGTCACGATCATGTCCGACGTCACGGTTCCCCGAGACGGGCTGTGGCTCATTGCGGTCGTGCTTGCGATCGCCGCAGCCGTGTGGGCCACCGCCCGGTTCACTCGTGTTGGGCTGATCACACGAGCGGCCGCAGAGAACGAGAAGGGCGTGGTGCTCCTCGGGTACTCCCCCACCTTGATGGCGGCTGCGACCTTTGTGCTCGCGTCTGCGATCGGAGGGCTCGTGGTGATCCTGGCGTCACCGATGATCCAGCTGTCGTCGACGAACTTCACGTTCGGATTCCTCATCCCTGCCCTCGGCGCAGCATTGATCGGTCGGTTTCGTCACGTCTGGCCCACGGTGCTCACGGGAATCGCAATCGGCCTCGTGCAGTCCACGTTCACCAAGCTGCAAGGCGACATCGGCTGGTTCCCGCAGTACGGGGCACGCGAAGGGCTGCCGTTCGTCGTGATCATCGTTGCCATGGTCGTGTTGGGCGAACGGGTCCCGGATCGAGGAGCCGTCGACACCTGGAAGCTTCCCGCCGTTCCCGCAGCCAAGGTCACTCCCGCCAGTGTGCTGATCCCGGTGAGCCTCGCCGTGATCGGGCTCCTCGCCTTCGGTCCGCTGTGGCGGGGCGCGATCATGACCACGACGATCGCTGTCGTGTTGGCCCTGTCGCTGGTCGTGCTCACCGGCTTCGGTGGGCAGACCTCGCTTGCACAGATGGCATTTGCCGGAGTGGCCGGGTTCTCACTGTCGAAGCTGGCAATCGAGTGGAACATCCCCTTCCCGATCGCACCGATCCTGGCCGCCCTGGTGGCCGCTGTGTTCGGCACGCTCGTGGGATTCCCGGCGCTGCGCGTGCGTGGCGCCAACCTGGCAATCGTCACGCTTGCCGGCGGCGTGGCGATCAACGAGTTCGTCTTCAAGAACCCGAAGTACGTCGGCGACGCATCGACCGGCGGTGCGCAGGTGCCGAACCCGAAACTCGGCGGATGGGATCTCGGCTTGATCCTCGGTTCGCAAGCTTCACGGCCGGTCTTTGGCATCTTGCTCGTGGCCGTCGCGCTGCTGCTGGCGCTCGGTGTCTCCAACCTCCGACGCAGCTCGACGGGCCGAAGGATGTTGGCCGCACGGTCCAACGAGCGATCAGCCGCCGCTGCTGGCATCAACGTCGCTGGAGTGAAGCTGCAGGTGTTTGCGATCTCATCGTTCATCGCCGGGATCGGCGGGTGCCTGATCGCGTACCGGTTCGGCAGCGTGTCCGATGCATCATTCGGCACGATTGCGTCGCTGACCGCGCTCGCCGTCGCGTACCTCGGTGGGATCGGGTGTGTCAGCGGCGCCGTCACCTCGGGTGTCACGGCTACTGCGGGAGTGGCGTTTTATGCCATGTCGCAGGTCACAGGCGGCCTCGGAAATTGGGAGGTTTTGATTGGAGGCGTCTTGCTCATACTCACTGCAATCCTCAATCCCGAGGGCATCGCTGGGGGAATCCGCGCACAGGCACTTGCCTCGCAACGAACTCCGCCTCTCCCAGCGGCCTGACCGTCGTGTCCAGCCGCAAAGCGAGGTATGAACAAGGAGACCCCTATGCCTCAACGCCGGTTGGACAGATCGTACGCGCTCGCTCGTCAGAAGTTCTTGGAATCTGCGCAAGCTGGGCACGCACGGGTGGAATCGTTCCCACACCCGATGACGGGGCTGGATGGCGAGGAACTCGCCATCGACGTCGCTCAGATCGGTGACCCCGAAGCGGACAGCGTGTTGGTCATCGTGTGCGGCATCCACGGAGTCGAAGGCTTCACCAGTTCCGCACTCCAGTCGTGGTGGCTCGACGAACGTGCCGGCGGCCTCGACGCCACGGCGCCGCGTGTCGTGTTGATCCACGGCCTCAACCCCGTCGGGTTCTCATGGGTCAGGCGGGCCAACGAGGACAACGTGGACATCAACCGCAACTTCGTCGACTGGTCAAATCCACCGGTGAACGTCGACTACCCCGAGATCGCCGAGGCACTGACGCCACGGGAGTGGACCGAACTGGCACAGGCAGAATCGGCCGGCCAACTGCTCGCATTTGCCGGAAACGTCGGCATCGAGGCCATGAGCCAGATCCTCATCCGCGGTCAATACGACTACCCGGCGGGCGTGTTCTACGGCGGGTCGGGCCCGGCGTGGTCACACCGCTGGCTCACCGAGCATCTCTCGGCGTTGATCGGGCCGGCAACGCGTCTTGCGATCATGCTGCTGCACACCGGCGCCGGCGAGTGGGCTACCGGCGAACTCACCTGCCGTGAGCCGAACCCGAACGATTGGTGGCAGGAGATGAGGGCCTTGCAAAACGGCACGATCAGTGAGCGCTTCGGCGAGTGGTTGGAGACGGTCGACGATGCGACGCCGGGCGTCGAGTTCAGCGCAGCGACGCTGGAGTTCGGAGTGGTCGACCTGATCACAGCGCTGCAGGCGCTACGCGCCGACGCGTGGCTGTACGCATACGGCGATCCCACCAGCACGGAAGCCGCTGCGATTCGTCACCAGGTTCGGGCCGCCTTCGCCGACGACGACCCGGCGTGGTTGGCCAAGGTCATCGAGCGCTTCGACGAGGTCACCACCGTTGCGGTGGCCGGACTGTCACGTTGAGAGCGCAGCGTGCCTCAGCACTCGTCGAACACGTAGCCAGTCGACGCGGGTGAGGTGACGAAAAGATCGCGGCGTACCACCGACACGGAGGCCCCGATTGCTTCGCACGCGGCGTCGAATCCACGCTGCGTGTATTCGACGGCGACGACGGCTTCACCAAACACTTCGGTGAAACGGTCGCACTCTGTGAACACTCCGCACTCCTCCACCACGGCGAAGTCGAAACCAATGACGTCGAGAGATGTCGCCGCGTCGAAGGCCGCTGTGTTTTTCTGCGCCACCGCCAAGCCGAGCGCATGTGCTCGGTCCGTGATGATCTCGGCGAACGCAACCGCTTCGGGCTGTCCGAACGGAAGGTCGGACAGTCGAGTCCACGAATCGAGATTGTCGTACTCGACGGCGTCAAAGCCCTTGGCGGCGCACACCTCGATCATCTGGTCGAGATGGTCGGCAGCCGCCACTCGCTTCGAGTCGGTGCTGATGTCGATGAGGTACTCGCCTGCCCAGTTCGGGTCGTCTTCGAATCCGCTGAGCACCAATGCAGTCGGCCAGTTCGATCGTTCATCGGGGCGGTCGACGCCGTCGCTGTCTTGTTGTGTTTGGAAGGCGTTGACGTAGCAGATCGAGTAGCCACTCGTGAGTGCGGTGCCGCCGAACCAGTCACGCGCCACGACCTGCGTTCCGGCGCGGGGCTCGTAGTCCCCACCGATCTGATAGTCGAACGGAGCGTTCGCTGGGAGTGAACGGATCTCACGGTCGCGATCGGGGGAGTCGGCGATGCGGTCCGCCACGTCGGAGGCAACGACGCCGTCGACTCCCGAGAACGGGTCGGTTTCCGACGCGGAGACAGCAGCCATCGCCACAGCGAGCACGCACAATGCCGCCACGGCACCGAAAACGCTGCGACGAGTGTTCGCTGACATAGACGCAACGTAGCCAACCGATGATCAGGTGGCGCCGCACGAGCGCACCGAGCCGACGCCCGAGGTGTCATGATCATGCGATGCCCACCACCCAAGTGAACGACATCGAGATCTGCTACGAGAGCTTCGGCCCAGACGATGCACCGCCGTTGCTGCTGGTGATGGGACTCGGAGCACAGATGGTGCTGTGGAGCCCCGGCTTCATCTCCGAGCTCCTCGATCGCGGCTTCCGAGTGATCCGCTTCGACAACCGGGACGTGGGCCTCTCATCCAAAACCGCCGGCGACCCGCCCGACGTGATGGCGCTGTATGCACAATCACTGGCAGGCGAGCCGGTGGAAGCCCCATACACGCTGTCCACGATGGCCAGCGACGCAGTCGGTCTGCTCGACGCGTTGGATATTCCTGCCGCGCACATCGTGGGTGCCTCGATGGGCGGGATGATCGTGCAGATGATCGCCATCGAGCACGCCGACCGGGTGCTCTCGCTCACCAGCATCATGTCCACGACCGGAGCAAGCGATGTCGGCCAACCCGACCCAGCGGCCATCGGAGCACTCCTGACTCCGGCCCCGGTGGAACGCGATGCATCGATTGCTTCCAACGTCGAGACCACGCGGATCATCGCCGGATCCCTGTTCGACGAGGACGAAGCGCGAGCACGGGCACGTGAGACCTATGACCGCTGCTTCCACCCGGCTGGACCGGCGTTCCAGATCGCAGCGATCGCCGCCACCGGCGACCGCACCGAACGACTGACCAAGGTCGATCTCCCAACCCTGGTGATCCACGGGCGCGAAGACCCCTTGGTCACGCTGTCGGGCGGCGAAGCCACCGCCGCCGCCGTGCCGGGCGCTGATCTGCTGGTGTTCGGCCAGATGGGTCACGACGTTCCGAAGGCGTACTGGTCGCGCATCGCCGACGCCATCTCTGGCCTCGCTCTCAGCACCGACGACTGACCGGCCGCCGGGTGACAGGCGGCCGCCTTCGACTCGACACGTGCCCGGCCGTTAGCTTCCGCTCATGTCGAAGCACTCACTCATTGCCAAGCTCACGTGCACCGAGGGGCGCGGCCCCGAGTTCGAGGCAGAGCTCGCCACGCTCATCGAGGCAAGCAACGAAGAGGCCGGTCTCGAGATCTACTCGGCGCATCGCGATGCTGACAACGTGTACTGGTTCTTCGAGCTGTACACCGACGACGCCGCCGTTGCTGCCCACGGCAAGGGCGATGCAATGGGCAAGGCCATGGCCGCCACCGGTGCATTCCTCGCCGCGCCGCCAGAGATCCACCGGCTGACCCCGGTGGTCGCCAAGGGCCTCGACCTCTAGCCCGACGCCGCCCCAACCGAGGCGGCCCACCAGCAAGCGTTCACACACGGCACTCGATCATCGCGACCCCTATTGACAAACTTATTTGTCTATTCGACAATGAGGCCATGACGACGGTTGCCATCGACGACGTGGGAGTCATCGACGAACCGAGCGCCGCTGCAGCAATGCTGGACCCGATACGAGCCCGAGTGTTGGCGGCGCTCCATGAACCAGGCTCTGCAACCACGGTGGCGGCCTCGATCGGCGAGACACGCCAGAAGGTCAACTATCACCTTCGCACCCTCGAAGAGCTCGGCCTTGTCCGCCTGGTCGAGGTTCGCCCCCGGCGCGGCCTCACCGAGCGGGTAGTGGTTGCGTCGGCACGTTCCTTTGTGCTCTCCCCAGACGTGCTCGGCAGCTCAGCAGCCGACCCGTCGCGTCTCGATCACCTCTCGACGAGCTACGTGCTGGCCCTGGCATCGCGGGTGGTGCGCGAAGTCGCAGATCTCGCGCAACGAGCCCGAGCAGCGAACAAGCCGCTTGCAACACTCGCGATCGACACCGACATCCGGTTCGCATCGGCCCATCAACGCGGCGAGTTCACTCGCGATCTCTCTCATGCGATCACCGAGATCGCAGCGAAGTACCACGACGAACATGCACCGAACGGACGATGGCACCGCGTCGTGGCGCTCGCCCACCAACGCCCACCGACGAAGCGAAAGGTCACACCATGAACAACGAATCACGCTCGATCGAACTCGAGGTCGAAGTGCAAGGAACCCCCGAGGAGGTCTGGCGCGCCATCGCGACGGGTCCGGGCATCTCCTCGTGGTACGTGCCCCACGTCGTAGAGGAGCGAACCGATGGCGCCGCCGTGGCACGGTTCGGGCCAGGCCCTGAGATGGAGGTCGACGGGCGCGTCGCCGCTTGGGACCCACCTCGACGCATCGTGTTCGATGGCGGCGAAGGCGTGGAGGGCCTTGCCTTCGAGTGGATCGTCGAGGCGCGCGACGAGTCGACATGCATCGTACGACTCGTCAACAGCGGGTTCGGCGGTGGCGGCGAATGGGACGATCACTTCGACGCGATGACCGACGGCTGGAAGATCTTCATGAGCAACCTTCAGCTCCACCTGCTCCACTTCGGTGGACAATCGGCAACGGCATCGCTGCCGACGGCGATGTGGCCCGGGTCGTGCGAGGCCGCGTGGACCGAACTCAAGCAGACCGTCGGCGTCCCAGAGGGAGTTCGCTCTGGCGACCACATCGAAGTGGGCACCATCGGTACGCCGTCGATGAGTGGGACCGTTGTCGAGGCGACTGCAACGAGGGTGTCACTGCTCGTCGACTCGCCCGCTCCCGGAACTGCGTTCATCGCTGCTGAAGGCATGGGCGACCAAGCCCAGGTGTCGGTGTGGGCGTACCTGTATGGCGACGACGCCGAACGGATCGTCGAACGAGATCAACCTGCGTGGCAATCCGTACTCGATCGCACATCGTGACCCAGCGCCTGGCGCCACGAGCTCCACGTCGCAGCGCGACGAGTCACGAGGGTGGGTCGTCAGGAGCGGACGGCCTACGTTGACGCGATGGATCTCGCACTTGCCGGCAAACGCGTCATCGTCACGGGAGCGAGCAAAGGCATCGGACGGGCGATTGCTCGTTCGTTTCTCGACGAGGGGGCAACGGTTGCGATCGGTGCACGCAACGAAGATCAACTCGCCACATCCGCTGCGGAGCTGAGCGAGTTTGGCACCGTCCATCACCGCCAGCTCGACATGGCGCAGGCCGGTGCTCCAGCAGCATTCGTGTCGTGGGCAGCTGAGGCACTGGGCGGCATCGACGTCTTGGTGTCGAACGTGTCGGCGATGGCGGGTCCCGACTGGGAGGCCTCGGTCAACGTCGATCTGGTTCGAACGAACGAACTGATCCGGGCAGCACTCGCTCACATGGACGATCACGACGGCGCAAACATCGTGTGCATCGGCTCTCGCGCCGCCAGCATCTCGGCCCCTCGGATTGCTGCCTACGCCGCGGTGAAGGCCGCCACGGTGAGCATGGTGGCATCGCTGGCTCGCGAGGTGGCTCGACGTGGCATCCGCGCCAACGTGGTGTCGCCAGGAGACATCATCTTCCCCGGCGGAGTGTGGGATCAGGCACGCCAGGACGGCGGCAAGCTGTGGGATGCGATCGTCAAAGAGAACCCGTTCCGCAGGCTGGGCAAGCCCGAGGAGGTCGCTGACATGGTGGCGTTCGTTGCCAGCCCTCGTTCGAGTTTCGTGACCGGTACGAACATCTTCGTGGATGGCGGCGCAACCCCCGGCCTGCAGCTCTGACGTTGGCAGCTCCTCCGACTACGGATTCACGCCCCCGTAGGCGACACCGGTGAGGTGGTGCATGTCGCGGTCGAAGGTGGTGAGGTCGTCGATGCTGAACTGATCGAGTGCGTCGTGACCGCAGGCTCGCGCCAGCACCTCCATCAGCTCGGTGGCCGCCGAGAAGAAGCGTTCCAGCCGGTTGGCCGCATCTTGAACAGGCAGTCGCGCCCGGAGCTCGGGCTTCTGGGTGGCGATGCCGACCGGGCAGTTGTTCGAGTTGCAGGCACGCATGCCCAAGCAGCCGATTGCTTGCATGGCGGCGTTCGACACCGCAACAGCATCGGCGCCGAGCGCAAGTGCTTTCGCGAAATCCCACGGGGTGCGCAAGCCACCGGTGATCACCAAGGTGATGTCTCGACGCCCGAGCTTGTCGAGGTGACGACGGGCCCGTGCGAGCGCCGGAATGGTCGGCACGCTGATGTTGTCACGGAAGATCACGGGTGCTGCCCCGGTGCCGCCACCGCGGCCGTCGAGGATCACGTAGTCGACGCCGATCGCGATCGCTGCATCGATGTCGGCCTCGATGTGCTGGGCACTGAGCTTGGCGCCGATGGGGATTCCGCCCGATGCATCGCGTACGTCAGCAGCAACCGCCCGGTAGTCGTCGATGGTCAACAGGTCGGGGAACGTGGCCGGGCTCACTGCATCGGTGCCTGGTTCGAGGCCACGCACCTCGGCGATCTTGCCTTCGACCTTGTTGCCCGGCAGGTGGCCACCGGTTCCGGTCTTGGCACCCTGGCCGAACTTGAAGTGGAAGGCCTGCACCCGCTTCACCTTGTCGAGTTCCCACCCGAACCGACCCGACGCAAGCTCGTAGAAGTAGCGGCTGTTCGCTTCCTGCTCTTCAGGCAGCATGCCACCCTCGCCACTGCAGATCCCGGTGCCGGCCTGCTCGGCGCCCATCGCCAAGGCGACCTTGGCCTCTTCGGACAGTGCGCCGAAGCTCATGTCGGACACGAAGATCGGTCGGTCGAGTTGCAACGGCCGCTGTGCGTTCGGACCGATCACGGTCGTGGTGGCGACCTCGACATCGTCCAGCAGTGGACGGCGTGCGACCTGCGCGGTGACGAACTGGATGTCGTCCCATGCAGGCAGTTGATCGCGCGGCACCCCCATCGACGTGACCGTTCCGTGGTGGCCGAGTTTGCTGAGTCCGTCACTCGCCAGCGTGCGGATCAACCCGACATGGGGTTCCTCGGGGGCGCCGTGAATGTCTTGGAATGCGCCCTGGTAGGCATCGCGGTTGTACGGCTGAGGGTTGTTGCGTTCCCACGCTGCGATCTCGTCCGCATCGACCATGAGCTGGTCGCCGTCGATCCAGCTGGAGAACTTCTCGAGCACCTCTGAGTTGTCATACGCGCTGATGCCGGTCTGGATGCGGTAGTCCCAACCGTGTACGCCACAGATCAGGTCGTCGCCCGACAGGCTGCCGTCAGCCATCAAGGCGCCGCGGTGCAGACAACGCCCGAACATCACGGAGTGGTTGTCCTCGTAGCGGACAATCACCAGGTCGACGTTGGCGACCAACGCGCCCTGGGGTTCACGATTGGGGAGCTCGCTCCACGTGGCGACTGGAGTTGCTTGCATGTTGAGGCCTTTCGAGGTGATGCGTTGGGCTGTGGCGGCGACGACTGCGGGCCCGTCGGTCAGCTCGGCTCACTCTGCCACAGGCCAACCGACCTGTTCGGTCAATCGAGCGGACGGAACGAGCCCTGCACCGTCACCCTGAGCCCGATCGCAGATGCTTGCCACGTTGCTTCGGTAACGGCGTCCAGACCGAGCCACGTGATCAGCTCGTCTTGGTGAAGCGGGAAGGTGCGAGCGCAGCCCTTGCTGCGCGGCGTGGGCGGGACGTAGCCAGCGCCGTGAATTGCTTCGCCATCGTTGAAATAGATCGGCTTGTACATGTTGCCGTTCAAGGGATTGTCCGCCTCGACGGGAAACGACGAACTGTCGTGCCAGCCACCGGTGTCGAGCGCGGGGTTGAACCGGAAGGCCTGCACGGAATTGACGTTGGTGGTGGTGTGGCCAGGCTCACCCGTCGACGTCGGGTAGATGTTCACCAGCTCGTCACCGTCACCGGTGAACATCACCTGGCAGGTCTTGTCGATCAGGATCCACTTGCCGGACGACACCGGAGCACCTGCTGGCAACTCCAGGGACTCAGCAGCAAACAGCGCTGCTTCTTCGTCGGAATCGGCTGCCATGTGCGCAGTGCTCTCACCCATTCCGAGGCCCATCCGGGCGGCACACAGGAGCTGGCGAGTGAGTGGCCCTGAATCGCCGTCGACGACGAGGTCGACGAAGCGGTACGGAGCAAAGAGCTCGTTGAGTTTGGCTTGCTGACGGCGGACCGCGGAGGGCGCTGGGGACAGCCGCGAGGCCCCGGTGACGTCGTCGATGTCATTGTCGATGCACACGTCGAGTTCGTCGCCCGGATGGATCACGTGGCCCTCGGCGAGCCGATTCTCCTCACGCAGTTGTTCGACACCGACACCGTCGATGCGATCGGCGATCTTGGCCATGAAGTCACCGGGCTGGACCGTGATGGTGCAGAGCGGTGCGGGGATCGTTTCGACGGTGGTCGACGCCGCCACGGTCGTGGTGGTGGTCGACGCCGGAACGGTCGTTGTCGGACCAGCAAGTTGCCCGCTCGCTGTGTCGTCACTTCCGCCGCAACCCGCTGCGAGTGCAACGGCTGCTCCGAGCACCCACACGCTGCGCCGTTTCACGGGCTCGACGCTAGCAATGCTGCGACTGCGCCGATGGTGACCGTCGGCCCGCCTCACCAGGTCGACACAATCGCCACCATTTGCTCGATCGTGTACGGGCGGAACCAGTGTTCGAGATACACCTCGGCGGGGATCACCACGACCTCAAGGTCTCGCTCGGCAACCACTCGGGCGTTGCGACGCCCACCTCGAACCACGCCCGTTGCCCCGACCGGCAACCACGGACGCAGGTCGATCACGTCGAGTCCGTTCTCGGGGTGCGCTTGGAGGCCGCTGCTCAGCGGAACGACGACCAGCGAAGATGAGGTCCCCGCATCGAGTAACACCGTGCCCGCTTCCACACAGACGATTCGTGAGGGTTCGACGGCGGCGGCCACATCGATCGACGCGGCATTGAGCCCGCATTCGGTCATCCTCGCCAACAGTTCCTCGGTCGTGGCCTGCTCGAGTGGTCTGGCCTGATCCGTCCACGACACATCGACACTCGGCGCTCTCGAATCGTCAGCCTCGACCACCACGACTCGACCGGCAAGCAGCCGGTGGTTGTCGGCGCACGCTTGGGCGACGGCGTTGACGAAGCCATGATCGTGTTCGCGGAGCCGCACCAGTTGGATCGGGGGTCGCGACGGGAACAGGAACGAACCGACCGCATCGGCTTCGATATCGGCAACGAGGTCGGCAGATGCTTCCGCCAACCGCTGACGCACCGCCGGGTCGGCAAAGCCACGGTTGAACGCCAGACGGAGCACACCATCGGGCAACAACTCGGCGTAGGCCACGTTGGACTCGGCGGCGCTGATGATGTTGTCGACCGACAGGATCACCGCTTGCGATCGGTCCTTGCTGTGCAACGCGTACACGGCATCGCCAGTGTTCGGGTCGACGCAGATCTCCGCGCCTGCGCTGGTGCACAGCGCGGTGCCGCGCTGGCGAAGTGCGTCGCCGGCGCGCAGGAGTCGGACCGCGTCGATCACATCGTCAGCAAGCTCGACCATGTCGGGTGCTGCGTGGTCGAGCCAATCAAAGGAGTCCACCGTCACCGAGTAGTAGCCCGCTCCCGCATCGGTGAGCAGCCCATCTTCCCAACCAACGTGCGCGTCAGCGGTGGCTCCGAGCCGCTCGATCTGGATGTCGAGCGGTGTGAAGCAGCGGTGTTGCATGCGCTCTCGCAGCAGCCCGCGCTCGTCGAGCAACGGCGATGGCACTGCGGACTTCGAATGACAGAGCGACATCGCGAGGATCTCTCGGAAGACCCGTTGCGGATCGACTCGAAACCCCACGGCCGAGTGAAGCGCACGCAGTCGAGTTGCCACCCCTCCCACATCTCGCGCCCACAACTCGTCAGCGGGCCCACTGAATTCGGACCCCAGCGCCACCTGGGCTGCGTACTGCGGGTGCACGCGTCGCCCCTCGGGCGTCGGCGCGACCATGCCGATGTCGTGGAGGTACGTCAACAGAACCGCTACGACGCGGATGAGCTCGGCTCGTTCGGGTGGGCGTTCCGGCACGAGTGTTCCACCCGGGAGCGTCGCAAGCGAATGAGTGTTGGCAGCGATGTCGCGCACGTGAGTGACGCCATGATCGGAGAACAACGCGGGGTACCGCGACGGGTCTGCAAGCAGTGCTGGGTCGGATGCAAACCGTTCCGGAATGGAAGCGTCGCCGATCGGCTGCCAGTAGCGCTCCTCGATCTGCGCAATGACCTGGCTGGGAAGACCCGCCAGGTAGTCACCCTCCATGGCGGTCAAGCTACCGCACTGCCGGCGCACCTGAGCCGAAGCGGTCGACCGTCACCACGACGTCGGCTCGCTCTCGGCCGGCATCGATCCGGGTGGCGTTGACCTCGTCTGAGGATCGAACGAACGCTGCTGCCGCTCGCCGAGTCTTGCCGTGGCGCACGTGGCGTCGCATCAGACGGAGCAGTCGGACCCGCTCGGACAGGTCGAGGTACGCCACGAGGTCGAGCGCAGACCGCGCACGTCGCCATGGTTCGTCATCAAGCAGCAAGTAGTTCCCTTCGACGACGATCACCGGCTGATCGGTCACCTCGATCGAACCGGCGATCGCGTTGTCGATCGTGCGATCGAAGCGTGGGAAGTACACCGTCTCGCCGTCGCCTCGGTTGGCGAGTCGCTCGATCGTCCGTGCGAACCCCCACGAGTCGAACGTGAACGGGGCGCCTTTGCGGTCGGCGTGTCCTTGCGCCACGAGGACTCGGTGGTCCAGGTGAAACCCGTCCATCGGAACGGCCACGCCGTTGCTCTCATTGGCAAGCCACGTCGCCATCGTCGACTTTCCGACACCTGGCGGCCCGACCAGGCCGACCAGCAGTTGCGATGCCTGCTCTGCCCGTGAGCGCACGACCGACAGCAGTTCGTCGGGGGTCGAATGGTGCACGCCGGGAACGTACCAGGAGCCCGTCGCGCTACCGGAGCCGTCCGGCGAGCGAGGCCGCTTTGGTGAGCTGACCGAAGTGGCGGTCGTCAGAGCTCCGTTGCGGCACACGCTATTTCAACGCAAGCCGGTTGCCAGGCCAGCGGGGAGAGTCTGACCATCGCGGTCGACTGCTGAGGCGGCGACAACGTGAGCGCACCACGCTGGCGGACCACAGGTGACGTCGGCGTCTCAGGTGATGGCGATGCTGGAGGTTGCGTGGCCGGAGGTTGCGTCGCTGGTGGTTGCGTCGCTGGTGGTTGCGTGGTCGGTGGTTGCGTGGTCGGAGGCTGGGTCGATGGTGTTTGCGGCGTTGGTGTTTGCGGCGTTGGTGGTGGCGTCGGTCCGGGTGGCGGGGTCGTCACCGTCGGCGCCGAGGTCGGCGGTGTCGAGTTGCTCGAACCTGGTCCACCGGCGCTGGGAGTCGTCGCAGGTGGCGGTACGGGGTCGGTGTCTCGCAGCAGAAAGGTGAAGGTGGCCGGTGATGCGAGTTCGAACACCTTGCCCACGGTGAAGCGCACCTCGACGTCGGCAATGCCCGGGGTCTCCACCCAGGGGGTTCGCACCTCGATCTGTTGTCCGTCGTTGCGGTGAGCCTCCACGGCGCCGTACCCCTCCCACCAGACGTACACGGGAACACGCGTGGGGAACACACCGGTCAGCGTGACCACGGTCGACAGATCCATGGGTCCGGCGACAGGCCACATCGAGTCGAGTCGATAGTCACCGTCGACACCGGGGCCCACTGGCGTCGTCGTCGGAGGCTGCGTGGTGTTCGGCGTCGTCGGAGCGGGGGACGTGGTTGGAGCCGCGGAGGTCGTCCCATCATCGACCGCTGGCGGTCTCGTTGCTGGTGGGTTTGTTGCGGGTGGACTGGTTGTCGGCGATGTCGTCGGTGACGGAGCCGGCGGCGATGTGTCGCCAGCCGGCGGCGCCAGTGGTGCCGTGGTGGCTGGGATGGTCGCGGGGCTCCCGGGAGTCGCAACGGTGGTTGCGGGCGACGGGTTGGGCAGTGCGGGCGGATTGGTCGCCGGTGGGTTCGGTGTTGGTGCGTTGGTCGATGGCGGATTCGGCGCAGGCGCATCGGTCGTCGGCGGAGTCGTGGGTGGCGGGTTCACCGGGTCGGGCACGGTCGTCTCAGGCTGAGGCTGAGGCTCTGGAGCTGCCGGCGGTTCCGACGCAGTGAGGTATGCCACCTGGGCACCCCCGACACGTTCGCCTGTGGCGGTCAGCAGTTCGGTGATGAAGGCGTAGTCGCCTTGCGGCAACGTCAAGGTCGCGTCGATGGTGATGCCGGACTCGATGTCGTCGATCGCAATCGGTGCGAAGGACCCGTCGGGGCGGGTGATCGATGCTGAGCTCGTGCCGTCGGGCAGGGCGAGATCGGCTGACAGGTTGCCGACGGCCACGACCGATCCTTCGTCGAGCGTTGCGACACTGATCTGCAGCTGTGTCGCATCGACGGCGTTCGTTGCCGAAGCGTCGATCGAGAGCGTCGATGCCACGTCTGGTCGCAGTTCACCTGCGCCTCGGTACTGGACCGACACGGCAGCATCGGTGCTCGCCCCGACGGCCGAGGCCAGGTCGAGGCGAGGGCCTGCCGACGAGGAGGCCGAGGTCATCTGCAGGTGCGTACGCACCTGGTCGGGCGAGAACGTGCCGGACGACAGCAGGACCGCAACGGCGCCCGCGAGTGTCGGCGTGGCCATCGAGGTGCCCGAGCGCCACTCGTACGAGCTGCCCACGGCGGTCGACAAGATGCTCTCCCCCGGCGCCCACAGCGAGATCGGCGTGCCATGGTTCGAGAACCCGGCGCGCACGTCGGTGTTGGTCGAGGCTCCCGCGGTGATGACGCCTGCGTTGAACTTCGACAGCGAAGCGGGCCACACATCGTTGGACGAGATGTCGATGCCGTGATTGCCTGCAGCCACCACCACCGACACGCCGTTCGCCACGGCGGCGTCGACCGCGTTCTCGATCGCAGCGACCGAAGCGCGCGGGATCCCGGGTGCTGTCGAGAGCGACATGTTGATCACATCCGCACCGTTGGCCGACGCGTAGTTGATGGCGCCGATGAGAGCGGACCCTCGGATCGAGCCGTTGCTGCTGCTGACCTTGAGCGCCATGATCTCTGCGTCAGGTGCGACGCCGACGACGCCCACGCCGTTTTCGCCCGCGGCAACCGTTCCGGCAACGTGGGTGCCGTGTCCGCCGCTCGGATCGCCGGCGTCGGGTGACGGGTCGGCATCGCCGGAGCCGAAGTCCCATCCGCTGCAGTCGTCGATGAACCCGTTGCCGTCGTCGTCGAGTCCGTTGCCGCAGGTCTCACCGGCGTTGCGGGCGTAGCGGCCGACGAGGTCGGGGTGATTCATCTGTACCCCGGAGTCGATGACGGCAACGACCACTCCGGCGCCTCGTGCCACGTCCCAGGCGGGAACTGCAGCGATGTCGACACCCGGCGTTCCTGCGCGTCCGAGGGCTTGGTCCGGTGCGCCCGTGTTCTCGATGGCCCACTGCTGTCCTTGGAGCGGGTCCGCAGTGGACCCGAACAGCAGCTCGCTCTCCACGGACGCCACTCCAGCAATCGTCGCGAGGTCGTCGCCGTTCGAGTCGGTGGTGACCGCCAGCACTCCGGGAGCGGTCTGTTCGACGGCGATGGTGGAGGGAAGCGCTGCGATCTGTGCAGCTACGTTGCCGTCGATCGTCGGGATCGAGAAGAGGCCCGGTGCGTCTGCGTCGGTTTCTGTCGGTGTCGAGTCGATGCCTGGTTCTCGTGCCACGACGGGCAAGGCGTCGAGGGTGAACAACCCGTACTCGGTGTACACGAAGCGTTGTGGAACACCGTCGATGATCACACCATCGGAGTCCGACAGAAGCAGTGCGACGATGGCCGATCCGTGAGCCGCCAACGCATTCGATTCAGCCGCCGATTCGGGCGCGACGACGGGCAGCGATGCGGACCGATCGTCGATCGGCATCGCCCCAGTTGCGGTGACGACTTCGATCACGCTGGATGGCAGCAGCACGACCTCACCGCCAGGAGCACCGTCGCTGCCAGGGTCGCTGCCTTCGACGGCCGACGGGTCGGTCAGGACGATGAAGCGTTGGTGGTCATCGTCGAATGCGACGATGTCGATGCCGGGACCAACGACATCGAAGCCGTTTGCTTCGGCCGCCACCGACGCCGCGGCGAGTCGCGCACGTTCGACATCAGACGCTTCGTCCGCTCCGGCACCGTCGCTCGATGCACACGAACTCGCTGCAACCACAAATGTGGCCAGCAGGGCGGTTGCCTTCGGTACGTCGAACATCGCGGGTGTCTCCTCGTCGCACGTTCGGAGAATGACCGAACGCTCTGGGCGAGTTGTTGACCACTTTTCGCGGTCCTACACGTGAGGTGAGCAACCTTGACGAGATCTCAACGCAAGCGGCGCGTGAGTAAGCGAACGGTCGATGGCCGGTCAGCTGCGGGAATCGCTGACCGGCCATCGCGATGAAATCACTCGATACGCAGGCCGGAGATGGTCCGGCCGATGACGAGTTGTTGGATCTGCTCGGCGCCATTGTGAGGCTTCCTCGGACCCAGGGCGACCCAAACTCACCGATGACGTCGAACCGGCTCGGCCAACCCTGAAAACGGCGAAAGCGGCCGGACGCCTCAGCATCCGGCCGCACTGGTCAGCGTGGCTTGGCAACCGTCGAGTTTCAGGCCGTTGCGTCTCCGTAGCAGTGATCGGCCCACCGCTCGAGCGAGTCGGCCGTGCCGGGTGCGTTGCGCATGCACTCGACGTAGCGCAGCTCGCATGCATCGGCCGTACGTTCGAGGGAGTCGGCCGAGCCGGTGCCCGATGCCTCACAGCGCACAGGTGCGTCGTCGGTCTGGGCGTTGGCCGTGAGCGCTCCGCCCCCAACGAGCAGGCTGGCACCGGCGAGGGCGACGAGCAGTCGTTTGGCTGCCGGACGGCGACGCCTGGAGTGCGAGGATGTCTCGGTGTCGGTGCTGGTGTTGATGCTGGTGCTGGTGCTGGTGCTGGTGTCGGTGGTCGTGTTCATGGCAGTTCCCTTCGTTCGGCTCGCCGGGATGGCGAACTCGCTGGGAATCACGTTGATGGCAGCTGGTTGTCGCCCGGCTGGGAACAGGTAACGGCCGGTTTGTAACCCAGCTGTAAGCGCACCCGTGCAGCCTCCAAGGTGACAACGGACGCACGAGCGGTCGGGA
>JBGCEY010000016.1:0-57787 GCA_045106645.1 Ilumatobacter sp.
CCTGGTCGAGACCGCTCGGCTGTGGAACGACCTCGGCTTCTACGCCACGAACAACAGTGGCTCGTTCCACATCCACCGCGTCACGGGACCCGACGAGTACACGACCGTTGTCAACGACAACTGCTACACGAACGTGATGGCCCGCTTCAACCTGCGCTATGCCGCCCGAACCGTTCGCTTTCTGGCCGAGTGGAACCCCGATGCATTCGCTGCGCTGCAGCGACGCACCGATCTGGACGTCGACGAACTCGACGACTGGGATGCAGCCGCGGACGCCATGTACATCCCGTTCGACGACGAGCGGATGATTCACCCACAAGACACCGCGTTCTTGGACCTCGAGCCGTGGGACTGGGAGGGCACGCCTGCCGACAAGTACCCCCTCCTGCTGAACTTCCACCCGCTGGTGATCTATCGACATCAGGTACTCAAGCAAGCCGACGTCGTGCTTGCGATGTACCTGCGTTCGGAACGCTTCAGCGATGAACAGAAGCGACGCAATTTCGATTTCTACGACCCGATCACCACCGGCGACTCGTCACTTTCAGCGTGCGTGCAGGGGATCGTCGCAGCGCAATCCGGACACGGCGACCTCGCGATCGACTACTTCCACCGCGCCCTCTATCTCGACATCTGTGACGTGCATGCGAACACCGCCGATGGTGTTCACATCGCGAACTGTGGTGGTGTGTGGGCCGGCATCGTTCACGGGTTCGCAGGCATGACCGAGACCGGCGATGTGCTGAGGTTCGCGCCGAGGATGCCGCCGCACTGGAACGCTGTTCGTTTCCAGCTCAACCGACACGGCTCTGCGGCCCAGGTAGAACTCACGGCGCAGGGTGCAACGATCACCCATCTCCACGGCCTCGGCATCCCGGTCGAATGCGATGGCGACAAGATCGTCGTGACGGAGGGAACAACGTTGACGATTCCGACCGCCGACTGACGCCGATGTCGGACACTGGGTATGACCCCAACCTCGACATCGAATCCAACGGGTGCACCTGCGTTCGAGGCGGTCAGTTCTTTCGATCACCCAGCGAATATGACCAGCCCGGAAAGCCCTCGTCGAGGACGTACGCCTCGAGCGTGACCGTCAGATCGTAGATTCCGCCATCCGAGGAGTCGGTGATCTCGCAGGTGATCTGGTCGTCGACGACGAAGGTGTTCTCGTCGGGACAGTCCACCGCCAACGTCGAAGGGTCGACCTCGAAGTTCTCCGAGGCTGCCTGCACGGCGTCTTCTTCCAAGAAGTCCAGATCCTCGACGAAGATCACGTTCGACGACGCAATGAAGATCTCGCTCTCGGACCGCATAACGCCCGAGAAATCGACGGTCTCGCCCGACGGGGCGACCGCAGTACACGCAAAGGTCTCGCCCGAGGTCTCCGAAGCTGGAGCATCGCACGAGGCCTCGGTCAACTCCCCGAAACCCAATGCTGTTTCGAGCTCGCCTTCGATCAGTTCCTCGCCCGCTTCGACAGCGGTCTGACCACCGCAGGCTGTGAGCGCCACGATCGTTGCGGCCAACAACGCACTCGCTGGCGCGTGGCGGAGTCCGAGCTTGTTCATCGTGAAGTTCTTGTTCATGACCATCAATCCAACCAGCTCGGCGTGATCCGTGCGTGAACCGCCATCGCATCCGAGCGCACGGCACGGTCGTCGCTTTCGACATCGCCGGGTTTCGGAGCAGCCACTACCCGCCGGTAGCTTCTCCAGTCATGACTGATCTCGGATTCGACGGCAAAGTAGCAATCATCACCGGCGCAGGTGGCGGCCTCGGCCGACAGCACGCGCTGATGATGGCCGCACGTGGTGCGCTCATCGTGGTGAACGACCTCGGCGGCTCCGTCGACGGCTCGGGATCAGACAAGGGCGCCGCCCAGCTGGTCGTCGACGAGATCAAGGCGGCTGGCGGCGAAGCCGTGGCAAACACCGACTCGGTGGCAACCCCGGAGGGCGGCGAGAGCATCGTCCAGTCTGCAGTCGATGCGTTCGGCACCGTCCACATCGTCATCAACAACGCCGGCATCTTGCGGGACAAGTCCTTCCACAACATGGGGCCCGATCTGGTCGATCCGGTGATCGACGTTCATCTCCGCGGCGCCTTCAACGTCACCGCACCCGCCTACAAGATCATGCGCGACAACAAGTACGGCCGCATCGTGTCGACGTCGTCGGCTGCTGGCATCTTCGGCAACTTCGGCCAAGCCAACTACGGCGCCGCGAAGATGGGCCTCGTCGGCTTCACCAACGTGCTCGCTGTCGAAGGCGCGAAGAACAACATCCGCGCGAACGCCATTGCGCCACTCGCCCTGACCCGCATGACCGAGGACCTCCTCGGAGGCCTCGGCGAGAAGCTGCAGCCCGAGCTGGTGTCGCCCCTCGTGACGTACCTCGCCCACGAGTCGTGCGAGTCGACCGGGCGTACCTACTCCGTGGGTGGCGGTCGCGTCGCTGAAGTGTTCATCGCCGAGTGTCAGGGATACACCTCTGATGCGCTCACCCCCGAGAGCCTGCGCGACAACTGGGACACCGTCACCGACCAGACCGGCTACGAGGTTCCTGCTGCGATTGCCGAAGAAACGGCGATGTTCCTCAAAGCTCTCGCCTGAGCCCGACGACCGCCATCGAACATCTCGGTGCAATCTGTTGCGGTTACCGCAACAGATTGCACCCAGATCGATGCTGACACGAACGAACGAACCGCCGCCGGCGCTCTCGGTCAGGCTCGGTCGTGCTCGCCGAGTGCCTCGGCAATGGTGAGCCACACGTCCGGGTCGAGCCCGAGTCCCACGTGTGTGCAGCCGACTTCGACCGTCGTGACATTCGTCGAGAACCGATCGATGCACGCCCGCCAATCGACCACGGTGTCGTTGCGAGTGAAGATCGCCGTCATCGGCGTGGTCACCGGGTCGGTCGCATCCAGATGCGCCTGCAGGTCTCGGATCCGTGACACTTCGGCGGGGTCGTAGGTCCCGACGCCTGCTGTGTGGGTGGGACCGCCGACCACAGGCGAGCCGTAGATCACCAACCGGTGTACCGACTCCGGCGCCGACCGGGCGACCTCACGAGCAACGACGCCTCCGAGACTCCACCCGAGCAGGTTGACCGGGCGACCACTCGACTCAGCGAGGTCACGCACCTGCGTGACCATCTCATCACGCTTGGCTTCCACGTCCCCCTGGTTGATGCCGAATCCCCAGCTGCGAGCATCATGGCCGATCGAGCCGAGGTACGCACGCAACGGCGCAGTGGTCGCCTCCGGAGCTTTCCAACCGGGCAACGCCACGGCAATTCGCCCGTTCCCGCGCGGTGCTCGACGGAGCGCTGCACTCTTGAACGCCAGACGCCACGGTTGAAACGCGGTGCCGACTTCGCCAATGAGGCCCGCTCGCTTCGGACTGCCGTCGGGCAAATCGATCTCGGCGACCTCGTCGGGCGTGAGCGGAGTGATCGACAGCCTGGGACGGCTCGTGGTGGAAGTCATGCGGACAGGTCCTTCGAAGCAACAATAAGTGAACAGTTGTCAACTTTAGCGGCTGCACTACGACTCTTCACGACTCAGCACCGAAGACGACACTGGTCACATGGCCGACACACCGACCGTCGAAGCGTTCCAGCACGAAGCCGCGACGTGGTTAGCCGAGCAGTCGCCCACCGCACCACGCGACTACGGCGCCATCTGCCCGCCGGAGTTGATCGATGCTGGCGTTGCGTGGCAGCGGCGCATCCGCGATGCGGGATACGCAGGCATCCACTGGCCAAGCGAGTGGGGCGGACAGGGACTCTCCATCGAACACAACGCCGCCTGGATGCTCGAGTGCGCACGAGCTGGGGTTCCGCCCGTGTTGAACATGGTCGGCCTCGTGCTCACGGGCGGCGCCATCTTGCGCTACGGCACCGACGACCAGAAGCGCCAGCACCTCCAGCGCACCCTCGACGCCGACGACGTGTGGTGCCAGTTGTTCTCCGAGCCGGGTTCCGGGAGCGATCTCGCATCGCTCGCCACACGCGCCGACGCAGACGGCGACCGATTCATCATCAACGGCCAGAAGGTCTGGTGTTCCGGTGGGCGCTACAGCAATCACGGCATCTTGATGGCCCGCACTCGCCCGATCGACTCGAGCGGTGCGGCCGGGGCCCCGAAGCACGACGGCATCTCGTTCTTCTTGTGCCCGATGGACCTCCCCGGTATCGAGATCCGACCGCTCAAACAGATGACCGGCGAATCCGAGTTCGACGAGGTGTTCTTCACCGATGTGGAACTCCCGGCGGACCACCTCCTGGGGCCACTGCATGGAGGATGGGGCGTCGGGATGGCGGTGCTCACCAGTGAGCGCGGCCACATCGGAACCGCGGTGATCTCGCTCGAACGTCGCCTCGAACAGATGACTCGCCTCGCAGACGGCCACCACCTCGATGCGCCAGCACGACAACGACTCATGCAACTCGTGTCCACGGGCAGCGCCTACAAGGCAATGGCCCAGCGTCAAGGTCCGGTTGCATCCACCGCTGCCTCGCTGATGAAGCTCGGGATCACACAGATGACCTTCGATGCATCGATGCTGCGCGGCGGTCTCGCTGGCGCGACCGGCATGCTCGACGGACCCGACGCATCTGGCATGC
Organism: Ilumatobacter sp.; assembly: GCA_045106645.1. Lineage (GTDB taxonomy): Bacteria > Actinomycetota > Acidimicrobiia > Acidimicrobiales > Ilumatobacteraceae > Ilumatobacter_A. The sequence goes on from JBGCEY010000016.1 coordinate 4,629, forward strand.
TGGCAGCACCCGGCGGGCGAATCGCCGGTGGCACCAGCCAGGTGCAACGCAACATCATCGGCGAGCGGCTCCTTGGCCTCCCGCGTGAGCCACGCCCCTGAGCACCACCACACAGAACGAGCAGCGCACCGACATGGACGACCTGAACGGCACCGAGGAATACGACCCGCAACCCGGCCCGGCAGGTCGGAGTGGACCCTCGGTTTGGCTGCTCCTGTTCGCGCTCGTCGCCGTCGGCACCGCGATCTTCATCTTGCAGAACGGTGAGCGAGTTCCTGCTGAATTCTTGTGGTTCGACCGCGAGATCAAGCTGTGGGTCGCAATCGTTGCTTCTGTGGTTCTCGGGATTCTGCTCGATCGGTTGATCCTCACCTGGTGGCGCCGAGCCCGCAAGCGCAAGGACGATTGACGACCCAAACGAACCGGCCGATTGGCTGACAGCACCCCACTGCGGCGATGATGACGGCGTGCGAGTCATGTCATCGGATCACGTCAGCGTCGCCGTCCATGAGCTGGGCGGCGTCGGACGGCCGCTCCTGATCTCGCACGCCACCGGCTTCCACGGGTACTGCTACCTTCCCATCGCGGATCACCTGTCCGAGCGGTTCACGTCATATGCGCTCGACTACCGAGGTCACGGCTCAACGCCTCGACCAGACGATTGGGCAGTGAACTGGAGCCGCTACGGCGACGACGCGCTCGCCGCTGCACGCAAGATCGCGCCTGACGGCGGCCTCATCGGATTCGGACACTCCATGGGTGGCGCCGGCCTCCTCATGGCCGCACATCGCGATCCCGGGTTGTTCGATCTGATCGTTGCATTCGAGCCGATCGTGTTCCCACCGGAGAGCTTCACCGCCGAGGACGATGCCGAGCCGTCACCAATGGTCCAAGGTGCTCGTCGACGCCGGCCATCGTTCGACTCCTTCGAGGCGGCGGTCGAGAACTATTCCGGGAAGTTCCCGATGCAGATGTTCGACCCCGACGTCATCCGGCTCTACGTCGGCCACGGGTTCCGGCCCGCACCCGAGGGAGTCCGACTCAAGTGCGATCCCGAACACGAGGCACGCACCTTCGAAACAGCGGGCACCCAGAACACCTGGAACGAGTTGCCCGAGATCGCCACCCGCGTCGTCGTCGTTGCCGGGGGCGATGCCATGGGCCCCGCGCAAGCGGCTCCGCAAATCGCTGAACGCTTGGCGAACTGCATGTACATCGAACAGCCCGACGCAAACCACTTTGCGCCGTTCATCGATCCGGGCGGAACTGGCGACCTCATTTCCGACATGGTCCGGTGATCAAGCTCGTTCGAACTCTGCACCACCCCTTCCGTACGATGGGCCTATGTCCGACGTGTCAGCGCCCAAGCCGTCCAGCGCCGTACCCGAGCCCGTTTGGCCGATCCCGTCGTCGCTGTCGCCCTCCCGAGTCTCGTCGTTCACGTCGTGTCCAATGCAGTTCCGCTTCGCATCGGTGCAGCGCCTCCCCGAACCTCCCGGCGTCGCGGCAACACGCGGATCGGTGGTGCACCGCGCACTCGAGCTGTTGTTCGAACAGCCGAATGCCCACCGCACGCCCGAGGCGCTAGCAGCCACACTCGCGACCGCCCTCGATGAGTACTCCACCGATCCGGACTACGTGGCGCTCGGGCTCGATGAAGCCGGCGCGGCAACCTTTCGCAAGGACTGCGACAAGCTCACCGAGAAGTACTTCCAGATGGAGGACCCTTCCACCATCCGCGACATCGGACTGGAAGTCCGCATGGCGGCCAATGTCGGGTCGTTGGAGTTGCGCGGCATCATCGATCGACTCGAGCTCGACCAGAACGGTGAGCTGATCGTCACCGACTACAAGACCGGTCGGGCGCCCTCGGGCCGCTACGAACAGAAGTCGCTTGCGGGCGTGCATTTCTACTCGTTTCTCTGTGAGGCGGTCCTCGGGCGACGCCCCGCCAAGATCCGCCTGATGTACCTGTCGAACGGTGAGACGATCGAGACCACGCCATCGGCCCAATCGGTCCGCTTCATCAACACACGGACCAACGCCGTCTGGAAGGCGGTCGAACGGGCATGCACCACCGGCGACTTTCGACCAAATCAAAGCAAGCTGTGCGACTGGTGCAGTTTCAAGTCGTGGTGCCCCGCGTTCGATGGCGATCCGGACCTCGCCGCGGTCGAAGCAACCGCGGTGTATGACGCGCTGCTTGCGGCGAGCTCATCGACGCCATGAACAGTGACGACACCGACGATGAAGTACCCGGTTCGCATCACCTCGGCCCGCACGTGGAGCGGTTCGACGACATCATCGATCGGTTGCTCGAGCGTGTTCGCGGGTACCCGGTCGCAGATCGGGTGTTCACCACTGCCAGCCATGTCGGTGACTTCAGTGCGATCTGGCACGGCATCAACCTGCTGATCGGATTCGCCGAACGCAAGCCACGCCGGGTGCTCACCTTTGCGGCATTGATCGGCCTCGAGAGCCTCGTGGTGAACCAAGGCATCAAACGGCTGTTTCGTCGACCCCGTCCGACCACCACCGGCGACGATGGGCTCCGCGTGCGTACCCCGAGCACCTCGTCGTTCCCGTCCGGCCACGCAAGCTCCGCCACGTTCGCCGCAGCACTCCTCGCTCCTCGTGTCACAGGTGCGTTTCCGCTCGCTCTTCGGGCTACCGCAGGCATCGTCGCCACCAGCCGGGCGTACGTTCGGATTCACCACGCATCGGACGTCGTCGCCGGGTTCTTCACCGGCGCACTGCTCGTTGCGGGAACGCGGCGCATACTCCGGCGAGTCGGCGCTGCGGACCTGATCTGATCCTTCGAAGATGAACGCCATCAACTACGACCGCAAGATGACCGATGCCGAAGGTTTGATGTGGCGCCTGGAAGCGGACCCACATCTGTCCAGCACGTTCGCAGCCGTCAGCATGCTCGACACGATGCCAGACATCGATCAGCTTCGTCACCGACTCGAACGCGCCGCCCAGGTCATGCCACGGCTGCGCCAGGTGGTGCGCACGGTTCCTGGAAATCTCGCTCCACCCACCTGGGTGGACGACCCAGAATTCAGCATCGACCATCACATTCACCACGTCGCATTGCCCGCTGGAAGCAGCGAGCGTGCGCTCCTCGACCTGGCGTCACTGATCACCGTCGATCCCTTCGATGTCAGCCGACCGCTCTGGCAATTCACGGTGATCGAGGGACTGCCTGACGACCGCGCCGCGCTCGTGCAGAAGATGCATCACACCATTGCCGATGGAGAGAGCGGCGTTCGGCTGTCGCTCGAGTACCTGGACCTCGAACGACACCCGGAGCCTTCACCAGGTCCCGACACACCGAGCGACTCGCTCGATCCTGACCGGCACGACCACGATCGGTCCGTCGACGATGAGGATGCAGCCGCTGCGATCGTGCGTGACATCTTGGCCACGTCGTTGCGTGTTCCGCTCGGCGTGGTGCGACAGGTCCGCGAACTGCTCGCCGACCCCAGTCAGATCCCGGCGGCAACGGCTGATGCAGCCGACACCTTCCGAGCAATCGCTGCGCAGCTCGCCAACACCGACCCCGCCCGGAGCCCGCTGTGGACGCAGCGTTCAACCGAGCGGCGTCTCGACATCACGTCGGCGCCTTTCGCCGAGGTCAAAGCCGCAGCAACGTCACTCGGCGGCACGATGAATCACGCGTTCCTCACCATCGCTGCCGATGCAGCCGCCCGCTACCACACCGAGCTCGGCGCTCAGGTGAACGAGCTCCGGGCATCGATGGCGATCAGCACTCGGACCAAAGAGTCGGGCGCAAACGCGTTCTCACTGGTCCGGCTCCTGATCCCAACCAGCGACATCGCAATCGACGAACGCTTTCACGAGATCCGAACGAGAGCGGTCGAGAGCCTCCACAACGATCACCACGCCAACATCGACACGCTGGCAACATTCGCTGCCGCACTTCCAACCGGAATCCTCACGCAGCTGGCGCGGCAACAGGCGCACACGGTCGATCTCGCCACATCCAACGTGCGGGGCGCTCCAATGGAGCTGTACGTGGCAGGAGCGCAAGTGCTCGGCAACTATGCCATCGGCCCGCTCGGCGGCGTGGCATGCAACGTGACGTTGCTGAGCTATCGAGGCAGGCTCGACATGGGCATCAACACGGACCCCGCAGCCGTCAGCAACGCATCGCTGTTGACGCGCTGCTTCGACGACGCCGTGTCCGGCTTCGTTGCACTCGCCGACTGAGCGGCGATGCGTGTGGTCAGGCGAGTTCGGTGGCGAGCGGATCGATGTCGGTCACGATGGCGGCAGCCTCCGTGTTGACATCGGTCAGCAGCGTGCGCACGTCGAGCAAGAGGTCAGCGACCTCGCCCGTCGACACGAGATCACGCTGCATCATCTTCGCCAACGCACCGTCGATCACACTCAACGCCTCGTTGATCACGGCGTCGTTGTTCTCGGTGACGTTCTGCTGGTCTGTCATTGGCCTTCACGGTACCCCTGTCACAGCATCGGTGCGCGCACCAGCCCCAAGTTCTCATCCCGTTCACGAAACGCACCCTGCGATTGCGGCGACCGTCGCGTCACCGCCAACAGCCTGATCGACACCCGGATCGACGTGCTGATCATCGTTCGGGTGCTGACGCAGTCCAGGTCAGGTCCGGTGTCCGGCACCTACGATGCACCGATGGACTTCAACGCCAAGCACACCGTGGTGACCGGAGCTGGTCGCGGGATCGGCGCAGCGCTCGCTCGCGAGTTCCACGCGAGGGGCGCCAAGGTCGTGCTCGCTGACGTAGCAGGTGCCGGTGCCGCCGCGGACGCGATAGGCGGTGACCGGGTGGTGGGCGTCGATGCCGATGTGTCGACCGAAGCGGGCAACGTCGCGCTCATCGCAGCCGCTCGGGCCGCATTCGGTCCGATCGACCTGTTCTTTGCGAATGCCGGAGTCGGGAGCGGCACCAACCTTGCCGACACACCCGAATCGGTGTGGGACACGGCGTTCGACGTGAACGTTCACGCACACCGCTGGGCAGCCAAACACCTGGTGCCCGACTGGGTCGAGCGAGGAGAGGGCTACTTCTGCTCGACTGCGTCAGCCGCTGGCCTGCTCGCTCAGATCGGTTCGGGTCCGTACACGCTCACCAAGCGGGCGGCCGTGGCGTTTGCCGAGTGGATGTCCATCACATACGGCGACGCCGGCATCACGGTCTCATGTCTTTGCCCCCAGGGCGTGAACACCGACATGTTGCACGCCGGCGATGACTTCGAATCCGGCGCAAACGTCGTGAAGATGGCCGGCGAGGTCCTCGAGCCTGATCACGTCGCTGAACTCGTGGCTGACACGATCGAAGCCGGAACGTTCTTCGTTCTGCCGCACCCTGAAGTTGCGGACTACATGCAGGCCAAAGCCGCCAACCCTGATCGTTGGCTCGGCGGGATGCGCAAATTGCAGCGCCGAGCGTTCGGCGCCTGACGCACCGAGGACGATCCGCTTCCATGTACCGCTCCGAGTCGGCGCTTGCTCGCCTCGGCCTGCGTCCGGCGGAAGCAATTCGATTCAAGCGCAATGACAAGGGGCGCTTCATCGTCGGCAAGGTCGAGGGAATCGAAGTCGACGGCAGCATCACCCTGCGCGATCCAGACGGCTCGGCGCGGTCGCTGCGCGCAGAACGAGTGGAAATCCGTCGACCCGGACCGCACGGTCGTTTGCGCTGGCAAGTCGTGAGCGACGTCGCAATCACCTGGGAACAGCTGGAGCTGTTCGAGAACGCCCCCGAGCCCACGGACGAACCCGGGCGACGAGTACGGATCCGCCGGAATCAACCCACCCTGTTCGACGACTGACCACCGAGCCCGTGCCGCGCGCGACGTCGCGCCGGGCTGCGCGTGGCATCATCGAGCCGTGAGCACACCCGGCGACGATTTCCCGCCACCGCCGAACACCCCGCCGAACCAGGAGCCCGTCCCGCCGGCTCCACCGCCGAACACCCCGCCGACTGGCGGTCCTGGTGTGGCACGCCCTCGCTTCGGCGACGGAAACTCTGCCGACTTCGCGCCGAACTATGGAGAACCGCACGCCTCGCCTCCGACGGCGGCGACTCCACCAGCCCCCTACCCGACCGCCGCTCCTGCGCCGATCATCGCCACCGAGGCAATTCCACCTCCGAACCGCACTCCAGCGTCACGCCGGACCATGATCGCCCCGATCGTCGCTGCCATCGTGCTCTTCGGCGGGATTGGATTCCTCGTACTCCGCAGCGGCTCGCCCGACGCTGGTGACACCGACGGTCCGCAGGTCTCCGGCGTCGAGCAGCCCGACGGCCCCACCGTGGACACCACCATTCCGCTGCAGACCTCTCCGCCGCTCATCGAGCCCACCACCACACTCGTCAACCCCGACACGACCGTTTCGGCACCCACCACGGTGGCGACGACGGTGGCGACGACGACGACCACCACGACGACGACGACCACCATCGCTCCGCCGAGTCCCGGTGGACCCACGATTGCAGAAGTGGAGGCGGCACTGTTGACCATTGGTGACCTCGGACCCGGGCCGTGGACGGAAGAGTCCATCGACTTGGTCGATGTCTGCGGAACCAACCCCGAGGACGGGTCCATCGACATCCGTCGCGATCGGTTGTTTCAAGAGATCCTGACCGACCCCATCGCCGTACGCCAGGTCGGGAGCACCCTCATCTCGTACTCGGACGATCCAGCCGCGGAGCGAGCGTTGACCGCAGAAGTTGCGCTCCTCGAAGGGTGCAACGCCACCACGGTCGATTTCGAGGGCGTGGAGTATCGAGTGCAAGTGAATAGCGACTCGTTCACCGCAGAACAGGCCGAGAGCTTCCCGTGCGCGCAACAGTCATCGTTCCTGATCCTGCAGCTGACGAACGAGAACGCCGTCGTGCCCTATATCGGCCAGACGAGCGTCAGTTTCCGATGCGGGCGCAACGTGACGGTGACCGCGTTGACGACCACCATCGACCTCGCAGATCTCACCGACGAGGACTTCTTCAACGCTGCGGGCACCGCGAACCTCCGCGCCGGAACACTCGCCGGATCCTGAGCCGACCGCTCGACCGCACCGCTCGAACGTGACGGTTCGCCTGTGGCGCCTCACTCCTCGGCGAGCCACGCCTGAATGATCTTGCCGGCGATGCTGATCTCCGGTGGGATCAACGGAAGGTCGTCCTTGCGATACCAGTTGGCATCCATGATCTCGCCTTCCTCGCACACGATGTCGCCACCCACGTAGTTGACACGGAAACCAACCATCAGCGAGTGCGGAAACGGCCACGGTTGACTGCCGACGTAGCGGACGTCGTTCACATCCACGCCCACTTCCTCTTTCACTTCGCGCACCACCGCGCCCTCCAAGTCCTCTCCCGGCTCGACGAATCCCGCGAGGCAGGAGTACATCGGCATCGGAAAACGCACTCCCCGCGCAAGAAGCGCCTCCTGGTCAGGACCACGCTCCCCGCGAGTGATCAGGGTGATCATCGCCGGAGCAACTCGCGGGTACGAGATCAACTCACACGCTGGGCACTTGAGGCCTCGTTCACCTGCCGACGGCTCCATCGGCGTCGCGCACCGACCACAGAAGCGATGGGTTCGCGCCCACTCGGCGGTCTGCACCGCACGCCCGGCCAGCAACCACTCCGCGGCCGATGCAACACCGAAGTACCCGAACAGATCAATACTCGACCCATACGACGGATCTTCGCCCTCCGGAACGTCGACCGCCCACCAACCGGTGCCATCGACCACGCCGATGAAGTACGTCGGCCACGACTCGTCCTCGGCGCGATCGTCGACGAAGACCTTGGTGCCGATCACGTGCACGAACTGGTTCGGGCCGTCGAACCCGTCGGGCATGTCGTTGAGCGCGTCATACAGCGAGGCCGTGTTCATCGAGACCATGGCCAGGGCGGGTGAGAGTGCGTCGTTGGAGGGTTCGGTGCTCATCGCCGACATGCGTATCACGCGATCTACGCTCACTCCATGACCGCACCTCCAGCATTCTCCGTGCACCCGGACGTCTCGATCCTGTCGACGCTGATCGGCACATGGTCCGGAAATGGTCGCGGTGAGTACCCGACGATCGAACCCTTCGACTACGACGAGACCGTCACGTTCGGTCAGGTCGGCAAACCGTTCTTCGCGTATCAGCAGCGCACAACGGCAGCCGACGACGGACGTCCGCTCCACGCCGAAACGGGGTATTGGCGGATTCCGTCGCTTGGTCTCGCAGAGATCGTGCTCGCTCACCCCACCGGCATCACCGAGGTGCTCGAGGGCTTTGCTGCACCGAACAGTGCTGGTGCGACCGACACGCTCATCGTGGACGTGCGGTCCTCGACGATTGCCTCGACCTCATCGGCCAAAGAGGTCACGCGCACCGAGCGCACCTTCGAGATCACCGGCGACGTTCTGCGTTACACGGTGCGCATGGCCGCAGTAGGCCAACCGCTCCAGCACCACCTGAGCGCCACGCTCAACCGCATGAGCTGATCAGCGCAGCGGCACGCCGTCGAGTTCAGCGGGCAGCTCCGTCGAACGCAACCACTCATCGAAGAAGTCATCGAGCTCGACGCCCGACAACTCTTCTGCGAGGTCTTGGAAGTCGTCCGTCACTGCGTTGGCTCCCGCAAAACGGACGTTCCACGTCTTCAAGATGTCGAAGAACACCTCATCGCCGACTTCGACGCGCAACGCGTGCAACGTGAGTCCACCGCGAAGGTAGACCTGTACCCCGAACAACTCTGTGGGCCCCGGGTCATGGACTCGACGCTCGAGTCCTGGCCCAAACCTCGTGAGGTCGCGAATCCAATCCTGATACTCGAAGTCGGGATCGGACGCTTCTTGCCACAGCGCTTCGGCATAGGTGGCAAACCCTTCGTTCAGCCAGATGTCCTCCCAGCGGTCAAGCGACACATTGTTCCCGAACCACTGGTGAGCAAGTTCATGCGCCACGATGTCTTCTGGGCTGCCGAACCCCAGCACGTCGACGCCGAAGATCGACAGTGTCTGGGTTTCCAGTGCTCCGCCGAACGAATCGGCCACGACCGCCGAGCCGTAGACATCGAATGGGTACGGCCCGAACAGCTCCTCGAAGGCGTCGATCATGGCGGGCTGATCCTCGAACAGCGGCTCGACCCGCTCAGCAAGCGAGGCATCGAACACGTTGCGAACCGGAACACCACTTGCGCTGGGTTCGTCATCCACCACCACGAAATCGCCGATGAGGATCGTGGTGAGGTACGTGGTCTGGGGCGCTGGTTGGCGGAACGTCCACGTGGTCGAACCCGCTTGCTCCTCACTCGACTCGAGCGTGCCGTTGGCCGCCACGATCAATTCGGACGGCGCCGTGATCCGGTACACGAACGACGCCTTGTCACTCGGGTGATCGTTCGCTGGATGGAACGTGGTGGCGGACAACGGTTCACCGACGACATAGGCAAAGCCGTCGCGCGTCTGCCACCCCGAAGGCGCTCCCACGACGCCGGCAACGAACGGGTTGCTCTGCGGTGTTCCGGAGTACCGCACCGTGGTCACGAACTCCGTGCCGGCTGCCAGAGCTGCTGACGGGATGATCGTCATCTCGTCGTCCTTGCGGTCGACGTCAGCCACTGCGTTGTCGACCGTCACCTGGTCGACGTCGAAACCCGTCAACTCGAGGTTGAACGACGACAGACCCTCGGTTGCGGTGGCCGTGATCACCGCCGTTCCGTTCAGGACTTCAGCGTCCGGGTCCCAGTCGAGTTCGAGGTCGTACTCGACCACGTCGTAGCCGCCGTTGCCGAAATCCCCGACATACGGATCCCCCAACGTGGTGGCACCCGGTTCGCCCTCGCCCGCCGCTGGGCCCGTGCCCGGCGGTGTCTGCGGATCGTCCTCCTCCCCCTCCTCCTGCTCGACGCCGGATGGAGGCGACGGCGCAGCATCAGGTTCGGTCACCACCGATCCCTCGTCGACGTCCGGCGTCGATCCGTCGACCTCCGAAACATCATCGACGATGCTCGCCACCGACTCGACCTCGACGCCAGCCGGGTCAGTCGCACACGCTGCCACGGCAATGGCCACCACCAGCAGCGCAACGCCCTGACGCCTGGTCCGCGCCGCCAGTGCGATCGTTCCTCGACGCCTCCGCTGTGAGGTATTCGAGCGCCGCTGAGTCATCACACGTCCATCATCACAGAACGCGGACGTTCGGCGGTGTCGCGCCCAGATCCACATGACGAGCGCTCGCCGACTTCGCTCAACAGGGGCAGGTTGCGTAGCGTTCGCCTCATGTCAAACGTCGTGATCGTCGATGCCGTCCGCACCCCCATCGGGAAGCGCAACGGTGGCCTGTCCACCATGCACCCCGCCGAGACCCTGGGTCTCGTTCAACAGGCACTCATCGAGCGCACGGGAATCGACCCGGCCCAGGTCGAACAGGTCGTCGGCGGCTGTGTGAGCCAGGCCGGCGAGCAGGCATTCAACATCACGCGTACCGCATGGCTTTCCGCTGGACTCCCGCTCACTACCGCCGCGACCACCATCGACACCCAGTGCGGCTCCAGCCAACAGGCGACGGGATTGGCAGCGTCACTGGTTGGCTCCGGAGTCGTCGACGTCGCCATGGCCTGTGGCGTCGAGGCAATGAGTCGCGTCCCGATCGGCGCCAGCGGGTCCAAGAAGCTGGGTCTCGGCGGCCCCATGCCGTCCACCTATGTCGACCACTACGAGCAGACCTCGCAGTTCGAAGGCGCGGAGCGCATTGCCGACAAATGGGAGATCACCCGCGAAGACACCGACGCATTTGGTCTCGCGTCGCAGCAGCGCGCCATCCAGGCGTGGGAAGAGGATCGATTCGCGGGTCAGTACATCACCGTCGAAGCACCCGACGTCGACGAAGACGGCAACCCGACCGGGACGACACACACGGTGGCCAAAGACGAAGGGTTGCGTGAGACCAGCCTCGAAAAGCTCGCCACCCTCAAGCCGGTTGCCCGAGAGAACGGCGTACACACGGCGGGCAACGCCTCGCAGATCTCAGACGGTGCATCCGCCGTGCTGATGATGACCGAGGAGAAGGCAGCCGAGCTCGGCCTCACGCCCATGGCTCGCATCGTGGACAGCTGCATGGTCGGCACCGACCCCGAACTGATGCTCACCGGCCCGATCGACGCAACCCAGCGATTGTTGGAGCGCAACAAGATGACCATCGACGACATCGACGTGTTCGAGATCAACGAAGCGTTTGCGTCGGTCGTCCTCGCATGGGCAAAAGAAACCGGCGCCGACCTCGCGAAGACCAACCCGAATGGCGGAGCCATCGCGCTCGGCCACCCGCTCGGCGGCACGGGAGCGTTCCTGCTCACCAAGGCGCTGTACGAACTGGAGCGCACCGGCGGCGACTACGGCCTCATCTCGATGTGCTGTGGTGGCGGACTCGGAACCGGCACCCTCATTCAGCGGGTCTGAGCTCGGTCCCCGGTCAACCAGCCAGCAGGTCTCATCGTTCTGCATTGGACCGGTGACTGTGGCTGTCCGGGCTCAGCGGGACTCCGGATCGGCGTAGGTTCGGTCGATGTCAGATGCAGCGCGACGCACTCGCTGCGACGTGTGCCGAGGCAGCCGTGCGACGCCGCATCGCCGAGCAACTCGACGCGTTCGAGCGCGCTCGCAGCTGACCTCCGGTAGAACCTGGGCCATGCCCGGTATTCGCACGCTGTCGATCGCTGCGAGCATCGTCGCAATCGCAGCATGCGATGTCACCTCGTCGCCGTCGGCGACCACGTCGCCCACCCGCGACGCCGTCGTTGCCAATGCGGTCGTCGAGTTCGTGATCGATGGCGACACCATCGACGCGATCATCGACGGACGCGAAGAACGCATTCGCCTGATCGGCATCGACACTCCCGAGACGAAGCGACCCGACACCCCGATCGAGTGCTACGGACCAGAGGCGAGCGCCTACGCAGCGTCGCTCCTTCCGGTTGGAACCCCGATTCGAATCGAACGCGACACCGTCAATCGAGATGACTTCGGCCGGCTGCTCGGGTACGTGTACCGCGCCGACGACGGCATCTTCGTCAACTTCGAGATCATCCGTCAGGGATTCGCCACACCGCTGTCGATCGCTCCGAACACCACGTACGCCGAGCTGTTCGTCGACGCCGCGCGGGCTGCCGAAGCAGATGACGTCGGGCTCTGGTCTGCCTGCAGCTAGCGTTCGAACCGTGAGCTCTCTGGTCGAACGCCTCGGGTATTCCGCCGACACGAAAGCGGTCATCCTGTCGTGTGACGATCTCGGTGTCAGCCACGCATCGAACGAAGGTGTGTTTCAAGCGCTCCACGACGGTGCGGCAACGTGCGCATCACTGATGGTTCCCGCGGCGTGGGCATGTCACGCAGCGAACAATGCGCAGCCAGACGACGACATCGGCGTTCATCTGACGCTCAACTCCGAGCATGCCTGTTACCGCTGGGGCCCGGTCACCTACTCCCCCACGCTGCAATCCGGCGAGGGTGGCTTCCCGCGCACGCTCGAAGATCTCTGGGAGCATGCCGATCCGGCCGAGGTCCTTCGCGAACTGCGGGCCCAAGTCGAACGAGCACAGGTGTGGGGGGTCGACGTCACCCACCTGGCTCCCCATCTCTCGGCAATCACACTTCGGCCCGAGTTCTTCGACGTGTACTTGGAGCTTGCGTTCGAGTACCAACTTCCGATCAGACTGCCGTCCACGATCACCGCCGATCAAGCCGGGTTCCCGTTTCGCCAACTCGCCGCTGACGAAGGAGTGGTGTTCCCCGATCACTTCGATCATGACTGGCGCGCCGGCAGCCGCAGTCGGGTGTTCGACGCGATCGACGCGCTGCAGCCGGGAGTCACCGAGATCCATGTGCAACCAGCAATCGACACACCCGAAGTGCGCTCGTTCGCCGGTGAAGCTGCGGACGGCTGGATCGAGGATCTCGAACTGGTGGTCAGCAGCGAACTGAGCAACCGGCTCGAAGCGTCAGGCGCCGTGATGATCGGTTTCCGCGAACTCCGTGACCTGATGCGCTCCTGACAGTGAGGAAGTGCCAGGCACTTCTTCACTGCTTCTTCACGGTGGATACAGCGGGCGCCTTCGGGCACTCAGACGGCAGCGACGAGTTCGGCAATCGCCGTGGTTGCCTCGCCTGACTTCAACACGTCGAGGATCTCCCCGGTGTTGCCAGCGGCTTTCAGCTTGCCGCGCATGAACGCCACGGTTGGATCGAAACCGTCTGCAGCTGCGTCCACCACCGGCACGGTGATGACCACATCGGCATCATCGGGACCTGCGACTCGCTCGTCCTTCTTCGCGACCACCACTCGGTACTGCACGCTCATGCGTTCGAAGCCTCGCGGATTCCAGCGAAGAGATCGCGCTCACCGTCGGTGTCCGGAATCGAACCGACCTCACTGCGAGCGAGGATCCAGTCCTCCCAGGGGTAGGTCTCCGCGAGCTGCTCGTCGGTCAGACCGAACCACCACCCGGCATTGGGGTCGACCTGTGTGGCATGGGCTCGCAATGCACCGGTTCGAGCCCACTGAAAATCACCGACCTCGATCTTGGTGGTGATCCGATGGTCTTGGCCTTCACGTTCGAGCCACTCTTCGGAGAACGGTGACTCGCCGGTATGGCGCAGCATCGCTTCGTGCACCGCGAGAATCCGAGCCTTGGCCCACACCGCGTAGTACATCTTCAGCGGCTGGAACGGTTCACCGAGTTCGGGATACCAAGCTGCGTCACCCGCTCGATCGAACGCCAGCACCGAGATGTCATGGACGCGCAAGTGATCCGGGTGTGGGTATCCCTTCTGGTCATCGCCGTACGTGATGATCACCTGAGATTTCGTGCGACGGATGATCGCCACCAGGCGACCGACCGCTTCGTCCAGATCAGCCTGGTGGAAACAATCGGGGTGAGCATTCGGCTCCGTGTCGGCCATGCCGGAGTCTCGATAGCCGAGCATCACCACTTCGTCGAAGCCGATCACTGCTGCAGACGCCGCGAGCTCAGGCGCCCGCATGGACGCGACCAGCTCGCGTTCCTGCTCAGGTGTCATTGCATGAAACGGCTGACCTTCCTCTCGCAGCGAAGGGTTCTGAAGGTCGCCTTCTTCGCCGCCGGTACAACAAACGAGCACGGTGTGCGCTCCTTCGGCCTTGTATTTGGCGAGCGTGGGCGCACCCTTCGACGCTTCGTCGTCGGGGTGGGCATGCACGGTGAGAATCGTGAGCGAGTCGGACACATCGCCAACGCTATCGACGTCGCCACGCCGCTGGCCGTCTGACCGTGCTGTTGGCAGACCTGCCACTAGCCTCGGCCTCCGTGCGCACCCGGTCGACCCGTTTCTTCGTCGTGGCGGCGCTGGTGGCCACCCTCGGCGCGTGCGATATCGGCGACGGCACCACGCTGCAGGCCCCGGAGTCCGCCACCACGCTGCCACCGGTCGACACCACGCCGCTGCTCACCGAAGCGCTCGATGATCTGACGCTCGAGGACCCCGCACTCGAGTCGGCCCCGCTGCCCACACTCGATGGCGTTGTCGATGCAGGAGGGGAATTTCGAGTCTTCGCCCCTTGGGCACAAGATGCGCCGATCGGTGCGATCCACACCTGTGATGGAGCAAACAGTTCGCCCGCCGTTTCGTGGACCAACGCGCCGGGCGGCACCCAGGAATACGCCGTCAGTCTCGTCGACGAGACCAACCTCTCCAATGGGCGGCCGTTCATCCACTGGGTCGTTGCCGGCATCGCACCCTCGATCGATCGCATCAGCGGCGACACGACCCCGCAAGGCGCAGTCCGCGGGCTCAACTTTTTTGGCGACATCGGCTACACGGGCCCGTGTCCGGACCCGGGCAGCACCAATTCGTTCACCCTGACGGTGTTTGCGCTGGGACAGCAGCTCGAACTCGCTGACGGCACGCCGGCTGCAGAGATGCTGGACCTCATCGCGACCGTTGCGATCGGTGCCACGAGTTCACGAGGCACCGCAACTCGTTGATCGTTTTGGCGGCTCGGTCTGACATAATGCGGGTGGCGGGGCTTTGATCGAGACGGGGATCGATGACGAGCGAAGACACACGACTTTCGACACCACCTCCTTCACCCCTGCCTCCGCCGCTGCTGACGCACCCGGCACTCGCGGCACCAAACGTCGCCACACGGCAGCGCTCTGAGCGACCCGACCCGCTTCGCCGTCTACTCCACCACGACGGCACGGCCGTTGCACTGCTCGGCCTCGATGGCGCGATCCATGACCTGAGCACTGCCATGTTGGAGTTGCTCGGCGCCGACACACTGGCCGAGGTCACCGTCGGCTCACCCGCAGACGGTGTGTTGCGTTCCTTCCTCGACCACGTGCCGTCGGAAGTGTTCCGCGACGGGAGTTACGTTTGGCATGGCCGGATGGATCACCAGGATCTCGAGGGTCGCCATCTGCTCCTACGCGCCACGGTCAGCGCACTGCACGACCCATCCCGCTCCGGAGGGGGCGACCTTGCGTTGCTTCTGCACGACATCACCCGACCCAACGATCAGATGCGAGCGCTCGTCCATCGGGCCACGCACGACCCGCTGACCGGCTTGGCCAACCGCCATCAATTGCTGCGACAGCTGTCTCAGGCAATCGGCCAACAGCGGGACCGTCCGGGCCACGTGGCAGCGATCTTCCTCGACCTGGATCACCTCAAGCAGGTCAACGACGCGTTCGGCCACGAGGCCGGCGACCAACTGCTGGTCTCCTCAGCGCGCCGTCTCGAGCAGGCCCTGCGCCCTGCCGACGAGATCGCTCGCATCGGCGGCGACGAGTTCCTTGCCCTCGCCACCGGCGTCACCGATTCTGAGTCCGCCGTGGAACTTGCCGACCGGGCCCGCCGAGCGCTGAGTGGCCACTTGAGTGTCGGCGCGCTCGACGTCGAATTCTCGGTCAGTGTCGGCATCGCACTGTCAGACGCCGAGCTCTTGACCCTCAACGACGACGACGCCGCTGCCATGCTGATCAGCAACGCCGACACGGCGATGTATCAGTCGAAAGAGAACGGCAGGGGCCGCTGCACGCTGTTCACGTCTCACATGCGCTCCACCGCACGGACGCGGGCCGAGCTGGCGAACGCGTTATCACAAGCGCTCCAGGACGGCGTCCTGCGACTGGACTATCAGCCGATCCATTCAGCGGTGTCTGGTGCAACAGTGGCGGCCGAAGCATTGGTGCGGTGGCATCACCCCGGCGTGGGGCACATCGACGCTGCGACCATCGTTGCGGTCGCCGAGGAATCGGGCTCGATTGGCCGACTCGGTGAGTTCGTGCTCGGGCAGGCGCTGCAAGATCTTCGCGGCTGGCGCCAGGACGGACTCGTGGACTCGACGTTTGCCGTGCACGTCAACGTTTCGCGCCTCCAGCTCGGATCCGACTCGTTCGTGAAACTCGTCGCAGACCTCCTCAATCGCCACGGTCTCCAGCCCGCCCAGCTGGTGCTCGAAGCCCGCGAATCACCGCTGCTGAGCCGCGAGTCGGAAGTCATCCGCTCGATCCGAGCGCTTCGTCGGTTCGGCGTTCAGATCGCCATCGACAATTTCGGAACCGGTGCAAAGGCGCTCTCGGTGCTCACCGACGTCGGCGCCGACATCTTGAAACTCGACGGTTCCTTGGCGCTCCCCTTCGATGCCGGAGAAGCCGACATCCGGCTCGTCCGGGCCGTCATCCTGCTGGCCCATGCCCTCGACATGGACGTCGTGGCGGAACGGGTGAGTGGTCCCGATCAACTTCGACGTCTCCAAGCCGCTGGATGCGACATGCTTCAGGGCAACCTGATCGGACGTCCGACACCACTCGGTGAGATCGACTTCGCGATTTCGACGGTCATTCCGGTTTCGTGACAACCGACTTCCACACCATCTGAAGCGACAGGCGCCTGCCGCTTTCTCGGCGTCATCGAGTTTCCGAGTCGGCCAGAATTCGCTGGGTAGCCTGGCCCGGTGCCGCTTCCGCTGCCATCATCAGACTCCGAGGATTCGACTCGCAGGTCGATGTTGCCGCCACCTTCTGGGGCGCCCAGCCAGTCTCCGCTCGGAGCAACCGGACTCGTCTGCTACCGCCACAGCGATCGCCCCGTTGGGCGCCGGTGTACGCGATGCAACAAGCCAGCGTGCCCGGAGTGCCTCACCTCGGTCAGCGTGGGCAGCCACTGCAGCGACTGTGTGAAGGCCGCTCGACCCGACCTCAGAACTCGCGCCCGCTATTGGCAAGCAAGCAAGCCGGCGATCGTGACCTACGTGCTGATCGGCCTCAACGTGGCAGCGTTCCTCGGATTCGGCTTGCTCTACGGACTCGCGGAGATGTTCGGTCGGTCGGCCACCGAGGCACACCTGCGGTTCGGGCTGTGGGCGCCACCGCTCAGCGGCAACTTCGGCGAACTCATCGGCAACCGCAACGTCTCGATCGTCACCGAAGGCAACGAGTGGTACCGGCTCATCACGAGCGGCTTCTTGCACTACGGCCTGATCCACCTCGCCTTCAACATGTACATCCTGTTCATCCTGGGCAACCAGCTCGAACCCGCACTCGGTCGCAGCAAGTTCACCGCCATCTACTTCGCATCGATGCTCGGCGGGTCCGCTGGCGCGCTGCTCCTCGAACCCAATGCGTTGGCCGCGGGCGCTTCGGGCGCCGTGTTCGGCCTTCTGGGCGCGGCGACCGTTTCCATGTGGCAACAGGGCATCAACCCGTTCTCCACCGGTGTCGGCCGCCTGCTCCTGATGAACCTGGCGTTCACGTTCCTGTGGCCGAACATCTCGATCGGCGGCCATCTCGGTGGCGTTGTCGCCGGCTCGATCTGTGCGCTGGTGATCACCGCGCCGGGGTACAAGGGGTATCCAAAGTGGGCCGCGTACGCCACACCTGCTGCGGTAGCGGTGGTGGCGATTGCTGCCTCGGTCGTCGCGGTTCGCTAAGCCGTTCGTCTCCAAGCGACGTCACGCCAACGTTGGCGTAGCCTGAGGGTATGGCTTTGCGTCAGACGCACATCGACCGGATTCGCGACGGCAGCTTCGACACGCTGATCATCGGCGGCGGGATCAATGGCGCCGTCACCGCGGCGTCGCTCGCTGGCCGCGGCGCAAGCGTGGCGCTCGTGGACCGCGGCGACTTCGCCAACTTCACGAGCCAGGCATCGTCCAACCTGGTGTGGGGTGGCTTCAAGTACCTCGAGAACTACGAGTTGTGGCTGGTGTTCAAACTCTGCCAGTCACGCAACCGGCTGATGCGGGCGTACAGGGCGAACATCAAAGAAATCGGCTTCTACGCGGCGCTGGACGAAAAGGGCCCGTACAAGCCCTGGTTCGCAGCGTTCGGCGCACTCGGCTACTGGATCATCGGTCAGTTCGGAACGAGGTGGCCCCGACTGCTGTCGCGAGAGAAGATCGAGAAGGAAGAACCTGCGATCAACACCACGGCGGTCGGCGGTGGGATCGAATACAAAGACGGCATCCTCATCGACAACGACGCCCGATTCGTGTTCAGTTTCGTGCGTTCGGCAATCGAAGCCGGCGCAGCAGCTGCGAACTACGTCGAACTCGTCTCCGCCGAGCGTCACGGGGATCGCTGGATTGCACAACTGCGCGACGTCGACACCGGCGAAGAATTCCAAACCAGCGCTCGCACCATCGTCAACGCAGCAGGCCCCTTCGTCGACGAGACGAACCAAGGGTGGGGAATGTCCACTGAGCATCGCATCGTGTATTCCAAGGGCATTCACCTGGTGGTCCCCCGCCTCACCACCAAGCAGCACGACAAGGTCTTGGCGTTCTATGACGACACCGAGCGCCTGTTCTACGTCATCCCGATGGGCCGCCGCTCGGTGATCGGCACCACAGATACGCGTGTGGACACGCCGTTCACCGAAGCCGACGACGACGACATCGACTTCCTGCTCGCTCAGATCAACGCACGCATGGATCTCGACAAGGCCCTCACGTCTGACGACATCATTGCCAAGCGCTGCGGGGTGCGCCCGCTGGTGGTGAAGACCGATGGCGGCGACCAGACCGACGTCGACTGGACCAAGCTGTCGCGCAAGCACGCCGTCGAGACCGATCACCGACAGCGCGTGGTCACCATCTTCGGCGGCAAGCTCACCGACTGCCTGAACGTCGGCGAGGAGGTCGCTGCCGAAATCGAGGAACTCGGGGTGCCACTCGAACGTGACCTGCACAACTGGTACGGAGAACCAGCCAATGCGACGAAGAAAGAGTTCTTCCGCCAGGCCCGCTTGATGAAGCTGGACCGCATTCGCTCCAAGCCGGAGGTGGAACCACTCTCGGATCGTCTGTGGCGCCGATACGGACGCCGGGCGTTTGCGATGCTCGACGCGATTCGAGAAGAGCCAGCGATGGCGGAAGACATCATGGGATCCGCCGACTACATCCGCATCGAGTTGCACGAGGCCGCTCGTTCGGAGATGGTGACCAAACTCGAAGACTTCATGCGACGCCGTTCCAAGATCGAGCTCGTGGTCACCGATCACGACATCAGTCATTCCCCCGGCTTGCGCGAAGTCGCCGAGATCCTCTTCGGCGCAGACGAAGCCGATCGGCGTCTCGCCGAGTACTTCGGCGGAACCGACCAGGTGCCTGCAGCGGTCAAGTCGGGCCCACCGCCGACCGCTGCAACGAAGTCCGCTGGCGACACACTCGTCTCGCCGCGCTGACCATCGGCGCGACCAATCATCTCCCGAATCGGGTGCGAAGCTGACGGCAATGTTCGATCTCGTCCGTCGTCTCTTTTCTCGCCCGCAGCCTGAGTTCGATCTGGCCTGGGAGCCGGTGCTCCGCAACGGCTTCGCTCACTGGGCAACGCTCAACGACGCCGAACAGCACCGCATGCGCATGCTGATTGCCCGATTCATCGCTGAGAACGACTGGGAAGCAGCCCAGGGCATGGAGATCGACGACGAGGTTCGTGTCCTGATCGCAGGTCAAGCATGCCTGCTGCTCTTGGGGCTCGACATCGACGAGTTCTTCGACGTCACCTCGGTGATCGTGCACCGCTCCACCGTGCGGTTGCGCGGCACCCACCGCAGCGCCGCAGGAACCATGAGTGACGGCGTGCAGCACTTGGCGGGCCAAGCCACGCCGCAGGGCCCTGTGGTGCTGTCGTGGGCGGCAGTTCGCCGCGGCGGGCTCCGCCCCGAGCACGGCCAGAACGTCGTGTACCACGAGTTCGCACACCGACTCGACATGCTCGACGGTCTCACCGACGGCACTCCGCCTCTCGGTAGTGACGAAGCCGCGGCGCGTTGGGCTCGCGTGTGCACCCCTGCGTTCGAGCGTGTGCAGCAGGGTGAATCGGTGTTGCGCCAGTATGCGGCGACCAATATTGCCGAGTTCTTCGCCGTCGCCACCGAGATGTTCCTCAACCGTCCGTTCGACCTGGTCGAACACGAACCCGATCTGTATGGCGAGTTGGTTGCTTTCTACGGCCAAGACCCGGCCCAGCGCTCGCGATCTGCACAGCGATCACTCGGCTGACAGAAAACGCTCACGTCCTCCGGATCTTGTGCCGATGACGAAGACGTGCTGTCAGGTTCGAAGTCTCATGCGGGGTCCATCGCGACGCGCCTGGTCATCCTGCTTGCGCTGCCATTGATCGCCATCGTGTACCTCGGACTCGGCACGATCGGCCGTGAACAAGCCGACGCCGACGCAGCCCGCACGATCACCGCAGATGCAGAGCTACGCAGGACCGTGGCCTCCGTCACCAGCCCGGCACAGTTGGAGCAGCTTGCGCTCGAAGGGCTCGCCCGCATCGACCAACTCGGCATACCTCGTGACGCGGTGACCGAGATCACCGGAATCGATCTCGAGCAGACCTACGCCAACAACGCCACGAACTTCGATGCCGTCCTTCAACAACTCGTCGACGAGCACGGCCAGATCGCCTTGAGCAACGACGAAGACTTGGCGGCGCGCATCAACTACTTGCGGGGCACACTCGAAACGCAACGAACATTGTCGTCCGAGTTCCGCGCCAGCCGCGACGACATTCGCAGCGTGTTCAACCTTTTGGACTCCACCCTCAGCGAGGCGCTTGCCGCGCCGAGGGCCAACGGTGATGGGTCGATCGCCATCGACACGGCGAGCGAACAAGCGCGACTCGACACGCTGCGTGAAGTGCAGGTCAGAGGCGGTGCACGCGGCCGAGCGCTTCTCGACGACCTGACGGACCTGACGACCTCAGGCGAATCGACGCTGTTGATCGTCACCGCCTCCGCACAACTCGAAGCAGCCCTGGAGTCGTACCGAGCTCAGCTGCAACCCGATCAGCTCGTCGAGTTCGATCAGATCAACGAACAGCTCAAGCCGATTCCCCAGGTGCTCATCGCCAGCGCCCAGGAGGGCGTCAACAACGACTTCGATCCGAGCTATGTCGAGGTCGCTACTTCGACATTTCTCGACCACCTTGCCTACCTCGACACGCTCGAGAAATACTCGGATGCGCAGCACATCGGTGTTGCCGACCTCCTCAGCAAGCAGGCTCAAAACGCTGAAGACGTCGTCGCGCAGACCACCGTGATCATCGTTGGACTCGTGGCGTTGACCATGCTGCTCGGCACACTCATCTCGCTGTCGGCGCTACGCCCAATCGGTCGGCTGCGTCGACGAGCGACCCAAGTCGGCAACGGCGAACTCGACCTCCGCCCGCTCCCCATCCGCGGCCCGAGCGACATCCGCATGTTGACGGTGTCGGTCAACGGCATGCTCTCCACGCTGCAGGGGGTCGAACGCCAGATTCGGTCGCTGTCCGACGGTGAATCGCTGCCCGACGATGCCGACGAGCTCCCCGGCGACATCGGCGTGTCGATCCGCCAATCACTCGAACACCTCGACGAGGTCACCAAGCAGCTCAAGGCAAGCGAGGAGCTCTCGACGGCAATCGTGGAACAGGCCGCCGACGGCATCTGGACCGTTGATGCCGACGGGCTGATCACTTCCGCCAACGAGTCCTCGAGCAACATTCTGGGAGTAGCTCGGAGCGCACAGATCGGCCAGCCCATCTCTGACTTCTTGTCATCGCTCAGCGGCGAGGTCATCATCGAAGACCTCGATGGCTCCAGCCACTTCCTGGTCGCGAGCAGCCCGATCGAGGGCGGTCGTGAACCGCTGACTGCGGTGATTGCACACGACGTCTCCGAACACCTTCGCTTCGAAGCGCAGCTTGCCTACCAGGCCCATCACGACGCACTCACCGGACTCCCGAACCGATTCGCACTCCTCGATCACATTAGCCGCATCGGCGACGACGAGCCGGTCGCTGTGTTGTTCCTCGATCTCGACGGCTTCAAGACCGTCAACGACGTGCAGGGCCACCTCGCCGGCGACGCCGTTCTCGAAGAGATTGCCAAGCGCCTGCTCGACGCCATTCGGCCCAGCGACTTCGTTGGTCGTATCGGCGGCGACGAGTTCGTGGTGTCGATGCGCGACTTCGAAGACGTCGATGACGTCGTGGCGTTCGGCCGTCGCCTGATTCGCGAGGTCGAACTTCCCTACGAGAACGGCACGAAGGCCTTCACGATCTCGGCCAGCATCGGCGTTGCGATGTACGCCGATGGGCTCGGCGCAGCAGGGCTGCAACCGCTTGAGGCCATCCAGCAGGCCGACTCGGCGGTCTACCTCGCCAAGCGTCGCGGGCGTGGGCGCGTCGAGATCTTCGACAACGACCTCCAAGACGCGATCATCCGCGACGCCGACCTCGAACTCGCGTTGCGGTCGGCTGCAAGCTCGGGCCAGCTCGAGCTGCATCTGCAGCCGATCATGGATCTCGAAACCGGTGGCTTCACGAGCGCCGAAGCACTCGTTCGTTGGAACCGACCGGGCTTCGGTCTCGTTCCTCCTGGCGACTTCATTCCCGTTGCAGAGCGTTCGGGTCTCATCTATGAGATCGAGCAGTGGGTGCTTCGCGAGGCCTGCGTGACACTCAGCCGCTGGCGCAAGCTCGATCCGTTCTGCATGACGAAGATCGCCGTCAACGTGTCGGGGCGTCACCTCCTCGAAGGAGACCTGTTGATCGACCTGCGCGGCGCATTCAGAGCAACGGGTGCTGATCCGAACATGCTCGAGATCGAACTGACCGAAACCCAACTGCTCGACGACCTCGAACGTGCCACGATGATCCTCGATGCGGTTCGCAGCCAAGGCATCGCCGTGGCGATCGACGACTTCGGGACCGGCTACTCGTCCATGTCGTACCTGCAGCAACTTCCGATCGACACCCTCAAGATCGACCGTGAGTTCGTCTCGAAGATCGGCAACGGTCGACAGGCAGACACCAGCGTGCTCGATGCGCTGTTGACCATCGCCGAGGCACTCGAGGTCTCGGTTGTCGCCGAAGGTATCGAAGACGTCGGACAACTCGAACACCTACGTGAGCAGGGCTGCGACCGAGGACAGGGCTTCTTGCTTGCTCGCCCCGTGCCGATCGATCAGGCCGAAGTCATGATGGGGATCGGCTTGGCGACTCGGCCACAGTTCGACATGGCCACCATGAAGATGCTGAGTCGCACCGTGTCAGCATTGTAACGGTTTGGTGTTTTCGGATCCGGACCGGTCCGAAGCGCTCGAGACTGTGGCATCTTGAAGACATGACCGACGTCGTGCGTGCATCAATCGAGCTCCCGACCGTCATTTTTTCCGCACTGCTCGTCATCGCTGGGTGCATGTGGCTGCTTTCGGTCGCTGGCGTTCTCGACATCGAGATCGACGGAGCGGACGGCGTGCTCGACGACGCCCTCGAGCCGCTGAACCTCTCCGAGGTTCCCACCACACTGGTGCTCACGGTGTTCGCACTGTCCGGCTGGTTCGTCTCGGTACTCGCAAGCGTGTTCCTGCTCGACGACCGTTCGGGAACCGCCTTGGTGGTGTGGTCGCTCGTCGTCGGCCTCGTTGCACTGCTTTGTGCCATGGCATTCGTACTGTGGCTGTCTCCACGCCTCGCCCGGATGTTCGTCACCACCACCGCCCCCTCGAAGCGAGCGCTGCTCGGTCGCATTGCCGAAGTGCGCTCTGCCACGGTCACCGAGTCCACCGGGCGCGGCGAAGCCACCTGGCCTGATGGCACGGTGTCCACCGTCGACCTGCGGACTACCGCCGGAACAGGCGTCGCACCCGGCGAACTCAAACGAGGCGATCTCGCTTTGCTCGTGGAATGGGACGAGCAGACCGACGATTTCTACGTCGGTCGCGTCCCTGCCGAACTGGTCGACTGATCGGACCTGCGAGTCGTGATCAGCACGCCGCATCCGTCTGCCGTCCGCCAACCCACCACGACCTGCGCGACTGCGGGGAGAGATCCCCGCACATCGAGCACACCGTTTGGGCCATCATGGTCCCAACCCCACATCTTCGACGATTGCCGACCGGCTCCACCAGGAGCCAGCGGTGATCGTCACTTCAAGAAAGAGCCAGTGATTCAACATGGGTGAAGTCCTCACCGCCGTCGGCGTCGTCATCGTGATCGTCGTCATCGTGATCTTCTTGGTTGCGGTCATGGTGTCGCGACTGTTCCGTAAGGTCCCTCAAGGCCAGGCGCTGGTGGTGTCGAAGTGGCGATCTGTCGTGGTCACCTTCACCGGCCAGATCGTCGTCCCGGTCATCCACAAAGCCGAGATCATGGACATCTCGGTCAAGAACATCCAGATCGAACGCCGGGGCAAGGGCAACGGCCTGATCTGCAAGGACAACATCCGGGCCGACATCTCCGTCGAGTTCTTCGTCAAGGTCGACCCGACCGAGCAGGCCGTCAAGAAAGTGGCCCAGGCAATCGGCTGTGACCGAGCCTCGGACATCGCCACGCTCAACACGCTGTTCGCTGCAAAGTTCTCCGAAGCACTCAAGACCGTCGGCAAGAAGTTCGAGTTCGAGTCGCTGTACACCGACCGCGATTCTTTCCGTGACGAGATCGTCGAGATCATCGGCAAGGACCTGAACGGCTACGTCCTCGAAGATGTCGCCATCGACTATCTCGAGCAGACCCCGCTGGCCGACTTCGATCCGGACAACATTCTCGATGCCGACGGTATTCGCAAGATCACCGAGCGCACTGCGGTCCAACACATCGAGACCAACAAGGCCGAGCAACTCGAACGCGAAGAGACCACTCGCCGCACGGTTGATGCCGACAAGGCCGTGTTCGAGATGGAACGCGACCGCGCTGAAGCCGAAGCGCGCCAACAGCAAGAGATCCGCACGGTCCAAGCTGAGGCCGACGCTGCCGCCAAACTGATCGAAGAGGGTGAACGCAAAAAGTCCGAAGAGGCGCGCTTGGCTGCCGAGCAGGGCATCGGTGTCGCCTCGGAGAACGCCGAACGAGAGGTCGCCATCGCCGGCTTGAACCGCGAGCGCGTGGTGAAGGTCGAAGGCGAGAACATCGAGCGCGATCGTCTGTTGGCAGTCACGGGTCGTGAGACCGCTGTTGCCGAGGCGAACAAGGAGAAAGAAGAACGAGCTCGAGAGCTCGCGGACGTGGCTCGCGGTCGAGTGGAAGCCGACCTCGGTGTGGCGGAGAAAGAGGAAGCAATCGCCACGTTGCGTGTCGTGGAAGAGGCTCAGCGTTCCGCTGATGCCGAGATCAAGACCGCAGAGGGAACCGCGCAGGCGCTTTTCGTCGGCACGGTGAAAGAAGCCGAAGCCGCCCGTCAAGCCGCCAGCTCCGAAGCCGAGCGAGCCACGATCTTGGCTCGCGCCAACGCCGACGCAGCGCAGCAGGATTCACTCGCTGCGCAGCGTCGAGCGGAAGGCTCCAAAGCCGAAGCCGCCGCAACCGGGCTCGCCGAGGTGCAGGTCGAACGCGAGCGCGCCGACGCAATTCGTGCACTCGGGCTGGCCGAGGTCGAAGTGAAGCAAGCCGACGCTGAAGCGGTGCAGGCGCTCGGTCTCGCCGAGGGCGAAGCCACCAAGGCCAAGCTCGCTGGCGAAGGTGAAGGTCTTGCCGAGAAGGCAAAGGGCGTGGGCGCCATGACCTCGGCGGGCCAAGAGCACGAAGAGTTCCGCCTTCGCCTGGAGACGGACAAAGAGGTCGCGCTGGCGGGAGTCAACGCCAAAGCCGACGTGGCCAAGTCTGCTGCGGCCGCGCTCGGCGAGGCAATGTCGAACGCTGAGATGAAAATCGTGTCCGACGAGTCGATCGTCGAGCGGATCCTGTCCGCAGCAGGTCACGGCCAAGCAATCGATGGCTTCCTCAACAGCAGCGACAGCGCTCAGCGTCTCATGCAGCCGTACCTGGAAGGCGACGCCAACCTGGTTCAAGACGTTGCCGCCGGAGTCGGGGGCGTCGGCGCCGCAGGAATCCGCGACCTCACCATTGCCGAGTTCGTCTCACGCCTCGGCGGACGTATCGGAGGCGAGTCGGCGCTCATCGACCAGCTCAAGCAAGCAGTAGAGTCGAGTGGCCTCGGAGCCGAAAACGTCGGCAATGTCATCGATGTCGACTGAATCGAACCACGTGGCGCCCGCGTTCGTTACGGGCCTGGCCCGTAACGAACGCTTTCATTCAGCGTGCCCGGCTCATCACAACTGTTCGTTACGGGCCTGGCCCGTAACGAACGCTGTCGCAGCATGACCAACGCCCCCACCAACGAGATCGAAGAGACGCTCAGCGGCGGGTCCTACGACCTGCTGCGGCGACGGCTCTCGGGTCAGGCCGGCGAACTGGAACAAATCGCACAGGGCATCGACACCAGGCGCGTCGACGCGTTCGGCTCCGTCGGGCTTGCGCTCACCGGCGCAGATCGCCTGGCCACCGATCTCGCCTGCCTTCCTCGAGACATTGCGCGTATCGGCGACCTCTTGCTGCTCGGGTTCAACATCGATGTCGAGCTCAGCATTCAGCAACCGGAGCAGGTATTCGCTCTCTACGAAACTCACGATGTCACATTGGATCAACCGACGCTGACACCGGTTGCCGATGACGATCCGCGTAACTTCTTGGCCGATCCAGATTTCCGCACCGAGTTCGACAAGCTGGTGCGTTTCTTCGGCAAGACTCGATTCGCAGACCTGCGAACCACTCCGAACCAACTCCTCGCGGTCTTCCAGGTCGGCGACCGGGTGGATGACGTTCGCGTGTTCCGCTGGACCCTGTCGGGCGACGGCGCTCAGCGGATGGCAACGTTTGTCGATGCACGCGGCGACCGTGACTACACGTGGCCCACCGCGCACGACCAGGAGTGGACCACCGCAACCCGGGAGGACCAGCGCGCCGGTGCGCATCCGGTGGTCTCCATCAACGACGAGGTGTTCGTCGGGTTCCGAAATGGACGACTTCAGCTACGAGTAGAAACCGGGGAGGGCGGTTCGCACGCCGAGATCGACGAGTCGATCGAGAACAGCGGTCAGTCGCTGGCCGACCTTGCCGTCGACCACCTCACGATCGGCGACATTCTGCTGATCCGGGTCAATCTCTACGAGGAACCGCCGCGGACCTATGTTTTTTCTCGCCGGAGTCGGTCCGGCCAGCGTGTCGACGCAGCCGGTGTGGCGTCGCGGCTGCTGCCGGGAGGCGAGGGCATTGTCTTCCCTGGCGGATTCCACCTGACCTCCACCGGTACTCGGGTGTTCGACGTCGACGTCGACGGCTTGCAGTTCGAGGATTTGGTCGCTGCCCCGAACGGTGAGGACGTGCTGTACGTCTTCCATCGTCGCACCACCGGGGACTACTTGCTCATGCCGTACAACCTGGTGAAACGCCAGGTCGCCCAGGTCATCAGCGCTCACGGGTTCTCGACCTTCGCTGACGGTTCGATGGTGCTGTTCCGCGATCAGGCCACCGATGCCGACCCGGCCAAGATCCATCCCATCCAGTGGTGGCGCACGCCATTTGCCGACACCGACCATGTGCCCGATGCCGGAGACGCCAACCCTTGGATGCAGCGCGTCGGCAACGCAGCCCTCGTTGCAGGTCTCGGCGACGTATACGACATCGTCCGCCTCAGCCACGACGACACCCCGACCGCGCGTTCGTGGGAAGGCTTGGCTTCGGCCACACGCCGATCGATGGATCAGCATCTGTGGTTCGCCGATGCCGAGGCCGAGGGGCTCTACGGTGCCGCCACCGAGGTCCTCACCACTGCCGGACAGCTCCTCGATGAACACAAGCTCGTCGAGCGAAAGCGCTCAGCAGCACGAGCCACCCTCTCCGCTGCCGAAACATCGGTGCGTCAGGTCCTGAACGGTATTTCCACCGCATCCACGCCGGACCAGGTCGTGAGTGCGTTGGGCGAACTGCGCCGGGCTCGGGGCGAGATGTCGGTGGTTGCCGACACCGATTCGATCGATACGAATCGAGTCACGGAGCTGATCGGCGAACTCGATGATGGTGTCTCGGAACTCTCCGAGCGGGCAGTCGACGTGCTCTCGCGTCCGGGAGCCTTCGGGTCGCTCGAGTCAAAGATCGCATCGGCGGAGGCTGCCGTCGGCGACGCCACGACCTCGGCCCAACTCGACGAAATCGGCGAGCGACTCGAAGCAATCGGCAACGACCTCGATGCGGTTGTCGACACCGTGTCGGCACTCGAGGGCGGCGACCCCACCGTGAGAACCGCGATCGTGCGCAGCGTCTCTGATGTCACGGGCACCGCCAACCGGGTCACGGCGCAGCTCGATTCGAAGCGTCGAAACCTCGGTGCTGCCGAAGCCGAGGCAGCGTTCGATGCCGAGCTCGCCCTCGTCGAGCAGACACTGAACGGCTCCGTCGCCGGTGCGACCAGCCCCGATGAGTGCGATGCCGTGCTCGCCCGGCTCCTCGTCACCATCGAGCGTCTCGAATCGCGCTACGGGGACGATCCCGACGCAAGCGTCTCCATCGCCGAGGTCCGTTCGACCGCGCATGAGGTCGTCGGGGAACGCCGAACTGCGCTGCTCGACGAACGAAATCGACGAGCCACCCGAATCGTCGACGCGGCGACGCGACTGCTCGACACGGTCACGCGGCGCGCCAGCGAGTTCTCCGACGACAAGGAGATCGCTGCGTTCTTCGCGACCGATCAGCTCACGTCTCGAGTGCGCGAACTCGCTGACGAGCTCGAGACGCTCGATGACGCAGGTCGAGCTGCCGAAGTGCGCGGCGGCTTGCGCGACGCAATGGAGGAGGCTCGGCGACGCATCCGTGACAAGGCCGCACTGGTCTCTGACGACGGTGCGGTGGTGTTGGGCGGTGTTCGCCTTGCCCAGAACAACCAGCCATTCGAGATGGTGCTGTCCTCTCGCTCCGACGAGCGGGGCAACGATGCGGTCGCAGCGACGATCACGGGCACGGACTTCGCCGTGGACGTCAGCGCACAACTCGACGGCTTCGGGGACCTGTTGGGCCGATCCTTCCCGTCCGAGACCCGCGATGTCTCGCGCAGCGAATACCTTGCGTGGGCAGTACTCGAGTCGATGACGGCTCGGCCGGGTGGACTCGAGGAACTGCTGACGGCCACGGCCAACCCAGCAAAGATGAACGAGCTCTGCCAGGCGGAGGCAGAGCGCCGACACGGCGACGGCTACCAGCGTGGCGTGCACGATCAGGATGCTGCACGGATTCTCGCTGCGGTGATGCCGTCGCTGGAGGCTGAACCTCTGCTGCGCTTCACCGGCACCGTCCGCGGGCTCGCTCGGTTGTGGTTGTCACAACTCGATGCTGATGCTGTCGATGGCTGGGTTGCCAAATCCACGGCCGCTGAAACCGCAGTCCAGCGGTTGGGGGCAACCGGTCCAGCAATGCGACTGGCCGAAGAAGCGCGTCACGAGATCGAACAGTTCGTGGCTGCGTCATCGGCACCGGAGTCGCACCGCTCGGTGTTCGGACCGGTCCAGATCGAGCGAGCCGCCGACTACTTGATCGATGAACTCGCAGTCGGCCCAGAAGTGATTGCATCGTCGACTGCCGCTTCGCTCGTCGGCGAGCTTCACAACGATCTCGGCTCCGACGGCGTCGCAGAACTCGAAGTGGCACTCGCAGCCGAGCCAGACGCCGTCGAGCGGTTTGTGCTCGCCCAGGATTGGGTCGCGGCCTACGTCGCCGCTGATGAGTCGCGGACAGATCGGGCATTCGACATCGCCGAGGCTGCAGCGATGCTCGCCACACCTGCGATGTCGATCCGCACCGCCAACCAGGGTGGCGCCATCACCGTGACCGGATTGGTTGCCGATCATGCACGCATTGTCAACGGCGAACTGGTGACGCGAACCGATGAACTGGCTGAAGGGGCCGGGGCGCTCTTCGCCGAAATGCAGACACGCTGGCCGGCCTACTCACACGCTCGTCGCGATGTCGTCGAGCAGCAAGCACGTCGCGTCAAGCTCGACGAGCACCGACCTCAGGTGATGTCCGGATTCGTCCGCAACACCCTCATCGACACTGCGTTGCTTCCTCTGTTCGGACCGAACCTCGGCCGTCAGCTCGGCACGGTCGACCCGACCGACGTTGCTCGACAGGGACTCCTCGTCGTGGTGTCGCCTCCGGGCTACGGAAAGACCACGCTGATGGAGTGGATCGCTGACCGACTCGGCTTGCTGATCGTCAAAGCGAATGGGCCTGCGCTCGGCCACGACACGACGAGCCTCGATCCTGCTGATGCGCCGAACGCTGCGGCGCGCGCCGAGGTGGAGAAGATCAACCTTGCGTTCCAGATGGGCCGCAACGTGATGCTGTACCTCGATGACATCCAGCACACCTCACCGGTACTGCTGTCAAGGTTCATTCCGCTCGCCGATGCCACCCGGCGGATCGAAGGTGTGGCGGATGGTAAGCCCACCACGTTCGACATGCGTGGCAAGCGCTTTTGCGTCGTGATGGCCGGAAACCCATACACCACCGGCGGCGGGCGCTTCGAGATGCCCGACATGTTGGTGAACCGCTCTGACGTGTTCAACCTCGGTGACGTCTCGGGCGAACACGGTGATGCATTCGCACGGTCGTACATCGAGAACTCGCTCACTGCGTGCCCGAGCGTTGCGCCTCATGCATCGAAGCTGCTCGACGACCTCGGTGCAGTGCTCCAGATGGCGTCCGGGATCAAGCCGGTCGAAACTGGTGGACTCGACCACGCCTGGGATGGCGCGGAACTCGACGCAACCGTGCGTGCGGTCTCGAAGCTCCGCCGGGCTCAGGATGTGTTGTTGAAGGTGAATGCCGCCTACATCGCGTCCGCCGCCACAGCTGAAGATGATCGTGTCGCTCCACCGTTCCTGCTGCAGGGTTCGTATCGAAACATGGCGCGCATTGCGAGTCGCATCGTCCCGGTCATGACGGATCAGGAACTCGATGTGGTGGTCGACGATCACTACAACTCCGAAGCCCAGACGCTGACCGACAAGGCCGAACAGAACTTGCTTGCGTACCTGGCGCTGTCGGGTCGCATGAGCGACGCTGAGCAGGCGCGTTGGCAGGAGATTCTCGACCGCGCAACAGCGCGCGCCGCTGCTGCCGATGGCGTCGGCCGAGTGGTCGGCGCACTCGACCGCCTCACCGGCGCAGTCCTCCACGATCCCGACTCTGCGGGCCCACTCGCCTAACCGTTCGTTACGTGCCTGGCCCGTAACGAACGCCACTTGCTCGCCCAGAGTGTCCCCCGTCGGCGGTGCCGTTCGTCGTGTAGTTGAATCGGGAGACACCCGATTCATCTACGAAGGGACCATGACATGAAGTACGCACTCCTCCTGTACGACAACGAGGCCAACGCACACGATTTCGGCACGCCGGAGATGGATGCCGAGATGCAGCAATGGTTCGAGTTCACCGCCGACCTCGACGCTGCCGGCAAGCACCTCGGCGGTGAAGCACTGAATCCGGTAGCCACCGCGACCACGGTGCGCGTCCGCGACGGCAAGACGATCACCGCTGACGGCCCCTTTGCCGAAACCAAAGAAGCGCTCGGCGGCTTCTACCTCATCGAAGCCGAGAACCTCGACGAGGCAATCGAATGGGCTGCGAAGATCCCGAGTGCGCCCTCCGGTTCGGTCGAGATTCGCCCGGTCATGGAATTCCCCGACTGACCGAATGCGCGCTCGCCCGTCTCCCGTCGATCATGCGTTTCGCACCGAGTGGGCTCCACTCGTTGCGGTGCTGCTGCGGGAGACGGGCAGCCTGCAATTTGCCGAGGACGCCGTTTCCGAGGCATTCACCGAAGCGTCCGTGCGGTGGCGCATCGATGGAGCACCGCAGCGCCCTGGCGCCTGGTTGCTCACCACAGCGCGGCGTAAGGCGATCGATCAGATCCGACGACGGCAACGATTCGAAGATCGACTCCCCCGATTGGCCGTCGAACTCGCCAACCCGACCGAACCACACGTCGACACACTCGGCGACGATCAACTCGCGCTCATCGCTGGATGCGCACATCCGGCCCTCGACGCCGAAACACAGGTGGCACTCACCCTGCGCTACGTCTGCGGCCTCACCACCGAGCAGATCGCCCATTCGTTCCTCGTTCCCACGGAAACGATGAAGAAGCGCCTGAGCCGCGCGAAACGCAAGATTTCGGCCGCGGGAATTCCCTTCGAGTCCCTCCCCGCCGAACGCCTTCCCGAACGACTCTCCGCCATCTGTGGCGTGATCTATGCGGTGTTCAACGAGGGCTATGCGAGCGCTGCTGGGCCGGAACTGGTTCGGGGCTCGCTGTGCGATGAGGCGATCTGGCTGAGCGAACTGGTCTGCGAGCTCGCTCCCGATGACGCCGAGGTGTTCGGCCTCGCGGCGCTGATTCTGCTGACCGACTCGCGCCGATGGGCGCGCACCGACGACGACGGATTGCCCATTCTGCTCGAGGACCAGGACCGGTCCCGTTGGGACGCCAGCAAGATCGAACGCGGCCTCCTTCGCCTCCGGCAAAGTGCAGCACTCGACGCGATCGGCCCGTACCGGCTGCTGGGGTCGATCGCCGGGTTGCACGCTCGCTCGAGCTCGGCCGACAACACACCGTGGGATCGAATCGCTGCGCTCTACGGCGTGCTCATCGCTCTCCACGATTCGCCCGTGCTGCGACTGAACCAGGCCGCCGCCATCTCCTGGAGCGAAGGCCCATCGACCGGGCTGGAGCTCATGGATGGGGTGGCTGATCAGCTTGACGAGTACTCGTACCTCCACTCATCGCGCGCCTCCTTGCTTGCGAAGCTCGACCGCACTGCGGAGGCAATCACCGCCTACGACACTGCCATCGAGCTCACCAACAATGACGCTGAGCGCGAGTGGATGACACGTCGGCGCAGCGCCCTCGCAGTGCGCAGCAACTAGCCACTCTTGGAGAGTGCGATCATGAAACTCACGTTCGCCAAGAGGAACGCGATCGCGCCAGCGAACGCGACCCAATCCCGTGCCCGGACTGCCGACCATGCGAACAGCAGCGCCGACAAGGAAAACAGGAGCCATCCGAACCTGGTGAACCGAGCGTTCGACATCGAGACCGCCGACGCTGCTATCGCAACCGCATCAGCGAGCGAGTTCTTCCGCGAGCAGTTTGAGCGCAGCGGTCGAGAAGGCAACCATGTTTGCCAGGCGGTCGTCATCACCGGTCAGCACACTGCGGGTGGCCTCGGTCGGTCCGCTCACCGCCACCCATGCGTGACCAGGCGGATCGCCGTACGGGTTGCCCGACGGCCCCGTTGCTCCCCCTTCACCAACGCCCCAGGTCGCGCGCAGGTGAGTTCGTGACGCTCTGGCGAGGTGTGTGGCCCACGGCTCGGACGCGCCGCGCAGCTTTCGTGGCCGCTCGACCGGCCCGGTGAGCATGCCGTCGAGCGCATTGCGGGTGTAGATCACGGCACCACCGAGGAAGTAGGCCGATGCGCCGGGAACGGCGAGCAGCGCAGTGGAGACGAGGCCGCCCGCGCTGCCGTCTGCGACAGCCACGGTCTCGCCGCGCTCCTTGAGCAACGCTCCACAGCGTTGTCCGGCATCGAGGAGTTCGACCGGCAGCAGACTCATGCGGTCATCGCCCCGTCCACCACGAACTCCTGCCCGTTGCAGTACGACGCTTCGTCGGAGGCCAAGAACAGGACCATGTTCGCAATCTCGTCCGGCGTGCCGGCACGACCGACAGGTATCCCTGCGGTCGGGTTGGGTACCCCGGATTCCGTCATCATTTCGGTGTCGATGATGCCTGGGTGAACCGAGTTCACACGCACGCCGGAACGAGAGAATTCGAGTGCTGCAGCCTTGGTCATCCCCCGCACCGCCCACTTCGATGCCACGTAGGCGTGTGCTGCGCCGTGACCTG
The DNA here is from genome assembly GCA_045106645.1 of Ilumatobacter sp. Taxonomy (GTDB): domain Bacteria; phylum Actinomycetota; class Acidimicrobiia; order Acidimicrobiales; family Ilumatobacteraceae; genus Ilumatobacter_A. Next base: position 38,901 of record JBGCEY010000016.1, read on the forward strand.
CCATTCCGGCCACCGACGAGATGTTCACGATGCTGCCGCTACCCCGCTCCTTCATCACTCGTCCGACTTCGCGGATGCCGAGGAACACACCGGTTTGGTTGATCGCGATGACGCGATTCCAGTCATCGAGCGTGGTGTCCAGCGCTCGACCGATGTGCAAGACCCCAGCGTTGTTCACCAGCACATCGATGCGACCGTTGGCCTCGAGAATTGATGCAACGACGGCTGCCCATTCCACCTCGCTCGTGACGTCGTGGGGCATGAAGGTGACCGCATCGCCGAGGCGCTCCGCCGTGGCGAGGCCTTCGGTTTCGCGAACGTCGGTGATATACACCAGCGCGCCCTCCGCTGCGAATCGTTCGGCCTCGACCGCTCCCTGTCCACGAGCCCCACCGGTGATCAGCGCGGTCTTGCCGTCGAGTCGTCCCATGCTCGAACGGTACTGCGAGCCTGGGAAATGCATCGAAGCGGCTACCGATGACTAACTTGGTCACACGTTGTCACCGAGCGTTCCTTGCTCGGGACCGAGACCCAGGAGTTCCACAATGCGCGAAGCAGTCTTCGTTTCCTACGCCCGCACCGGACTGGCCAAGGCCGGCCGTGGTGGCTTCAACATGACGCCAGCCATGTCCATGGCCGCTCATGCCATCAAGCACGCTGTGGCCAAGTCGGGCGTCGACCCGGCTGCTGTCGAAGACGTCGCACTCGGCAACGGCGCTCACGGCGCTGGCAACCTCGGGCGCCTCGCAGGGCTGCTCGCCGGACTCCCCGTCACGACCGGCGGCAACACCATCCAGCGGCACTGCTCGTCGGGCCTCAACTCGATCGCCGTGGCAGCGAGCCAGATCAAGCTCGACGGCGTCGACGTCGCCGTCGCCGGTGGCGTCGAGTCCATCACGATGCCCGGTGGCGGCCTCGACAGCCTCGGTGGCGTCGACCAGGCGCTCACCGATCAGTACCCGGCCATCTTCATGGCAATGATCGAGACCGCCGACATCGTCGCCGAGCGCTACAACGTCAGCCGCGAGTACCAGGACGAGTACTCCCTCGAGTCGCAGCAGCGCATGGCTCGCGCCCAGGAGCAGGAATTGTTCGTGGACGAGATCGTCCCGATGGAAACCAAGATGAAGCTCGTCGACCGCGAGACCAAGGAGGAGTCGATCGTCGACTACGTGGTCGACCGTGACGAGTGCAACCGCCCCCAGACCACGCTCGAAGGCCTTGCGAAGCTCGGCCCGGTCCGTGGCGAGGGCAACTACATCACCGCCGGCAACGCCAGCCAGCTCTCGGACGGCGCCGCAGCCGTGGTGATGATGTCTGACGAAGCCGCTTCGGCACAGAACATCGAGCCGTTGGGCGCCTTCAAGGGTTGGGCGGTTGCTGGTTGCGAGCCCGACGAGATGGGCATCGGCCCGATCTACGCCGTGCCGAAGCTGCTCAAGCGCCACGGACTCACCGTGGACGACATCGACATCTGGGAGCTGAACGAGGCATTCGCCTCGCAGTGCCTGTACTCGCGTGACACGCTCGGCATCGACCCCGAGAAGTACAACGTCAACGGCGGCTCCATTGCTATTGGACACCCCTTCGGTATGACCGGCACTCGCTGCGCAGGCCACATTCTCCAGGAAGGCAAGCGTCGCGGCGCCAAGTACGGCGTGGTCACGATGTGCATCGGTGGCGGCCAGGGCGCTGCTGGCCTCATCGAGATCTACTGATCCAGCCGGTCGCTCACCACACAGCGACAATCAACGCCACAACGGGGCGGTGACCCACTCGGGTCGCCGCCCCGTTGCGCGTCTCGGCTCACGAAAATGGTCACTGACCAGCATGTATACACCTCTCCGAACTCTGAGGTACCCCTTCGCTTAGATAGGAGACATGAACAGCACCGCCACCCGCACCGAGCGCACCGCACCCCAGCAGCTCACGCTGCTGTCGGAGACCCCCACCCGCCACGAACTCGCTGATTCCAAGGCCCCGGTCCAGTTCCGTTTGTCGAAGACCACCCGCCAGCGCGGCCTTGCCCACGTCGCCGAGATCCGCCAGCAACTCGCCGAGGCGCAGGCTCGCCGTGAAGCCGCTGCCAGCCAGCCGCTGCCCACTCGCACCCCGAAGGCGGCCTGAGCATCTTGATGCTCGACAACGGTGCGACGGTGCGACGGTCAGCCAGCGGATGGCGACAGGTCTTGAACTGCTCGCCAGTGATCCAAGTCCGGGTCGAGTGGCAGGATTGCCAACGAACTCGTGGTCACACCATTGTCGAAGTAGGCCTGGATCTTCTCACGGCACTCGGCGGGCGAGCCGTGAACGATCAGGTCGTCCACCACCTCGTCGGGAATCGCTGCGAGCGCTGCCTTGCGGTCACCGGCTTTCCACGCCTCCCACATACCACCCAACGCATCTCCGCGGCCCATCCACTCGTGGAACGCTGCGTACACCGGCACGTTCATATACGCAGCGATCGCAAAGCGAGCTGACGCTCGAACCACGTCGGTGTTTTGGCTGGGGCAGCAGAAGATTCGACACACGATCTCTTTGTCCGAGCCATCACCGGCGCCTTGCACAATCGGTGCAACGGTCGCCACGTCGTTCGCCGACAACCAGTTGATGATTGCGCCATCGGCCTCTCGGCCTGCCAAACGCAACATCCCTTCGCGCAAGGCGGCCACGAGAATCTGCGGCTTCTGTTCCGGCACGATGCCGAGCCGGAAGCCGTTCACCTCGAAGGTGTCGTACGCCTGCTTCACCTTCTCGCCGCCGAGAGCATCGTTCAAGAAACGAACGACGTCGCGCACCTTCTTGTACGGCTCTTCGAACGGCACCCCGTTCCAACGCTCCACGATCACGTTGCTCGACGAACCAACGCCGATCGCAAACCGGCCAGGCGCAGCGTCGGCCAGCGAGGCAACACTCTGAGCAAAGAGTGCTGGAGAGCGCGTGTAGGCCGGAACGATCGCCGTGCCGAGTCGCAGCCGCGGCTCCCACGCAGCAGCCATCGACAACGGCGTGAACGCATCAGCACCATCGGCTTCGGCGGACCAGATGTCGGTGTATCCCATGTCGGCAAGCTCGTGCAGCTTGGCTTCATGGGAGTGCAGCGGTCCGGGGAGTGGAACGGTCATGCCTGGGCGGTTCGGGAGAGCCATCTCGCGACCGTACCGAGTGAGTCGCCCGTGCTCCGAACTGCGACCGAGACCTCGGCGCCGCAACGCCCGGTACGGTGTCAACGTGCAGGCAATGGGCCGCGACGCCGGCGACCAACCGCCACGACTGAACAGCCTCGGCATCGGGTGGGCAGCGGCGTTCGCACAAGCTTGGGCATCGTTGCAAGCCGGCAACTTCGGCATCGGGGCAGCGCTCGTCGACCCGGTAGCTGCAACGCTCGTTTCGGTGGGACGCAACCGGGTTGCTCAGACACAGCCAGCACTCGGAGTCCTGTCGGGCAACATGGCCGCCCATGCGGAGATGAACACGTTCGCTGCGCTCGATCGCTTCAATGCCGACGGGCTGCATCTCTTCACCACCCTGCAGCCCTGCCTCATGTGCGCAGCGTCGGCAATGCAGCTCAAGGTCGCGCACGTCTCCTACGCTGCTGACGACGAGTTCTTCGCCGGGCTCGACGACCTGTGGCAACACCATCCGGTCACCGCCGAACGCCGCCCCCGATACAACGGGCCCGTTTCAGGGCGACATGGTGCGGCTCGCGCACTTTGCACGGCTCTTGCCGATGACGTTCACGCTGGAGCACTTTCCCGACCGATCAGCAGCTGCGCTGACACGCCGGACTCATCCTGGCTTGGCTCGACTGGCTGATGACTTGGCCGGTGGCGAGTCGACCGAGTTGCGTCAGCTCGATTCTGTCGACGACGCACTTGCGGCACTGTGGGACCGTCTCCCAGCGACCTGATCAGCCCTTCCAGAACCGTGCGATCACCGACTGACTCGCGGTGGCGAGCAACGTGCCGTCTTCAGCGAACATGTGCACCAAACCGTGGCCGAAACCGCGTTCGACTGCGTGGATCCGAATGTCCATCAGCACCCAGTCGGTCGGCACGGAGCGACCCACGCGCAAGGTGTTGTCCAAGCTGTTCCCGCCACCGCGTCGCCCCAGCGCCTGGCCGACGCCCATCGGCACGAAGTCGCCGAGGATGGCGAGCGTGACGGCGTCGACCTCTGCGATCATCTCAGGGATTCGGGCCCACATCAGTGTCTGGCCGTCCTGGGGTCGAGCGTGGTCTCCTTCGCTCGCCAGGTCCGCCCACTCCACGCCCTTCACCATCCGTTGGTCGAGCTGTGCGGTGATCGTCCCCACGTTTTCCGGCGAGGTCGGCCGGGTCGTCAACGACATCGGGGCAGGCAGATCGGGCGGCATCGTCTCCCACTGCCCGTTGGCTTCGAAGTCGCGATCTCCGAGCGCGGCGTTCACCGTGAGGATCTCGCGGTCGGCAACGTGACACACCGCCCGAGCCTGGGTGATGGCGTGACCCTCGACGGCGATCGTCACATCGATATCGACCACCTCGTCACGCGTGGCGTACGACAAGTACTGGGCAGTGGCCCACACGCAGCGCCGCCCAGAGGTCCCCTCCATTGCCGAGATCGCGGCCGCAAGCCCACAGCCCCCGAACAAGAACCCTTCTCCCACCGAGACCTTGCGAGTCACCGGGAGCTTCCAGCGAAAGCGGTTGTGCGTCGATTCGAGTCCGAGAAAGCTCCGTGAGTCCATGACGGAGCCGATAGTAGATCGGTGGGCACTGCTTCGATACCGTCGGTTCATGGGCACGGACACGTGGCAGGGCGACGCAGTTGGGCTGGTCGAAGAATTCCGTGCGAAACGCCGGCACCCCACGGAGGAACTGATCGCAACGTATGCAGCGATCGACGCAAGCAGCCTCAATGCTGTCTGCTTCACGGATCGAGAGACCGCCCACGCCGAGGCTGCAGCGGCTGACGTGTCCAAGCCGTTCGGTGGCGTGCCGATCGGCGTGAAGTCACTGAACGAAGTGGAAGGCTGGCCGTACGACGAAGCCTCCGTCCCACTGAAGGACCAGATCGGGCAACGCACGACAACACAAGTCGAACGGATCCGCCGAGATGGTGGCGCCGTACTCGCTGCACAATGCACGTCGAGCGAGTTCGGCGGCGTGAACCTCACGCGCTCCGTGCTCCACGGTGCAACCCACAACCCATGGCAGCACGGTCGAACCCCAGGCGGTTCGTCGGGCGGTTCTGCCTCGGCGGTCGCAGGCGGACTGTTGCCGATCGCAACGGGTGGCGACGGCGGCGGATCGATTCGTATTCCAGCCGGCTTCACCGGCCTCGTGGGCCTCAAGGCAACGTTCGGGCGCATTCCGCTCGGTCCGAACACCCAGTACGGCAACCTGACCGTCACCACGGGATGCATGGCCCGGTCGGTGCGCGACACCGCACGCTGGTTTGACGTGTGCAACGGGCACGATCCGACAGATCCGCTGAGCCTTCCGCGTGTCAGCGGGTGGGAAGCCGGCTTGGGAACCAACCTCGAAGCGTTGCGCGGCGCCCGCGTCGCGGTGGTCCCCGACTGGGGCGGTGCGGTGGTCTCGCCGGTCATGTGGGAGCTTCTCGACGAAGCCGCCGCAGCCCTCATCACCGACTGCGACATGCATCGAGTCGACGACATCGACACCCACATCCCACCGATGGGCGGAGCATGGTCCATCTCGGGAATGATCGAGATCCGTGCCGCACTCGGCGACTTGTACCCGGCATGCGCAGACGATCTGACCCCCGAAATGCAGTTCGGTTTGGCGGCAACCGACGGGAAGTACAGCGAGGAAGGCCGGTCTCGACTCGAACGGCGACGGACCGACGTGAACCAGGCAATGGCAAAGATCTTCGATCCAGTCGACGGCGTTGACTTCGTGATCACCGCATCGAATCCCGATGTGGCGTTCGGTTCAGAGGGGCCGCTGCCATCCGAGTTCGGCGGTATCAAGGCCGGGATGGGCAACAACGGCCAGCTGACCTTCCCGGCGAACCTGCATGGGAACCCCGGGTGCTCGGTTCCCGCTGGGCAACTCGATGGCTTGCCGATCGGATTGCAGGTCCTCGGACGCCACTTCACCGAGCCGCTTCTGCTGGACATCGCACTCACAGCGGAACGCAATCGACCCTGGCCACTCACCACCCTCGCCAGCTGAGCAGTCGCAAGACGGCCATCCGTTGCCGTGCCCCCAGTGAAGAAGTGCCTGGCACTTCTTCACGGGGTGGTGATGCCTTACGGTGGGAGCCATGAAGGTTGCTCTCACCGTCAACGACTTCCTCACCCGCGCCGAGCTGGTTTACCCGGAGAGGACGGCGATCGTCGATGAGCCGGACCAACCCGCCGAGAGTTGGGGCGCCATCGACTATCGAGAGATGGCACGCAGCGCCCGAGCAATGGCCGCGGGACTCGACGACCTCGGGATTGCGGTCGGCGAGCGGGTGGCGATGGTCAGCCACAACTCGGCTCGTCTGCTCACCGCACTGTTCGGTGTCTCGGGCTCGGGTCGAGTGCTCGTGCCCATCAACTTCCGCCTGGTGGCCGCCGAGGTGTCGTACATCATCGAGCACTCCGGCGCCCGACTGCTGCTGGTCGACCCTGAGCTGGCTGACGCGCTCTCCGAAGTCGAGTGTGAGCGCAAACTGATCATCGGTGCAGAGAGCGATGCGGTGCTCATGAAGTTCGATGTGGAGCCCGCTGCCTGGGAACCGGACGAGGACGCCACCGCCACCATCAACTACACCTCGGGCACCACTGCACGTCCCAAGGGGGTGCAGCTGACGCATCGCAACGTGTGGATCAATGCCACCACGTTCGGGTGGCACATGGGCGTGTCCGACCGTGACGTGTACCTGCACACGCTGCCCCAGTTCCACTGCAATGGATGGGGCATGCTGTACGCCGTCAGCGCCATGGGCGGCAAACACATCATCATCCGCAAGATCGACGGCCACGAGATCCTGCGACGTGTCGAGGAACACGGCGTCACGCTCATTTGCGGGGCTCCGGCCGTGTTGAACGCCGTGATCGACGCTGCCGCCGAACTCACCGCCGAGGGCAAACCCGTTCCCGGCAGTGGCCGAGTGCGAATCGTCGTCGCCGGGGCGCCGCCACCAACCACCACGATCGAGCGGACCGAGACCGAACTGGGATGGGAGTTCGTCCAGATCTACGGCTTGACCGAGACGGCACCGCTCATCACGATGAATCGCAGTCGCGCCGAGTACGACGACCTGTCGCCGACCGAACGCGCACAGAAGCTGAGTCGGGCGGGCGCACCGAGCTTCGGCACGACGATGGCGGTCGATGCCGAAGGCGAGATCATGGCCCGCAGCAACACCATCATGGCGGGCTACTGGGAACAGCCAGACCAGACCGACGCGGCGATCCGGGACGGGTTTTTCCACACCGGAGACGGCGGCATCATCGACGACGACAACTACGTGGTGATCTCGGACCGCAAGAAGGACGTGATCATCTCGGGCGGCGAGAACGTGTCGTCGATCGAGGTCGAAGACGCACTGTTCCAGCATCCAGAGGTCACCGAAGCGGCGGTCATCGGCATTCCGGACGAGAAGTGGGGCGAACTGGTCACCGCACTGGTGGTCACCAGCCCCGGCAGCACGCTCGACGAAGCAGCCCTCATTACCCACACCAAAGGACTCCTCGCCGGGTACAAGTGTCCGAAGCGGGTGGAGTTCCGTGATGAACTCGCTCGAACGGCCACCGGCAAACTTCAAAAATTCAAGCTGCGCGAACCGTTCTGGGAGGGCGTCGACAAGCAGGTCAACTGATCGCAAGCAGTCGTTACCGAACGGGCTCGGCCCGTACGGGAACGATCACTCGAGGGTGGCGTAGGTGGTGCTGCGGTCGTCGGTGGTGGTGCCCGTCACTTCGCTGACGCACGCCCCGAGATCCGTGAGGTAGTCGTCGATCACACCGGTGTTGGTGTTGCTCACCGTGGAGTGCAAGTTGTCCGGCGGGGTCTGGCGATCGTGATACCAACCCCGGGCAAGCAACGCGTCGCCGAGGGCGAACATGTCGATGCCGCTGTCGGGCTCTGCAGCCATGGCGACCAGATGGAACTGCCCGTCACCCAGCACTCGCACGCCGTCGATTGCCATGATGCCGGCTCGCATGCGATCGGCGTTGATCATGGTCTGACGTGTGAGCTCGACGTAACCGTCGATACCGAGGTGCGACATGACCGCCCACGCACACGCCATTGGCAGTCCCGAGCGGGTGCCCTGCATGTTCGGCGAGGCATAGAACCCGCCGAGCCAGCCGTCGAACACGAAGGTCTGGTACTTACGAGATGACTTGGACCGGTGCAGGATCACCGAGACACCCTTCGGCGCGTACCCGAGCTTGTGGATGTCAGCCGAAATCGTCGTGACGCCTTCGACACGGAAATCCCACGGGGTGACCTCACGGCCGAGTCGCTCCGCAAACGGCAGCACGAACCCGCCCATGCACGCATCGACGTGGCAGTTGGCGTCAACGGACATGGCCAGCGCAGCGATTGCGGCGATGTCATCCTGCACGCCGTGCGGATACTGCGGTGCGGAACCAACCACGAGCGCCGTATTCGAATTGATCAGCGCAGCCATGGCATCCACATCGGCCGTGTAGTCCTCGCGCACGGGTGCAATCCGAACGGTCAACCCGAAGTTGTGCGCCGCTTTGTGAAATGCCGCATGCGCCGTCTCGGCAAGCACCATCTCCGGAGCGGTGATGCCTCGTTCGATCTCAGCGCGCTCGCGCGCTGCCAGCACACCACACAGAATCGACTCCGTGCCGCCGCTTGTGAGGAACCCGGATGCCGCCCCCTCGGGCAGCTGATTGCCGTGGAGCAATGTGGACGTCCAGCCCACGACCTCGCGCTGGATCTCGGCGAGCGACGGAAACGCCTGCGTGTTGAGTGCGTTCTCGTGCAAGTAGAGCCGTGCAGCCTGCTCGGCCACCTCGTGAACCGATGGCCCGCCGTCGTACACCATGCCAAAGGTCTTGCCGTCGGCCCACCGCACGTCCCCCGACCGCTTCTCGGTCAATTCCGCAATGACCTCATCGACCGGTCGCCCCTGTGTACCCAGCTCTGCCATGGGCTCGATCTTCTCACACGACCCCGAACACCTCGCCGTCGAGACAGCACAACTTGACCTGTTAGGCAGCCTTCACACATCGAGGAATCTTCTGCATACACTCAGCGATATGAAGCGCACGCAACGACGCCTGTTCGCCGTCCCTGCCCTTGCGGCAATCGCCATCGCCGCCACCGCATGCGGAGGCGACAGCGACACCATCACCCTGTACTCGGGCCGCAGCGACGGACTGATCCAGCCGATCATCGACCGGTTCGAAGAGGAGACCGGGATCGAGGTCGAGGTCAAGTACGGCAACACTGCCGACCTGGCACTCCTGATCGACGAGGAATCGAACGCCGGGCGCACCGAAGCGGACGTGTACCTGTCGCAGAGCCCCGGCGCCATGGGCTTCGTCGACGGCGACCTCGCTCAACTCCCGGACGCGACCCTGGCGCTGGTGGACGAGGGCACACGTGACGATGACGGTCGCTGGGTCGGCGTGTCAGGGCGCCAACGTGTGCTGGTGTACAACAGCGATGCAGTCGACCCCGCAACGCTCCCCTCGTCGATCTTCGATCTCGTGGCCGACGAGAGTTTCCAGGGCCAGATCGGGGTTGCCGGAGGCAACGGTTCGTTCCAGGACTTCGTGACCGCCATGCGCTTCACCGAAGGCGAAGAGGCGACGGCGCAGTTCCTGTCCGATCTGGATGCGCTCGACCCCGTTGCGTACGCCAACAACAACGCCATCGTGACCGCGGTCGGTCGCGGCGAAGTCCAAGTCGGGCTCGTGAACCACTACTACAACTTCCGCGCACAGGCCGAAAACCCTGACGTTGCAAGCGAGAACCACGTCTTCGCACCCGGCGACCCCGGCGGCACGCTGATCGTCACCGCTGCGGCGATCGTCGATGGCACCGACAAGGTCGAACTGGCCACGCAGCTCATCGACTTCTTGTTGAGCAGCGAAGGCCAGACCTACTTCGCGGAGGAGACCTTCGAGTACCCCCTCGCTCCGGGCATCCCGACAGCCGGCAACGTGCCCGACACCGTGTTCGGTGACGTCGGCAGCATCGACCTCGACGAACTCGAGGGCGGTTTGGAACGCACCCGAGAGATGATTGCCGAGGCAGGGCTCGAGAGCTGACGGTCGCGCCGGCGCAAGTGGCTGGCAGACTCGCTGCGATGAACGGGACTGCGGCGCTTCGCTCGGCGAGACGCGCCAGCTGGTCTCCAACGCCGCTCGGCGTGGTGGGGATCCTGATCGGCGCCCTGTTTGCGATCCCTGCGGGGTTTGTCGTCGTTCGCACCGTCGCACTCGATGCCGACATCAGCGACACCTGGTCCCAGATCAACGGACCACTGTGGCGGACGATTCAACTGGCGGTGCTCGTCTCAGGGTCAGCAGCCGCGATCGGCACCTTGCTCGCTTGGGTCACCGTGCGCACCGACCTTCCGCTGCGACGAGCGTGGCGAGTTGCACTGGTCCTCCCGCTGGTACTTCCATCGTTTGTCGGCGCCGGCGCATTCATTGCCGGTCTTGCACCCGGCGGGCTGATCCATGACCTGCTGACAGCCATTGGCATCACGCCACCGCGCCGATTCCGAGGACTCGGCGCCAGCTGGTTCGTCCTCACTGCGTTCACCTACCCGTACGTACTCCTCCCCGTCTCCGCACGGCTGTCGTCGCTTCGGTCGAGCCAAGAGGAGGGTGCGCGAATGCTCGGGTTCGGGCCATGGCAGGCCTTTCGTCGCGTGACGCTGCCGGAGATTCGTCCGGCAATCGTTGCCGGCGCACTCCTGGTCTTCCTGTACACGTTGAGCGAGTTCGGCGCAGTCCAGCTCCTCGGCTACGACACGCTCACCCGGGTCATTTTCGCGAGTCGTCAGGCCGATCGCGCGGTGTCGTTCGCCGCGGCGCTCGCTCTACTTGTTCTGGCCGTGATCGTCGTGGTGATGGAGCGTCGATTCCGTGGTCGTTTTGCTCCCGATACCAAAGCTGTTGCCGCGCCCCATCGCCCGACCGAGCTGGGATGGCGTCGCATTCCTGCGACGCTCACCTGCTGCGCCGTTCTGGCAGCAGGCCTCGTGCTTCCCGTCGTGAGCCTCGCCACCTGGGCACAGCGCGGCGTTCGCAACGGGTCAGTCGACTACGGCGACCTGATCAGCCCGACGATGAACACAGCAATCGTGTCCGTGCTCGCTGCGGTGATCACCGTTGCGGTCGTCCTTCCGATCGCGATCGAAACCACGCGCCGCCCATCACTCGTGTCCGCAACAGCGGCGGGTGCAGTGCTCGGAGGTTTCGCGATCCCCGGCCTCGTCATCGCACTGGCGCTCGCCGTGATTGCGCTCAATGCGCCAGGCATCGGATGGCTGTATCAATCGATGGCGCTGCTGATCGTGGGGTACGTCATCCACTTCGGCTCACAGGCACTGGCGAGCACCGAACAGGCGGTGCGCGCCGTGCCCGAGCGGGTTCGCGAGCAGGCTCGCCTGCTGGAACCAGACGCCAGACGTCGCGCCATGCTGGTGGATCTTCCGCTCATGCGCCCGGGGCTCGTGTCAGGCGCCGGCCTCGTGCTGCTGGCCACCATCAAGGAGCTCCCTGCAACCCTGCTGCTCTCGCCCGTTGGTTTTTCCACGCTCGCCACGGAGATCTGGGGCGGTTTCGAAGAAGGGTTCTACGCCGAAACCGGCGTCACGTCGCTCTTGCTGATCGCTGTGTCGGGCACCTTGACCTGGTTGCTCGTGCTGCGCACATCGACACGGCGTTGACGCTCCCGCCACCGTGACCATGCCGCGGACGCCACGCTGACCAACTTCCACACGACAACGCCCGACAGGATCGTGAGTGCGTATGCGAAGCGGTCGTCGAAGTGCGGCGTGAGCAGCGGCCACACCTGCCAGTGCACGAGGAAGATCCACATGGACGCCGCAGCGATTCGACCCACCACCGCGGCAACCGGCCTGGGCAACCGAACCGAGCTGACCCACACCAGCGCAAGCACCATCGCGAGAATTCGAAGCTCGCGATCGAGCTGATCGGAACGCCCGACCGTTTCGAAATAGCCGAGCGTGGTGACCAGTGCAAGCCCCGTCACCATCAGCCGCTGCCACACCGTTCCGGCTCGCTGAGCACACCACCCCAACGCGAAGAAGCACAGGACGGTGTGCGTCCGGAAGATCTCGTTGTACGCCCCACCAAGGTTCACGATCTCGAAGCGGAACAGCCACGTGAGTGCCAACACGCCAACGGCGAAGGCCATGGGGCGGGCCCTTTCAGCATGCCTGACGCGTCGAGTCGAGAACACGATTGCCAACACCACCATGATCTGCACGAACGCCTCGAAGTACCAGTATTCCCATCGGCCGTCTCGACGTTGGGGCGAGCCGGTGTAGTTGTTGATGAGCAACACGGTGCCGAGCGAGTATCCGCCTGCCACCACCATGTTGAAAGCAATCCAGGCGCTTGTCGGCACAGCGATTCGTGCAACGGTGGAGACCGCTCGCCGAATCCGACCGGAGACGTCGGTCGGAAGCAGCTGGAATCGGGCGACGTTGTACCCAACGACGGCCAGCAGCGCGTGTGCCCCACCCGCCAAGCGATAGATACCCATGTGCGTACACACGATCAGCAGGATGCCCACGGCTCGGACGATCACACTCGTGTCCACGGCTGCGGTGTGCTGGTTCCACCAGGTTCGCTCGACTTGGGAGTGTGCGAGTTGATCGAGTTGCTCGATGGTCATCAGGTGCCACCCGGCGGGCAGGTCGCCGATCACCGACTCCAGACGAATCGACATCTCCACGTATGAGAACGAGTCGCCTCCCAGCGACACAAAGCTCGCCTGGCGCTGGGGAGTCGTGCCGAAAATCGTCGCAAAGGCATCGACCACCGCAGCATCGAGCACCGTGGCATCACCATCGAGCGACTCCGATGTGTTCGATGCCTCTCGCACTGCTGCAGTCAGCGCTACCCCGTCGACCTTGCCCGATGCCGTGCGCGGCCACTGCGGCACACGCGCCGCCAACACGAGCCCTTTCGGAATGTCGACCAGGCCAGCCAAACACTCACGTGCGACCTCGTCCAACACCACCTCGCTCGCCGATGGATCGAGGAGCCCAACCACCAAGCCGGAATCATCCCCGACCAGCTTGAACTCTCCGAACTCATCGGCCTCGGTGGCCAGCCGTTCGGCCAGATGATCCAGGTCTACTCGTTTGCCGTGGAGTTTGAGGAAGCCGCTTCGTCGCCCGACGATCTCCAGATTTCCGAATGCGTCGAAGCGTCCGAGATCGCCGGTGTGGAGCTCGTCATGATCGGCCCCACGAGCAACGTGCCCGGGCTCGGTGGCGTAGCCCATCATCACGTTCGGACCGCGATACACGACCTCCCCGACGCCATCCGGCTGGCCATCGACGGGGTCGAGGCGGAAGCGACCGCCGCGAATCGGCCGGCCAACGGTTCCCCGCGCCGACGCATCATCGCTGGCGTTCAACACCGACATCCGAGCGGTTGCCTCGGTCTGGCCGTACATCACCACGAAGTCCCAGCCGTACGTTCGCCCCAGCTCCGCGAACGACTCGACCTTTGCTGGCTCCAGTCGGCCGCCCGCTTGTGTCACGACCCTGAGCGATGGCGCTGCGAGCACCTCGACGCCGCTGCATTCGATCAACTCGAACGTGTGCGGGACACCAGCCAGCATGGTGACGCCGTGCTCCTTCACCGCGCTCCAGAAGCATGGGTCGACGACCGCGACGTCCGTGAGCACCACCGAAGCCCCGACAGCGAGGTGCGACGTGACGAGCGAGAGGCCGTAGCAGTAGTGCAGCGGCAGTGACGTGATCGCTCGATCTCGCGCGGTGATGCCCAGCGATTCGGCGATTGCCATCGCATTGCTCGTGATCGACCGTTCGGAGAGGCGGACGAGTTTCGGTGCTCTGGTCGATCCTGACGTTCCCATCAGCACCGCGAGGTCCGGATGCCACGCATCTGTGCGGCCATGCTGCGAAATAGCAGTGCGCACGATGGCGCCATCTCGCGCGTCGACGCACGCAGCCGCCCCGAAGCGTTCGGCCAGTTCTGCCGCTGCGCGTGCATTCGGAGCAACGATGACCGGATGGCCACCGTCGATCGCTGCGAGGTAGGCGACGACGAACTCGAGCGAGTTGGGCCCGTGCAGCACGGTGAACACCGGTTCCGACCCGAGTGCAGCTCGCCGTTCGTCTACCAGGTCGGCCAGTTGTGCGTGACTGATGTGGGCGTTGCCGACAACACAAGCAGTGCGGTTTCCGTTCGATCGAAGTCCAGCTGCTGACAGCGGCCGTTCGGCGCTGTCGAGTTCGGACCCGACGCTCGGACCGATGAGCAGATCTGTCACCCTCGGCAAGCTAGACATTCAGGGTTTGTAAAGCAACCCTTACGGAAAGTCGTCACCGTACGTGTCGAGAGCTGTGTGGCGCTATGGTTACCGAATGACCACTCGCGAGACACGCGACCTCGCCGCTGTTGCGGTCGACGGCGTCTCGGTCTCCTACGACGGCGTCACGCCCGCCGTGAACAACGTGTCGCTCGACATCGAAGCGGGCTCGATCATGGCCCTCCTCGGACCATCGGGATGCGGCAAGACTTCACTGCTGCGGGCGATTGCCGGACTCGAACGGCCACTGGCTGGTTCGATCGCCATTGCCGACCGCGTGGTGTCGTCACCCTCGACGTGGATAAAGCCCGAGCGGCGCAGCGTCGGCATGGTCTTTCAAGATGGCGCACTCTTCCCACACCTCAGTGTCGCCGACAACATTTCGTTCGGCCTCAACGCCAGCCACATCAAACAGAACAAGACACAGCGCGCGAAGCGCGTCGACGAACTCCTCGAACTGGTCGATCTTGGCGGGCTGGGCGAGCGGCTTCCCGAGACGCTGTCGGGCGGCCAGCAGCAGCGGGTTGCGCTGGCACGGTCACTCGCACCCAACCCGTCGGTGTTACTCCTCGACGAACCCTTCTCAGCGCTCGACAGCGGGCTGCGGATCCACGTTCGCGCCGAAGTCGCACGAATCTTGCGCGACGTCGGCGTCACCTCGGTGTTCGTCACCCATGACCAGGACGAAGCCTTCGTGCTCGGCGACCGCGTCGCCGTCATGCGCAACGGCCATGTCGAACAAGTCGGGGCTCCCGACGAGTTGTACCGAACGCCGACATCGAAGTGGGTTGCGCGCTTCGTCGGCGAAGCAAACTTCGTGCCTGGCCACCCCACCACCGAGGAAGGGCTCGTCGACACCACCCTCGGCCGGGTCACCGTCAACACCCGATCGGCGACTTCACCAGTCGACGTGTTGGTCCGCCCGGAGCAAGTCGCGTTGTCGGCAGGCACAACAGCGGAGATCGTTGCGGTGGAGTACTACGGGCATGACGTGCGCTACGAGCTGCGTCTCGACGACGGCACGACGTTGGCAGCGCGAACCCATCCGGATGTGCTGCGCCAACGCGGTGAACGCGTGGCCATTTCTTTCGACGGGGACGCGTCAGCCGCGTTCCCCGTCTGAATCGTCACGAGCCAAGCGTTCGAGCGGTGTCGCTCAGCTCCACCTCTGACTTGTTCGACGGGTAGGTGCCCAGCACTCGATCTCCCGAGTTCGTCGTGACCCCGAGCCAGTAGTCCTCGTTGCGGAAGTGGTGGAGTCGATGATTTCGAGCCAAACGCGCGTAGTACCCGCTCCGACACCGATACCTCGTGTGCACCAACAGGTGCACCCACTCGTAGTGCGCCAAGCCAACGGCAGCGCACGCAACCGCTGTTGCGTACGTGGACAACGCCCCTGCCCCGAGCACGGCGGCCAGGGGCAACGCCCAGGCGCCGCTCGCCACGAGAAACAGGCTCATGAAGACAGCCGCATCGGTACCGGCAAGCAAGAGAAAGTCGAGCGCTGGCGGGTCGACGTGATGCTGACGATGGCCAGTTCCAGTGCCGAGCCGCCGACTCATCCACGAGTGAGGGCTGCCGTGAAGGACCCACCGATGGATGATCCACTCGACCGGTCCAATCGCTGTGAGGGTCACAACAACCACGGTCAGGTCCGCGAAATTCGGAGCTTCAGCCGTCGATCGCACGACCACTGCCGCGACGGCAACGGTCACGAACACCTGCGCAGAGCCGCGAGTGGCAAAGACGCGCAGCGTCGCACGCTTCGTCGACAACGCATCCGCTCGCTCGATTGTCTGGGCGGCTGCATCCTTCACTGCGACCACTCTGCCACGAAGCCCCTCCGACTACCGTTCGCACATGTCCGAACCCTCCAATGCGCCGACGACAACGATCTTTCGGGCCCGCCGAATCGTCACGATGGACCCGTCGCAGCCGACCGTCGAGGCAGTTGCGGTGCGCGAGGGCCGGATACTCGCCGCCGGTTCGTTCGACGAATGCGCTTCGTGGGGACCGCACGAAACCGACGACCGATTCATCGACCACGTGATCGTTCCCGGGATGATCGAAGCTCACGCCCACAGCCTCGAGGGCGCCTTCGCCCTCCTGCCGTATGTCGGCTGGTTTGATCGTCACCGTCTTGAAGGCACCGCTTCGGGCATTCGCAGCTACGACCAACTCATCGACCGCCTCGTGCAACTCGACGACGAAATGAGCAGCGGTGGTGCCGCAGCCGACGACCCGATCGTGGTGGGCGGGTTCGACCCGATCTACTTCACGAACGAGCCGCGGCTGACCAAACACCACCTCGACCGAGCCTCGACACAGCGACCGATCTTCGTGTTTCACGCAAGCGCTCACCTCGCCACGGTGAACTCGGCGATGCTCGAGGCACACGAAGTCACGAAGCACTCGACCACCGTCGGCATCGCTCGTGACGAAGACGGCGAACCAAACGGCGAGCTTCATGAGATCCCCGCGATGATGAGCGCGGCGCGATCTGCGCTCCGGCAAGTGCTCGCCGCCATGAACGAACCGTCGGCAATCGATGCACTCGGCCAGATCTGTGCAAACCAGGGCATCACGATGCTGGTCGATTTGGCCTCAGCCGGCTTGCAGCGCCCGGACTCGCAACAGTTGTGGCACGAGACGGTCGGAGCCGACGAGTACCCAGCGCGTATTCTGCAGCGCCACGTCGCCGCGCTTCCGCCAGGATCGACCGACTGGGCGGAGGCTGCCGATGCCATCCTCGATCTCCGAGAAACCGACACCGACAAGCTCCGCACCGCAGGGATCAAGGTGATCCTGGATGGCTCGATCCAGGGCTTCACGGCGAAGATGGACTGGCCCGGCTACTACACCGGAACGGACCACGGCATCTGGATGACAGCGCCCGAGCAACTCCTCGACATCTGCCGACCGTTCCACGAACGCGGGATCAACATCCACACGCACTGCAACGGAACGATGACCATCGACCTCTGGATCGACACCGTCGAACAGTTGATCATCGAGCACCCGTGGCTCGACCATCGCCACACCGTGCAGCACTGCCAACTGACATCGCCAGCGCAGTATCGGCGCATGGCAAAGCTCGGTATGTGCGCCAACATCTTCACCAATCACATCTGGTACTGGGGCGATCAACATCACGATCTCACGGTCGGCCCCGAGCGGGCACGACGGATGGAAGCGTGTCGCACAGCTGAGCGCGAAGGCGTGTCGTTTTCGATTCACTCGGATGCGAGCGTCACGCCGCTTGGCCACCTCCACACCATGTGGTGCGCGGTCAATCGCATGACGCCCTCAGGCCGGGTGTTGGGTCCCGACGAACGGATCTCGGCGCACAGTGCGCTGCGGGCCGTGACACTCGATGCGGCGTACCAACTGCACCTCGACCACGAGTTCGGGTCGATCGAGTGCGGCAAGGCAGCCGATTTCACGGTGCTTGCCGACGACCCACTCGAAGTCGACCCGATGACCATCAAGGACATCAAGGTGTGGGGCACGGTGATCGCTGGTCAGGCTTTCGCTGCCAGCTGATCCGGCCCCGTCACGGCGTGGTGGCGCACACGACAAATGCTTGGACTGTCCAGACTGGGCGCACGATCGAGCCACTCTCGGCCGTCACCGTCCAGCCGGTTGCTGTCGGCCGGTTCACCAGGATGAACGGTGGCTCCCGGTTCCCCGAGGGAGCGGCGACGATCTCGAACCCTCCGCTCAGCACCGACGTGCCCGCCGGGCACGGTGCGGTGACGGTCACCGACGCCGGATTACCGGCAGTTGATGGAATGCCGTTGACGACTTGGACTCCGGCAACGCCATCGTCGCCGTCAGCACCAGCCGGACCGGCAGGACCCGCAGGGCCATCGGCACCCGCCGGGCCCTGAGGACCGACTGCGCCGTCCGCACCCGCAGGACCAACCGCACCGTCGACGCCATCGACACCATCAGCACCTGCAGGACCTGCAGGACCCACCTCACCAGCAGGACCGACATCGCCTGCCGGACCCTGAGGACCCACCGGACCCGCAGGACCAACCGGACCCGCAGGACCAGCCAAACCGTCAGGACCGACCGGACCAATCTCACCAGCAGGACCCACCGCACCGTTCAAACCATCAGCACCAGCAGGACCAGCAGGACCCACGTCACCAGCAGGACCGACATCGCCTGCCGGACCCTGAGGACCGACCGGACCAACCTCACCAGCAGGACCCACCGCACCGGTCAAACCAGCCGCACCAGCGTGACCAGCCCCGCCAGCAGGACCGACATCACCAGCCGGACCCGGAGGACCCACCGGACCCGCAGGACCAACCGGACCCGCAGGACCAGCCAAACCGTCAGGACCGACCG
>JBGCEY010000017.1:0-4853 GCA_045106645.1 Ilumatobacter sp.
GCGAGGCGAGTGGTCACGTCGGCCAGCATGTCGTTCATCTGCCCGAGCTGATTCGGCATCTGCTTGAGCGCCGGGTTGTTGAGCGTCTCGGCCAGTACTGCCAGACCGGGAGCAACCGCCATTGCTGGGCCGGCAACGACCTTCATCATGTCGTCGGCCGCTTTCACCGTTCGGGTCACCTGCGGCACGGCGGCACGAATCGGCTCCTCGACTTCAGCCAACAGCACGTTGATGCGCTCGGCGGTCTCGTTCAGGGTCTCCATCGTGCGATTGAAGTTTTCGACGCCGCGCTGGAATTGATCGACCCCTTTGCGGAACTGATCGAAGGACTGCACCGTTGCTGCCAGGGGAGCGGCGAACAGGTTGAACATCTGGGACAACGGATCCGAATCGGCCATGCCCGGACCTTACCGCGACCCCATCCTCACGGTCAGCGTCGCAGAGTCCGCTGCTCGACCCTCTCGCTTCGAACCAGACAGTGGCAGTGGGCCCTTCAGGAGCCCCGAACGGCGAGGAGAACCTAAACTCGACTTGATTGGTCGGGTTTTGATGAGTACCTTGAGGAGATGAAATCCCGACCCATTGAGTCAGGTATCGGCATCGACGTGCTCGCTGCTACTGCAACCGCCGCGATCGAGTGGGCGTGGTCGGTGCACCGCAATCGTGTCTGTGTGCTGTCCTCGATGCAGGATGCAGTCGTGATCGACCTCGCCCTGCGGGTCGACTCACGAATCCCCATCGTGTTTTTGGACACGGGCTACCACTTCACCGAAACAGTCGACACCGTGCGCCGGGTCGAAGACCGTTACGGCATCGACGTCGAACGAGTCGAATCACCGGCATCGCCACGCGCTGATATCCGACCGGGGGAGTGCTGTGCGCACAAGTCCACGATGCTCGACGCGGCACTGTCGGGCAGAGAAGCCTGGATCACCGGCCTGCAACGCACGGAAACCGCCGAGCGGGCTGACGCTGCGCTCATCGACCATGACCGCAGGGGAGCGATCAAGGTGTGCCCCATTGCCCAGTGGAGCGACGAGGACCGCCGCCAGTACATCGAGCGGCGCGCAATCATCACCCATCCACTTCTGGCGCAGGGGTACGACTCCATCGGCTGTCGCACCTGCACCACGCTGCCGACGGGCGGACCGCGGTCTGGTCGATTCGCCGGAACCGACCAGACGGAATGCGGCCTGCATCTCTAGGCCATCCACTCCCGATATCACCAGAACGGCGTCGACGCGGTTCGCTACCGTGGCGCACATGATCACATTCAGGATCCGCTCGCTCATGTGGTTCACTGCCGGTGCGGCCATCGCGCTCCTCCTCGCCGCAATGTTCGTGGGTGTGCGCACACAGGCAGCGCCGGGCGACGATGAGACGACCTTCGTGCCCATCACGCCGTGCCGACTCTTCGACACCCGCCCGGCACCGAACACCGTTGGGGCACGGTCCTCTGCGCTTGCCGCCGCTGACACCCACATCCAGCAGGTCACCGGCGCTCAGGGCGACTGCACGCTCCCCGACGACGTCACTGCGGTGTCACTCAACGTCACGATCGCGAACCCGACGTCCCAGTCGTTCCTGAGCGTCTTCCCGTCCGATGCCGATCGCCCGACAGCATCGAATCTGAACTGGGTCGCAGGCCAATCGGCAACGCCCAACAAGGTCGACGTCAAGCTGTCGAGCGACGGTCGGATCAGCTTGTACAACAACCGCGGCACGGTGAACGTGTTCGGCGATGTCGTTGGTTACTACACGACCTCCGGACTCGCTGACCTTCAAACCCAGATCGACGCACTCGGGGCACGGATCGAGGCGTCGAAGGTTCGCACCGACGTGTACAACGGTCGGTCACTTCAATACCGGAACGGGTCCCCCTCAGCCCTCAACGGTTGCGAGTGGAACAGCGCCGGCATTCAATATCTTCCGCTCACGCTTCCGCTCGGGGCCGAACTTCTCGCTGTCGAAGCCGAGGTGCTGGACACGTTCTCGACCTCGTATCAGGTATCTCTCGTGCGGAGCAGCTTCAATCCGGAGCCCATCGACCGCTACGAGGCTGACATGCTCGCAAGCGCCACAGGCGGAGAGCTGAACATCGTGCTGGTCACCCATGACCTCACGCCAGCCACCACCGAGTTCGTGGATGACCGCGAGGTCTTCGCGGTGCGATTCGAACCCCAGTTCTCTGGCGGTGTTGGCAGCGACCACACCCTGTGTCGAGTATCGGTGACGTATCGGGAGGTGTGAGTCCCGAGGCGTGAGCCATTGGCATGACTCGCTCAGCTCATTGCCAAGGATTCGAGCGGCTCGCAGCTACACACGAGGTTCCGATCGCCATGAACACCGTCGATGCGCGACACCGGCGCAAAGTACTTGGAGGAGCGGACGCTGCGAACCGGAAAGGCCCCGAGATCGCGTGGGTACGGGCGGCCCCATTCGCCGAGTAGATCCTCGGCGGTGTGCGGTGCGTGTCGCAGCGGGCTGTCGTCGATTGCCCACTCGCCTGCCTCGACCTGCGCAATTTCGGCTCGGATTGCGATCATCGCGTCGATGAATCGGTCCATTTCGCGCAATGTCTCCGATTCGGTGGGTTCGATCATCAGCGTGCCGGCGACCGGGAAGCTCATGGTTGGTGCGTGGAATCCATAGTCCATCAGCCGTTTGGCGACGTCGTCGTTACTCACTCCCGTGGCCTTGGTGACGTCACGCAGATCGATGATGCACTCGTGTGCCACGCGGCCGTTCTCGCCGCGGTACAGCACCGGAAAGTGCGGGTCGAGGCGGTCGGCAATGTAGTTGGCCGCCACGATGGCGGTGGTGGTGGCTGCGGTGAGGCCCTCAGCGCCCATCATCTCGAGATACATCCACGGGATCGGGAGAATTCCTGCGGATCCGTACGGTGCTGCCGACACGGCGCCGACCGCCGCGGATGGGTCGAGCGGATGGCCCGGCAGGAACGGCGCCAAATGTGCGCCGACACCGATTGGACCCACGCCGGGTCCGCCGCCTCCGTGGGGGATGCAAAACGTCTTGTGCAGGTTCAGATGGCTCACGTCGGCACCGAAGCGTCCAGGTTGCGCAAGCCCCACCAGGGCGTTGAGGTTCGCTCCATCGACGTACACCTGCCCGCCCGCGTCGTGAACCGCCGCGCACACGTCGGTCACGGCGGCTTCGAACACCCCGTGAGTGGAGGGGTAGGTGATCATCAGCGCAGCAAGACGGTCGCCGTGCTGCTCGATCTTGATGCGCACGTCGTCGAGGTCGACGTTGCCGCCTTCGTCACATGACACCACCACCACGTCCAGGCCAGCCATCACGGCGCTTGCGGCATTCGTGCCGTGAGCGCTCTCGGGAATCAGGCAGATCGTGCGCTGCTCATCACCGTTCGATCGATGAAACGCCCTGATCGCCAAGAGTCCGGCGAACTCACCCTGACTCCCGGCATTCGGCTGCAAACTCACCGCGTCGTAGCCGGTGATGGTTGCCAATCGTTGCTCGAGGTCGGCGATCATCTCGACGTAGCCGCTGGCTTGATCGATGGGAGCGAATGGATGCAGGTCGGAGAACTCCGGCCACGT
This sequence comes from Ilumatobacter sp., assembly GCA_045106645.1. Taxonomy (GTDB): domain Bacteria; phylum Actinomycetota; class Acidimicrobiia; order Acidimicrobiales; family Ilumatobacteraceae; genus Ilumatobacter_A. The sequence goes on from JBGCEY010000017.1 coordinate 3,582, forward strand.
GATCGGCAGCATTTCGCTCGTGGCATTGAGCTTCATCGTGCACGAACCGAGCGGGATCATCGTGCGGTCGAGGGCCAGGTCCTTGTCGCTCAAACGGCGCAGGTAGCGCAGCATCTCGTGCTCGGATCGGTACCGCTCGAACACGGACTGGGTGAGAAACTCGTCGGTGCGCCGAAGTGCGTCATTCAACCCGTCAGCGACCGAGTCACACTGAGTTTCCGCGACCGGCACACCACCGAGCGCAGCAACGATCGATGCGACCGTTGCGAGCGTGCTGGTTTCGTCGAACGTGACGCCGATCGCTGCGTCGTTCACCCGGCGGACGTTGAAGCCGGCGGCGAGTGCGTCCGCCATCAGCACATCGGCGCTGCGGGTTGCGTCGGACACCGTGAGCGTGTCGAACCAGGTGTCGTTGCCGATCTGGAGGCCGCCGGCGACCAGTCCGGCGGCTGCGATCGAGGTGAGGCGCTGCACTCGTTCGGCAATCCGATTGAGCCCGTCTCTCCCGTGCCATGCAGCGTAGAGCCCGGCAATGTTCGCCAGCAGCACCTGAGCAGTGCAGATGTTCGACGTGGCCTTCTCGCGGCGAATGTGCTGCTCACGGGTCTGGAGGGCCAGCCGCAGCGCTGGGCGTCCTTCGCTGTCGACGCTCACCCCCACGATGCGGCCAGGCATTGCCCGTGCCGCACCGTCTCGAGCGGCGACGAACGCGGCATGAGGGCCACCGAAGCCCATCGGCACACCGAAACGCTGGGCGGAGCCGACGGCGATGTCGGCACCCATGTCTCCTGGGGAGGTCGCGAGCACGCACGCCAGCGGGTCGGTCACCACGATCGCGACCCCGCCGTGCTCGTGAACTCGGTTGATTGCGTCGGACCAATCGGTCACTTGCCCGCTGGAGCCGGGATGAGCGAACACGGCCCCGAATACCGCTGCATCTTTCCCGTCGAGGAGGTCGACGTCGCCCAGAACGAGTTCGATACCAACGGGCTCAGCACGGGTCCGCAGCACCGCCAGTGTCTGGGGGTGCATGTCGTGGTGCACGAAGAAGCGCTGGGTCGCCGCCTTCGAACGGCGCCGAGCCATGGTCATTGCCTCCGCCACGGCAGTGGCTTCGTCGAGCAGCGATGCATTGGCCACGTCGAGCCCGGTCAACTCGGTCACGAGGGTCTGGAAGTTCAGGATCGCTTCGAGACGCCCTTGGCTGATTTCCGGCTGATACGGGGTGTACGCGGTGTACCAGGCCGGGTTCTCCAACACGTTACGAGCGAT